>CAZNTN010000007.1:85906-134694 GCA_964575995.1 uncultured Melioribacter sp. | reverse complement strand
CCCAAAACAAAGTGTTTTGAGGCTTTTCGAGAGCTGGCGATGGGACTCGAACCCGCAACCTGCTGATTACAAGTCAGCTGCTCTACCAGTTGAGCTACGCCAGCATTTAGTACTGTCTTTTAAAATTTGTGGGGCAAATCTAATATAAAAAGTGCATTAAGTGCAATATTCTTACTCTTAATAGCAAGAAAAAATATCTATCTTTGCTCAACATTTTTGGAAAGTGTGACTAAAGCAGAAATAAAATACTACGCTTCTCTAACTCAGAAAAAAAATCGAATTGAAGAATCCAAGTTTTTAGTGGAAGGAATTAAGCTTATTAACGATGCGCTTGATTCCGGTTACTACTGCGAGTCGGTTTTTTATTCTGCTGATGCAAGCAGTGCTGAAGAAGATTTTGTTGATTCGCTTCGCAAAAGAGTTACTAAAATTGCGGAAGTACGCAGAAATGATATTGTGCGCTTTTCAGATACAAAATCTCCGCAGCAGGTGTCTGCAGTTTTTTATAATGATAATAACCATAGAGAGATTAAAGGTAGTCTTATAGTTGCACTAGAAAACATTAACGATCCCGGGAATCTTGGTTCAATTATTAGAAGCAGCGATTGGTTTGGTGTTGAGTCAGTAATTTTAAGCGAGAATTGTGCAGAGGTTTTTAGTCCAAAAGTGATAAGAGCATCAGCAGGGTCTGTTTTTCACATTAACATTATCGAATCAAAGGATTTTTATAATCAACTTAAAGAGCTTGTAAAACAAGAATATAGTATTTGCACTGCCGACCTTAACGGAGAAAATATTTATTCATTTAAGCGCCAGAAGAAAATGGTTCTTGTTCTAGCTAATGAAACACATGGTCCTTCCGAAGTATTATTAAACCTTTGCGATACCAAACTTACAATTCCAAGAAAAGGGAAGGCGGAATCCTTAAATGTTGCCAATGCTTCGGCTGTAATATTATCCGAATTAACTAATTAAAAAAAGCCCGATCCGTTTTGACAAACCGAGCTTTCTTTATCTTTCCTAAAAACTACCGGCTAATGCCCTGCTGCTACTTCACCAATGTCATTTTTCGAGAGAAGCCAAATTGATCGGCTTGAAGTTTATAAATATAAATTCCACTTGCAATTCCTTTTGCGTCAAAACTTACTTCGTGCCACCCACTGTTCATTTCTTTATCAACCAAAGTAGTAATCAGTTCGCCCGATAAAGCGAAAACACTCAAGGTTACTTTAGATGATTTTGGCAAAGCAAATTGAATAGTTGTAGTTGGGTTAAATGGATTAGGATAGTTCTGCCCTAAAGTAAAAGCAGCAGGAATTTCATTTGTGCGCTCTGCGGTTGTAATTCCTTTTGTGTGAATTTCTTTAGCGTGTTTTGCAGCCCAAGCAACATCTCTTGTAGTATGGCATTGTAAACAGGAGTATTCCAAAGTTGTCCCAGATATTCCATTAGCATCTGTTTTGATAAATTTAAAAGTTGCTGGCGGCGTTGCAGTATTGGAAATATTTTCCAAGTTATCAAACATTGTGATAGGATCGGTAATTATTTTCCAATAGTGGGCGCTTTGATCTGAAACATAAGGAGCTAATTGATCACCATTTCTTGCTGCATTGGGCATATGGCAATCGTTACATACAGCCTTAGTTTTTGTAACGTCATGACCCTTAATAGCTTTATTTGCATGGCAGTTTTCACATCTAGCGTTTGTTTTAACACCGCCTAGTTCGAAATAAACTCCTTTATGTGCATCGTGGCAAGTAGCGCATGTAAAACCCAGTTTTCCATGTTTTGAAGCAAGCATCATATCACCTTGTTCGCGGTGGCGTATAAAACCTGTGCTTACTCCGCTTACAGTTCTTGCCTGCCACTCAACTCTTTTGTTCCAATTGAATGTGGTTGTACTGGAATTTCTATCTCTTGCGTGGCATCGGCTGCAATCAACATCTTTACTTGGTTTTATATTAATATCAGCAACGTGATTTTTTGAAGGACCATGACAACCCTCGCATCCAATACCCGGTTCTTCCCAGCTTCCTTCTATCCCTTTATAAGGTTGAAAGGCAGTTGTTTTAGTTTTGCTTGGTCCGGTTGTATGGCACACATAGCATGAATACGTATAACTTGTTTTCCCGGGCGCAGATTGACCATAAGTAACCCACTTATTTGTAGTCAAGTTATATTGTCTGCTATCGCCCCAAATTAAATAGCCTTCTTTATCTAAAAAACGAGCATTTGAATGGTAGCCTCCTAAAACAAACCCTATATCGCTCCAATTTAAGCCGGCAGGCGCATTTGGTATTCCGCTTTTTAAAGTATAGTTAATTTGCGAGCCAATTACCTTTGGAGAAGAAAGCACAGGATACGATGGACCTTTTGTACCATCTAATTTTTGAATTTTGTAAGGGTGGCCGGATTGCTTCCAGTTGGTGTATGCAGTTGCGTGACAAGTTTTACATGCATCACTACCTGCATATTCTTGAGCTATCATACTGCTATAACTAAATAATATAACAGCAGCTAAAAGTAGTACAGTTGTTTTCATAATAACCTCTTTTTAGGACAAAGTTGTTCTTTTTGCTAATTAAATATATTAGACTAATTTATCCGAATGAAGTTAAAAATGATGAAAAAACTTTCATAATTGTAAAGTGGAATTCATTTTTTAACTATTTTAGTTAAAAAGTTTGGGAAAAAAGGTTGCTAGATATATTAATTGCTGAAGACGAAAAGCATATTGCAGTTTCTTTGAAGAAAAGATTCTTAGAAAAAGGATTTCATCCTATGGTGGTTTCCGATGGTGAAGAAGCTTTAGCGGCAGTAGAAAAAATTGTTTTTGATGTAATTATTCTTGATTGGCGTATGCCAAAACTTTCGGGTTTTGAAGTGTGCAAGCTTATGCGAAAGCGCAATATCAAGTCTCCAATTATTCTATTAACAGCACTAAGCGAAATTTCAAACAAAGTAGAGGCTCTCAATGCCGGAGCAGATGATTATATTACCAAGCCTTTTTCATTCGATGAAGTTTTAGCAAGAGTTAATGCTGTTGTTAGACGTTTTCAATCTACAACTACAGAACTTTGTTTTAACAATTATACTCTCAATCTTGTTGATCATACTCTCGTTAAGCCGAACGAAACAGTTAAGCTTAGTCAAAAAGAATATGATCTGTTAAAGTTCTTTCTAAAAAACAAAAATACTATTGTTAACAAAGACCAGATTTGCGAACAAGCGTGGGGCGCTAAATGCTCACCGCTTTCTAACATTGTAGAGGTTACAATAAAAAATTTGCGCCGTAAACTTGAAAGTGAAAATCATAAAAACTTTATAAGGACCATTTACGGTGAAGGTTATATATTCTTTGCTGACGAAATACTTAAAAATTAATCTTTCCAAAACAGTTAAACGCAATGCTTATATGATAGCATCTGCGTTTGTTGTTTTTTTATTAATCTTTAATGTGATACTCTATTTCGTTATTACCTTCCAGCTTACTGCTGTTCTTGACGCAAAAATCAGCCACGAGATTGAGCATATTGCTTCGGCATTCAGAATTAAGAATTATTCTATCGAAATTATTCGCCAAAGCGAATTTGAAGAATCTGCCTTGGTTCAGATAAACGACAATCCCTTTTTTATGCAAATTTATTCAAAAGAGGGACAGATGCTTTTGCGAAGTGAAAACATTAACATATTTGGTCCTTTGCCTATCTCCTTTCCGGAGTTTAAAACTTTTGAACATTTTGAAGATACAGAAACAAAACGGGAAGTAGTGCGCACAGGCTATAGAAAACTATTTAATGAACATGGTGTATTTATAGGGTTTTTACAGCTCTCTGCCCGTAAACTTAGAATCGAGGCGGCAACAAAAAGCATTTTCTCCTATAATGCCATTCTTTTGCCTTTTGTACTGGTTATTATTGTTATGATTAGTGTGCTAATTTCCAAGAAAACATTTCAACCGCTTAATACAATAATTGAAACGGCAGATAAAATTACCGCAACAAATCTTAAAGAAAAACTTGTACTGGATTCTGACCCGCATGATGAACTTAGTAAGTTGAAATTAACATTGAACAATTTATTTTCCCGTTTAGAACATCAGATACAACAGATTTCGGCTTTTTCCGATAATGCTTCTCATCAACTATTAACTCCTCTCACTGTAATAAACTCCGAATTGGATTTACTACTTAGGTCAAATTCATTAGATCAATTCTCTAAAGACTCGATTAGTATTATAAAAGAACAGTCTGATAGAATGACTCAAATAATAAAATCGCTCTTAATTCTTGCACGTGTAGATAAAGCTACACTGAGCAGTAATTCTGTTTTTAATTTGCGTACAGCAATAGAAAAATTATTAGACTCAACAATCAACAATTTTCGTGTAAGTTATAAAATTGATGACAGCATTTACCTTAAGGGGAATGTTGAACATTTTAATATAGCTCTAAGCAATATAATTGAGAATGCGTTAAAGTATTCTTCGGATATGCCTGTAACAATAACTGCAACAAGCAATAATTATAATTGCGAAATTAGAGTTATTGATTCTGGAATTGGAATATCCGAAGTGGACATAAACAAAATTTTCGATAAGTTTTTCAGGTCTAGTGTTGTTGAGAATTTAGGAATAAAAGGTTATGGGCTGGGACTTAGTCTTGCAAAATCTATAATTAATTCCATGGGTGGTGAGATAAGAATTAAAAATAACCATCCAGAAGGAACAATTTTTATAGTTTTACTAAAATCCGTTCGCTTTGAATAATTAAGTGCAGTTTTAAAAATTAGTTTTATAAAAATTTAAACCCGCAACGGCGAATAGCGTGAAGAAAAGAAAACGTCCCACAAAACGTGGCAGAGGATATTGATATTTTTATTACTGCAATTAAACAAGTATTGCTGCTATTGCCAAAACATCTATAACCACGAGCATCCAGCTAACTTCTTCTTTTTTACCCAATACTAATTTAATTACCGTCCAAGTAATAAACCCCCAAATAATACCGTGAGTAATAGAGTAAGTTAAAGGAATTAGTACCATTCCTAAAAAAGCGGGAATTGCGTCATCAAGTTTTAGCCAGTTAATTTTAATAACAGGTTTCATCATAAATACACCAACTAAAATCAAAGCCGGAGCCGTAGCAATGGATGGAATTACAGAAAGGATTGGTGAGAAAAACATAAAAGGAAGAAAAAGCAAGCGGCAGTAATTGCTGTTAAACCTGTTCTTCCTCCTTGTTCAACACCGGCGGCGGATTCAATGTAAGCCGTGCCAGAACTTGTACCTAATAAACCCGAGATAGTGGTAGAAAACGCATCAGCAATTAAAGATTCTTTTACACGAAACGGCTCACCATTTTCATCAACTAAATTTGCCGCTTCGGCAACACCTATAAACGTAGATATTGAATCGAACATATCGGTAAATAAAAATGCGAAGATTACAGGTAACAGCGAAAACTGAAGTGAGTTTACAAAATCAAGTTTGAATATTAAGCTGAAATCTGGCAGTGCGAATAATCCTTTCCATGTAACTAATGTTGCTGTTCCAAAATTTATTGCTGAAGCATCTCCGTAAATTCTTCCAATTGGAATTGCTAAAAAAGTTGTAAAGATAATACCTGCTATTAGCGCACCGTTAATTCTTTTGATAACTAAAATCGATGTAACAATCAAACCAACAAGAAAAGTAATTGTTACTGAATCGAACACAGCTATTCCAATTAAAGTAGTTTGGTTTGCCACAATGAATTTTTCATTTACAAATCCGATAAAAGTAATAAACAAACCAATACCTGCAGAAATTGCATAGCGAAGTTGACGCGGAATAGCCTGCAATATTTTTACACGTATGTTAAAGAGCGATAGAAAAAGAAAAATTACACCTGACCAAAACACAGTACCAAGTGCAACTTCCCATTTTACTCCCATTACCAGAACAACAGAATAAGTAAAGAACGCATTTATTCCCATTCCGGGTGCAACTACAATTGGGTTCTTTGAATAAATGCCCATCGCAATACTGCTGAAGGCACTTACCAAAATAGTAGCCGTAAGAACACCGCTAAATGGCATTCCGCTTTGTGAAATAATTGCAGGATTAACTACAATTATGTACATCGTAGCGAGAAAAGTGGTAATGCCTGCGAGAATTTCTTTTTTGTAATTCGTGTTGTGCAATTTGAAGTCGAAGTATTTTTCCATAATGCTTTAGTTGGCTTTTGTTTGATTAGTAATTGCAAACTAAACTTTAGAAATTAGAATCTCAATCAATATTTAGACTGATGCAGAAATGAAACCCGTTTTTGCTGAAGCGCTGAAGGACAATCGACTTGGGAAAAAACTCCTTTTCAAAATTAAAGAAGACTATGTACAGTTATGATGCAAAGATATACTACGAAAATAAGAATACTTTTTAGCGTATCTTTTTGAACACATCGTTTACTTCATCAAAATTAATTTCTTTGTTTGAGATTGCGAGCCAGCATGTAAACGGTAAACATAAACTCCGCTTGAAAAACCGGAGGCATCAAAGTTAACTTCATATATGCCGGGATATTTAGTTTCGTTTACTAACACAGCAATTTCTTTACCGAGCATATCATAGACCTTTAAACTAACGAAGCCGGAATTAGCAATTTGATATCTGATTGTAGTTGTTGGGTTAAAAGGATTTGGATAGTTCTGATACAATTCAAAGTTAGCAGGAATTTCGCTTGATTGACCGACAACAGAAACAATACTTCCCGCTGGGTAAAAAGTATAAGCGATTCCTCCTTTAGTAAACCAAGCCTGCGTTACAGAAGTTTTATCATAAATGTAAGATTGCCCGCTTGATTTACCCGGATCATGTACAATTACTTTTCCATCATTAGTAAAGCCGGCTAACATTAAAAGATGCCCAACACTAGAAATTGGGAGCCCAACTGACATAGCAATTCTTCCACCTTTTTCTAACACCTCTCTTGTTTGGCTCCAGCTTCTATAACGTGTAACTGCGCCATCTAATCCATACTCTGCCGCATTCTGAACAACTCTTGGCCAGATGCCAAACATTCTATGATAGGTATCGTATGTAGCCCAAGCAAATTTGAAAGGATCAACAGCTATGTTATAACTTCTTAAAATCATCGAAACAGTTGTAGGAGAGCACATATCCTTACCGTAAGCTGGGTCTATGCCATATTGAAAAATGTGCGTTGTTGGAATAAAAATTTCTGCTGGATTATCTGCAGCCAACTGACTAACGCTGCATTGCTTGTAGTTTTCGAATCGCTTACGAACATACTTAGTGTATAAAATGATGGGGATGGAAGAGAAGCATTCTTTCTTGACAAAATTATTTTGAACTGCCATTTGTTGACATAAGAGTTAAGAACAGCCCAATCCACATTAATTCTACCGCCAGCATAACTTGTAACACCGTAATCGCTCCAGATGTTGTTTTTCCAATAACCAATTGTAAGCCAAGGGGACCAACTTCCGGCATAAGGAAATCTCATCTGAACTTTAAATCCGCAATTTTCATCCGGTGCAGTTCCATTGTAAGAGGGCAATCCTTGATTAAAAGGAAAAAGCGAAGATTGTTCTTTCAGAATTACATAACCATCGATGGAGTTGCTTGTGAGAACAAATGATTTTCCATCATCACTAAGTTTTACGTTTTCGCTTGTTTCTACTCTTGTTTTAAGAGAATCTATTCGAAGCAGGTAATGCTGATCTGGATATATTTGTGCAAGTAACTCATTGGCAAACATAATGAGAGCTGCAAAGCAGAGTATAACTTGTAAATTTATCTTCATAAAGTTGGCGCTTGTTTTAAGATGTTGTTTCATTTTATGTACAAGATATGCAATTCCTTTTGGAAGTAAAACAACCATTCGGGTAGTATTAGATGAAAGCTAAGATTGCGGCTGAAAAGTTCTGAAGCAGCTTCATTGTAAAAAGGCAACAGTTTGGTTGCAACAGAACCGAGATTATAGTATCCGGATTTTATTTCTCGCTGCATCAAGCTCCGCAGTCATGCTAAAGCAGCTTTACAATTCTCTCAATTTCAGTTAGAATTTTTCCACTTTGTACTAATTTAAGGATGCGCTTTGTATCGTCGTAGAGAATTCTATCTTGCTTAAGTGTAGGAATTTTTTCCCGTATAACTTCATAGGCAATGTTTGTTCCAATGCCACACTTCAACGGTTTTAAGAAATCTACGCCTTGAGCTGCAAGCAGCAGCTCAACAGCAATTACAGTTTGAACATTTTTCAATACTTGATGGCACTTTCTGGCAGAGATAGCACCCATCGAATTCAAATCTTCTTTGCCTGCAGAAGTTGGAATTGAATCTACACTTGCCGGGTGAGAAAGAACTTTATTTTCAGAGACAAGTGCGGCGGCAGTGTATTGAGCAATCATGTAGCCGGAATTAAGCCCGCCATCTTTTGCTAAAAACTTCGGAAGTTTTTCGGATGAACCATTAGTAAGTCTGTCTATTCTTCGTTCGGCAATATCTGCAATTTCAGAAAGTGCAATTGCCAAAAAATCTAATGGCAGCGCCAGCGGCTGTCCGTGAAAATTTCCGCCGCTGATATAATCTTTATCATCCGGAAAGATAAGCGGGTTATCATTTACAGAATTGAGTTCTATTTCAATTCTTGAGCAAACATAATCTATTGCATCTCTTGAAGCGCCGTGTACTTGCGGAATGCAGCGAATTGAATATGAATCTTGTACGCGTGGATCGTTAGATAAATGTGAATTACGAATTTCGCTATCCTTCAAAAGAGCAAGCATGTTTTTCGCCGTATCAATTTGTCCGGGATAAGGACGCAGATTGTGCACGCGCAAATCGTAAGCTTTATCAGTAGAACGAAGCGCCTCGTGAGATAACGCTCCCGAAACATCTGCAAGTTTTATAAGTTTTTTTGCTTCAATGCAAATATAAGCTCCAAAAGCTGTCATCATCTGCGTACCGTTAATTAAAGCCAAACCTTCTTTAGCTGCAAGCTTAACAGGCGCTAATCCCAGTATTTTAAAAGCTTTTGTAGATGAAACTTGTTTAATTAGCGAGGCTTTTTCGTCTAAAACATTCTTCACTATTTGAACATCGCCTTTGCCAATCATAGCTAAGACTAAATGAGCAAGCGGCGCTAAATCTCCGCTTGCACCTACAGAACCTTGCGAAGGAATAACCGGAATGATATTCTTGTTCATCATATCAAGAAGCAGCTGAAGCGTATCAAGTTTAATTCCGGAGAAACCACTTGCTAATGCGTTTGCACGAAGAAGCATCATAAGTTTAACAATAAACGGCGGCAAGTATTCTCCAACTCCGGCAGTATGACTAATAATTAAATTTTCTTGTAGCCGCTCTAAATCGTGTTTTGGTATTCGAATACTTGAAAACCCTCCAAAACCGGTTGTAACACCATAAATGGTTTCTCCTTTTTCCACCCAATCATCAACTAACTTTCTAGCGGCAACAACCTTCTTTTTTGCTTGGGTGGATAATTCTACAATCGGGTTTGCGCGTAAGAAAAAATCAATCTTATCTAATGTTAATGAATTACCGTCAATAACTAATTTCATTTTTGTACTCCAAGATAATTAGAACAAAACGCCGCCAATACACTTTGTGACTTAGTGGTAAAAATTTTCTGCTCATTCTGTTTCATAAAGAAGTCTCTTAATTTTTTGTTGATTTGATGAGCTTGCCCTAAATTTTATTACTGCTTTATCATCCAAATATTTTATTGATGTAACATCAGCCAGCTCATACAGCTTAGCAATTTTTTTAGTCTCGCTGTTTGGAATCTCAATCTCCACTTCGCCGAAATGTTTTTCATAAATTTCTGTAAGCAGAATTTTTAAGCCGTTGATATTAATTCCTCTTTCGGCAGAAATTATTATGCTTTCAGGGAAATTATTTTTTAGCAGATCAAGACGTTCCCGTTTTTGCAAAGCATCTACTTTGTTGAAAACCATAATCTGTGTTTTTCTCTTTGCATCGAGTTCGGTTAGCGTTTCTTCAACAACACGAATGTGATCCTCGTAGAAATCGTGCGTTACATCCACAACATGAATTATTATGTCGGCTTCCCGAACAACATTAAGAGTAGTTTTGAAAGAAGCCACAAGATTATGCGGCAGCTTGCGGATAAAGCCTACCGTATCGCTAAGCAGAACTGTTTTTCCTTTGCTCAGCTCTAACAAACGTGTAGTAGAATCAAGAGTAGCAAAGAGTTTATTCTCTACCAGAACTTCTGAGTTAGTTAATCTATTTAGTAAAGTAGATTTCCCGGCGTTTGTATATCCAACTAAAGTAGCCGTGAGAAATTCTTTTCTGCTTGCACTCTTTGTTGTGTGCTGAGATTCAATCTTTTTTAAATTCTCTTTCAGTTTGCTAATTCGTGTGCGTATAATTCTTCTATCGGTTTCAATTTGTGTTTCGCCCGGTCCTTTTGTTCCTATTCCGCCATATTGTTTGGAAAGATGAGTCCATGCGCGCGTTAAACGCGGCAGTGTATATTGAAGCTGAGCTAGTTCAACTTGCGTTTTAGCTTCGCGTGTTTTTGCGTGTGAAGCAAAAATATCAAGAATCAATCCGCTTCTATCTAACACTTTTCTTTCAAAGAGCTTTTCAAGATTACGCACTTGAGTTGGGTTCAAATCATCATCAAAAATAATTAGCTGAATATCGTTCAGTTCTACTAGTTGAGCGATTTCTTCGGCTTTACCTCTGCCAATGTAAAAAGCCGGATCGGGACGGTAACGTTCCTGCATTACTTTGAACACGGTTACAGCGCCGGCAGTGTCCGTAAGCAGTTCTAGTTCATCGAGATGCTCTTCAACCTGTTCTTTGGTGTACTCGCCAAAAGCCAGCGCAATTAATATAGCCCTTTCTTTAGGCTGCGGTGCTAAAGTAATCATAGTGCTGTATCTTTCTTAGTACTTCTGGCAAGCAAAGACTCTGCAATTGCAAGCATAAGTACAATTAACAAAAAATATTTCCATAGTTCGGTACCAAATCTCGATTGATATATTTCTTTTAGATAGTCTGTATCGCCCGAAAGAGAAACAAGTTTACCTTCATAACCAATTTTTGATAGATACTCTGCAAACTCAGATTCTGTAGTAAATTCCAAAACAGATTCGCGCGAATCATGATTAACCGAAAAATAATTAACTAAAGTATTGTTAGAATATATTTTGTATGTGCCTGCTTCGCTCGTGTTTTTATAAGGGAGATATTTTTTATTTGATAGAGAGTCTATGTCAAAATATTCATCAACACCTGAAGGAGAATTCACTTTGAGCTGCTGAGACAGGGCGCTTGAAATATATGTAATTGCTTCTTCGCCGCTGACTATTGTTGAATCATTATCAGCCTTAACAGAACCGTATAAAAGAGCTTTTGTTAGGAGCGGAGAAAAAAATGCTTTCAGCGGAAAGGTGTTCCAGCTTAAAACAGGAGCCGAGTTGAAAAGTAAAACTTTTCCATTCCCCACTTTATGTTCCGATAGAAACGAGGAGTTATCAATTAACGTAATAATATTCCTTCCATTAGTGCTGTTTGAGTTTTTGAAATAACAGAATATTTCCGGCGATTCAATTTGAGCTTTAGATTTCTCTTCAAAAATATTTTTAAGCAGCGGATGTTGGAAATCGGTTTTTGAAAATTGAGTAAAAGAATCGGGTGAGCCCGGTTTGCCCGCAACAGCTGCCGGAACTGCTATCAGCAAACTTCTGCACAAGTTTTGAAATCCTATGAGAGAACTTTGAGAGCCGGGCATCGCAATTATTTTTCCACCCTGATAAAGATAATCCGAAAAGACATTTTCATTTCGTAAACCTTCTGAACCGATAAGAAACAGAACATCTGTTTTATTCAGCTTAGCCGATGCAGCTTGGTCTAATCTCATTTCAGATAAACTAATTCTAGAATTTGGAATGCCTAATGCAAACTTTACAAATTTTGAATCATCTGCTTTATCGTACAAAAGTAAAAGAGATATTTGGCTGGGTATAAATATGCTGAAATAACGCTTGTTATCTTGAAGCAGGGCATCATCTTCAAGCTCAGCAGAAAATTCTACAAGTCCGCTGTCTTGTAAAGTTGTTTCAAAAGTAACTTCTTTTGATTCTCCTGCTGCGAGAGAAATATTTTTCTGCGCAGATCTTTTTCCATTAACAAAAAACGAAACAACGTTTTCGTTTACGGAAATGTTGGAGTAGTTTTTAAGAAGAGCAGAAAAACTAAGTTCTTTTCCCTGCTCGTAAATTTGATTATTCGGTTTTAATTCTTCAATCCCAAGATTGGCTGCATCGCTCGAGTTATTTTCCCAAATGTATAAACGCGTATCCGGCGAAAGTGCTTTACCAATTTGAGATATTTCCGAATCAGAATTTGTGATTCTACTTTTCTGCAAATCACTTAACAAATAAATTTCTTTGTTGAAATTTTTTGAAGCGAACAAAATCTGTGAGGCTTTAATCATTGCTTCGTTAATTGTTCCGCTGAATCTTGTAATCTCGGTCTCTTCTATTTCCTTTTTTACTTGAACAAAGTTATTAGATGGGACAGCCTGCTTAATGTTGCTAAAAGTAACTAGGGCAATTTCATCTCCGGGCTGAAAGTTGTAGAGAAGATTCTTTGCAATATGCTTAAAGTTATTTAGCAGCGAGCCTTTTTCTCCAACTAACGACATGCTGAAAGTATTATCAAGAATAATTACTGCGGTAGTTTTTGCGCTCGAGGAATCGCCCAAAGTAATAGTCTTTAAAGTTGGTCTTGCAAACGCCAAAACAAGAAATACAATTATCAAAACGCGTAAGAGCAGAAGCAGCCATTGTTTTAGTTTTATACGGCGGATTTTTGTTTTCTGCAGTTCTTTTAGAAATGCGAGTGTGCTGAATTCAATTGTTTTGAGTTTCCGCAGATTCAAAAAGTGGATAACAATAGGAACCGCAGCGGCAAGTAAACCTAATAACAGAGCCGGGTTAAGAAAAGTCATCTGCTTTGCTTAAAGTGATTAATTAATTTTTTTATAAAAATTTCCAGATCGAACAATTCAACTGCACGGTTTCTTGACTTAACAGCAAACTGCTCGCGAGTTTCTTTTGAAACGATTAACTGCTCTGTTTTCAAAGCCAAATCTTTGCTGTTTCCTTTTTCAAATAAAAAGGAAGTTACATTATCAACAGCAATATCAAGCACGCCGGCAAAGTTGGAGCAGACTGAAGGTTTGCCCATACTTAATGCTTCAGCGAGCGCTATTCCAAAAGCTTCATCTCGAGAAGGAAAAATAAAAATATCCAGCGCTGCTAAAATTTCCGGCGTATCATTTCGGAATCCAGTGAAGATTAACTTATTACCTAAATTCAGTTTGGCAGCTTGTGTTTTAATCTTACGCGAGTAATCTTCTTCGATGCTGCTTGCCTCACCAACAATAATAAACCTTATGTTAGAACACTTCTTTAGTAAAATTTCTGCCGCTTCGAGAAATTCTTCATGTCCTTTTCCGGGGCTAATTCTGGCAATCATTCCTATAAGTAATT
Organism: uncultured Melioribacter sp.; assembly: GCA_964575995.1. Classification (GTDB taxonomy): domain Bacteria; phylum Bacteroidota; class Ignavibacteria; order Ignavibacteriales; family Melioribacteraceae; genus Stygiobacter. Next base: position 121,140 of record CAZNTN010000007.1, on the reverse strand, counting down.
CATCTTCGGCAATGGAAAATTCACTGCGGATTTTTGCCCTATCAATTTTTGCCGGATCGAACTTTGCTGTATCAATTGCGTTGTGCAGCAAAACTATTTTGTCTTTTGTCAGCGTAGTTGTTTCTTCAAGATTTTTTGCGATCACGCTGCTAATTGCAAACGCTTTTGTAATGCGGCTGTAAATCCATCTGTGCAAAAAATCTTTTTTGATTATAAATGAAGCCATCTGCTTAGAAAGAAATAATGGAACATTTGAGCCGGCAAGTTTTAACGCCGGAACAACAAGCCAAAGGTCTTTCGAGCCGCCGCATTCAATTACATCGTATTTGTTTTGCTTTATCAATGAAGAAAATTTTATTACTGCTGTTGGATTGAAATAAGATTTGAAAAGAAAAGAATGAGCAGCAACATTTTCTTTAACTGCTTCTTCGTGAAGACGAGAGCCGGTAAAACAAACAAGCTGCGTTTCAATTTTATGTTTGAGAAGCTGCTTAACAGTTGTTAAAGCGTACATTTCCATTCCGCCCCAGCTTTGAGAAAGGCAAGTGAAAAGTACTCTCATTCATATCCTTTTTGAATTGTAGCGCCGCGGAAGTAATGTTTTAGAATTTCATCAAACGTGTATCCTTTTTCTCCCATTACAGCAGCACCAATCTGGCAAAGCCCTACTCCGTGTCCCCAGCCGGCTCCTAACAAAATAAATTTTTGAGGAACGGAGTTAACAATATTCTCTTTCTGAACTATAAAAGCAGAACTATAAAGATGAGTTTTGGATAGAACTTTTCTAATTTCCAACTCTTTGCCTATTGTTAATGTTTTTTTTGAGCCGGCAATTTTTAATTTCACCAGGCGTGAAGAAGCACCTCGTTTAACCGGAATGAGATCGAGAATCTCTCCAAAATCGAAACCGCTTTTACTGTTTATTAATCCGGCAATCTCTTCTTGAGTATATTCAACTTTCCATCGGAAGAAATCGTTTGTGTCTCTGTCGAAATCAACAAGAACTTGTGAGAGAATTTTTTTATCTGTTGTGTTGCAAAAAGCGTGAGGCGAACTTTTGATCCATTTTTCGGCGGCAGATTCTTTTGTTAGATCAACATCGTAACCGTCTATCTCAAACTTGTAGTCAACAATTGCAGAAAGATATTTATGAGGTGTATCTTCCCAGCAAGATTCAAACTCCTCGGAAATTCCGCCGCAGCTTTTCGAGTAGCGTGTATCGCAGATTTTTTCGTTGTATGTTAAAAACAAACCGTAAGTATCCCAAATTGCGTTTACAGCATGGTCGTTAATAATTTTAGTTATACCTTGATAGCGCTGGCAGTGATCGTCAGCGCAGAAATCATAATTTTTATGATCCTCTCTATCGTACCATCTAACAACTTCATCTTCAGTAGCACTTTCGACTATTGTGCAAGAATGGTTTTTTTTCTTTGCGAGTTGAGCAAGAAGCCAGCCGCGCGAAACTATTGCGTGTGCTTTCATTAGTTCGAGCGATGAATTAGGACTCATCTCCGATGAAATTACACTAGTTAAGTAATCTTCGAGTGGAAGAATATTTACGGCTGTAATTTTATCTTCTTCAATTATTAAGTTAAGAATTCCGCGGAAGCGCTGATTTTCCTTTTTCTGCCAATGAAAATTTATCCCAATCACTACATCGTAGAGAAGAAAAGACTCTATTTCGAGATCGTTTGGAACAAACGATATTTCTTTTGCAGATAGAACTACTGTTTGTTCTTGGTAAAGTGCAATCAAATTTTCGGTAATACTTGCTGTAAATTTTCCGCTAAACCTTTTCCCTTCTCCCTGTACAAAAAAATCTCCGTAAAGATCAAAACGAATTTCCTTATCGGTTAAAACCCCAACACGTACATCTGGTTGTTTCATATTCTTCTATAATTTTTACCGAAATATAACAACGAAGAGGTTAAATAAATAGGTGAAGAGAAATACTTTTACTGCAGCCAGCTTTTCAAAATCTCCTGATGGCTTTTAGGGTTGAACTCGATAAAACTGTAATCTGCCGTATTGCTGAGAGCGTATGGATCTTTCTTAAAGAACTCAGAAAGCTCTTCCATAGAATTTGATTTGGCAATTACAATTCCGCCGGTTCGCGGTACTTTTGGTCCCGAAACCAGAAGCATTCCTGCTTGGTAACCAGTCTGCAAAAAATCTCTGTGAATTTGGGTCAATTTTTCAATTTCCTCTAACGGAGCCTTATAGATTATTTCTATGATAAAATGTCTCATTTAATTTCCTATTTGTTATTTTTGCCGTCAAATATAAGCAATGGGCACAGAAAGGAAGAAAATGGATTACAGGGTTTTACTTTTTTATAAATACATTGGCTTTCCGGAGCCAGAAAAATTTGTACAAGACAATCTAAAGTTTTGCCAGAATCATGATATTAAAGGGCGAGTTTGGATTTCTGCAGAAGGAATAAACGCAACGGTTTCCGGTACTGTAAATAATATAGAAGCATTCAAAAATGAAATTAGACGCTATCCCGAGTTTGAAGATATTTGGTTTAAGGAAGATCCGTATACCGGTCACGCTTTCCGCTCAATTCATATCCGTCATAAAAAAGAAATTGTGAATGCAAGCTTTGGCGAAGTAGAACTTTCCAAAACCGGAAAGTATTTGAACCCGGAAGAGCTGAACGAGTTTTACGAATCGGGCAGGGAATTTCTAATTATTGATGCGCGTAACGATTACGAAAGTGTAATAGGTAAGTTTAAAAACGCGGTTACTCCGGAAATGAAAACCTTTCGCGATTGGGTAAAAACTGCCGAAGAAATTTCCGATTACAAAGACAAAACTATTGTTACTTATTGCACCGGTGGAATACGCTGCGAAAAAGCGGGCGCATATTTGGTTAAACAAGGCTTTAAAGATGTTTACCAAATAAACGGAGGCATCTGGAATTACATAAATCAGTTTCCGGATAAGTATTGGGAAGGAAGCATGTTTGTTTTTGATGAGAGAAGAGTTATTACTGTAAACACTAAAGAAGAATTAAAACACATTGGCAAATGTTATTTCTGCGGAACCCCGGCTTCTTATTATATCAACTGCCACAACCAAAATTGCGATGAGCTTTTGGTTACCTGCAATGAATGTAAAATTGAAAATGATTACTGCTGCTCTAATAAATGCCGCTCTTCGGATAACAGAAGAAAAAGATATGATGGATAGGTGTTAGCAATTAGCATTTAGCGGTTAGTTAAGCTAAATGCTAACTGCATAATATTTAAGATGGATTGTTTACTGTGCCAATAAATAAAATTGAGCCGCTGTTTTTCTCTCTAATCAAGAACAGGAATGGTTTGTTAAACTTAATGTTGTTGTCCAATATTGAAGTAACGCCAATTTCTACAGATGTAACTGCAGCGGCTTCAGTGCCCTCTTCGTTTACATCAACGTAAGTTTTGTGAAGCACTTCGCTTATATAGGCATTTCCAAAACCGTTATATAACTTCTTAAAATTGGCTTTTGATGGATCGAATGCTTCACCCATTCCAAGCGCAATGAGAGCATCGTTTAGTTTTATTTTGTACTCCAGCTTAAATCGCGGTAAAAACAAATTCTTTTTTGAGACAGAAAAGTTTTTCGATATTGTATCAAAGTTTTCCTTTGTTAAGAAATCTGCAACATCTTTTAATTTTTTATTGTTGTTAGGAAGGAAAAGCATCATGCTGTATGAGCCGGAAGAATAAGGAAGATTAACGGCTGTGAATAAACTATTTGTGTATGTCGAAAAATCATTTTCCTGCTGCATCATTTTAACAGAAACTTGTTTTCCTTCGTGCGTGGTAAAATAGTCATCGTATGTTTTAGACTTTTCAAACTGATACTTCCAGCTTCCTTTAAAGTAAATTGCGTTTATAAGAAACATTATTGTCTGCGGCGAAATCTGCTCAACAATCTTTTCTATTTTGTCTTTTGTTGCTGCTTTAACCCATTTGTTAATTACGTCTATAGTTGCCGGATCCTGAAAATTCATTGCATTAACAACAGCATTAAAATACTTTTTGTTTGTTTCGATGAAATCTGTTTGGAAAGAAAAGTTTTTATCATACCAAATTGAGTTAGCGATATTCATTGTAACTTTAGAATCAATAGAACCAAGCAAGCCCATAAGAGATTGATAAGTTTCGTTTGCTTGCTGCCGCGTAAAAGCATTTAACGCCAATGCTGATTTCATCGCTTCGTAAGTTGTTCCATCTGCGCCGTTCATTGTCATTCCAAGCGCCATAGAAACACTTAACGGAGAGATAAATAAATTTTTGCCCGGCTCGGTATTGTAAACTGTTTTAAAAAGTTTGAAAGAAAAATTATCGGACGAACCAACAAGCTGTTTTTCCATTACAGTTAATTCGCGCGGCGGTTCTGCAATTGGATCGCTCACTTTATCTACACAAGAGATAAATGTAAGGCTGATGGCTGTTAGAACTAAGTTTGATAGTAGTTTCATTTTGGTCTCCTTTTAAACAAATATTCTTTCTTTAAGCTGCTTCTAAAAACTATCATTTTTAAATATTTAATCCCACCATAGACGAAAAGGCGGGACAAAGAAAATGCGAAGTTCGCAAAGGATATTGAGGTTTTTAGAACTACCCTTTATTCAACTTTATCATTAAGAGGAAATTTCGCTAAGTATTATAGTGAAAAATTTTATTGAAAATCTATGCCTAAAAATTTACCCTGTGGAAGTTATGATTAAAAGCTATGAGCTGACTAAAAAGTAATTATACAAAGAACTAGATCGGCGAAAATTCCAGCCTCTTACGATTGAGCCGGGCGGGTGTTAAACCTGCTTGCAGCAGGCAATTAGGTTTGATCTGCGTTCGATTTTAAAACATTTATTACTTTTTGGACAGCCCTCCATAGCAAAATGCCGCCGGGTTAAAGTTTTTTAGCGCGCAGATTAATTATGTCCGAAGGACTCCTTTGGAGATTATTATGTTCTCTTAAGTGAATCATAAAAAATCTTAATCATCTTAACAGTTCTGGGTTTACCCGCCATCTTGTTGGGCGGGCTTTTTCTTTTCATTCAAACTATGGCAGTTAACCTGACAGCATTGCCCTATAACATCTCAATCTCGTAAAGCAAACTTGTGTTTGGAGAAATTACAAAGCGTTTTTGCCTTCCACGGATTTACCGTAAAATGCTGGAAACCTCAAATTTCTGTTATTCATTATCTCTATGAATCAAACATTCTTTCAATTTCTTCAATACTTGGCAAACTTGGTTTTAAGCTATCCGGCAAAGATTTTGTTAACTGATATTCGGAAACACCAATTGGCTTATGTATATCGCTGAGAGCGTACTCGGCTACAAGTTTATCTTTTTTCTTACAGAGCAGAATACCGATTGTAGGCTCGTCCCCATCTTTTCTAAAATGGGCATCCACCGCTTTAATATAAAAATTAAGTTTGCCGGCAAACTCCGGTTCAAAATCTCCGGTTTTAAGTTCCACCACAACATAGCAGTGAAGCCGTGTGTGGTAGAAGAGAAGATCGAGAAAGAATTCTCTCTCCCCTACATTAATTTGTATTTGTCTTCCTATGTACGCAAAGCCGGCGCCAAGCTCCAATAGAAATTTGGTTAAATGCTCAACAAGTCCGGATTCCAAATCACGCTCGTTATAATCTTTAGTCATGCTAAGAAAATCGAAAACATATGGATCTTTAATGGTTTGTTTTGCAAGGTCTGATTGCGGCGAAGGCAGTGTAATGGCAAAGTTGTTCACCGAGCTTCCTTCTCGCTGGAATAAACCGCTCTCTATCTGATGAATTAGAATACTGCGGCTCCATCCATGCTCGATAGTTTTTTGAATATAGTAAAGCGCCTCCTCAATATTCTTGCATTTGGCGATGATTGCAATGTTATGACCCCAAGGTATTTGGGTAATTAGGTGAACTGCTTGCTGCCCAACTAAGTCAACAGTCTGTTGGCTAACCGATACCGTAGGTATTTGCGAAACAACTTGTTTCGCTATTTGGGCAACAGGTTGTTGCCCAATTGCGTTAATGGTTAGTGAGCAAAAACGATACCATTGCCGGATATACTTCAGATTTCTCTCGGAAAAACCTTTCATCTCCGGAAATTCTTCCATCAAATCTTTACTCAATTGCATAAGAAATCTATCGCCACATTTGGCTTCAGATTGTTTTGAAACGATGTCTGTGCCCATTTCCCAAGAGAGTGTAAGCAGCTCTTTATTTACTCTAACAGCTGCTTTTAACTGAGCAGTACGTACTTTAGTCTTTAGCTCGGCAAACCATTTCTTATATCCTTTATTCGAGGTAATTTCTAAGCTCATGTTCAAATTCTCTTTCTCACAAACAATTTCTGAGACAGGGTCTCGGGAATTCGGTTGAGATTTACTCTCCCTGTTTCTGCTACACATTATTGCAATACTTCAATCTCGTAAAGCAAACTTGTGTTTGGAGAAATTACAAAGCGCTTTTTGCCTTCCACGGATTTACCGTAAAAGCCGCTGTTTCCAAAAGCAAGATTTGAAAGAACTACAACTAAACGAACTTCGCCCGGTTTCATATCGGCTAACATTTCATCAACGCCGGCGTTAATCTTTGTTTTGCCAACTTCATAATCAAAAATTTCTGCCGTATCAATTGTATTTGCTCTTCCTTCAAGGCTTGTGCTCACAAATTCAATTCCGTTAATCAAAAACTTTCCTTTGTACTTAGCTTTAATTATTGTACCGGCAGCGGGTTTTTCTCCGCTTCCTTCTTTCTTAATAACGTATTTCAAGCCGCTTGCAGTTGTTAAAGCATTAGTATATTCATTCGCAATAATTTGCTTCTCGGTTTTTATTCTTCTTTCTTCATCTAACTTTACTTTGGCTTTTGCCTCTTCAACCATTTTTAAGAATGATTCCGTATTAACATTGAAAGCATTGGCTTTCTCACCAATTCGTGTTATAGTAACATTTCTTATGGTATCGCCTTGAGCAATTTTATTTACAACTTCCATTCCTTCTGTAACCCAGCCGAATAAAGTATAGTTGCCATCCAAATAAGAACGGTCTGCAAGAGTTATGTAAAACTGACTTCCGTTTGTATGCGGACCGGCATTTGCCATACCAAGCATTCCGGCTTTATTGTGAGAATGTCCGGTGTAAATTTCATTTGGAAATTCATAACCCGGTCCTTCTGTTTCTTTTCCAGTGTTTGGCATTCCAGCTTGAATTACATGTCCCGGAACAACACGATGCCAGATAACTTTATTGTAATAAGGTTTGCCTTCTTCAATAGCTGCGTTTTTAATTGTCCCTTCTGCAAGCCCAACAAAATTTGCAACTGTCATCGGAGCGTGCTCATAATCTAAAGCTAAAGTTATTCTTCCCTTGTTGGTGTTTATATCGGCGTAAATTCCATCGGGAACAAAAGCGCCCTCGCGTGTAAGAATTTGATCAAGATTAGCAAAACCATAAGCAAGCAAAGCTGTTTTAACAGAAGATTCCTCTTGAGCATCCGGAATCACTTCGTTGTAAGTATCATGCAAAGTGTGCCATGTTCTTCCATATTGATGAGGTCCGGCAGAATTTAAGCGTGGAGTGGGAATGCCCTGCATTAAAAATGAATGACTATCAGTTCCGCCTCTGCCTGTTTTTCTAAACGGTCCGCTTTCGTTCAGCTTAAAAGGATACTTAAAACCGGCACTTACAATTGGTTCTACAACAGCTTTGGTTTGTTCCATCATTACTTTTGGAACACTTATTCCAACAATAGGATTTGTTCCAAAATCTTTGTTTAGCATTACAGAAATTTTAGGAAGCAGCTTTTTGTTTTTCTCTACCCAAGATTTAGAGCCAAGCAAACCTCTTTCTTCGGCGGCATAGATATGAACCATAATTGAGCGTCTTGGTTTTGCGCCGGAAAGAGCAAGCAGCCTTACGGCTTCCATCATTGTAGTTACGCCGGAACCATTATCAACTGCGCCGGTTGCGTGATCGTAAGAATCCAAATGAGCGCCAAGTACAACATACTCATCCGGAAATTCCCTGCCCGGAATTATTCCAATTACATTATGATATTTAATTGGTCCAGGCTTAAAGAAATTACGAATGTCGAATTCGAGAATTACTTCTTCGCCTTTTTCGGCTAAAGATTTTATTTCGTTGAATTGGGTATCTAATAGTTTTATATCTGGAAGTGTTGGCAATTTATTCCAATAAATTTTGTAGCGTGCATCAAGCAGGCGAATAGGAAGATTTGTAAGTTGAATTGTTCCAAGCGCACCAGCAGCTGCAAGTGTTTTTGTTAGAAGTGAAACTGAATCACGGTCAAGAGGCCAGCCTTCACTTGTTCCATCAACTAAAACCCAAGCGCCTTTAATTTTTTCTTTAATTGAATCGAACTTTGACACTGTTGTTGGTAGAATTACAACGGGACCTTTTTGAACTCCTTTTGTTCCCGAGGTATAAGCCGGAGTTCCAAACTCAAGATACATCACTTTTGGTTTGAGCATTTTTCCAAACCATGCGCCGCGGTTAAAACCAACCGGAAGTTCGCCAGATTCATCAAGCTCAGCTTCTATTCCCCATTTTCTAAATTCATTTAATACCCAGTTTGCGGCGGTAGTATAAGCATCAGAACCGATTGGTCTTCCGCCAATTCTATTGCACAGTATATCTAAATGACGCATTGTTTGGTTATCTGTTTTTCCAATTTCTATAATCTTTTGAACAACAGGATCCGTCTGTGAAAAAATTTGAGAGGTAAGAAGTACAGCAAAAAGAACAACCAAAGAAAAGAATCGCTTCATAGTTATGTCCTGGTAGATTTGTTTTAAAGATGGGCGAAAATTAATAAAAGATGTTTTCTTTAGTAGAAAAAAAACTGCGTGAGTTACATTTTAAGATTTCTAACTTTGGTGCGAATAAAATCCCATCCCGCCAAAAAGCAGCAGGCAAGCCCAGCACTTCTCTAGAGGAAGGGTTTTAAGCCTGCTCGAGGAATTTTTTCGATTTAAAAAGGGCATCTACCAAATATATAACAGCTTTTGCGTAAATAAGAAAATCTATTTTTCAAAACCCCAGAATTTTGTTTCTGGATTTTTCTTTTTAACATCATCAAGAAATTTTTCAAAATCCTTAAAAGTATATAGACCTCTTAACTTTGTTTCTTTGAAAGAGAGATAAAGCTCTCGGCGTCTGTTAATTTCTATATCGGTTAAATCTGCAAAAGTTAATTCGGTTATCTTTCCGAAAACATCTTTTAATTTAATTTGGCTGCCTGTTACTTCAATTTCTAACGGGCGCTTGATATAAATGAAATATCTGTAGCCGGCAAAAGCGAAAATTGCGAGGAAATAAATAATGAGAAGCGGGGAGTTGAAATGCGAAAATGCAAATGCCAAGTAGATAAGCACTGCTAAAGTAGAAATAGGTGTTCCGTAAGCATAAAATAATCCGCTAAAATTTTGCTTCAGTTTGTAAGATTCCAATTGTTACTCCAAAAATTTATAAGTAAAAATAGATAGAAACCCTCAATGAAAAAAAAGCTGCTGATATTAAAATCTCCAAATAGAATCTACAGCAAAAGTAATCCGCTTGGCTTTGCTTGGAGAAACAAGATATTGAAAATCCGGCGTGCCAAAGTTAAGTGCGAATAGACCAAAATCAATTCCTAAACCAAGTGCCCAGTTGAATTTATCAAAGCCGCCGAAAGAGCAGCCGGTTCGCAAAGCAAAGATTCCTAAATCGTACCAATCTATTCCTACGGCAATGCGCGGCTTTTTGCTGTTGCCCGGTTCATCATTAAATCCTTGATGATAATCTACGGCGAGAAGCATTGTGCCGGGAATTCTTTCTAACTTTATTGATGCGCCAATATGAAGCGCCCTTCCCATATCAGTTTCGATTGAGTTGATAAACTTGCCGCTTTCTTTTCCGGTGATGCGGTTGATCAAAGTATCGCGCTGCGCTTGATCTGATAAATCATCTAAATAAATTGCTGCGCTTGATGAATACTGCGCTGCTTCTTTATCCCACTTGATTTTACCAATATCGGTTATAGAAAAACCAATAGAAAAATTTTCGCTTAGCATTGTGCTTATTCCAAAATCGAAACCAACGCCTCTTCCAGCCGGAGTTGGAAATGGGGTTGCCGAGAAATCTTCTTTCTTTTTATCATCAACAAAATTGTACTTTACTTTGAAATCGGGTGAAAAAGCAGAGTAAGCTAAAAAATCTCCCTTACCTGTAATTACATTTGCATCGCCTGTTTTTAATTCTGTGTATATGTGATCGAGCCCGGCGTAGAAAAATCCGTTAACAAAATTAACGGAAGCGCCAACCTTGAAGCTTTTGAAAATTTTAAGATCACGTGCATATGAAAAAGAATATTTTCTAAGCCAAGAAGCTTTAAACTCTGTGTCGTTAAAATTGTAAACCTTGTTTGGCATGTTGCCGTCAATTCCCAAATCAATTAAACTTTTAGGCAAAGTCATTATGCCGGAAATCCTGTCAGATATTGTAAAAGCAACCGCACCAAAATTTTTTGATGGCTGAATCGAAAGACTAACAAGTTGTATATGAATGTCCGAAGTTACAGTTCCTCCTTCTGCGAACAAACCTTTAAGCCTGGCTTTGTCTTGTTCTGTTAAAAGTCTTCCCGAAGATGAACCATCTGCATTTGTAACTTTTGTGCCGAAATAATAATCATAATCATCAAGAGAAATAAAGTTTGAGCCAATAGCGCCGGAAATATTTGGAAGTGGAATGGGCAGTATTAGTTCAACGTTTTTTGCAGAATCTTGAAATAGATTTGCCGGATTTTTTCCTACAGAGTAAATACCAAAAGAAGAAGTTGTGAAAGTCTTTGCCATTCCCATCGTTCGTGCATCTGTAACTCCATTAGAACCGACTCCCTGTGCAAAAGCGAAATTAGAAATAGTAATAATTAAGGACGCAGTAACTAATATTGCTTTTTTCATCGCTTTCTCCTTATGGATTTATACGGTAGTTAGTTGAGCCGAAAGCGTGAATTAGCAAATCATCTGTAGTTCTAAAACGAACCGGAGCGTTGCCCGGCGAAGTTGTATTTAACTTAACTCTTATCCGCATATACTTGGCATTAATAATCTTATCTATTTCCTCTTTTTGCGCTTTAACAGTCTTTGTTTGTTTGTTCTTTGTAAGAACATTGCCCGAAGCATCAACCGCAGCACCGTTAAAAGTTAGAACTGTGTCTTGTGAGGTGTACTTAGGCGGAAAGTAAGTTAAGAATTTATTGTTCTGATCGTACAGCTTTCCGGTAAAAGAAATTGAAACAGGAAGCCCGTTTGTTAAAGCTATTCCGGCTTCAAGTGAATTAACGTCTTTAATTTTATCACGATTATCTTTTGATAAATCAACCGAAACAGAATCGGTTATCTCTGCATTGGAAATTCCTAAATCCAGCGGAAGTTCAAAAACACCTCTTCCAGTAATATGATCGGTACTCTTTATTGTAACTGTTTTGTAATTTGGATTAATCGTTCCGCCTGCATAAACAATAAGCGAATCTGGAAAGCGGGTAAACTTTTTGAAAAATAAACTTATGCTATCGGGATTAACAGTTAGAACCGAATCACTTGGGCTTATTAAAGTTGTGTTAAGTGTTCTGCTGTTTAATCCAAGAGTGGCTTTTTGACCAAGACCATTTTGCGCTTGAATTTTTCCATCAATTCTGAACTCAAACTGCGCATTAGTTTTTATACGAAGCTGAATAAGCGGATTACGCAAATTAATTTCGCTGAACTGGAGTTTATTCTTTAAGTCCTGCATATCTAAAGAAAACGCACTCCTTTCGGCTGCAACAATTTGCGGCTCGAGCTGCCCGGAAAACTCTTTGACCTGCAGATTGTTTAAATCAATAGAACCGGAAATTCCATCCGTACTTTTGATTGTTCTAAAATCGTTAGATGCTTTTGTTTGGAAAGAAATCTTATAGCTTATTTGATTTGTTGGCACACCGGTTAAACTTACAACCGAGTAATTACTCAACGAAAAATTGTTAAACAAAGTTGTTGTTTGCCTTCTTCCAATAGTACGGATTTCTGTAAAAGTTTGCCCGTTTGGATTTTTCAAGTTATTAATAGTAAAAGTTAGAACAGCATCAACATCGAGATTGTTGGCAATTTTAATTGTTAACGCACCGGATTCAATCTTAATATTTGTGAATTTATTAGGCTGTGTTTTATTGCCATCAAGTGTAATTGTGTTATTAATAACAATTGGTTCTTGAATTGGAATTTTTGCCTGTGCTTCAACAACACTTAAGTTTAACAACTTAGCTTTTACAGAAAAAGAATTTTGAGGTAGAGTAATTACGTTACCGTTGCTTCCGTTTGTAGAAACCAAACATTCGAGTGTAAGTTGATTTTTAATAAAAACACCTTTGGCAAGAGCAATTGCTTTTACAGAACGTGTTTCTTTAGCGGGAATTGTAAAGCTGCCTGGATATTGCGCAATAACTTCTTCGCTTGATGAATTTTTTAGTACAATGTTTTTAAGTGTAAGAGAAACAGGCTGAGGAAAGTGGTTTGTTATAGAAAGATCAATTGTCCCGCCGTCAAGTTTAATTGCCAAGAATTCACCCATTACATCTGTATTAATAGAAATCGGAACATCGTTAATTGGAGGAACAACCACTTGAGAACCTGGATTAATTGCGGAATTAATCCAGCTAAATCCTATGCTGGCAGAAACAGAATCGGCGGCAATATTAATTGAGCCAATCGTTTCGGATGCAGATTCGCTTACCGCATTAATTTTTAGTTTATCCTTCAGCTCAATCTTTTCAATCGCATGTTCTTGAGAAAGATATAGAAGGCTGCTTCCATCTTTGTAATATTTTAGGTCGGAGCTCTTCTCAAGTAAATCCATCAACGAATAATTCTTTTTTGCGATAGGAAGATTAAGCGAAACATCCCAGTGCGGCATATTTGGTTCGTTAATATTACAGCTGAACATAAAGGCAGAGAAGATTATAGCTGCTATAAGTTTTGAAAATTTCATCAGTTTCCTTCTTCTTCGTTTTTATTTTTTCTGAACTTATACATTATCGAAAAACATAACAAATATTTAATCTTTGCCCGTAACACCGGCATCGAAAAATTGCTTTCTGTCACATAAAGTAAAATGAAGATCCACGCCTCAACATGCACGCCGAGTTGCTCTTGAAGGCAGAACATTTGGGCGTCTTGTTATGACAGATAATCCGTTTTATGGTTCCGTTTTAATCCCGCACTTAGCATAAACAAAAAACGCACATTCAGGAACGACGGTTAACTCTGAGCTGTATGCGTAACTTCAGTTACTGATTAAAAACTAAACTCATGCATTTACCAGCTTAATATATTCCGCAAGTTTAGTTTCGTCTAACTTTCCATCTGTCCTAACACCGGAACAAATATCTACACCGTACGGGCGAACCAATTCTATTGCGCTTTTCACATTTGTCCGATTCAAACCGCCTGCTAAGTAAACCGGAACCGAAACTCTTTCTACTATTTGTTTGCTCAACTCCCAATTGTGAGTTCTACCAGTGCCGCCTAATTCTTTTACAGTAAGTTTTTGATTGCCTGAATCGAGCAAAAGAGCATCGGCAGTTTTAGCGGCAGTAATTGCCTCAGCAACAGAATCTTCATCTACCACGTGAATCACTTGTACAACTTTTACATTGGCTAATTCTCTTTTGATATCGGCATGAGTTCCTGTAGTTAAAGAATCGCATATCTGAACGGTAGAAGCTTTGCAAATTTTTAATTGTTGAACAATCTCTTCAACACTTCTTTTACTTGTAAGCAAAAATGTATCGGTTTTTCTAGTAAAAACTTTGGAGATTTCAACTATAGTCTCAAAATCAATTACTCCAGGACCGCTTGGCATTTCGGAAACAAGCCCGATTGCATCTGCGCCATGTTTTATTGCAAGCTCTGCTTCTTGAATATTAGCAATGCAGCAGATTTTAATTTTTGTCATTTTTTAGCCAGTCGCTCTTTAGTATAGAATACATTTTCATTGTGCGGAATTTTCCCTTGATAAGAACTTTTTCGCGCAGTGTTCCTTCGTAAACTAAACCGGCTTTCTCCATAACTTTCCACGAGCCGGTGTTTTCATGTTCGCAATGAGATTCAATTCTATTCAAATTCAATGCGCCGAATCCAAAATCAATTAATGCTTTGAATGCTTCGCTTGCTATTCCGCGTCCCCAATATTTTTGCGAAATTACATAGCCAACATCACTGCAGCGATTCTCAGAAACAAAACCGCGAAGGTCAATCGTTCCAACTAGTTTCCTCTCCTCCTTAAGTTCAATCCCCCAAATAATAGAACAATTATCCTTGAACTGTTGATCTGCAAAGCTGATGAACTCCAAAGAATCTATTATGCTGGTGTGCGGTTCCCAAATTAAAAAGCGTGCTGTTTCCTGAACGCAGGAATATTCAAAAATATCATAAGCATCTTCGTCGCTTAACTTTCTAAGTTTGAGCCTCACTGTATCAAGCTCGGGAAATTCGGCTAAAAGTTTCTCATCATTCATATTTTGATTACATTTAACTATAGAAATCTCTATTAAAAATTAATCAGAAAATCATATAAAGGTGAAAAAATGATTTCAAAAGAATTGCTTGATATTTTATGCTGTCCAGAAACCAAGGCGGATTTGGTTCTCGATGGTTACACACTTGTTTCGGTTGATAAAAACTCTCGAAGAAGATACCGAATTGAAAACGACATACCGATAATGCTTATCGAAGAATCGGAAGTATTAGATATTGACACTTGGAAAGCAATAATGAAACAACACAATATACCTGCTGAGTAAAGATGATTATTAAAACCGATACGGAAGAGTTTCAGAATTACCTAACCGATGCATCCAACTACAGCGGAACTGCCGATAAAGTTTTTTTGCCCGAAACCGAAAAGGAAATAATTGAGATTGTTAAAGAGGCAAATCTAGCAAAAACAAGAATCACTATCTCCGGTAACGGAACCGGCTTAAACGGAGGAAGAGTTCCCGAAGGAGGAATTGTAATTTCACTTGAAAAGCTTAACAAGATTCTTGAACTAAACACATCTGATAAATTTGTTAAAACAGAGCCGGCTGTTATTCTAAAAGACTTGCAGGATTACGTTGAAGAACAGAAACTCTTTTATCCACCGGATCCAACTGAACGAAATTGTTTTATCGGTGCAACCGCAGCAACAAATTCTTCCGGTGCAAGAACATTTAAGTATGGACCAACGCGCGGTTACGTTTTAGCAATTCGCGCAGTGCTTGCTAATGGAGAAACAGTTTATTTAGAAAGAGGAAAGCAGAGAGTTGAAAATTACTCTGCTAAGATTACAACAGAACAAGGGAATGTTATTTCGATTAAAATACCACATTTTGATATGCCAGGCACAAAGAACGCATCTGGGTATTTTTGCAAATCTGAAATGGATGCACTCGATCTCTTTATTGGCTCCGAAGGAACACTTGGAATTATTACAGAATTAAAACTTAAACTTCTTGATTATAACGACAATATACTTTCTTGTGTGGTTTTTTTTCCTACAGAAGAAGACGCATTTAATTTTATTGATGAAGCAAGAGATATTACCCAAAGCAATGGCAGAATCTCGGCTCGCGGCTTAGAATTTTTTGATAAGCATACATTAAATTTTCTTCGCACGGATTATACAGCCATACCACAAAACACTTGCTGCGTTTGGTTTGAACAAGAATTAGATGAAACAGAAGAACAGCTAACAGAATCTTGGCTTGAGCTGATTGATAAGCACAATGCCGATTCTGAAAAGGCATGGATTGCCGTAGATAAAAAGGAGCAGGAAAAGTTTAAGGATTTCCGCCACGCAATAGCCTGGCGCGTAAACGAAACCGTTGCAAGACGCGGATTCAGAAAAATTGGAACCGATATTTCTGTTCCAGTTGATGCTTTCCGAAGTTTTTATAAATGGATGACTAACCTTGTTGAAGATAACAATATTGAATACGTTGTTTATGGGCATTTTGGAGACTGCCACCCGCATTTAAATATGCTGCCAAAAAATCAAGAAGAGTTTGAGAGATCGAAAGAACTTTACTACCATATTTGCAAAGAAGCTGTGCTGCTTAAAGGAACGGTTTCTGCAGAGCATGGAATTGGCAAAATGAAACGTGATTATTTACTTATGATGTACGGCGAGGAAACAATAAAACAAATGGCAGATATGAAACTTGTATTCGATCCGAATAGAATTTTGAATATCGGGAACATTTTCCAAGAGAAGTATCTTCAATAGAGTAATGAAAAAATATTTCATCATACTGTTCTTCTCTTTTGTTTTCGCAGCGCAGGCACAAAACACTCCAAATATTGATAACAAATTTCGGCTTGCACAGAACTTTGAAATGGCTGCTCTGTTTGATAAAGCCGAAACTCTTTACCGTGAATTAGCAGCGCTGCACACATGGAATTATACATTCTTTGAATCACTTAACCGTGTTTTAATTCTTCAAAAGAAGTACAAAGAATCTGCAGAGCTAATTGAAGCAAGAATAAAAAACTCTCCCAACGATTCTGGTTTGTACGGAATGCTTGGAACAACATATTTTTATTCTGATAATTTGCAGAAAGCATACGAAACTTGGGAGCGTGGAATTACCGCCAATCCAAATTCATTTATCACTTATAGAATAATGGCTAACTATGCAATTGAAAACCGAGCTTACGAAAAAGCAATCGATTACTTAAAACGAGGTAAAAAAAATTCTAACGATCCATTTCCTTTTATGATTGACCTCTCAAGCATCTACGCAATCAACATGAATTTTACCGAAGCAGCTTCTGAATTATGTGAGTTAATTTCTTTTCGACCGGATCAGCTTCCAACAGCTAAAGCACGTGTTACTACTTTTATTACACGTCCGTTAGCTGCAGAACAAACAATCCGCTCGGTTGTAAATTTTGTTGATTCAAAAGAAACAGCAGAGTTGATGGACTTTTTAGCATTCGTTTATTTTCAAGCTGGTAAATTCGATGAAGCTTTATCCACAATCATAAAAGCCGAAAAGAAGTTTAAGGGAACCGGAAATACAGCCATAATTTTCGCTCAAGAGGCTTTTAGAAACCGCCAATTTGAAACTGCTTCCAAAGCATATAAATTTTTAATAGATAACTTTCCAAACTCTCCCCACGAAATTTACGCACAGCTTGGTTATGCCAAAACTTTAGAAGAATCGCTTAATGAAAAATGCAGCTCGCTTGCCGAAAAGTGGAAACCGTTTACTCTGCCAAAAATTTTGTTTGCAGAGGATTACAAAAAAATTATTAATGCTTATACTTATTTTATTGTTAAACATAAATCTAATGCTTCCGAAACCGAAGCACTTTTTAGAACAGCCGAAATTTACCGTTTACGCTTGCTCGAATTAAATAAAGCTGATAGTGTTTACAATGTAATAATTAAAAACTCTCCGCTTACAAGTTACGCTGTTGATGCAAACATAGCATGCGGAAGAATAGCTTTACTTCAAAATAACCTTGATAAAGCCAAAGAGTATTTCTATGCAGCAGAAACTAACCCAAGAATAGAACCGGCAAAATCATTTGAAGCCAAATTCTTGTTAGCCAAAACAGCTTTCTGGAAATGTGATTTCGCAACAGCTTCCGAAATACTAAAATACGCTGTCCGTTTCACCTCTGCTGATTTTACTAACGATGCTTTGGAACTATCCTTCCTAATAAATTCAACAAAACGCGATTCAATTAACCTCGCAAAGTATGCTAAAGCAGAACTTCTTTTATTACAAAATAATTACAAACTTGCTGCTATTGAATTCAAAACTTTAGGTGATAACGATAATTTATTTATAATTAATCAGTTCGCTAAAATAAAAACTGCAATAATTTTTATATCGGAGAACAATTTTTTTTCTGCCATTTCTTTATTAGAAGAACTCATAACTAACGAAAAAAGTGTGATTTTTAAAGAAAAAGCATATTTTTTGCTTGCAAACACCCATTTATACGGAACTGGCGATCCGGCTAAAGCCACAAAGACTTATAAAAAATTACTTGAAAATTTCCCAAACTCAATATATTTTGACCGTGTAAGAGATGAGTTAAATAGGCTACAAACTAAAAACGGTTAAAAATGAGTAATTCCCGAACACCACGAAGCGTAAAATGTTCATTTTGTGCAAGAGACGGCAGCGAAGTTACATCTATGGTTGCAGGTCCGGATGTGTACATTTGCGATATTTGCATCAAAACAAGTGTTGATATTTTAAAAAATAATATTTCAAACCATCCTAAAAAAGACAGCTCATACCAATCTTCTTTAACACCGGATTTAATAAAGAAAAGTTTAGATGAATATGTAGTAGATCAAAACAAGGCAAAGAAAGTTTTGGCAGTTGCTGTTTATAATCATTACAAAAGAGTAAATGCGGGCAGCTCTCTTTTTGAAATGGATGATGTTGAAATAGAAAAAAGTAATATTCTTCTGCTTGGTCCAACCGGAGTTGGAAAAACTTTGCTTGCGCAGACACTTGCAAGAATTTTAGATGTTCCATTTGCAATTGCAGATGCTACAACTTTAACAGAAGCCGGTTACGTTGGCGATGATGTTGAAACTGTTTTAGTGAGGCTGCTTCAAGCTGCAGATTACAATTTAGATAAAGCGCAAAAAGGAATTGTTTACCTGGATGAAATAGATAAAATTGCGCGTAAAAGCGAAAGTACATCTATAACAAGAGATGTTTCCGGCGAAGGCGTTCAACAAGCACTTCTAAAAATTTTGGAAGGAACAGTTGCAGGTGTTCCGCCGCGCGGCGGAAGAAAACATCCGGAACAAAGCTTAATTAATGTTAATACTAAAAATATTCTCTTCATTTGCGGCGGCGCTTTCGATGGAATTGAAAACATTATTGCCAGCAGAATTAATAGGAATCCAATTGGTTTTGATACTCACGTAAAAGATAACCAGGATGAAATTGAGCGCGATAATCTTATTCAAAAAGCACTGCCTGAAGACTTAGTTAAATATGGTTTAATTCCGGAGCTGGTTGGACGCCTTCCAATACTCGCGCCGCTTTCAAAGCTAAATGAAAAAGCGATGAAAAACATTCTAACCGAGCCGAAGAATGCTCTTGTTAAGCAATATAAAAAGCTTTTCGCTTTAGAAGGAATTGAACTCGAGTTTGATAATCTTGCGCTTGAAGAAATTGTAAAAAAAGCAGTGGAAAGAAAAACCGGCGCACGCGCGCTTCGCTCTATTGTTGAAGCAATCTTACTCGATATTATGTATGAGCTTCCAACTATGGAAAGCGTTGATAAATGCTTAATTACACGCGATGTTGTATCAAAGAGCGAAAAACCGGTTTACATTGAAAGCGATAGAAAAACCGCGTAAATTTATCTCAATTAGCCCGATATTTTCGGGCTTTTGTTTATTGTTCAGTTTTAATTTCTGTTAACAACTCCAGCACGGTAACCTATTTTATGAAGCAAATAAAAATTATTCTATTCTTTGCTTTTTCTTCTTTAGTTATAGCTCAATCCAAGATTCTAATATTTATGGATTTGCAGCAAACCGATCATCTTAAAGCATATGGCATAACATACAACGCTTTGCAAAACGGTTCAACTGCCGATTGGCTGCTTAATTACCGCGGCGGTTCTTTTATGCTGGATTACTCTAACGAGCTTGCTCTCAACTGCCGAATCAAAGGCGTTTCTTTTCAGCCTCTTTCGCAGCAAGAAGCCGTTCAGATTTACGCCTTAGTTCAGAGCGAAGATCAAAACATGGAGGTAGTTCGTTTGGAGAAAGCGCCTAACATAGCTGTTTATGTACCGCCAAATTTTAAACCATGGGATGATGCCGTTACTTTAGCGATGGATTATGCCGAAGTTAAGTATGATA
Source organism: uncultured Melioribacter sp. (assembly GCA_964575995.1). Lineage (GTDB taxonomy): Bacteria > Bacteroidota > Ignavibacteria > Ignavibacteriales > Melioribacteraceae > Stygiobacter. The sequence goes on along the minus strand of CAZNTN010000007.1, from coordinate 101,206 downwards.
AAATCTGGATTGAAGAAATTTTAAGAGGCGATCTGGAAAAATACGACTGGCTTCATCTTCATCACGAAGATTTTACCGGACAATATGGAAAATTTTATGCTTCTTTCAGCCAAGCTTCTTGGTATCTGGAGCAGCAGATAGTCTATGAAAGAGAAGCAAAAAAACTTGGCTTCAAAAAAGTTTCTGAAATGGAAAAAGCTGTTACAGCAGAAATTAAAAGGTATGTTGGGCAGGGCGGTTTTTTGTTTGCTATGTGCTCTGCTGCAGATTCTTATGATATTTCTTTAGCTACACAAAATGTTGATATAGCAGATAGAATGTACGACGGCGACCCGCCCGACCTTAATGCACAGGAAAAAGTAGATTATTCTCAGACTTTAGCTTTTGAGAATTTTAAGATTGAGATGAATCCGTTAGTTTACGAATACAGCGATATTGATATTTCTCCACAGGAAATTGGGCTTGAGCAGAACGATTATTTTGCTTTATTCGATTTCTCTGCAAAGTATGATCCCATTCCAACTATGCTGACGCAAAACCATTTAAGTGTAATACGCGGATTTATGGGGCAGACATCTATGTTTAGAAAGAAGTTAATTAAGAACTCGGTTATTATTCTTGGTGAACGAGCCGGAACAGACCAGGTAAAATATATTCACGGAAATTTTGGAAGAGGAACATTTACTTTTTACGGCGGGCACGATCCAGAAGATTACCAACACGCCGTTGGAGATCCTCCAACAGATTTATCTCTGTTCAAAAATTCGCCCGGCTACCGTTTAATTTTGAACAACATTCTTTTCCCGGCTGCAAAAAAGAAAGAACAAAAGACTTGATTCTGGATTCTTGGTTCTGGGTGATGGATTAATTGACGAGTATCATGCATCCAGCATCCAGCATCCAGTATCCAGCATCCAGTATCAAGTATCCAGTATCAAACATCCAGAATCCAGTTTCCAAATTCTGCATCTAAAGAGGTACAATGAGATATCTAAAATTCAAAAACAGCGAAGAACAAGTTCCAATTGGTAAATTAGTTTGTATTGGACGAAATTACGAAGCACATGCAAAAGAACTAGGCGGAGAGGCATCAACAGAGTTTCCAATAATTTTTCTTAAACCTGCATCGAATGTGATTTTTTCTGGCAGTAATGTAATTCATCCGAATTACTCAGAAAATCTTCAACACGAAATAGAATTAGTTATTTACATTGGCGAAGAAGTTAAAAACGCAACTGATGAACAAGCCGAAAAAGCTATTTACGGATATACTGTTGGGCTTGATATGACACTGCGCGATCTACAATTCAGGTTGAAGGAGAAAGGTGAACCGTGGACTTTAGCAAAATGTTTTGATACCGCGGCAGTTATTGGCGAAGTTCTACTAAAGAATGAGTACAAACTTCGCGGCGATGAGAATATTTCCCTTTCTGTCAATGACGTAACTAAGCAGAACTCTTCTCTTTCCAACATGATCTTTAATGCTGTTCAATGTGTTAAACATATTTCTTCTAGAATGACTTTAGAAAAAGGAGATTTAATTTTTACAGGTACACCTGAAGGCGTTAGTAGAGTTGTACCTGGAGATAAACTGTTTGGACAAATTGAGAATATTTCATCAATTGAAACAACAATTACTAAAGGGTAGTTCTAAAAACCTCAATATCCTTTGCGTACTTTGTTTTTATTTGCGTTCTATGAGTTAAATATGAAAAAAAAGATAGTTTTTAGAAGCATCCTAAATAGATAAACAGGAGTTAATATGCCAATCTTTGAATACAAGTGTAACAATTGCGGAAAAAGATTTGATGTTCTGCATAAATCAAGCACAAACCTGGACGAAGTAGTTTGCCCGGATTGCCAATCCAAGAATTCTAAAAAACTTCTTTCATCATTCAGCGCTGCAGTTGCTTCTTCATCGGGTTTCGGCGGCGGCTCTTCTTGCAGCGATGGAAGCTGCGGCGTTCCATCTTTCGGCGGCTGTGCCAGCGGTATGTGCGGATTAAATTAATATGTTCTATCATGTTTCGCTCCAATCTTTAATGCGAGTCTGGGGCGAAACATCTCGATAAAGAGATTCTTCTTACGCTAAGCGGGCAGATTGACAAGTGTTTTTAGTTATATGTTGTTAACAAATTAAATTCTCTTCCATATTCAAGCATCTGCTTTGTAAAATCTTCCGGGTATTCAATCTTAACATCAATAATCTTCTTTCCATCCATTACCGGAACAAGTTTTGGCTGAATGAATCCAGCATAAGGAGCAATGTTAAGTTTTTTATAACGCTCAAGAACTTCTTTGTGAATAGTTTGGTCAACTTTAACGCCGTAATTTTCAACCAAAGTCTTTCCAGCGGTATAATCACCTTCCGATTTAATACGCTGTATTTCATTCAGGAGCCGCCCAAATAAAATTTTCAGTTTATCGTAATCGTTTACCACGAAAAATATTTTATCATCTTTAACTATTTTCTCGATAACATTTTCATTCCTGCCCATATCGAAAGCCCATTTTGAAACCAACTGCCTGTTACGCATATGAGCTTGTTCAATATTTTCCCCGGGTTGAACGCGTGAAAGCTGAACCAACAATCCTTTACGGATATAATTATTATAAGCAGCTTTGCCTGCTTCGGTAGATTCTATCAAGCCAAGATCAACTAACTTCTTATCATACAAGAAATAGAGAGCTACTAAATCTGCACGAGCTTCTTCTAAAACGGAGTAATAATTTTTCAAAGTTTGATGCGGTTCCGCTACTCCGGCATTTAACTGCCCGGAAGCATGCCCAATTACTTCGTGCATATCTGTGTGAAGATCATCAACCAGCGTTCCATATTTTTGCTCAAGCTCAATTTCTTTTTTAGAATAGGCAAATTCTTGAAGCACTCCGCTCGTTTCGGCAAACTTATTGTATGAATGTACTATGTTTCCAAGATTAACAGATTTAGAGCCATACTCTTTTCTAATCCAGTTAGCATTAGGCAGGTTAATTCCAATTGGAGTAGAAGGTGATGCATCTCCGGCTTCAACTACTGCAGTTATTACTTTGGCAGAAATTCCCTTTACATTCTGTTTCTTATGTTCGTTTTCAACAGGCAAATTATCCTCGAACCACTGAGCGTTTTTGCTGATTGTTTCTATACGCCTTGTTGCTTCGTTATCCTTAATAGAAACTATTGATTCATAAGTAGCGCGAAAACCAAGCGGGTCGTTGTATGTTTCTATAAATCCATTTGTAAACTCAACAACAGAACTTGTGTCTTTCACCCATTCAATGTTGTATTCATCCCACTTTTTCAAATCTCCGGTTTTGTAATATTCAATCAGCAGTTCAAAACATTTTCTCTGCTGATCGTTTTCTGCAACAGTAACAGCCTTTTCTAACCAGTAAACTACTTTACGCAAAGCAAAGGCATACATACTTCCGGTTCGCCAGTATCTTTCAAATATCTTACCATCTTCTTTAACAAGCTTAGAGTTTAGCCCGTAAGAAATAGGGCGTGAATCATTTGGATCGATCATGATTTTATAAAAATCTTCAACTTCTTTTTGTGTTACATCGCCGTAAAAATTAACGGCGGAAGTTTTTATAAGGTCCACTCCGGCGGCTTGGTTTACTTTCATAGGAGCAACGGCTGGGTCATAAATATATTTAATTAAATTATTGTAAAGACCGCTAATTGATTCTTGGTTTTGCATCGGAAGCTCATATTCATCTGTACCGCTAAGTAATTGCTGCAAGTATTCTTTCGAAAACTCCGGCTGGATTTTTTTGCTTGAATAGTGATGATGAATTCCGTTTGAAAACCAAACCCGTTTAATGTAAGTCATAAATTGTTGAAACTCTGGAACGCTGCGGTCGCCATTATAAGTTCTTACTATTGCTTCGAGCGAACGGCGTATGTAAAGATTGTGTTTGAAATTTTGGTCGTAAATTATATCTCTGCCGGAAAGAGATGCTTGATATAAGTAGTAAACCAGCTCTTTCTGCTTTGGCGTAAGTTCTTCAAAACCGGGAACGTAATACCGCTGTATGCGTATATCGGCAAACGATTCAACTGCATACTTAAAATTTTCCGGCGGACCGCTAATTTTTTTGTTGTCAGAACAGCTCATCATTGTAATCCCAATCAAGATAATTATTAAAGTTTTTGAAAACGTCTTCATTATTTTCTCTTTCTGTTGATGTATAGTTTGATTATCGGCGTGAAAAATATAACTTTTGCTATAGTCAAACAAAGCAATTAGTATGAACATACAAATATTCGGGACCAAAGGCTGCAACAATACAAGAAAGGCGGAACGCTTCTTTAAGGAAAGAAGAATATCATTTCATTTTAGGGATTTGAATGAAAAGGGAATGGCAAAAGGTGAGCTTGATAACATATCACGAGTTATTCCGATTGTAGATTTAATTGATAAAGAGGGAAAGCAGTTCAAGAAAAGGAATATGAAGTTTATGGTTTTTGATTTGGAGGAAGAATTGCTTTCCGATCCGCTGTTGCTTGTTACACCAATTGTGAGAAATGGAAAAGAAGTAACAATCGGCTATCAGCCTGAAGTTTGGGAAAAGTGGCGGTAAAAGAAATAGAACGCAGATGACACGGATTAAGCGGATTGACACCGATTAGCAGCAGCGGTCAGGTTGATACCGCCTTATCTGCGTTCTATTCTATAATTCCTTCTGCTTTAAGTACTGCAGTTAATTTTTCGTAGCCTGCAAATTGAGCTCCGCTCCAGCCGCATTTTTTAGCTCCTTCTATGTATTCTTTTATATCATCAATAAAGAAATGTTGTTGTGAAGGAAGCTGTGTAAATTGTTCTACCGTTCTGTAGATTTTTTCTTCGGGTTTAATTGCGCCTACTTCATAAGATAAAATGAGTTTATCAAAGTAGTTTAAGAACTCAAACTTTCCGTAACCATAATGTTTATGCATTTCATTTGTATTACTAAGCAAAACCAGCTTATACTTTTCTTTCAGCTTAGGCAAAAGTTCTACTATATTATGATTAATAGTAAAAATGTTAGAAAACAAATTACAGAACTCCTCTTGGCTAATTGTTCCTTCAAGCCAGACGAGCATTATTGCAATAAATTTCTCTTGTGTTAATTCGCCCCGCTCAAACTGCTGATGAATGTGGTAATTATCAGCATATAACTTCTTAAACTTGTTTCCAAGCTCAGGTTTCAACTGATTTAACTTTTCAATTACGGGCTCGTAATCGAATGGTATTAAAACATTTCCGAGATCAAAAACTATTACAGAGTATTTTTTCATTTACACTTTTCTAAAAATTGATTGGGCAAATATAAATAAGCCGCACAATTATATGCGGCTTAAAGACAAAACCATACGACGTTTTATATGTTAGTATCAACTTCGCTTTTGCTGAACTTGTTCATTGTATTCTTAAAAAATGGGACGAAAGAATTTTTGAGTTCTTCCATCTTAGTGTAAACAAGAGGAACAATAATTAGCGTTAAGAATAGTGAAGATGTTAATCCTCCTATTAGAGCCAGCCCTAAGCCACTCTTCCACTCAGCGCCATCGCTTGTAGAAAAGGCTATAGGCGTCATTCCAAAAATCATAGTTAAGGTTGTCATAAAAATCGGCCGTATTCTCATTTTACCGGCATCTATCAGTGCATCTTGCAGGCTTTCTCCTTTGGCGCGCATAGCGTTTGTTCTATCAACAAGAAGAATAGCGTTTTTACCTACTAGCCCCACAAGCATAATTACACCAAGCAAAGAAAATATAGTAAGCGGTTCCATTGCTAGTGCAAGTGCAAGTAAAGCCCCAATCATAGCAAGCGGTATAGAAAATAATATAACAAAAGGATGCAGAAAAGAATCGTAAAGCGCAACCATTATCATGTAAGTGAAAAGAATACCGGCAGCGAGAGCTAACATCATATCTGCAAATGAATCTTTTTGATTTTTTACCATTCCAATGAATGAATATGTAATTCCTTTTGGCAGTTGATAATTATTCATTTCGTTTTCAAATTCTTGCGCTATGCTGCCGCTTGGTCTTCCAACGGCTTGAGAATAAATAATTACAGAAGCACTTCTCGCCTGCCGTGTTAATTTAGTTGGTCCGGTAGCACGAGATACAGAAGCAAACTGTTTGAGATAAATATGCTGTCCCATTTTGTTTGTAAACGAAATGCTGCCAAGTTCTTCGGTTTTGGAGCGGTCAGATTTATCAAGCACAACACGAATGTCATACTCGGTTTCGCCCTCGCGAAGTTTCGATTCATCATCACCTGTAAGAGCAACACGAAGCGCACCGCCAACTTCTGCTAATGTTAAACCATAGCTCAACAGTTTGTTTCTATCAATGTTAATTCTGGTTTCCGGGTTTCCATCTTCTGAAGAAAGACGTACATCGGCTGTACCGGGAATCATCTTAACAATCTTGGCAACTTCTTTGGCAGATTTTAGAACCTCTTGGTAGCTTGCACCGGTTAACAGTATTTGAACAGGTGTTTCGTTGGCTGTACCAAAAATACCAACTTCATCTGCTCTAACTTTAATTCCGGGTATTACTGCAAGCTCTTTCTTGATCAAATCTTTTATTTCTTGTGTAGATCGGTTTCTCTGGTTTTTTGGCAGTAACGTTACAGTAATTTCCGAGTAGTTTGCAGTTGAGAAACCAATCAAACCTTCGCTGGAGCTGCCTACATTTGCATAAAGTTTTTGCACTTCTGGAATTTTGCCTATAACGCCTTCAATTCTGTGAGATATTTTATTTGTCTCTTCAATAGGAGTTCCGGGTTTCAGTTCTACGTTTACTACAAACTCACCGCGGTCAACTTGCTGCATAAATTCAAACCCTATTAAGCCAAATGGAACTAAACTTAATGCAGAAAAGAAAAGTGCAATAGTTAGCAGTCCAACTTTGCCTCTGTTTTTGAAACTCCACTTTAGCAGCTGGATATATTTATCTGTAAATGCATGAAATTCATTTTCGAACCGGAGAGCAAATCTTCCGAGTATTGTTGCTTTGGTTAATCTTTCAAGTTTACCAAAACGAGAAGCAAGCAGCGGAGTAAGTGTAAACGATACAACCAAGCTCATTAGTGTTGAGATAACAATTACAATTGAGAACTGGCGCAAAATGTTGCCTACAATTCCGCCAACAAATGCTAATGGCAGAAACACAGAAATATCTACTAAGGTAATTGCTAATGCAGCAAATCCAATTTCGTTTCTTCCTTTAATAGCTGCAGCTTTTTTCTCTTCACCCTTTTCTAAATAGTGATAGATATTTTCTAGAACTACAATAGAGTCATCCACAAGAATACCAACTACAAGTGAAAGCGCCAGAAGAGTCATTAAGTTAAGTGAGAAATCTAACGCATAGGCTGCAATAAATGTAGAAATCAAAGAAGCCGGTATAGCAATTAATACAATAAGAGAATTTCGAATGCTGTGCAGGAACATCAGCATAACTACAGCAACAAGAAAAACTGCAATAGCTAAATCTTTTTTAACGGCATTAGCAGCATCAATTGTAAATAATGAGCCATCAGCTGCAATTTCAAACTTTAGGTTAGAAGCAGAGAACTGATCTTCGATGTTTTTTATTTCTTCTTTTACAAGAGCTGCAACTTCAACCGTATTTGCATCGGCTTGTTTTTGAAGAATTACTCCAATTGTATTCTTAAAGTTTAAGCGCAAAATGTTGCTGTAATCTTTAATTCCATCTTCTATTTCTGCTACATCCGAAAGTTTAATAATTCCCCCCTGTCTTGAAACACCAACAGGTAAAGAGCGTAATTCATCAACCGAGCTTAATTTACCGGCAACTCTTACAATAAACTGTCCATCTTGGTCTTTTATTTTGCCAGTAGGAAAATCAAGATTAGATGCTTTTATTAACTGTGTAACTTGTAAAATCGAAAGTCCATAAGCTTTTAATTTCTGCATATCGAGATTAACTTTAATCTCTCGCTGATCGCCGCCTACTAAAGTAACCTGCCCAACACCGGGAATTCTCGATAGCTGCGGCTGCACTCTTTCTTTAACAAGCTGGTGCAGATCGCGGGAGTCCATATCGGCAGTAACACCCATTCTAAGAATTGGAATTTCATCGAGCGCAAATTTAGATACAACAGGCGGCTTTGCGTCCGTAGGCAATTTTGTTAATACTTCGTTTATTTTTCTTTGAGCGTCTTGAAGCGAGATATCCGTACTTGCTGTTTGTAATAATTCTATAATTACAAAAGAAACGCCTTCAAGCGATGAAGAGCGTACCTCCGAAACTTTGTCCATTCCGGCAACGGCATCTTCAATAATTTCTGTAACTCCGGTTTCAACTTCTTTTGGAGAAGCACCGGGATATATTGTGGTTATTGTAAGAATAGGCGGAGAAAACTTGGGCAGCAATTCATACTTTAGTTTAGAGAAGCTGAAAAGCCCAAGCGCCATTAATGCAGCAAAGACTACAATTATTAGTGATGGGCGTTTTATTGCTAATTCGGTAATTGTCATTTTTCAAATTCCTTTAACTTACTTGAGAATTACAACTTTGGTGTTATCTGCCAAGTTGTTCTGACCATTTACAACTAACACCTCGCCAGCCCATAATCCGGCTAATACTTGAACTTCTGCTCCGTATTCTATACCTAACGTTAGGTCTCTAAGTTTAGCTGCTCCGTTTTCAACAACAAACACTTGCGGATTCTTAACACTGCCAACCAAAGCCGAGCGTGGAATTACAACAACATCTCTTTCTCTCATAGAAGTAAACTCGGCTCGGACAAACATACCCGCTTTCAATTGATGCTTACCAGGATTAACGATAGAAATTTCTGATGCGTATGTATTGGCTTCATCGGCTTTGCTGCTTATAGATTCTATTTTTCCGTTATATGCTGTGTTTGGATAAACATCGGCAGTTACTTTAACAGGGTCTCCTGTTTTCAAAATAACAGCGTCGGTTTCTGATAAATTTACCTTTACTTTAACGCGTGAGAGGTCAACTATATTAGCAACAAAAGAAGGCTGCGGAGCGCCTTGAAGCATTGAACCAATGTCAACCGGGCGGCTTGTAACATAACCGGAAATTGGAGTTTTAACTTTAGTGTCTTCGAGCTGGCGTTTTGCAACAATGTAATTTGCTTCTGCCATAGCTGCACCAACTTTTACCTGTTCGTACTGTGTATCGCTAACAGATTTTTCTTGATACAGTTTTTCAAAACGCACCAAATCATTTTTAGCTTTTAACCAGTTAGCTTCGGCGCTTATAAATGCTGCTTTTCTAAGTTCATCATCAACTTGAACAATAACCGAGCCGGCTTGTTTGTAATCTCCTACCTTTGCATAAACTGCAGTTACTCTGCCGGATGTTTCGGAGAGAAGATTCACATCGTTATTTGCGTAAACTTTTCCGGTTAGAGAAAGTTGAGAAGTAATATTTTTCTTTGCTGCTTTTTCTACAGATACGTAATAAGCTATATCAATTCCGCCGGATGTATTTGCTGCAAGTTTCTTTTTGTTGATTGCGAGTATTGTTACAATAATGCCTATTATTACTACAACACTAACAATTGCTTTCCAGTTTTTCATTTATATATTTCTCCAAATTAAATTCTTTATTTGCCTATTGATTTATCAAGTTTTGCTTTAACCAATTCACAATCGACTGTTGATGTTGAAAGATTAATCTTTGCAGTTATTAAAGCAGTTTCAGCATCAATAACATCTGAGCTTGCAGCTAAACCGTTTTTAAATTTTCCGGAAGTAACCCGCATGTTTTCTTCGGCTTGTTTAACTGTTAACTCTGCCAAAGTTACTTTTCTATACGCCTGTTTCATATTCAAATAGTTTTGAGTTACTTCGAGAGTAATGCCGTCTTTTATCATTCCAAGTCCATCTTTAGCTTGTGCTGCTTGCGCTTCGGCTTGGTCTGTTTGATGCGCTGTTGTCATCCAATCCCAAACATTCATACTAAAGTTTACCCCTGCATCCCAAGTAGCATCAAACTTATTTTGTACCGGCATAATTCTTTGGTTTGGTTTACTGTAGTAATAGTTTCCGTATAAGCTCACTTGCGGATACCAAGATGATTTTGCCAAAGTAATTCCTGCTTCGCTAGCTTTAACTCTTGCTTCTGCTGCTTTAACTTCGGCTCTGTTTGTTGCAGCCTGTGTAATAAGTTTTTCAACTTCATCATAACTTGCTTCAGTTAAACGAGCCGAGGATGCAACCGTAATTTCTGTGCTTAGGGAAATCCCTATTGTGCTGTTGAGAGCAGCCATTGCAAGTTTAACTGCATTTTCGGCTTCAATTTGCTGGTACATTACGTTCAATAGCTGCACTTCCAATTTCAAAATATCATTCTTAGTTAACATACCGGCTTTCTCAAGATTCTTAGCATCTTTAACGTGCGCTTTAACTTGCTCAACAGTTTCATCCATCACTTTTTTGAATTGCGCTGCTTTGTACAAACTCCAATAAGCGTTTTTAATGTTGAATACCAATTCACTTTTATCCTTGTTATATTCTTCATTAGTTGCGTTAGAAAGCTGTTCATTCATTTCGATATTGCCTAACAGGCGGAACCCGGCAAACAAAGGCTGTGCTAAAGCTGCCTGCGCGTTCCATGCATCAAAAATTCCCGGCGCAATAGGAAATGAACCAAATGGAGTAGAAATAACAAATGGGTCAACTTCGCTTAGTCTTGTGTATCGTGCGTTAAATTTTAGAGATGGAAGTCTTAACGCGTTTGCTTCTTTTACTTTTGCTTCTGCGCCTTTAACTTTCATTAAAGATGAGTGAAGCATTTTACTGTTCTGCATGCCGGTTTCTATTGCCTGCTCTACCGTTAGAGAAATCTTTTCTTGTGCAGTTACAAAAGAAACGACTGCAAAAACGAACATGACTACTGCTCCTTTTATTTTCTTCAACATCATAAAGTTGATTCTCCATAATTATCTTAAATTGATTTATATTTTTCTCTTCCTTCAGTTGTAAATATTCCTTCAAACAGAATTTTTAGTATATCTCGGAATGCTTGATCTGCAGAGACCGGCAGCTTTGCAAGTACTTTCGGGTTTAGTAAGCTTTGAATAGAAGCTACATAAGCAGCAACTACCACGTCGTTATTAATATCCGACCGGAAAATTCCATCTTCAATTCCATCTTCAATTAATTTAGAAAGATGTTTGTGAGCTTTTTTAGACCTAAATTCTTCAATATCGCGCCAAATAGCCGGATGGCTTTTCATTAAGTCGTGAACCATTGGTTCTTCTAGTTTAGCTGCTTGTTTGGCGATAAAGTTCATAAACTCTTTAAGTTTTTCTATGAAAGGAATATTCTGCCTCGTCATAAGTTCATCTATAAATGTATCTACTTCACACTTATGCGTTTGAATAAGATCTTTTAGAACATGTTCTTTGTTTGAAAAGTGCTTGTACAGCGTTTTTTTGCTGATTCCTAGTCCAGATGCTATTTCCTCCATTGTAACTTTTGAAAAGCCAAACTTCCTGAACAATTCATCGGCTTTTTGAACAATCCTCTGCTTTATTTCTTTTTCTTCATTCATTCCATTTTCCCTTCATTTTAACTTCTTAACGCAACATGTAATTACAGTTCCATTGGAAACGATACGTGTTTTAGTCGTTTCCATAGAGGCAAAGTTCCCACTTCCTTAGAATTTTTTTCTAATTAGCTAACCTATTGGCGATTTCTTTATTCTTCTTTCATGTTTTTGTGAACCTAATATTCCATTGGAAAACTTGGCTAAAAAAACTTGCTGTATCTACAGAGAAGCATAATCAATTGCACATTGCTTTTCTTATATTTGCGCAATTAAAAAAAACAAGAAATAGCAATGACATCAAACGAAATTAGGCAGCAGTTTTTAGATTTTTTCCAAAGCAAAGGGCACAGAATAGTTTTGAGTGCGCCGGTTGTACCTCACGGCGACCCAACATTGCTATTTACAAACGCGGGAATGAACCAATTTAAAGATGTGTTTCTGGGAAACGGGAGCCGCGAGTACAAACGCGCCGCCGATACGCAAAAATGTATCCGTGTTTCAGGCAAGCACAACGATCTTGAAGAAGTTGGGCACGATACTTACCATCATACATTTTTTGAAATGCTGGGCAACTGGAGTTTTGGCGAGTATTACAAAAAAGAAGCTATCGCTTGGGCTTGGGAATTACTAACCGGCGTTTGGAAACTTCCTAAAGAAAGAATTTGGGCTTCTGTTTATAGAACCGACGACGAAGCAATGTCATTCTGGAAGAGCGAAACAGATATTAATCCGGAACACATTTTACGCTTTGATGAAAAAGATAATTTTTGGGAAATGGGCGAAACCGGTCCTTGCGGTCCATGCTCCGAAATTCATATTAACTTAAGTGATGACTTAAACGCCGCTCATTTAGTTAACTCCGGTTCTCCACTTTGTATCGAAATTTGGAATCTCGTATTCATCCAATACAACCGTGATGAAAATGGAAAGCTGAACGAACTTCCGGCAAAACACGTTGATACCGGGATGGGCTTTGAGCGTGTTTGCGCTGTGTTGCAAAATAAAAACTCGAATTATGATACCGATGTTTTCTCTCCTATAATTAACGCCGTATCTAAACTTTGTGGAATTTCTTACGAAACTTCGCTTCCGGCTAATGATAATTCTCCTGCTGGACAAAGTAATATTTCTATGCGCGTAATTGCAGATCATATCCGTGCTCTTAGTTTTGCTATTAGCGATGGTGCAACTCCCGGAAATGAGGGACGCGGTTATGTTCTCCGCCGTTTATTAAGAAGAGCCGCCCGCTACGGAAGAAAACTAAATCTGAAAGAACCTTTCTTGTATAAACTTGTTTCTGTAGTTGTAGAAAACTTCTCTCACGTTTTTCCGGAAGTTAAAACCAACCAAGCTCAGATAGAAAAAATTATTAAAGCTGAAGAAGAAAGCTTTAACGCAACACTTGATAGAGGAATAGAATTATTTGATGCTCTTGTTAAAAAAATTTCTGATAAAAAGGAAAAGATAGTTTCCGGTGAAGATGTTTTCAGACTTTACGATACTTTCGGATTTCCGGTTGATTTAACTGCGGTGATGGCACGCGAGCATGGTTTTGAAATTGATGAAGAGGGCTTCAATAAGCTAATGAACGAACAGAAAGAGAGAGCACGTAAATCAGCAAAAGATAAAATGACTTCCGCACATTCTGTAGTTGACAGCTTAGAAGGTTTTGAAATTTCTTCCAACAGTACAACTATTTTTACCGGTTATACCGAATTAATTACTAACGCTAAAATTGCTGGTATCAAGAAGGATGGAAATACATCTTTTGTAATTCTTGATAAAACTCCTTTCCACGCAGAAAGCGGCGGACAGGTTGATGATTATGGCTGGATTGAGGCTAACGGCTCTAAGCACAAAGTCGCCGTTCTTTCCAAAGTAAATGGAATGGTTGTTCATATAATTGATGAAAATGTAAATCTTAAAATTGGTGATGAAGTAACTGCAAGCGTTGATAAAAAACGACGCGCTGATATTATGCGCAATCACTCCGCTACACACTTTTTGCACAAAGCGCTTAGAGAAATTCTTGGTCAGCACGTTCAGCAGTCCGGCTCGCTTGTGGAACCAGAAAGACTGCGTTTCGATTTCAGCCACTTTGAGAAAGTGAAAAAAGAAGAACTCGCTGCAATTGAATCTTTAGTAAACGAAAGGCTGAGAGAAAATTTTCCTCTTTCACATCACCGCGATACACCGTTTGATGAAGCAAAGAAAATGGGTGCGCTAATGTTCTTTGGAGATAAATATGGCGATAGAGTAAACGTTGTTCAGTTTGGAAATTACACAATGGAGCTATGCGGCGGAACTCACGTTAAAAACAGCTCGGAAATTGGTTTGTTTAAAATTGTGAGCGAGTCTTCTATTGCAAGCGGCATACGCAGAATTGAGGCTGTTACCGGAGCCGGAGTGGAAAAGGTAATTGAGAATTTAGAATTGAGAATTGAGAATTTTGAAAAGAAGATTGAAGAACTATATGAAGAAAAGAGGAAACTTGAAAAAGAAATTGCAGCGCTTCAGTTAAAAGAAAAGCTTGGCGGAATTGATTCCATAGTTTTATCTCCAGTTGAAGTTAACGGAATTAGTGTTTTCAAAGGAAAAGTTTCAGCTTCGAATACGGATGAATTAAAATCTATGGGCGATGAACTCCGCGAAAAAATGAAAAGCGGTGTTGGCGTTTTAATTTCTGAAATTGAAGGCAAAGTTGGCATTGTTGCTGTTGTAAGCGATGATTTGATTAAAGAGAAAAAAATCTTAGCAGGTAATATTGTTAAACAAGTTGCACAGATTGTTGGAGGAAGCGGCGGCGGGCGACCCCACCTTGCAACAGCCGGCGGAAAAGATGTAGCCAAGATAGATGAAGCGCTAAACTCTGTTGATAAGTTTTTCTAATCAAGTAGTGGCGCAAAATTTGCCGCCACTGCTTGATTAAAGGTCGTCTCTAAAAAATCAATCTACTTTGCCTCGCTTTACGCATAGGCGGAATTGAGTTTTTATAAAAACTAATTTTTAGAGCTGTCCTAAACTCATTCCTCTATATCTGCCCAAGCTTTAGTGCCATCCCAATGCAGAACAATTTTCAATGCTTTACACAGATCTATTTTTTCCCATTCAATTGCATTACCGTCACTGTCGGTAATTTTGAGATCCCACAAACAAACATCTTCCTTGGGGTGAAATTGAATGTCGCATTCTTGATCAAGATCTAAAACGTCTTGTCCAAGTATATCTTCGCCCCATTCGTCCACATCATTAGGACTAATATGCAGCTCATTAATTATAACGCCTGTTTTGTTAACAACGGTAACATCTTGCTTACCTTGGGCAGATAGACTTACAGTAAAGGTGAAAATAATTGCAAAAACGAAATACAGCTTTTTCATAAACACCTCTTTATGTTTTTTGATGGTTATAGTGGATTAGAATACTGCTGTTTAATTTAATGTTAGCTGATGATAATACCTACAATAAAGCTTATCAACGTAAGTCAATATATGTAATTATTTGTGTAGATAACAATCAACAGTGTAGTCGTTTACCATTCCAACAGCGTGCATAAAAGCAGAGCAAATTGTTGAGCCGGCAAAGCGCATCTTGATGCTGGATGTTTGATGCTGGATACTAGATGCTTGATACTTGATACTCGTCAATAAATCCAGAATCCAGAATCCAGAACCAGAATCCAGAACCAGAATCCAGAACCCAGCATCCAGCATCCAGAATCCAGAACCCAGAATCCAGCATCCAGAACC
>CAZNTN010000007.1:0-85806 GCA_964575995.1 uncultured Melioribacter sp. | reverse complement strand
AGAACCCAGCATCCAGCATCCAGAATCCAGAACCCAGAATCCAGCATCCAGAACCCAGAATCAAGTATCCAGAACCCAGAATCCAGAATCCAGTATCCAGTATCCAGCATCCAGAATCCAGAACCCAGAATCCAGAACCAGAATCCAGAACCCAGAATCCAGAACCAGAACCAGAATCCAGAACCCAGAATCCAGAATCCAGAACCAGAATCCAGAATCCAGAACCCAGAATCCAGCATCCAGAACCCAGAATCCAGAATCAAGTATCCAGAACCCAGAACCCAGCATCCAGCATCCAGAACCAGAACCCAGAATCAAGTATCCAGAACCCAGCATCCAGAATCCAGAATCCAGAATCCAGAACCCAGAATCCAGAATCCAGCATCCAGAACCCAGAATCCAGAATCCATAATCCAGAACCCAGAATCCAGCATCCAGAATCCAGAACCCAGAATCCAGAATCAAGTATCCAGAACCCAGAACCCAGAATCCAGAATCCAGAACCAGAATCCAGAACCCAGCATCCAGCATCCAGAACCAGTATCCAGAATCCAGCATCCAGAATCCAGTATCCAGAATCCAGAATCCAGAATCCAGAATCCAGAATCCAGAATCCAGCATCCAGAATCCAGAACCCAGAATCCAGAACCCAGAATCCAGAATCCAGAACCAGAATCCAGAACCCAGCATCCAGCATCCAGAACCAGAACCCAGAATCCAGCATCCAGAACCCAGAATCAAGTATCCAGAACCCAGAATCCAGAACCCAGAATCCAGAACCCAGAACCCAGAATCCAGAATCCAGAACCAGAATCCAGAACCCAGAATCTACTTTACCCAAACAGTCTTAATGTTTACAAACTCTTTAATTCCATAATGTGAGAGTTCGCGCCCGTATCCAGAATTTTTAATTCCTCCAAAAGGAAGGCGCGGATCGGATTTCACGATTCCGTTAATAAACACCGAGCCGCATTCCAACTTAGAAGCAAGTTGCTTTCCCTTTTCTTTGTTTTGCGTCCACAATGAAGCGCCTAATCCAAAAGCAGAATCATTTGCAATTCTAACAGCGTCTTGTTCATCTTTGGCTTTAATCAACACGGCAACCGGACCAAAGATTTCTTCTTCGTAAGCAGGAGTGTTAGGCAGAACGTTTGAGAGAATTGTTGGCTCAAAGTAGTTGCCGCAGCCGGCAATTCTTTTCCCGCCGCATAAAATTTTAGCTCCATAATTAACGGAGCGTTCAACTTGATCTACAAGCTCGTAAAGCAAATCTTCGCGTGCTATTGGTCCAAGCTCTGTCTCGCTGTTCATCGGGTTGCCTACTTTTACTTTTTTCATCTGTTCAACAAATTTGTTTTCGAATTCATCGTAAATATTTTCAACAACAATAAAACGTTTAGCAGCAATGCAGCTTTGTCCGTTGTTTATCAATCTTGCTGTAACTGCACTTTGAGCGGCGTAATTAATATCTGCATCTTCAAGAACAATAAAAGGATCGCTTCCGCCGAGTTCCAACACAGTTTTCTTCAAAAGTTTTCCGCAGGTTTCGGCAATTTTTTTTCCAGCAGGCTCGCTTCCGGTTAATGTAGCTGCTTTCACTTTAGGGTTTTGTAATACTTGTTCAACTGCAGATGAGCCAATCATTAAAGTTGTAAAAGTATTTTTAAGAAATCCTGCTTCAGTAAATACTTCTTCTATTGCGTGCGCACTGATTGGTACGTTTGAAGCGTGTTTGAGCAGGCATACATTGCCAGCCATTAGCGCCGGTGCAGCAAACCGAAATACTTGCCAGAAAGGAAAATTCCACGGCATAACAGCAAGTATAATTCCGAGAGGATCGAAGCGGACAAAGCTTTCCGAAGCATCAGTTTGAACAATTTCTTCTTTCAAAATACTTTCTGCATTCTCTGCATAATATTGGCATACCCATGCACACTTTTCAACTTCTGCTGTTGATTGAACAAAAGGCTTGCCCATTTCTAAAGTTAGTATTTCTCCATATTCGTTTTTCTTTCGGCGCAAAATCTTTGCAGCGTTGTTCATTAATACTCTCTTATTTTCGAATGATACTTCGCGCCAGCTCAAGAAAACTTTGTGTGAGTTATCAATTATTTCATTCACTTGCATAGTTGAATGAGCTTCGAAAGTTTTAACAACACTTCCGTCAGCAGGGTTAATAGTTTGAATCGCCATAAACAGTCCTCGTGTTAAGCAATCATTAAATGTGAACTAAAATTTCGACTTCGTGTAAATTTTTTATTATGTTCTAATCGAAATTAGCAGATTTTCTTTCACAATAAAACAATGTTCTTTCATAGCTAAGGTTTGAAAAATGAAAAAAAATCCTAAAACCTTTGTAATTGATACAAATGTAATTCTTCACGATCCAACTTGCATAAAACACTTCCAAGAAAATAACATCATAATTCCACTTGCAGTAATAGAAGAGCTTGATCATTTCAAGCGGGGCAATCAAGTAATAAACCTAAATGCAAGAGAGTTTGCGCGCACACTTGATTCTATAACCGGCAGCGATATATTTAACGGAGGCGTTACTCTTGGGCGCGGTAAAGGAAAAGTAAAAATTGTAATTACTAAAGGCTTATCCAGCGAGATTCATGATGTGTTTAGAGAAGACACAGTTGATCACCGAATACTAAGCGCAGCTTTTGAGGCAAACCGAAATATTAAAAACAAGGAAAGTATAATTCTTGTATCCAAAGATGTAAATCTTAGAATGAAAGCTAAAGCGCTCGGCATTCCCGCAGAGGATTACACAACAGATCATGTAGTTAATGTAGAAGAGCTTTACAGCGGAAAAGATTTTGTAGAAAACTTTGATGATGATCTGCTTCAAAAATTGTATCAAGCGCCATTCGAGGTTCCTGCTAATAGAATTGCAAAAAAACTAAAAACTGAACTTGTACCAAATAAGTACTTTATACTCCGCAATCAATCGCGCTCTGCTCTTGCTAATCTCGATAGTGAAATGAATTTTTTCAGAAAGATTGATAAACAAACTGTTTACGGCATTAAACCTAGGAATGCAGAGCAAACATTTGCAGTTGATGCACTATCAAATCAATCAATACCACTTGTTACAATGACTGGCAAGGCAGGAACTGGTAAAACTTTACTTGCATTGGCAAGTTCTTTGGCTGCAAGAAAAAATTACAGACAAATTTACATCGCGCGCCCCATAGTTCCACTTAGCAATAAAGACATTGGTTATTTGCCGGGCGATGTTGAAAGTAAACTCGCTCCTTACATGCAGCCTTTGTGGGATAACTTAAAAGTAATTCAAGATCAATTTCCGGAAACCGATAAGAGCCATCAAATAATAAATAACCTGGTTAAAGAGGATAAACTTGTAATCGAGCCGCTTAGTTACATCCGCGGAAGAAGTTTACAGAGAATATATTTTATTGTTGATGAAGCGCAAAACCTAACGCCGCACGAAATAAAGACAATTATCACACGCGCTGGCGAAGGCTCTAAAATTGTTCTCACAGGAGATATTTACCAAATAGACCACCCTTATCTCGATTCGCAATCGAACGGACTTTCTTATTTGATAGACCATTTTAAGGGGCAAAAACTTTATGCACATATTAATCTTGAGAAAGGTGAACGTTCTGAGCTGGCAGAATTAGCAAGCAATTTACTGTAGTTCATAGAAGAAAACAGACCCAAGTGCATAAATGCAAGACGTAATGCTGTACGTTAAGATTTTTGTAACACAGATTATATGAAAGCTGGTATCTATTATTATCAACCCCAAAAATATATTGATAAATATGCGTCCGTTTAACTATTCAGTCATATTAAGCTGACAAGTTGTAAACAATTAACCTATATAACTATTATGTAAAGATTCTCTTCTTTTTTCGATTACTTCTAGGTCTATGCCTTTTTCATCCATAGATTTCGAATATCTGAGAACAACCAAGACAATGATGCTTAAAGTTGTTAGTCTTTGCTGTCCATCAATTATTGTAAATGACTTATGAGTCAGTTCTAAAAAGGTATTTTAGCAAAATTTATGTTCGATTATCTGCAAAAACGAAACTCTTAAATGAGATTCGAACCTTTTTGGAGCGGACTCACTTATTATTCTCCGTATGTAAAACAAGGTATCCCATATAGTGTTCAGCTTCATCATCTTTTGTTAAAGCAACAATGTCTTGCCACAAATCATCCAAATGTTCAGTATCCCATGTATAATCACTTTAGAACTTTGGCACAGTATAAGTAAGTCCGTTTCCCATTAACTGTCTGAAAGTTTCACTAGACGTGTCATTAATACCTTTCTGTTCTTCTGCTAACTTTTCCAAATTTTTTATACTGCATTTCTTCCTTTACTAAAGAACAGCCAATTAACAAGAAAAGTAATATTGAATATCATTTCATTGTAAATATCGTTAACTGTTATTTAAAGTGTTAATGAAGCTCACCGACGCAAGCATCTGGGAATCGGTGATTAAAATTAAAAAAGGAGTACTAATCAACCTTTATTCTATACTTTCTTTTTTCACTTTTGCCATCAAGTAATCGCGGTTCATACGGGCAATATTTTTAACAGAAATTCCTTTCGGGCATTCTGCCTCGCAAGCGTATGTATTAGAACAAGAGCCAAAGCCAAGTTCATCCATAACTTTTACCATTGCCTGCACTCGTTGGTAGCGTTCCGGCTGTCCCTGTGGCAGCAGTGCAAATTGAGAAATCTTTGCGCTAACAAACAGCATTGCAGAAGCATTCTTACAAGCTGCAACACAAGCTCCGCATCCAATGCAAGCTGCGGCATCCATAGAAAGTCCGGCATTTTCTTTTGGAATTGGAATTGCGTTACCGTCCGGCACACTTCCGGTGTTAACGGAAATATATCCTCCCGCCTGCTGAATTTTATCGAGTGCGCTCCTATCAACAATTAAATCTTTGATAACAGGAAAAGCCTTTGCGCGGAACGGTTCAATCCATATTGTTTCCCCATCTCTAAAATTGCGCATGTGCAGCTGGCATGTTGCAATTTTAGGAACGGGACCGTGCGGCTGACCTTGAATTACCAAATCGCAAGTTCCGCAGATGCCTTCGCGGCAATCGCTTTCAAATGCAACCGGTTCTACATTCTTGCTTTCAAGTTCGTTGTTCAGATCATCCAGCATTTCTAAGAAAGATGAATCTGGTGAAACAGAAACTTCATATTCAACAAAACTGCCCGGCGTGTTACGGCTTTTCTGCCGCCAGATTTTAAGAGTTAGATTCAATTTTTCAACTTTCATTTAGACTCCTGCTGTTATCAAACTTTAATTTGTTAATAAACTTTTAATTTTTTCTTCGAGCAAATTTTTATCCGGTAAATAGACCTGATATTTGGAAACAAACAACTTATTCGAAATACCGCCAAGAGCGTATTCAACTAACACATTGTCCTTTTCTGTAGCGAGAATAATTCCAACCGGCTTACTATCTCCGGAGAATTGTTCTTCTTTCCGAAAATAGTTAAGGTAAAGATTCATCTGCCCTACATCCAGATGAGAAGATTTGCCGGTTTTGAGATCAATAAGTACGAAACATTTTAAAGCTATGTTGTAGAAAACCAAATCAACGTAATAGTGTGTGTTATCGAGAGTAATTCTAAACTGCCTGGCAACAAAAGAAAATCCTTTGCCAAGCTCCAATAAAAAGAGTTGAAGATTATCAATGGTTTTTTGTTCAAGCTCTTTTTCAGAATACTTGTAGGATTGGGGAATTTTTAAGAACTCAAGTATATGTGGATCTTTAACTAAATCTTCTTCTGATTTAATTTCTTTCCCTTTTTTAGAAAGTTCTAACACTCCCTTTTTATCTTTGCTAAGTGCAAGCCGTTGAAACAGAGCAGTATTGATTTGTCTTCTTAGTTCGCGTACACTCCACTTTTCAATTAAGGTTTGTTTTTCGTAGAAGCCTCTTGCTAAATCATCCTCTATACCCAGCAATTCCACATAGTGCGACCAGCTCAATTGGTCAGACAGTGTCTGACTTTTTTGATAATTGAGATAGAGTAGGCGGAAGAAAATTAGATTAGTTCTACTGAATCCTTTTCCGTACATGGATTTAAGATCACGAGAAAGAACATCCAGCAATTTAGAGCCGTAAACTGATTTCTTTTTACCGCCTTGTTCAAATTCAACAATTCGCTTTCCAATCTGCCAGTAGGTATAAACAAGAATAGTATTAGCGGAAGAATAAAATTGTTTTCTTCCGGTTTTAAGAAGTTCGCCAATATCTTCGATAAGTGAAGAATAGGATTTCTTAACAACACAATTTTGTTTTTTACTTTTCATCGAATTACTACTTATAACTCCTTGTAGCTAAATGAACATTTTCAAAAACAAGCGGTTCTTTGTTGAGCTCCCATTTACCTATTTCTTTGTACTCCCAAGCGGCAGCGTAAGTAAAGTTTTCATCGTCGCGCTGAGCTTCGCCTTCTTCGGTTTGATATTCTTCGCGGAAGTGTCCGCCGCAAGATTCGTTTCTGTGAAGCGAATCAACCGCCATTAATTCTCCAAGCTCAAGATAATCTGCAAGTCGTCCGGCTCTTTCCAAACATTGATTTACATCTTTTGCTTCACCAACAACATTAACATTCATCCAGAATTCTTCACGAAGTTCTGCAATCTCGCCAATAACTTCTTTTAAACCTTTTTCGTTTCGAGCCATACCAACCTTATTCCACATCAATCTTCCAAGCTGCTTGTGAATATCATCAACAGTTCTCTTTCCTTTAATTGAAAGAAGTTTGTTGGTCATATCTTCTATTTCCTTAGCTGCATTTTCAAATTCGGGATGGTCTTCTTTTACCAATGCAGGTTTATCGCCTGCAAGATAATTTCCTATTGTGTAAGGAATAACAAAGTATCCGTCTGCTAAACCCTGCATTAACGCACTTGCGCCTAAACGGTTTGCGCCGTGATCGCTAAAATTGGCTTCGCCGGCTACAAACAAACCGGGAATTGTGCTCATCAAATTATAATCTACCCACAAGCCGCCCATTGTGTAGTGTGGCGCGGGATAAATCTGCATAGGAATTTTGTATGGATTATCGCCGGTTATCGTTTCGTAAATTTCAAACAAATTTCCATATCGCTCTTCAATTACATTTTTGCCAAGACGTTTAATTGCATCGCCGAAATCGAGATAAACCGATTCTCTTCCTTGTGCTCCTCGTCCATCATCGAACGCTTCTTTAGCAGCGCGTGAAGAAATATCGCGCGGAGATAGATTGCCGTAAGTTGGATATTTTCTTTCGAGATAATAATCGCGCTCTTCTTCTGGAATATCATTCGGTTTTCGCATATCACCTTTTAACTTAGAGACCCAAATTCTTCCATCGTTACGCAAGCTTTCGCTCATCAATGTAAGCTTAGATTGGTTTTCTCCGTGGACAGGCAGGCAAGTAGGATGGATTTGCGTGTAACAAGGATTTGCAAATGCAGCGCCTTTTTTGTGTGCGCGCCAAATTGCAGTTGTGTTGCAGTTCATCGCATTAGTAGAAAGAAAGAAAACATTTGCGTATCCGCCGGTTGCAAGAACAACGGCGTGCGCAGAATATTTTTCAATATCGCCGTTAAGAAGGTTTCTGCAAACTACTCCTTTTGCAGTTCCATCAACAAGTACAACATCAAGCATTTCTCTTCGTGCGTAAACTTTTACATTCCCGAGAGCAATCTGTCTGTTCATAGCGCTGTAAGCTCCGAGCAGCAATTGCTGTCCGGTTTGCCCTTTTGCATAAAAAGTTCTTGAAACAAGCGCGCCGCCAAACGAACGGTTATCAAGCAGCCCGCCATAATCGCGGGCAAATGGAACGCCTTGAGCTACGCATTGATCTATAATGTTGTTGCTAACTTCAGCAAGCCGGTAAACATTTCCTTCGCGCGCACGGAAATCGCCTCCTTTAACTGTATCGTAAAACAATCTGTAAACAGAATCACCGTCGTTTTGATAATTCTTTGCTGCGTTAATTCCACCTTGAGCAGAAATACTGTGAGCGCGGCGCGGGCTGTCATGAAATGTTATCACTTTTACATTGTAGCCAAGTTCTCCTAAACTTGCCGCGGCCGATGCACCTGCAAGTCCGCTGCCAACAACTATAATATCATACTTTCTTTTATTAGCAGGATTCACAAGCTTCATGTTAAACTTGTGATTTGTCCATTTGTCTTTTATTGGTCCTTCCGGAATTTTAGCATCGAGTTTTATCATACGTTACCTCCGTAGAAAAATGAAAAGTAAACCGGAATTGCTGCAAATAGTATTGCTGTAATCCAAGCGTAGAAAAATCCAATCTTCTCAATCAATGGAAAATACTTTTTGTTATTCCAGCCAAAAGTTTGAAATGCACTCTGGAAACCATGATTTAGATGGAAACCAAGAAGAATCATAGCAACAACGTAGAACAGTGAATAAACCGGGCTGCTGAATGCGCTAACAACAATATCATAATATTGATGCGAGTTTTTAAGCTCTGCATAAACACCGCCAAAGTTGAAAGAGAACCACATTGTTCTTAAGTGAACTACTAAAAAAATGAAAATAATGCTGCCGCTCCAAATCATAGTTCTAGAAAAAGCGGTAGAGTTTTTTGAAAAAGCATTTACGGCATACTTTTCCGGCCTGGCTTTTTTGTTCTCGATCCAGAGACGAACTCCGTTAAAAATATGCAAAAGAAAAATTGAAGCTAAAATTACTTCGATAACGCGAATAAGAGGCTTAATGCCCTCCAAATTTTTTACTACAGTGTTAAACAACTCCGGACCGGCAAACAGCGTTAAATTATTAATCAGGTGGATGACTAAAAACAAAATTAGACAAATGCCGGTTAGAGCCATTACAAACTTTTTACCAATAGATGAGTTCAAAGCTTTTGTAAACCAGCTCATTAAAGTGCTCCTATTTTAAGTGGATTTGTAGAAAAGGATTTCGAGTTGCAGAAATTCGAATCGGTTTATAGGTAATTTTTTTCTGGTTCTTCACAGTAAAATTAAACATTAATTCTTGAAGTAAAATAAAGCTATTAGATATTTTTTACAACAAACTCTGTTACTAAATAAATACTTTTTACTTTCCTTTAACAACTTTATCATAAGTATTTGATGCTGCAACAACAGGGAGTAATAAATACTAAGTATTGAGTAGTTTGATTACAGCCGCAATGGTTAAGGGAAAAGGAGTATGCTGAAGAAAGCCCTGCACAAAACGCCGGGCTTTTTTTATCTTATCTAAACTTTGAGTTGTACCGAAACCTTTTCAACCTTTTCGCCTCAGTTCTTTACGGTTCTGTTGTGCTACAGCTTAATGGATGCCTGATTTAATCAAGATCAACATACAGCAGGCGGATTAATTTGTTTTGTGATCTTTTGTTAATAGAATAATCGAAAGATTTATCCGATACCACGCCTGCCAATCTATTAACCAACGGACTGAGGGCAGGTTGCGCCCGGGTTTTGCCCTTATAGAGAAGATCGATGATTAAATACCTCGGCAGAGCTTAAAGCCCTTCCCTTTTGGAGGGTTGGGCTTGCCATCTGCTTTTTGGCGGGATGGGCTTTTATTTACTCCAAACACGGTAAACTGGAATTCCGAGAGCAACAATTAATAATCCGGGCAAGGTGTAACCGGGTTTGTAGATTAAAAGAATTATAGATATTGCGGCAGCGAGTATTATGTAAAGAACCGGCAAGTATGGATAACCAAAAGCTTTGTAAGGGCGCTCGGCGTTAGGCACTCTTTTTCTGAGTATAAAAATGCCGGCAATTGTAAGTATGTAAAAAATCAAAACAGTACAGACTACATAATCGAGAAGCTGCCCGTAAGTGCCTGAAAGACAAAGTAGGCTTGTCCACGCAGCTTGTATCCACAAAGATATTGCTGGAACGGATTTACCATTAAGCTCTCCGGCAAATTTAAAAAACAAATTATCTTTAGACATAGCGTAATACACTCTTGCGCCGGCAAGAATTAATCCGTTATTGCAGCCGAATGTAGAAATCATAATTAGGATTGCCATAACAACAACGGCAATATCTCCAAAGATAAAATGCGCTGCTGCTGTACCAACTCTATCTTCTGAAGCAAACTGAATTCCCATACCGGTAACATCTTTTGCAGTTGGATCGCCTTGAAGCGGAAGTACAACAAGGTAGGCAATATTTGCAAAAATGTATAAAACTGTTACAATCATAGTTCCCAAGAACAAACTCCAGGGAATTACTTTCTTCGGGTCTTTAACTTCGGCAGCAATAAAGGTG
This sequence comes from uncultured Melioribacter sp., assembly GCA_964575995.1. Lineage (GTDB taxonomy): Bacteria > Bacteroidota > Ignavibacteria > Ignavibacteriales > Melioribacteraceae > Stygiobacter. The sequence goes on along the minus strand of CAZNTN010000007.1, from coordinate 75,520 downwards.
ATATTTTCCCACGCAACGCTCGAAAAGAGTGAGCCAACCATAGCTGTTCCAATAGCAGCAACAACTGCAAAACCGGCAAGCGGTTCAATTACATCTATCAATCCATTTTTTAGATGAACATGTTTAGCGCTCCACATATCTGCAAAGTTAGCAGTAACTACACCCGCATTTGAACCTATAATAAAGCCAAGTACAATCAATCCAAATAGTGCAATAGTTTTAGAGAAAGTAAAAACATTTTGAACTGTTCTTCCTTCTTTAACGCCGCGCGCATTGACATAAGTTAAAAAGAGTACGCTGCCTATAGCCAATAATTGCGCTGACGAAATCTTTAGGACAGGCAACTCAACCAAGATGTTGTTTGTGCTAAACCAAGGAATAATTACTCCGGTAAATTTTGCAAAGGCAACTGCAACAGCGGCAATTGTTCCGGTTTGAATTACGAGAAATAAAGTCCAGCCGTATAAAAATCCAACTAAAGGATTGTATGCTTCGCGAATGTAAACATACTGTCCGCCCGCAAAAGGCATCATAGATGCAAGCTCGCCGTAACTGAGTGCGCCAATTAATGTAATCGCTCCAGTGATTAGCCAAACTAAAATTAAAAATCCACTTGAACCTACGTTACGCGCAATATCTGCGCTCACAATAAAAATTCCGGAGCCTATCATCGAACCAACTACTATCATTGTGGAATCGAAAAGTCCGAGCTCTCTTTTGAACCCGGTTAAATTTTTGAGCTGAGACATCTTACCTCCGCAATTAATTGTATAGTTTGGCTTTTATCAAGCTGCTGTAGAAAGCAGTGTAATTTTCTTTTTCCGGTTTTATACAAATCCAATCTAAAGAGTATATTGCATATCATCAATAAGAAATATGGTAAACTATGGAATTCAAAACGTCTCGTTTTTCGCTCGGTTTCTGGCGGGCTAAAGAATGGAATTACACTTCGCAGCAGCTTAAAGAGCTTGTTTATCAATCACTCGAACTTGGAATAACAACAATTGATCACGCTGATATTTACGGGCAATATTCATGCGAAAATATTTTTGGAAGCATTTTAACAGAAGAGCCTTCGCTGCGGCAAAAGATAGAGCTTGTAACTAAATGCGGAATTAAAATAGCCAACAAGCGCTATCCAGAGTTTACAATTCATTCATACGATACTTCTAAAGAACACATAATTTGGTCAGCAGAAAATTCTTTGAAGAATTTGAATACAGATTACTTAGATGTTCTGCTCATTCACCGCCCGGACCCGCTTATGAACGCCGATGAAGCTGCCGAAGCAATGACCCAGCTTAAACAGAGCGGCAAGGTTTTGAATTTTGGCGTTTCAAACTTTAGTTCTCACCAATTTAATTTATTGCAATCGAGATTAAATTTTCCGCTTGTTACAAATCAAATAGAAGCATCGGTTCTTTGCACAGAGCATTTTGATAACGGCAATATAGATTTTCTTCAAGAGAAGCGAGTAGCGCCAATGGTTTGGTCCCCTTTTGCCGGCGGAAGAATTTTTCACGATAACACAGAACAAGCAAATAGAGTAAGAGGCGTTTTGTTTGAACTTGCATATAAGTATCAAATAGAAATTGACGCTGTTGCTGCGGCGTGGCTTCTTGTTCACCCTGTTAATTTTGTTATTGTACTTGGCACAAGAAAGATAGAGAGAATTAAAGCGGCAATGAAGGGCTTAAATGTTAACTTAACGCGTGAGGAATGGTTTAAAATTTGGGTCGCATCGCATGGACGCGATATTCCCTGATGAGAGTGTGTAATGCCAGCTTAGCAGGTAAATTCCAGCTTAGAAGGCGTTGAAATCAAAGAGTAAAGCGGCTTGTCTTAACAGATATTTTTTGTCTTATATGTTAAGAGGTAATACAGCGGATGTAACGAGTAGAACATTATTACCCATCTTACGCAAGAATCAGAATGAAAATTATTCTCTGTAATTCCCTGTTTTTGCTCTTTGCTTCTTTGTTAAATATATAGTGTTTTGTAACAAACACTTCTGTACATACTTTTAGCTCACAATTTTGCCGAAGGATGTAAATCATAATGCTGTTTTGTTAAATAAGGCAATAAGGTTAATTAACTTGTGGTTAGGTTTGTTGCTAAGGTAAAAAAAAACAGAATAAGGTTTTTGATTAGTCGGTATATTTTAATTCAATAGAAGGAAGAAAACCTTATTCATTTGAGAAACCTTAGTAACTTTGGTAAACAGTTATGAATCAACCTTATTCACTTATTTGAATGACATTAAATTTATTAGACACCTTCCGCTTGATGTATAGTTATTAGGGTGACAGAACACCAGCTTTTTGTTACACAGAGAGGTAGCGGAGTTACACCGAGATAAATTTTTGCGCAAGGTGAATTTTTGAGCTTCACGTTTGACTCAACGTTAGGTATAGCCGCCTAATTCTTCAAACAAGATTCGGAAATAATTTTGGTATTATGCAAAAAGAATGATTGCATTTTAATTTTACTCGGGATAACTTAATTTGTAATTATTAAGCGGAGTGTTAAGTGTGTGTTTCTAAGCGGAATCTTACCGTTTTTCTTTTATTATTGTTTTTACATTTCATATCAATAAACCTCTACTCACAGTCATCGAAATACGGATTAGTAATTCATGGCGGTGCTGGGTCCATATTTAAGAAAAATATACCTCTGGAAAAAGAAGCGGCTTACACCGAAAAATTAAACGAAGCATTATCAGCCGGATACAAAATTTTAGAAAACGGTGGAACATCACTCGATGCGGTTAATGCCTCAGTAAACATTTTAGAAGACTCGCCATTGTTTAATGCCGGCAAAGGGTCTGTGCTAACGGAAAATGGAGAAGTAGAACTCGACGCATCAATTATGGAGGGAAAAACTTTGGCTGCCGGAGCTGTTGCCGGCGTTAAGCATATTAAAAACCCAATTAACTTGGCTCGTTTAGTTATGGAAAAATCTCCACACGTAATGATGATTGGCATCGGCGCAGAAGAGTTTGCCAAACAAAACAATTATGAGCTTGTTGATAACAAATATTTTATCACCGAAGAACGCTGGCAGCAATATCTTAAAATAAAAGAAGCGCAAGACAAAAAGCATGGAACCGTTGGCTGTGTTGCTCTAGATAAAAATGGAAATCTCGCTGCCGGAACTTCAACAGGCGGCATGATGATGAAAAAATTTGGACGCGTAGGCGATACACCAATTATTGGCGCAGGAACTTATGCCGATAACAACACTTGCGCAGTTTCAGCAACCGGACATGGAGAATATTTTATCCGCCTTTCAGTTGCTAAAGATATTTCTTCTTTAATCGAGTACAAAAATTTTTCTCTTGAACAAGCTGCAAACGAAGTAATTAATGTAAAACTTACAAAAATTGGTGGAACGGGAGGCGTAATTGCAATTGATAAAAATGGAAACATCTCAATGCCGTTTAATACAGAAGGAATGTTTCGCGCTTATCACTTAAGCGATGGCAAGCCTGTTGTGAAAATTTATAAAGACTAATTAACGGGGGTTGTTAAACACACATAATTTGGAGTGAGTTAATGACCTTAGAAACAAATGTAAATTTTTTGGCTGTAATTGCCTGTGCTATTATGGCTATGGCTATTAGCTATTTTTGGTACAGTCCATTTTTACTTGGTAAAATGTGGCTCGATTCTATGGAAAAGAGTGAAGAGGAAGTAAGCAAAGACATTAAGCCCTTAAAAACTTACGGCATTTCTTTTCTTGCTTATTTTATACTCGCCTATTCAATCTCTCGTATTATGATTTACATAAACGCTACAACTGTAACAGAAGGTATGCGTATAGGATTTTTATGCTGGTTCGGCTTCATATTAACTACAATGACAATTAACGCATTGCTCGAAGGAAAATCACTAACGCTGGTTCTGGTTGATGGCGGTTATTACTTAATAATATTTTTAGTTTTCGGCATTGTGCTCGGTGCTTGGCAATAATCTCTAAAAGAAAATGAATATTTCACTTGTTGTATTCGATTTAGACGGAACACTTGTCTCTTCACATGAGACAATCTTCAAAACTACTCTTCATGCGCTTAAAGAAGTTGGCATTAATAGAGAAATTCCGGAAGATAAGTTCTGCCAAAAAATCGGCTTGCACTTTGAAGATATATTTCGAGACTTCGGCTTTTCCGTTCCCAGCTTTGAAGAGTTTATAAAGATTTACAAATCAAATTATTTCACTTATCTCGATTCCTCTTTTGTTTACAATGGCGTTAACAAAATTATGCAATGGCTTAACAGCAGAAATATTTTTACATCGCTGCTAACAACAAAGGGACAAGACCAAGCAGAGTTGTTGTTAAAGCATTTTGGACTGATTAAACATTTTACATACGTAATGGGAAGAAGACCTGGTATAGCGCACAAGCCTTCGCCGGAGCCTCTTCTTAAAATCTGCAAAGATTTACAAGTAGAACCTTATAAAACACTTATTGTTGGCGATACAGAAATGGATATTATCTGCGGAAAAGAAGCAGGCGCTAAAACTTGCGCTGTTACTTATGGCTATCGAGAAAAAGATTTTTTAGATAAACAACTGCCCGATTTTTTGATTGACAATCTTGAAGACTTAGAGTATATAGTAAATGGGATGTAAAATGCTAAAGGAAAACATTCTATGGATAAGTACGGTAAAGTTTCGGTTACACTTGTAGATGGTGTAGCTGCCATAAGTTTCTCTCATCCACAAAGCAATTCACTTACAAGCAGGCTTCTCAACGAACTCACGCAGGCGATTAACAAATCTGCATCAGAAAAGAATGCGCGGGTAATTGTATTAAGAAGTGAAGGAGAAAAATCTTTTTGTGCAGGCGCATCTTTCGATGAAATGCTTCAGATAAAAGATTTCAAAGCAGGCAAAGAATATTTCATGAATTTTGTGCGCTTGTTAAATGCGATGCGTAAATGCCCTAAGTTTATTATAGCGCGCGTTCATGCTAAAGCAGTTGGCGGCGGAGTAGGAATTGCAGCTGCTTCGGATTATACAATGGCAAGCAACGAAGCATCCATACGTTTAGGCGATTTGGCGCTGGGTCTCGGTCCGTTTGTTACTGGTACTGCTATTGAAAGAAAAATTGGCAAAACAAATTTTATAACTATGTCTATAGATACAGACTGGCACGATGCGTTTTGGGCAAAACAAGCCGGTCTTTTTGCTAAAGTTTTTGCAAACAGGCACGATTTAGATGAAGCCATAAACACATTTGCAAAGAAAATATCTGCTTTCAGCACCGAAGCAATTGCAGAATTGAAAAATATTTTTTGGGAGGGAACCGAAAATTGGGATTCCCTTTTAGAGGCACGCGCCGAAATAAGCGGCAGACTGGTTCTTAGCGAATTCACGAAAAACTATATGAAAAATTTTAAATCGCTTAAGGGCTAATAAACATCTGTTTATTCTATAAACAAAAGATTTCCTATTTTCACCAGCGCAAATTATCAGGCGCTTAAACTAAACTCTATGGGTAATATTAATTTCTCAAAAAATGAATATATCGGCGTTTCGTTTGTCTTTCTTATCTCTTTACTAATTAGACTCAATATTAATTTTAGTACAGAGTTTTTCCCTGGTGGAAATGGCGCTTACTACCTTGTTGCAGTGAGAAATATTTTAGAAAGTGGAAGTGCGGGATACTCTGACTTTCCATTAGTTTTCAGTTTAGAATCTGCTCTTGCTTATGTTATTATTAATCTTGGTTTGATGGACACGAACTCGGCTGTTGATTTTTCCTGCCGTATTTTTGATTCAACTGTTCCCGTACTTTCAATTATTCCTGCATATTTAATTGTAAAAAACATTTTAGGCAGCGAAGTAAAACTTTTGCCCAAGTTAATTATTGCATCTGTTTCTGTGCTATATATTTACTTCTTTACAATGGTTTCCGATTTTCAGAAAAATGCGCTTGGTTTATTGTGGCTCAACTGGCTGTTGTACTGGCTTTTACGAACACACGAGTCAAAATCAAAAAAGAACATTGTTTGGGCGGCGTTGTTCTTTTTCTTAACTGCAATAACACATTACGGCTGTACTGGTATTGCAATTGCTATAATTACTGTAAGCATTATTATTCAATTTACATTAAAGTTTTCTTGGAAAAGACTCTTGATAGCGTCAGCTGTTTCGGCTGTTGTTGTGTGTTTTGCCTTACTGTTCATTTATTTACTCTATCCCATTCGCTATCAAGCACTAATTAATATTCCTTTTAACATTTTTGATCAGCCGGTATTGTATTACATTCTAAAAAAAGAGCCTGTAATATCGCATGTAGATCTTATTGCAGTTTTTCTTATAAATGCTGGCGGCTTGTTTTCGGCAGTTCAATATTGGAGAAATTATAATATAATTAACGAGCCGCATCGCGCTTACATATTAACTATGATTTTACTTTCTCTGTTTCTCGCTTCCCCATTTCTTTCGCTTGAATATGCGCAGCGGCTCTACTTCATTTCTTACATTTCTACAATTTCACTGTTGGCGTTTTGTTATTTCACTATAAAAACTCCAGTTAGAAAAAAATATTTTTTAACAATAATTTCGTTTGTACTTGCTGCTTCAATATTGTTAAGTGCTGGAAGGAGAAATTACTCGAACATGAACAATTTGCTGTATAATGAAATGATGAAAATGAAATCTGTATTGCCTCAAGATGAAAGATCGCTTATAGTAGCAAGACATGGCTTTGAGTTTTGGTCAACATTGATTTTTAGAAACATGGCCGTTCGGCAAGAAACATTATCGGCGGTTTACTGGCGCTGGTATGATAGGGTTTACTTTATTGTTCAAAAGAAAGCAGTAAGTCCCTTTGGCCCAGCCGGTATATTCGGAAAGCCATTTCCGGAACCGGCGATACCGGAAAAAAGTGAATTAATTTACAGCAGTGTTTATTTCGATTTATATAAGAGCTCAGAAGCACCAAAAGATTTTTCCATATTTAATGAGAAGCATAAATGAAAATGCTTGTAATTGTATTGTTTGCCGTAAGCTCCATCATTAACGCGCAATCTTGGGATTCGGTTAAAGTGACAAAAATTTTTGGTAAGAACAAAGGGAGTATGGTTATATATGATAAATCTAAAGAGAAATATTACAGATACAATCAAATGTTAGCTGCAGAGAGGTTTACGCCGGCATCAACTTTCAAAATTCCCAATTCGCTTTTTGGTTTAGAATCGGGAGTTATAACGGATGAAAATTATGTTATCAAGTGGGACGGCGTTAGAAGATGGAGAAAAGAATGGAATAGAGATAACACACTTTCAAGCGCAATTAAATATTCGTGCGTTCCATATTATCAAGAACTTGCACGAAGAGTTGGTAAGGAAAAAGCGGCTAAATTTTTAACCGATATTGGCTACGGAAACTGTAGAATTGGCGATAGAGTAGATTTCTATTGGCTTGATAATTCGCTCAAAATATCTGCCGAAGAGCAAATAGCTTTCTTAAAACGATTCTATGATTATAAACTTCCATTCTCTAAAAAAACAGTTGATATTGTAAAGAACATTTTGCCTGAAGAGAAATACAAGAACTCAGTTCTAAAATTCAAAACCGGAACAGGAACTAAGGATGATAAAAAATGGATAGCTTGGCTTGTAGGTTATGTAGAAAATGGAAATAGTGTTTACTTTTTTTCTTTCAACGTTGAAGAAGCAACATTTAAAAAAGCCGCTCAATTACGTGATGAAATACCAAGAATAATTTTAAAACAGATGGGAGTGATTAAATAGATGAAAGAAAAGATTGTAAGTGAAATTTATATTTATCCGGTAAAATCACTTGGCGGTATTTCGGTTAAAGAAGCAGAGGTTACAGAACGCGGTTTCAAATATGACCGGCGCTGGATGCTTATTGATTCGAGCGGAAAGTTTTTAACACAGCGCTCTCAACCGCTAATGGCTTTAATAAAAGTTGATATTTCTAAAGACACTATTTTTTTTAGAAATATAAAAAACACAGATCAATTTAGTGTTGGAATTACAGAAACCACTGGGAAAAAAATTAATTCTCTTGTATGGAACGATCAAGTTGAACTAATGCACGTTAATTCTATTGCTGATGAATGGTTTAGCCAGGCGTTAAACATAAAATGTAAACTTCTGTTTATGCCGGACGAAACCAAGCGCAAAGTTGATAGTGAATATGCCTCCAATAATGAAATAACAAGTCTTTCAGATGGTTATCCTTTTTTGATTATTGGTCAGCCTTCCTTAGATGATCTTAATAGAAGACTTATTGATATAGTACCTGCCAACAGATTTCGTCCAAATTTAGTTTTTACAGGTGGAGCCCCTTTTGAAGAAGATGAAATGAAACGATTTACTATATGCGATGTATCATTTTTTAGCGTAAAACAATGCTCCAGATGTGTGGTAATAACAATCAATCAGAATACAGCACAAAAATCGGAAGAACCGTTACGCACTCTTTCCAGTTATAGAAATTTTGGCGGTAAAGTAAACTTTGGAATGAACTTGCTTCACAGTGGAAGCGGAATAATTAAAGTGGGTGATGAAATAAAAATAGTTGAGTAAAAGGTGCTTACAATTTTCGATTTGTTAAAAGGAAACGATCTTCGTTCAATTGGAAAAGCAAACGAAGTTGTAGAAATTGTAACAAGTGATCCAGAGTTGTTTGACGAAATCTTTAACGGAATATTTCACGATGATAAAGTTATTCGTGCGAGATGTGCAGATGCTGTTGAAAAGACAGCAAGAAAATTTCCGGAGTATATTCAAAAAAAGAAAAATATAATTTTCAAGAATCTTAAATCCTTCCATCAGAAAGAGGTTATCTGGCACATAGCTTCAATGCTTGGTATGTTAGAACTTACACCTAAAGAAAGTAAAACAGCGATGTCTCAAATTTACAAGTGGCTAAATGAGCAAAACAGCATAATTGTTAGAGTAATGTGTATGCAAACGCTTGCAGATTTCGCCTTACGAGACAAAAAACTTATTAAGAGTGTAAGAGAAGAGATCGAAAAACAAATGATTAATGGAACGCCGGCGGTTAAAGCCAGAGGAAGGCATCTTATTGCTGCATTAGAGAAGTGTAAAATGAATCGCTTTTAATGTAAAATCAGATTACATTACAGACGTAAATAATTTTTTGTTGAACATAGCTCTTAAACAAATTTTTTCTATTCACTCAAAAGAAGGCGGAGTGAGCCATGAAAAAGTTAATAGTTTGCTGCTGTTTAGTATTTGGATGCACAACTAATCAAATCAGCCAAAAATATTCTAACCTGCCAATGCTTTTAGAACACACAGAGCTTCCTCATATTCCCAGAAGATTTATCAACCCTGAGTTTCGGCTTGTTGTTAAAATGCTGATAGATGAAAAAGGAAAAGTAGCAAGAGCTGAACTTCTTAATGGAAGCAGCGACCCGCATTGGGATTCGCTCGCCTGTTCATCTATTAAGAAATGGAAATATGAGCCGGCTAGAATTGATAACAAGCCGGTTAATATTTGGCTCGTGCAAAAAGTTAAGATTCAATACGAAGAGCCGCATTTTATTACTCTTTCTCAAATTCTATGTGATTCTTACGATTCGGTTTTGGTTGTTTTGTCTAAGCTTAATAAAGGAGACGATTTTGGAGCGCTTGCAAAAAAATATTCGAGCGATTCATCCAAATACACAAATGGTTTCTTGGGCAAAAAGGATGTGCTGCTTTATCCAGAATCAATCAACCGCATTCTAAAAAGGCTTGCTGTTGATGAATATACACAGCCGCTTAAATATGGGAACCGTTACGTAATCTTTAAAAGAAATAAAAGCGGCTTTAGTAATGGTTGAACTATTATTTATATTTACTCTCGAAAGTAAAACACAATCAATAATAGAAAGGAAATGTTATGGCAAATGTTTTAAATTGGTTTGAAATACCGGTAACAGACATGGACCGCGCAGTAAAGTTTTATTCAGAAGTGATGGGGTATGAATCTATGTACCAAACAAATATGGAGGGAATTGATATGGCTTTCTTTCCAATGGAAGGAGAAAGTGTAAGCGGTTCACTTTGTAAAGGTGAGTGGTACAAGCCAACTACCGATGGTCTCATTATTTATTTAAATGCTAACCCGGATTTAGAAATTCCCCTTTCAAAAGTTGAAGCCGCCGGCGGTAAAGTTATTCTGCCAAAAAAATTAATTACAGAAGAAATTGGTTACATGGCAATTATTATAGACAGCGAAGGAAACAGAGTGGCTTTTCATTCTAGCAAATAAGTATAACCTTATCATTCTTAGCGCAGCGAAAAATCTTTTAATAACATTAAGGTAATTCTCTGCGCTTTTATTTTATACTACAAATTGTACTTCTTTTCTAAATCTCTTGCTCGGTAGCTCAATCTGTCGTTATCAATATCTTCAATAACATCTGCAAGATACTTTGCTTTCGATTTATCAACTGTTTCCTTAAGGTAAATTTCTAGTAGATATTTGACTGCGGTATTTCTTAACCGCTCATTTTTAGAAGTAACGGATTTCTTAAACCAAGTTTCAGCTTTATCAAGCAGATTATTCTTGTAATAAAAGGAACCCATTAGGTAATTGTGTTGGTCCGCCAATACACTTGCATTTTTGAAATCGGGTGCAGTTTTAGCAAACGCTTCAAATTCTTGCGGGCTTTTATTTTTTGTAATTAAGATTGTTAGATCACGCAGCCACCTACTTTCAGGTTCATATCTTATGGCAAGGTTAAAATTTTCTAAAAACCTTTCGTTCAGTTCGCCGGAGTGTTTTTTTATTCGGGCTTTATCAACGGTTAACCATGCATTATAGACCACAATGTAGCGCGAAGCCGAAACTCCGCCTCGCGGCTGTGCTTTTTCATTATCAACTGCAGCTTCGCCAAATTTTATTGCATAGTCGCTTTCCCCTTGCATATCGTAAAAACGCGCTTTTACAAACTCGCTAATCATATTTTGCTTATCGGCTTTGATAATATTTTCTACTCTTTTAAACTCCCAAATACTCATAAGCTCCAAACAGTATGCGTTTAGTGTTCTTTTATTTTCTGGAAAGCTCTTCAAAAAATTTTCGTAAACCGGAATTGCTGCGGTTTCATTGTCTTCGAGATTTGAGTAAACTTCTATAAGAGTTTGAGCGGATTGACCAAAAGTTAAGCTTCCTTTTTCGTAAGCTAAACGAAGTTGAGCTAATCCTTTCTCCCGATCGCCGGAAAAACCTAAAGCACCTGCAATAAAACCTGCAACGCCGCTAAGTCTATCGGAATAATAATTCAACATTCCTACAACTAAATAAGCATCATAAAAATTTGGGTTTGCTTTGATTACCTCCTCTGCCAAATTTTTGGCTTTTAATCCAGTTCTAAATGCGCTCCACCAAGAACCATCAACGCCATATACCCTTGCTAAGTAACCATAGATTGTTGAAAAGTAAAATTTCTGTTCTGTGTTTAGTGAAGCATCTTCAAACTTTTTAACAACGCTCTCGCAGTACTTGATTATTTCTCCATTCAGCTTTTTTCTCCCTTCCTCTCTTTTTTCGGGCGCAAGCTCTGCTGTTTTTTCATAATACTCTAAAATCTTGGCATTAATCAGATAGTAATAATATTTGGGCGAATTTGGGTTCTTGTTAATTTGTTCTTGAGAAAGTTTTACTGCTTGAGAAAAATCTTCGTTGAAGGTGAAGCCGATTATCTGCTTGTCTATTAGTGTCGGCAGAATAGTTTGTGCTTCAATAGTTGTGCAAAGAAAAAGAACTAGTAATAAATATTTCATGCTGCCTCGCGGAGTAACATTTGAGAATCATTACTTTTGAACACAAACCGGGAAAGAGAACTAAATGAAAATACTAAGCTGACACTGCCGTTAGCAAGCGGGAAAAGATAAAATTGTTCAGCGCAGAATTCAAGAATTGTTAGGTGATTTGAATAGTGCATATTACTTATTTGTGACTTTTCACTTTTCAATTTTCACCTTTTGCAGCGCTTCAAAATACTTTCTGATTAAATCCTCATAATCCTTCTTGTAACCTTCACGAATTGCTTTTTGAAGTTCATCTCGCAGTTTGTTTTTTCCTTCTTCGGTAGAAAGGATTAACTCAGGCGGAGTGTTTCTCGCAGCATTTTCTCCTGTGTTGGATTTGCGGTCTTTTTCAAAATCCCTTTCATTAATAGAGCGCTGAGCATCAACAAGTTTCGACAAAATCTTTTCTTGCTGCTTTATTAATTCGTCATCAACTTTTTCCGATTGAAGATTTGTTACAACTTCTTTCATTTCATTCAGAATTTTTTCAAGATTGGAAGCAAGACGTTTTGATTGTCCCGATTGCTTTGCTTCTTGATTTAGCTGTTCCAAGGACTTTCTAATTTGCTCCTGCTGTTGTGCAAGCCGCTGCATCTGGCTCATCATTTCTTGTGACATCTTTCCTTGATTCATCATTTGCGTAAGCTGGTTTAAACTCATCTGCTGCTGTGCCATCTGTTGAAGCTGCTGCATCATACTCATCATACCGCCGCCTTGACCGCCCTGCATCATTTGGTCCATTCCGCCCTTAAGCATACTCGCCGCTTCATTCAATTGCGACATTGCATTTGTTTGATTTCTAAAAGCAGGCTGCGATGCGCCAGGTGTTTGCATAACTGTAACCGCTTGCTGCATTTCTGAAAGAGCTTGTCCTAAGGCTTTTCCCATTTCCGGAGTAATAGCAAAAGTCTTTTGAGAAAGTTCGCTCATATTCTGAAGAACTTTATTCAGGCTGCTTCTAACCTCATTCTGCTCGCGGGCATTCTTGCCAAACTCTTGCGAGTAAGGACTCATCTGCTCTGTTTTGTTTTTAAGATTTTCTTGCTGTTTGGAAAGCTCTATCAAATCATTTAGAATTTTCGCCATATCTAAAAAAGTCTTTGTCTGGTTCAACTGCTGCATTGCGGATTGCACATTCTTAATCATCTGCTTCATATTTTTAATGTTGCCTGCAATCATCTGCTGATTTTGCATCGCCTGTTGTTTCAGCATTTGCTGTAAATGTTTCATCGCTTCTTCAGAAAGCTCATCGTTATTTTGTTTTTCAAACTCTTCGGCAAGTTTTTGCATTTCTTCCTTAGGCATATCTTTAAGCTCGTTCATTTTATCTTGAGCATCTTTCATAGCTTCATTTAGTTTTTGCAATCTATCTGAAATTTCACTTTGTTTTTTAGAAAGCTCATTTCTTTTCTGCGTATCGTTCAAATTACTTCGCTCCGTTTGCTTTTGCAGCTCCTCAATTTTTTCTGAAATGTCTTCTGTCCGCTTAATCATCTCATCAACTTTTTGTTCTGCTTGAATTCGTTTCAGCAAATTTAGAGTCCGCTCTATACTTTTCTTAAAATACTCTTCGTTCGCCTTCAATTCTTCCATAGACATTTGCACATTGTCACGCATCATGTTTTTTAGAGCCTCGTTCATTCTGCTCAGTGCATCTCTTAATTCTTTGCTGTCGAACTGATTCATCAATTCCTGAAGTTCGTTGTATTTCTGTAAAGTTTCTTCTGAAAGAAGATTGTTCTTCATCAAGTCTTTCTGCATCTCAGAAAGTTTTTGAGAAATATCTTCAACCTTATCACCGAGTTGTTTGAATTTTTCAATTGCGTTTTCAATACGTTCCTTTTCCTGCCAGGAAATTTCGTTGTTATTCAACTTCATATCATCGCTTATTTTCTTCATTTCTTGCTGCAAACGCCCGGCTTCTTTTAATGTTTCGTTTAACTCATTAATGCTGGTTTCCTGTGTCTTTTCTGAGCTGGCAAGTATCTGCTCAAGCGAAGGAACAAGAATTGTTAAACTTTCTGTTCTGGCAGATTTTGGACCGTTAATGTTATCGTTATCGAAAACTTCCAAATAAAAAGTAAGCGCTTCTCCTTCGGCTAGATACAGCGGGGATAAATCCCACACATAATAAACATCATCTTCTTTTTTCTCTTTCGATATAGTTACCGGCTTTTGGGTAAAGTTCTCTTCTGGCTCTCTATATTTTGATTGAGATAATTTGTAATTAAGATTAAGCGATGAGAAGCCATAATCGTCTCTAATTTTTGTTATCAGCGAAATTTTTGTTTCGTTTCCCAAAGTAACATTTGCTGTTGGCGAAATAAATTCTATTACCGGCGGATAATCCGGCATAGTTTTAATTGAGTAAGTAATAGGATTAGCATTTTCAAAACCTTGTTTATCTGTAATTATAAGATGATAATTAATATCGCTGTTGGCTGTTATTTCGGTTGAAGCTTTTTGGTAATTAACCAACAAATGTTTGTCCGTGTTATCACCAAAAACAATTTTCGCTCTGTATAGTTCTCTAGAAGCCGTTGCGTTTAAACGGATTTTGCTTCCTGGCAAAGCTGTTATGTTGCCATTATCCTTTTGAATAGCAGACGGTAACTTAGAGTATGCCGGCGGAATTACTGTTACGTCCAGCGAAGTTATAATAGGTCTGTTGATAACAGATATTTTATAAATCTCACTTGTGATACCCTCAGCATATACAAAATATTCTGTTGTGCTTTTTAACGAAACCGCTTCGTGCTTAAAACTGCCTAAAGAATCGGTCAAAAGTTTAAGTTCGCTTGTTTCTGTTTGTTCCGCTGTTTTAGTGTAAATAGTTACCTCTTCAACCTTTTTACCAACTGTTTGAATAGTAATTAAGACCGATTCGCCTTTGGCAATCTCCTTGTTTCCGGGCTTTATCTTAAAAACAAAAGCGGGTGGAACAGAAAAATCCTTTTCGTAATTAAATAAACGGAATGCAGCGGAGTTTAATCCTGGAATTAACAGAAGACAAATAGTTGTAGTTAAGGCGGTTATTAAAGTTATGCGAAACATCTGCTTTGTCCGGGAGAAATCGACAATGGATGTAAAGTTTAATAAAAAAGTTTTTTCATACACACGCTTAAAGGCAGCTTCAACCAATTGTTTAGAATGAAATGAGCTTTTTTCATCTATCAATTGTAGTGCGTTAGAAAGCTCCTCCTTTATTTCCGGGAACTCAGCACCAATCTTTTTAGCAGTTTCAACATAATTTGGTTTGAGAAATGAATAAAAATCTTTTATAAAAGGATATACAACAAGCACAAGAAATATTATAAACAGTGTAGAAATCCATGCAAAGAATAAAGTGGTTCTATCAGAACTGTTATAGTGTGAAAGCAACTCAATAAGTACAGAGAAAAACAATCCAACAAAACCTACAAAGACCAAGGCGAGCAGATTATTTAAGCCGTCTCTTCGTTTTTCTCGCTCTATAACTGCACGCAGTTTATTTTGTATTTCAGATAAGTAAGAGTTCATTTTCGTTTAACCATAGAGGCTCTTTGTTATTCAGAAAGAGCCAAAGGTATTAACAAATAATAATTTGTTTTCATTTTGGTTAAGTGTTATTCAGTTCATCAACGCCCAAACAACTATGTTTGTTCCAAAGCGTAGAGCTTCTTCTCTCTTTTCCGGCGGATTCTTGTGAACTTCAGGATCAGCCCAGCCATCGCTTGGATTGCTTTCAAAAGTATAATAAACGCAAAGCCGCTTGCCAACAAACAAGCCATAACCGCGCGGTGTGTTTTTATCATGCTCATGTGTTTTTGGCGGACCGCTTTTAAAATCAAACATGCAGTTATAAAGTCCATAACTAAAAGGTAGTTCAATCAAATCTGTATCCGGAAATACTTTTTTCATTTCTCTTCGAAATGCTTTGTCCAACCCGTAATCATCATCAACGTACAAAAATCCGCCGCTTTCAAGATAGGTTCGTAATTTCTTTGCGTCAGAATCGGAAAAGACAATATTTCCGTGTCCGGTCATAAATAAAAATGGATAAGCAAAAATGTTTCCGGTTGATAAATCAACAAACTCATACTTTGGCTTAGTTTTGATGTTAGTATTCTGCGCTACAAACTTGAGTAGATTAATTTCTGCAGAAGGGTCGTTATACCAATCGCCTCCGCCATTATACTTTAAGCGCGCAATTGTAAATCTTCCATCCTCTTGTGCTAATAGAAGAATAGGAAACGCAAGCAGAAAATATGTTAGTATGAGTTTTATCATTTATCGCATTTTGTACATTTATAAAATAAACATTTCTAAAACCGCATTCTTGGTTAAATCTTTTAACGGTTTTTGTATTTAGTTGTTGTCTTTCCTTAACTTTGATTAAAATAAAAGGAAACTAAATGAAACTAGTAAAAACAATGCTTTTTTGTTTATTCGCTTTATTTACTTCTGGAAAGACTCAAGTACTTAATTTTGACCACTACTTTATAGACAAAACAATGCGCATAGATTATTTTCATATCGGAGATTCATCTTCTGAAATTGTAACTATAGACCATATTTATCAGTACGGAATTTGGGCTGGCAGTTTGAAAAATCTAATTGATAATTTTAACAATGGCGCATACTACTACAAAATTTACGATTCCGCCTCTGGTAAGCTGATTTATTCAATCGGATTCGACAGCTACTTCAAAGAATATCAAACAAGTAATGAGGCGGCAAAAGGAATTAAGCGTACGTTTCACGAAAGCGCAATTGTTCCTTTTCCCAAAAACAAAATTAAGTTTGTTCTGGAAAAGCGGGATAAAAAGAATAAACTAAACGAAGTTTTCTCAACAGAAATTGATCCTGCGGATTTGTACATCATTAAGAATAACATAAAAGATAAAACTGTGAAAGTTTATAAATCTCACTTTAGCGGAGATCCTCATCAAAAAGTGGATGTTGTAATTTTAGGAGACGGCTATTCAGATAAAGACCAAAAAAAGTTTGAACTGGATTTAAAGCGCTACACAAAACTTTTGATTAGCCAAGAGCCATTAAAAAAATATAAAGATAAGTTCAATGTTTACGGTGTGTTTAAAGCATCCGAAGAAAGCGGAATTGACGAGCCCGGCGCAGATATTTATAAGAACACAGCCCTAAGCACTACATTTTATTCGTTAGGTTCAGAGCGCTACATTTTGACAGAAGACAACAAAGCAATGCGTAATCTTGCCTCTCATGTTCCTTACGATGCAATCTATATAATGTGCAACTCGGCTCGTTATGGCGGAGGCGGGATTTATAATTTTTACAGCACCTTTGTTTCCGATAATCAATTTTCTCCTTATGTGTTTCTGCACGAGTTTGGTCATTCATTCGGCGGTTTGGCAGATGAATACTACACAAGCGATGTTGCTTATAATGAATTTTACACAACTGGTCTTGAGCCTGTTGAACCCAACATCTCACGTGCGCTTGATACGTACAATATAAAGTGGAAAGAATATCTATCAACAGGAATTGATGTGCCTACTAAATGGGAAAAAGAAGATTACGATAAGATGGATTTAGTCTGGCAAAAAGAGAGAAGAGAGTTGAACAAAAAAATTGCAGAGATGAAAAGAAACCGCGCCGCTCAAAATGAAATTGATGATTTACAAAACGTGTACAATGAAAAAGATAAATTACACAGCGCCAAAGTAGATCAGTACTTAACAAATAGTAAGTATAAAAACACGGTTGGGGTTTTTGAAGGCGCCGGTTATTCATCAAAAGGTATGTACCGCTCAATGATAGATTGCTTAATGTTTAGCAAAGGCACCAAGCCATTTTGCAAAGTTTGTGAAGAGCACTTAGTTAAAGTAATCAATCATTTTTCGGAATAAGGAACTGCGTGAAGGTTTTCTATTTGAACAATCCGGCTGCTCACGGCGGGAAAGGAGCAAAATATTTTTCATTAATCAAGGCAGAGTTTAAAAAGCATAAGTTAGTTTGCGAAGCTGTACAAACAGAATATCCCGGACACGCTACTGAAATAATTGCCAATCTAAAACTAGAAGATTATGATGCTCTGGCTGTTGCTGGCGGAGACGGAACTCTTTTTGAGACAATAAATGGTTACTTCAAAAACAAATCGGAAAAGAAAATTCCTATTGGAGTTATACCTATTGGAAGAGGAAATGCTTTTGCCCGCGATATAAATCTTTATCCCGAAAGATGGAAAGATGCCATAGCAGCTATTATCTCAGGTAAAACCAAGCTGGTTGATGTAGGGCTATTCAAAACAAAATCTAATCAATTTTATTTTGCAAATATTCTCGGTTTTGGTTTTGTCACTGATGTAGCAAAAACGGCTTTCACTTTTCGGGCTTTAGGACATTTATCTTACATTCTCGGTGTTCTTTTCAGAACAATTTCGTTTAAGAGCTACAGCCTGAAAATTGAGATTGATTCAAAGATTTACGAAAGAGACAATGTGTTTGCAGAAATTTCGAACACGCGTTACACAGGGAAAGATTTTTTAATGGCACCAACGGCTGTTATTGATGACGGACTTTTAGATATCACGTTGCTCAACAAATTATCTCGGGTTAGAATTTTACAAGCACTTCCAAAAATTTTTACAGGCGATCATGTAAAGATGAAAGAAGTAGAATGTTTCAAGAGTAAGCATATAAGAATTGAGACAACGCCAAATAAAATGCTTACGCCGGATGGACAGCTAATGGAATCAACGCCAATTGAAATAGAATGTAAGCAGAAAGCGCTTGAGGTGTTTATTAATCAGAATTTTTAAAAGGAAGTTTTGTTAACTCCACATTGCCGCCGGAAAGTATCAGCACAATTTTCTTTCCGGCAAACTTTTCTTTATTCTCTAAAACAACGGCTAATGTTACGGCGCTTGATGGCTCTACAATAATTTTCATTCTTTCCCAAATTAATTTCATTGCTTCAATTATTGCTTCTTCTGAAGCGTTTAAAATCTCATCCAGGTTCTCGCTCAGGATGGAATATGTTTTATCGCCTAAGCTTGTTAGTAAACCATCGCAAATAGTTTTAGGATTTACAGAAGGGTAAATAGTTTTATCTCGTAAAGAACGGAAAGCATCATCGGCACCAATAGGTTCAGCGCCTATCACTTTTGTTTTATTAGAAAAATATTTTGCGCTTAAACATGTCCCGCTCGCAAGTCCGCCGCCGCCAACAGGAGGGATTATATAATCTATATCGGAGAGTTTAACCAATATTTCTTTTGCGCAAGTAGCATGCCCTGCAACGACAGAATAATTATTGTAAGGATGAACGAATACAGCTCCGGTTTCTTTAACTACTTTGTTCAGCGCTTCTTCTCGCGCTTGTTGAGTGGGTTCGCAAAAGATAATTTTAGCGCCGTAGCCTTCAACTGCAGTTTTTTTTATCTGCGGCGCGGTGTGCGGCATTACTATATAAGCCGGAATATTTTTCATTTGTGCGATAAACGAAAGAGCCGCTGCATGATTACCAGATGAGTGTGTGGCAACACCTTTTTGAAGTTCTTCTTTTTCTAAAGAAAGAACCGCGTTGCTAGCCCCGCGAAATTTAAAGGCGCCGGCTTTCTGAAAGTTCTCACACTTAAAATACACTTTGCAGCTGGTAATTTTATTAATTAGCGAAGAAGATAAAATTGGCGTATGATGAATATGTTTCTTAATTCGTTCGTGTGCTTCTACAATATTCTGCTTTGTTGGCTCGGTTTGTAAAAACATAGCATTCCCTTCTAATCTAAATCTTCAAGGATAGTTTGCAATTTTTCCAAAGACTTCTGCCAGTCGTTCATTTTCATACGTTCGCGTTCAATTACTTCTGCCGGGGCTTTGGCAACAAAGTTTTCGTTCTCTAGTTTTTTACGAACGGCGTTAAAGCTGCCCAGAATTCTCGTAATTTCTTTTTCAATTCTTGCGCGCTCTACACCAAAATCTATCAATCCTTCGAGAGGAATAAAAATATCGCATCCTTTAACAACGGCAGAGGCACAAGATTTGGGTTTATCTATGTTTTCATCAACTGTTAATGTGTCTATCTTAACAAGTGATTTTATGTATCTCTCTTGAGCAATTGTTACAGTGGTACTTTTCATAAACACATTAATTTGCTTTGCAGGAGAAATATTTATTTCGCCGCGGATATTTCTTATTGCAGTAACAACTTCTTGCACAAATGCTATTTCCCTTTCCGCTTTTTCGTCAACATAATCTCCATTGAATTTTGGAAACTCTGAAATAGAAATACTTTCTCCAGCTTTTCTTTCGGCAAGCAATTGCCAAATTTCTTCTGTAATAAAAGGCATAAACGGGTGAACAAGTTTGAGCATATCTTCATAAAGTGAAATTGCGCGGGAAAGCAGGGCAGATTTAACTTCTTCGTCGCCATGATACAAGCGGCTCTTTGCAAGCTCTACATACCAATCGCAGAAATCATTCCATACATAGCTGTAAATAATTTTTGAAGCTGCATTGACCTCAAATTTACCGAGCGCTTCGTTTACTTCTTTAATTGTTTTATTGAATCGGGAAATAATCCATTTATCTGTAAAATCTATGTGTTTATGTTTCAGGCGCAAATCAAGTTTTATGTTCTGTGCGTTCATCAATAAAAATCTGCCGGCGTTCCACATTTTGTTGGCAAAGTTTCTTCCAATCTCAACCATTTCGTTGCTAAAAAGAACATCCTGCCCAAGCGGAGCAATGTATGTCATTGTAAAACGCAAAGCATCAGCGCCATATTCTTCAATCAAATCGAGCGGATCCGGCGAGTTGCCGAGCGATTTGCTCATCTTCCTTCCTTTTTCATCTCGTACTAAACTTGTAAAGTAAACATCCTTAAAAGGAATTTCTCCCATAAAATGCGTTCCGGCAATAATCATTCTTGCTACCCAAAAGAAAATTATATCCGGTGCAGTAACTAATAAATCTGTTGGATAGTAATATTTCTGATCTTGTTCGTTAGTAAAAACATCTTGCGCCCAAAGCCAGCTCGATGCCCAAGTATCTAGTACATCGTTATCTTGATGCCAGTTTTCAAGATCTGCAGGCGGGTTTACTTCGCAGTAAATTTCTTTTGTTGTGTTGTTGTACCAAACCGGAATACGGTGCCCCCACCAGAGCTGACGTGAAATACACCAATCGCGAATATTTGTCATCCAGTGTTCATAAGTTTTTACCCAATGCTCTGGATGAAACTTAACTTTTCCTTCCTGCACAACTTGAAGCGCTGGTTTACATAGCACATCCATTTTCATAAACCATTGTTCGCTCAAATAAGGCTCTATTGGTACATTGCCCCGCTGAGAGTAGCCGACTTTGTTTGTGTAGCTTTCAATTTTTTCTAAGAAACCAAGCTCTTTCATTCTTGTAACTACTTTTTCACGCACTACAAAGCGGTCAAGTTCCTGAAACTCGAAAGGAACGTTTCCGTTTGTTGTTGCATTTTCGTTAAAGATATTAATCATTTCAAGATTGTTGCGCTGCGCCATATCGTAATCGTTTACATCGTGAGCTGGAGTAACTTTAACAGCTCCGGTGCCAAATTCTTTATCAACATAAGAATCTGCGAACAATGGAATTTCCCTTCCAACAATTGGTAGTATGATTGTCTTTCCAATCAAATGTTTGAAGCGCTCATCATCTGGATTAACCGCAACGCCTGTATCACCAAGCATTGTTTCAGGGCGCGTTGTAGCAACAATTACAAATTCGTTTGTGTCTTTAACCGGGTATTTGAAATACCAGAGATTCCCCTGTATTTCTTTGTAGAAAACTTCTTCATCGCTGATGGCAGATTTTGAAGCTGGATCCCAATTAACCATTCTGTAACCACGGTAGATTAACCCTTCTTTGTAAAGTTTTACAAATGATTCAATTACTTTTTTGTAGTAATGGTCATCCATTGTAAAGCGTTCGCGCTGCCAATCGCAGCTAACGCCAAGTTTACGAAGCTGCTGAAAAATTATTCCCCCATACTTTTCTTTCCAAGCGTAGCAATGTTTCAAAAATTCTTCGCGCGAAATTTTGTCTTTTGTTATGTGCTGCCCTTTTAGAAGCGCAACTACTTTAGCTTCGGTAGCAATTGACGCATGGTCAATGCCCGGAACCCAGCAAGCGTTGAAACCCATCATTCTTTTGTAGCGAATGTAAATATCCTGAAGTGTGTTGTTTAGTATGTGCCCGATGTGCAATATGCCGGTAATGTTTGGCGGCGGTATTACTATTGTATAAGATTTTTTGCTCTCATCTATTTCTGAGTGATAAAGTTTGTGTTCCTCCCAGTACTTGTACCATTTATCTTCGGCATCTTTTGGTTTGTAAGCTTTCGGAATATTTTCGAGATTCTTAGAGTGCATTTTTAACTCTTTACTTTATAAAATTGACGCAAATATAAGAAAAACTATAAAGCCTTTTCTTTGCGAAATTGAATATGACGCCCTGTTTACATTCGTAGAGAAAGAACGGATACAAAAGTGAAATGTTCAACCGATTCAATAAGAATTAATTCTCAGTTTAAACATCAGACAGTAGAAATAGTTGTTACAATAACTGATGTAGATTTGAGAAAAGATATTAATAACTCACATTACCCGGAAACCTGTTCTGATAACGTTAAACCTTTCTTACGTAACGTAAGTTAGTAAGTTCTTGATCTTGATCATTTTAGAATCCCCCAAAAAATTTGAACAGAAAATCGCAAATCGAAACATCGGCAGTGCCTAAGATGGAGAGCATGGCATTTATTTATAAAATTTCGGGTTAATTATTACGCAGCGTTAATTAAAGAAGCAATAACGAGGATAGCTAACAACTTTAACATGCGGCTTGGCAGAAACCTCTGTTTTTCCCGAAGAGCCGCTAAGCCTCAAAATTATTGAAGTTACGTTCTGCGGAAACCTGTTTAAGTCGATAAGTCTCTCTGGCATAAGGCGAGCTAATATATAATTTTTGAATGGCAGTACTCTCTCCACGCAACTTCATCAACCGGAATTCAGTTGTGCAAATTGTCTTTTCTTGCATTCAAACATGCCCGCCGTGATACTGAAATAGTTAACATTCTTTTAACTCAATACTTAACAAAAAATTAATTTACTTTTAAGTTAGATAAACTATTTTAGAATCAATTCTTAAAAAACTTATGGACTAATATGAATGCGATTAGGAAAATTCAACTTGTAGTTTTGCTTAGCTTGTTTACCTTAACACTTTACGCTCAGCCTCAGTTCAGAAACAAAATTAACTTTCCGGATATTCTCGGCTACAAATCTCTCAAATGCGATTTTCACACACATACTGTTTTTTCCGACGGCAATGTTTGGCCAACTTACCGTGTTGAAGAAGCCTGGCGCGATGGTCTCGATGTAATTGCTTTAACCGATCACATAGAATACCAGCCTCACAAAGATTATATTCCCTCAAATCATAACGCCCCAGTTCAAATAGCAAAAAATTTTGCAAACGAATTAGGCATTACGCTTATTCAAGGTGCAGAGATAACACGCAATATGCCACCCGGACATTTGAACGCTATTTTTGTTAAAGATGGAAACGCATTGGTTAAAGATGATTGGAAAGAAGTAGTACTCGAAGCAAAAAGGCAGGGTGCGCTTTTGTTTTGGAATCATCCAGCGTGGGTTGCACAGCAGCCTGATGGAATTGCAAAATGGTACGCCGAACATGATTGGCTTTTAGAAACAGGGATCCTTTTTGGATTAGAAGTTTACAACGCAAATGTTTACTCGCCGGAAACACACCAATGGTGTATAGATAAAAAACTTGCTGTGCTCGGAAATTCAGATGTGCACGATCCGCTTCATTTTGAATGGGAAGCAGAAAATGTTGCTCATAGACCAATTACTCTTGTCTTTGCTAAAGACAGATCGCAGGAATCTGTGCGCGAAGCTTTGCTGGATAGAAGAACAGCAATTTGGTACGATCACAAATTAATTGGCGATGAAAAATATCTCAAAGAAATTTTCAGCATGAGTATTTCTATTGATAAAGATAAAATCAGCGCCATTGGAAGAGAAAGCAGACCTTTGTTAATAACAAACAACAGCGATGTTGATTATGAATTAAAGCTCGTCAGCGGCAATTCAAAAATTCAATTTCCAAAAGAGATGAAGCTGATGGCAAACAGAACCTTAAAAGTCAGCGTTCGTGCCGCTAAAGAAGATCAAGCAGTTAAAGAAATAATTACTGCTGTTTACGAAGTGAAAAATTTGATTACAGCTCCGGGCAAAACTTTACAAATTTCTTACGGTTTCGATTTTGATATTCAACCAAAAAAGTGATAAGCATTTGTATCACTCTGAACGAAGGTTTCGATGAGCAAAGCGTGGGAGGAATCGAAGACACGGGACGACTGAAGAATCTCCAGTTAAAACAAAGAGATTCCTCACTTCGTTCAGAATAACAATAGTATTATTCTTTAACGTAAGAGCAGCAATAATCCGAAACAGAATTTACCTTTAAAGAAAATTTTGAATTTGCTGGTACGTAGAATGAATCGCCGCATACAAATTTCTTCCATTCCGTTTCGTTTGGCAGAAGAACATCCATATCGCCGGCAAGTATTTCTATCAATTCCTTTTCGGCAGCGCCAAACTCATATTCACCCGGCATCATAATGCCTAAAGTTTTCTTAGTACCATCTGCAAACAAAACCGTTCTGCTTGTTACATTTCCATTGAAATAAACGTTAGCCTTCTTAACAATAGTTACATTTGAAAAATCCGACATAATTACTCCTTACTGAACTTTAACATATTTTGTTGGAAGAGCGCCGCAAACCGGACACTTATCTTTCGGTTCACCAAATTCAATGTGTCCGCAAACCGGGCATAAGTAAATTTCACTTACTTCTAAATCACTTCCTTGCTCAGCAGCAGTTAATGCAATTTTATATAAATCGGCATGAACTTTCTCTGCATCGAGAGCATATTTAAACATACGCTGAGCTTTGTGCTCATCTGCAACGGCTTTTTCGTGCATAGGCGGATACATTTCTGCGTACTCGTAAGTTTCACCTTCGATAGCAGCTTTAAGATTTTCCACTGTTGAACCTATTCCATCAAGCGAACCGAGATGACCTTCTGCGTGAATTCTTTCTGCTTCGGCTGCGGTTGCAAATAGTTTTGCAATGTTCGGAAATCCTTCTTTTTCGGCTTTCTTTGCAAATGCGCGGTACTTTTGATTTGCCTGACTTTCGCCTGCAAACGCTTCCTTCAAATTTTCTTTTGTTGTTGCCATTATGCTTCTCCTTTTGTTAAGTGTATTTATATGTTACGAGTATGTTCATCTAATAGCGCAGCGTGTTGAGTATTTGGTATCTCAAATTATTCTTTTAGCTTTACTTCAACCAATGTGGAAACAGCTTGTGTGTGGAAAAATAATCCTACCTTCACTTTTAACAATTTCTGTTTCATCTATTAGTAGTTGTAACTGAAGCCCATGCTTCGCTTCCTTGAATTCCACTTTCAAATATAAAGGATGCTCAGCCAATAATTCTCAGTGTATTTATACTTACTAACTCACCTTACGTAAGAAAGACCTAACGCCTTAAAACAAGTTTCTACAGAGCGTAACTTCAATAATTTTTGCGTCTTTGCGAGAAAGAAAGAGGTTTCTAGCTAAGACGCAAAGACGCAAGTAAAGTTGTTAACTACCCTCGCTGCAGCATCTTTAATTAACGCTGCGTAAAAATTAATCGGAAATTTTTATAAATAAATGCCCGGCTCTTCGTTTATAGCACTGCTGCCATTTCGATTTGCAGTTATTTGTGTTCATTTTTTTGATGGGAGATTTTAAAAAGATCAAGAACTTACTAACTTACGATACGTAGGAAAGATTTAACTTCATCAAAACAGGTTTCTCGTTAGTTGAGTTATAAAATTATTTTTCTCTCTGTACAGCCAAAGTTGTTTCACTTTGTCCAAGGCAGCTTACATACAATAATACTTCTCCGGTTTTTACGTAAGCATAATTGTGATGATTGCTTGGCTTTGTAAAATAAGTTCCTTGCGGCATTTCATACATCTTGCTTTCATCGAATGTTGAACCGCAGCCGTAATAGAATTTTCCGGATACAACAACAACTGCCGGCTGGCTGCTTTATTCCATCCGGAATAACATAAAACATTACATAATAGCCTGGTTTGCCGTATCACCGTAAAGCACAGATGTTCTAATTCCGTTTGCAGCTGCATTCCATTTAACATCGCTCGGGACAATTACCTTTGGTTCAACTACTAATTCTTGTGAAAAGCTAATGATACAGTTATCAAAAACAGTATGCTAAAAATTTTGAAAAGTGATTCATTAAAATCTCTGCATTTACTTTGTTAATCTAATTCTATATACAGAAGTCTGTGCGGTTACGTACAAAGTTTTTCTGTCGGCATCTCCCCAATTGCAGTTAGTAGGAGTTTCCGGTGTTACAATTTTATCGAGCAGTATTCCTTTTGGAGAAATTACCCAAACTCCGCCGGGACCGGTACAAAACAAATTTCCATCTGCATCGCATTTCATACCATCAGCATAACCTTTTTCCGGAATTGAGTAAAAAAGTTTTTTGTTAGCTATGGTAGAGTCATCAACAACATCCCAAACGTAAACAATTGCTTTGGGAGATTCGCACACATAAAGTTTTTTTTCATCAGGAGAAAAACATATTCCATTTGGTTTATCAAAGGTGTCATCTAGTAATTTAAGCGAACCGTTTTTAGCAAGCCGGTAAATTCCTTTGATGCTTAATTCCGCTATTTCGCCTTGAGGTGTGTTAAAATCAGGATCCGTAAAGAAAATGGAGCCGCTTGATTTTACGGCAAGGTCGTTGGGGCTGTTGAATTTTTTTCCTTCAAATTTATCTGCCAACGATATTTGTGTTGTTCCATCTTCTTCTAATCTAGCTACGCGGCGTTTCCCGGTCTGCATCAATATTAATCTGCCATCGTTATCAAAAGTTAAGCCGTTGGAAACGAAAGACGGCTTAAGAAATACAGTTGTTCCGCTTTCCTGATTCCATTTGTTAATGCAGTTTGAACCCATATCCGAAAAGAGCAACCCAACTCCATCTTTCCAAACAGGTCCTTCAACAAATATATGTCCGGTGGAAATTTTTTCTAACTTTGCTTCTTTTGGAACCGGCGATTGTGCAGCCCCAACACCTGAAAACAAAAGCAAAACTGCTAATATCTTTTTCAAAATAATCTCCGTTATTTTTTCTTTCTTCTGTAATCTTTAAATGGGTCCTTTTGCTTTTCATGTTCAATCTGTAGTTTTCTTTTTTCTGCCGCAAAAGCAAAAGATACTTTGCTGCCAAGTACGCATCCTTTTCTGCCGGGAATGCACTCATCTTTTAGCAATTGGCAGCAACTGTTCAAGTCAATATGTGGACAAGAAAAAGAGCTCATTTTAAATATTGTTATAAATGCTGAGCCAACTTAACTAAAAGGAACTTAAAGAGAAACGGTTCTGCATTCCAAATTTGGCTTATTCAATTTTGTTTTAGTAGCGGCTTGCCCGTTTTATACGTAGTAAGTCTTTACATTCTTTTTTAAAAAGTTACAGTAAAAACATACTAAGAAATTTAAAGTATCGGTTTCAAAAAGTGTCTTTACAGCTTAAGTTGATTCTTAATCCAAAAAATGGATTATACTCTAAAATTAAATAAACTTATCTGCCGCATTCATAAGGAAATTTGGGTTAATTAATTGGCTTTAATTTCCACTTCACTTTTCATAATTTACGCCCGCTAAAACTATTAGAGGATACAATGAAAAACCTTCTCCGCTTTTTACTGCTTATAGTATCATTAAACTTTGTTGCCGCTCAAAAGCGTGCTATAACAATCGAAGATTTATGGAATATGAAAAGAATGGGCGATTACAGTTTATCGACCGATGGAAAGCTTATCGCATTTGCCGTTACATCTTTTAACATGGAAACCAATAAAGGTAACAGCGATATATGGCTTATGAATTCGGATGGAACAAATCTGCGTCCATTAAAAAATAGTGAAGCCGGCGAAAGCGCTCCTAAATTTTCGCCAGATGGAAAAAAAGTTGCCTACGAAATGAAAGGGCAAATCTGGCTTTGCGATTTGGATGGAAAAAATGATGAACAGCTTACAAAATTTTATACTGGCTCCTCCGGCTTAGTATGGAACAAGAACGGCAAGCTGGCTCTTTTTGTTTCTTCTGTTTATCCCGATTGCGATACTCAAGAATGCAACGAACAAAAAGACAAAGCCGCCGAAGCAAGCAAAGTAAAAGCAAAAATTTTTGATGAACTTTACTACCGCAACTTTAATGATTGGCGTGGTGATAAAGTAAGCCATCTTTTCTTGTTGAATATGGAAACCGGAATTGTTCAAGACCTAACAAAAGGCAGCTATGCAGACGTACCGCCAATTGCTTTAGGCGGACATGGAGATTATGCTTTTGCGCCAAACGATGATGAAATTGCTTTTACAATTAATTGGGATAATTATAAGAAAGGCACTGGTACTAAACTTGCAACAAGCACTAACAACGATGTGGTTTTAATTAATCCCACTTTGAACTCCGCTTCATTCAATACTATTTCTACAAGCAAAGGGAACGACAATCAGCCGGTTTATTCACCCGATGGAAAGTTCTTGGCATTTCTTTCGATGGAGCGTGCCGGTTTTGAAGCCGATAAACTTCGACTAATGCTGTATGATAGAACATCTAAGAAGACAAAAGACTTAACCAGCAAAATTGATTTTTCTGTTGGCAAAGTTGTTTTTTCGCCCGATTCAAAATACATTTTCTTTGATGCAGACCGTGAATCTTTCCATTCAATTTTTAAGTTGAATGTAGCAACCAGCGAGCTCACGTTACTTGTAAAAGATGCATACAGCAGCGATATAGAAATTTCGCCTGATGGAAATACGCTTTATTACAAACATCAAAAAAGCAGCATGCCAATTGAACTTTGTGCTTTAAACCTTGCAACCGGAGAAATAAAACAGCTTACAACTCTCAACAAAGAATTACTTGCCCAGCTTGAAATGAATGCGGCTGAATCTTTCTGGACAAAAGCGAAAGATGGCGTGCAGGTTCAATCATTATTAGTTAAGCCGCCTTTCTTCGACAAGGATAAAAAGTATCCTATGCTTGTTGTAATTCATGGCGGACCGCAGGGAATAACAGCGGATCAATTCCATTACCGATGGAATTTACAATTGTTCGCTTCGAGAGGATATGTTGTTGTTGCACCAAATTTCCGCGGCTCTACCGGATTTGGACAGAAATTTACAGATGCAATTAGCGGCGATTGGGGCGGCAAACCTTATACAGATATTATGAGCTGTGTTGATAACGCAATTAAGCAATACAAATTTATTGATGCTAAAAATCTTTTTGCTGCCGGCGGTTCTTACGGCGGTTATATGACAGCTTGGATTTCTACTCAAACAGACCGCTTTAATGCTTTGATTTGCCACGCAGGTGTTTTCAATCTCGAAAGTATGTACGGCACTACTGAACAACTTTGGTTTCCCGAGTGGGATAATAAAGGAACTCCTTGGACCAACAAAGCATTGTATGATAAATTTTCTCCTCATAAACATACAGATAAAGTAAAAACACCGGTTTTAGTAATTCATGGCGCAATGGATTTTAGAGTTTCTGAAGAACAAGCTTTTCAGCATTTTACTTATTTACAGAGAAGAGGTGTTCCGAGCAAGCTGCTTTACTTTCCTGATGAAACTCACTTTGTTTTGAAACCGCAGAACTCGCGGTTGTGGTATAACACATTTTTCGATTGGATTGAACAATTCAAAAAATAAATGGGCTTAACATGAATTACAATATTAACGAGTTAGACGAGCAGTACAACAGCAAAGAAAAAGTTGATAGTGGAAGCGCTTACGTTCAAGACAATCTTTGGTCTAAAGTAGAAAAAGCCGGAAGCAAAATCCGCTTTGCCAAAGATGTAAAAGCGCTTTACCGTTATATGCGGGACAGGCATATTTCTTGGCACAGAAAATCAATTGTAATTGGAGCACTTATTTATTTCATAAGCCCTATCGATACAATACCAGATTTAGCACCGCTTATCGGCTATCTGGATGACCTTGGCGTTATTGCCGCTGTGTTAAAATTTATGGGCAGCGAAATTATTCCATACTACGATTGAGTGTAGAACGTAGACCGAAAATTTAATCTTAGTTCTTACTACTTTAAATGGCTTTAAGGCATCTCTAATAATTGTCTTTCCGAACCCGACAAAGCGGGATCGGAAGCTCAGCTTTGTTTATTTGAAAGAGAGCTGAGATTCTTCGCCGCTCCACTCTTCAGAATGACAAACATTTTTTGTTTTTAGAGATGCCTAATTATTAATTCTTCTTACGATTAACTACAACAGTATTGGAATTATATCAGACACACGAGAATTTAGTTGTATGCATGACCGAGACCCGCTTGGTACATAGTGGCTTCCGAAAGTTCAAAATCGCTTACGAACAGTGAGAATTAATTGAAATTGATTTGGTCAGAGCCACTCGACCAAGAATTAATAGGCGGCGTGAAAATGGCTATCCCTATTTCATAGCTTTTGTTCCGGGGGACACGCATTAGGATCGGTAAAGTAAAAATGGTTCACCGATTTGGGTGACGTTTGATATTAGTGGTACCTCTAAAAACTCAATAATAATCTCACACTTAGTTGTTTCTAAAGTATGGCAGGCTGGTCTGTTTAGCCTGCTTGCTGCAGGTTTATCAGTGTGCTATTTTTAAAATAAGTAAATTTTAGAGGTACCCTTAAATTTGTAAAAAAAATCTCCAAGTTTGTTCAACTTGATGAGATTAAAGCCAACAAGAAGTTGCAGAAGATTAGACTTGTCCAGCCGGGCAGCAAACTTTCGGTTATGCCTGTTGAAAAAGCTGAGTTTGATGTAATTGTTAAGATGGGAAATATATAAGTCTTGTGCTGTACATAAAACAATAATACAATTAAAATGAATCGAATGGATTATTAATTTTTGTAAGCTGTGTTTTACTAATCTGAGTGTAAAGCAGAGTAGTTTTAATATCCTTATGCCCGAGCAATTTTTGAATTATTGAAATATCTGTACCCTGTTCAAGTAAATGTGTTGCGTAAGAATGACGCAAAGAATGCACTGATATACTCTTTTTTATATTTGACTTTGCCAGTGCTGTTTTTAGTATTACCTGGATACTACGGGCTGAATAATATTTTTGAATTTGTCCCTCGAACAAAAATTCTTTCGGTTTATACTCTTTATAGTATTCTCTTAACAAAAGAAGCATTTTATTTGAAAGAGGCAGAAAGCGGTCTTTATTACCCTTTGACTGCACAACTTTAATCAGCATCTGTTTAAAATCCATATCACTTATTTTAACATTTACACATTCACTTAGGCGCAAACCGCATGAATAAATGAGTGAGATGATAGTTTTATGTTTAAGATTGTCTATCTTTTCAATAATAGATTTTATCTCTTCAATGCTTAAAACATCGGGCAGCTTTCTTTCTTTTCTATAATCTCGTAAAAAATCACTTGCTAAATTTTGCTTAAAGATTACTTCGGAATAAAGTTTAACTGCCATTACAGAATTTTTTATATGGCTAAACGAAAGTTTTTTTTCTTTAAGATGAACAGCAAAATTAGATAAAGAATCTTGAGTTGGTATTAGCAAACCGGAAAAACTATTGTATTGAATAACTGCCTTTAAGTAAATTTTTATTGTTTGAGGCGCATAGTTTCTTAAAGAAAGGACTTCCCGCAACAAATCAATTTTATTTGGAACCAATCTATTTACCTCCTAATTAGGTGGTTTACCCGTAGTAAAGTTACCAATATAATTTGTTTTTACTATACTTACGATAAACAAATTGTTGGTTGCAAGCGTTGACGGCATTACAAACTCAAACGACAGTAAAGTATGGATAAACAAAAAATTGAAGAACAAAAACAAAAAATTCTTGACCTTTTGAGAGAATTTTGTGCAAAAAAACTTGACGAAGAATATTTTGAGCTTGCAGAACGGCTGACACAAAAACTCGGACGCAAACGAAATGTTCCTTTCATAACTGGACAGCCAAAAATTTGGGCAGCTGCAATTATTCACACATTGGGGACAATCAATTTTTTGTTTGATAAATCCTTTGAGCCATACATTTCAATAGATGACATTAACAATTTTTTCGAGACAAGTAAGTCAACGACTGGAAATAAGTCAAAACAAATTCGGGATTTGCTAAAACTTGACCTTTGGGACAATGAATTTTCAACCAAGAAAATGCAAAGCAGTAACCCGTTCGCAAATTTTGTAATGGTTGATGGACTCATTGTTTCACTGGAAACATTGCCTGAACATTATCAACAAGCAGTGAGACAAGCACGAGCGGAAGGTAAAGACATTTCATTCAAGACAAGATGAGAACTACAGACACTAACAGCGGTTTGGCGTAATGGCGGGGTAAAGTGCAAACTTGAAGCATTGTGCTTCTATTCAAATTCAGTGCTGGCAGACAGTTTAGTGCTTCGATATCCGCATTTCGCAAAGCCCGAAACCGTCAGCCTTCACCCTAAAAAGACAGACAGTGCAAAAAAATGACGATCTAAAGAAAAAGAACTATATTTGCCAAATAATGTCAAGACAAACTTATGTCAACAATCTTTGGTAATAAAATCAGGACACTTCTAGAGGAGAAACAAATTCCTCAAAGACAGTTAGCTGTTGCGTTAGAAATTTACACAGCGACATACTGCAAGATTGAAAAAGGCGACAGACGAGCAAAACGAGAACAAGTAATAGTTCTTGCGGAATTGCTTGAGGTTGACTCTAAAGTGTTAGTACGTTTTTGGACGGCAGACAAGGTTTGCGACATTATTGCCGAAGAAGAAGCAACACAAATTTTGAGTGTGGTTGCTGAAAGCATTGTCCAATATAAACGTAAAACAGCCAAAGCATGAAGCCATTAGTAAAATACAGAGGAGGAAAATCAAAAGAAATCCCTCATTTGATAAAACATATCCCACAAACTGACGGACGATATATTGAGCCGTTTTTTGGTGGTGGTGCTTTGTTTTTTCATTTAGAACCAAAAAGAGCTATCATAAATGACATTAATTCAAAACTTATTTCATTTTACTTGGGTGTAAAAAATGACTTTGAAGCTCTCAAAAAAGAACTTACAGAGATTGAAAGAGTTTATACCATTAACCGTAGGAAGTTTGAAGAATTAAAGAGCAAAACACCTGATAAAAGAGTCGATGACTATAACGAACCCCTCTATTATCAAATCAGAGATATGTACAACGAGTTGACCGAAAAAAAATACTCTGATGCTTTACTTTACTTCTTCATAAATAAAACAGCGTATTCTGGAATGATACGCTACAATGCAAAAGGAGAATTTAATGTGCCTTATGGTCGTTATGCGAACCTAAACACTTCATTGGTTACAAAATCACACAGCAAATTGCTTGCTAATACAGAAATTAACAATCTCGACTATTCCGAGATCTTTAAAATGGCAACCGAAGACGACTTTATGTTTTTAGACCCGCCTTATGATTGTGTTTTTTCCGATTATGGCAACGCTGAACATAAAGACGGATTTAATGAAATGAACCACATTGAATTAGCCAACCAATACAAAAACCTAAAGTGTAAGGCACTTATGGTTATTGGAAGAACTCCGCTAACAGAAAAATTATATGGAAACTACATTGTAGATGAATATGGAAAATCATATGCAGTAAATATTAGAAATAGATTTAAGTCTGAAGCAAGCCACATACTTATTTCTAACTATGGCAATGAGGCATTAAAACGAGAGCCCAAATTAATACTTGAAGAAGAATCTGTTTCCTATGGCTAGAATTGACAGTAAAGTAATTTTTGTAACAACTTCCCCACGGACACCAGCGAAGATGATTCCTGAAATTGGGTTATTACACACCCACTTCGCTGGTCAAAAATGGAATAACGAAACCCAAGGAGCATTTATGGAGCTATTGAGACAGGAAAACTTTTTCAATGGCGAAGGTGCTAAAGACCCGGCATTCAGTGCAAGAGACAGAATAAACAGAGCACCCAAAGCGCTTGGCTTTGTTATTCTTTCCCCAACAATACAATTAACTCCGGCAGGAGAAGAACTTGTAACTTCAAGAAGAAAAGACGAAATATTTTTACGACAGTTACTTAAATTTCAAGTTCCTTCACCATTTCACGAACCGACAGAAAATTCAGCAGAATTTTGGGTTAAACCATATCTTGAACTTTTCAGGCTCATAAGGCATTTCGCCTCATTGAAATTTGATGAGTTAATGATGTTCGGTCTTCAATTGGTTGATTACCGTGAGTTTGATACTATTGTTGAGAAAATCAATCAATTCAGAATAGCAAAAGCTCAGAATGAAGGGAACTACAAGCGTTTTCGAGCGGAATATTCTAACAGAGAGTTAAGAGAAATATACAGTGCAGACCTTATTTCGGGAAATACAAAAACAAGAGAAACTAATAATGCCTCTGTTGCAAAATTCCTAAACACCAAAGCAAGCAATATGCGAGATTATGCTGATGCTT
This sequence comes from uncultured Melioribacter sp., assembly GCA_964575995.1. GTDB lineage: Bacteria > Bacteroidota > Ignavibacteria > Ignavibacteriales > Melioribacteraceae > Stygiobacter. The sequence continues at coordinate 41,122 of CAZNTN010000007.1, read as the reverse complement.
GCTTCCGATATTTGAGAGCAACAGGTTTGGTAAACATTTCGCAATTAGGAAAATCAATCTCAATAATTCCTGAAAAAATTCAAGAAGTTGATTATTTCTTACAACACACAGACAGAGAACCTTGCTTTATTGATAACGAAGGTCAATATGTTGCATATCTTGGTGATCGGCTTGCTCCGACACTACTAACAGACAACAGAGCATTATTAGAAGAAAAAATCAGAGCAGATTTTCCACAACTTGAAATTTCTGAAACAGCAACATTACAAGACCTCAAAAACTTATTTGCTGACGAATTAGAAAACAGAAAAGAATACATATTAACAGAGCAAGTTGCAGCTATCAAAGACTACCGACTTTTTGAAGATATATCTACAACATTCGACCAAATACTTGATAATTCGCTTTATGACACACCACTTATGTTGGAGTGGAATACTTGGCGAGCAATGACAATGTTAGACGGTGGACAAATTAAGCCCAATCTAAAATTTGATGACTTTGGTAATCCAATGTCAACAGCACAGGGCAATATGGCTGACATTGTTTGCGATTATGGCGACTTCGGTTTAACAGTTGAAGTAACTATGCAGAGCGGGCAAAGGCAATATGAAACAGAAGGAGAACCAGTAACAAGACACCTTGCTAAATTCAAAAGAGAAACTGAAAAACCAGCTTATTGTTTATTCATTGCACCGAATATAAATGACGCTTGTAAAGCTCATTTTTACGCATTGCACAAAATGAACATTCAATATTATGGTGGAACTTCGACAATAGTTCCATTGCCGTTATTTGTTTTCATTAAAATGTTTCAAGATTCTTATAACGCAAATTATGTTCACGAACCAAGATACGTTCAACGATTTTTCGAGCGTTCAAATGAATTAGCAAACTCGACAGACAATGAAGTGGACTGGTATAACGGAATAACACAAGAGGCACTAAATTGGCTGACAGAATGAAGGGCGAACGGCTAACAGCGGTTTGGCGTAATGGCGGGGTAACGTGCAAACTTGAAACTTTCTGCTTCTATTCAAATTCAGTGCTGGCAGACAGTTTAGTGATTCGAAATCTGCATTTCGCAAAGCACGAAAACCGTTGGCGGCAATTAATGACAAACTTAACAATAAGAGCTATATATGACAAAATTGATTTTTTTTTTAATGGTAACAGCCTTATACGTTTTGTGTACAAACATTTCGTATGGTCAAGGATGTAGTGACGCTGGTTTTTGTACTATCAGCAGTTTTAAGCCTAACAGTACAGACAGTACAGAAGTCTTGAATAATCAACTCAAAATTGGTGCTTTCTATGGGAATGCTGATAACTCAATTTCAGTTTACGGTAGTTATTTAGAGTATAACCGACACTTAAGTGAGAAATTTGGACTTGATGCTAAATTGACAACAATTGCTCAAAGCGGAAATGGAATATCTGTATTTGGGCTTTCAGACATTTTTGTAAACTCCAACTATAAAGCAAGTGAAAGAGTAAAATTTACTTTAGGGGCAAAAATACCTCTGTCAAAAGCAAATAAAACTAAAGACAATCTTCCTCTTCCAATGGACTATCAGACAAGTTTGGGAACATTTGACCTAATATTCGGAATTGGATATGAGATTAAGAAAATTCAATTCGTAGCTGCCATTCAACAACCATTGACACAAAATGACAATCAATTTATTGCGACGAATTATCCAGTTAATTCTAAACTGAGAACATTTCATTCAACCAATAAATTTCAACGAGCTGGAGATATTTTATTACGAGTTTCTTACTCCTTAAATATTGCCCCTAAATTTAAATTGACACCAAGTCTTTTGCCAATCTATCACTTGACAAATGACAAGTACACAAATGAATTTAATGTTGAAAAAGAAATTATAGGCTCGCAAGGACTTACTCTAAATGGTAATTTTTATTTAGACTATGAAGTAACTAGTAAAAGTATCATTCAACTTAATGTTGGTATGCCGTTTATTGTGAGAGATGCTAGACCAGATGGTTTGACAAGAAGTTTTATTGCGAGTTTAGAATACAGAATAAAATTTTAACTTCCACTAACACGGATTTTGCGTTAGTGGGCATGCATTGCTAAAAGTAAACATTAGTGTAATTATTGAACTTTGGTGCCGGTAGACAGTTTACGTTTCAAAAGCCACCAACGCAAAGCCGATGACCGTTGGCGGCAGTGAGGCATTCAACTTTTCTGCCGGATATTGACCGGATTAACTACCTTTGAAAATAAACAGTTTGACAAATACAATGACGAAAAAGCGGACAAAAAAAATTAAGGAATACGAAATTCCAGAGGAGAAATACTGCATCTTAAATGAGCCGACAGTTCCTTGGCGTAAAGAGTATTTCAGACACAAAGGCACAATTTTATTTCAAGGCGATGTTCTGAATTCAAACACTTTTGAAAAAGAATTTATTGACCTCATTGTAACATCACCGCCATACAATGTTGACATACAATACAACTCTAACAAAGACGATTTGACTTACGAGCAGTATTTAGAATTTTCTGAAAAGTGGATGACGAATTGCTTTAAATGGAGCAAACCGCAAGGAAGATTTTTGCTCAACATTCCGCTTGATAAAAACAAAGGCGGACAAAAAAGTGTTGGAGCTGACTTGACAAAAATTGCACAGAAAATTGGTTGGAATTATCACTCAACAATTATTTGGAACGAGGGCAACATTTCAAGAAGAACTGCTTGGGGTTCTTGGCTATCTGCTTCTGCACCTTTTGTAATTGCTCCTGTTGAACTTATTGTTGTGCTATACAAAGGCGACTGGAAAAAAACCGGTGGAACAAAACAGTCAGACATAAGCAAGGCAGATTTTATGGACTGGACAAACGGGCTTTGGACATTCAATGGAGAAAGCAAAAAACGTATTGGACATCCAGCACCATTTCCAATTCAACTTCCACACAGAGGAATTAAACTTTTCAGTTTTGTTCGTGATGTTGTGTTTGACCCCTTTGCCGGAAGTGGAACGACACTCATCGCAGCAGCAAACAATAACCGCATCGGTATCGGACTTGAGATTGACAAGCATTATTGTGAAATTGCCATGCAAAGAATTATTAAAGAAACCGGAACAATAGATTTTTCAAATGAAGAAACAAATATCACAAGCAGCTCTCATAATGGAGTTCTTCACAAAAAATCCAAAGCGGAATATTAAGCATCCTGAAATTGTTGATTGGGTAGCCGAGGAATGGAAAAAGAGAACCGGTGTCGTTCTCAGAGACCCTGACAGACAGATTAGGCAGCTTTCGCAAAAAGGTTTACTGCAAAAAATCTCAAAGGGAGTTTATCGTTATGACCCGGACTTTGTTGTCAATCGTGAGTTAGAAGATTTTACTGCTGCACAAAAAGCAGAAATTCTAAAACGAGACGGTTACCGATGCGTAGTTTGTGGACAAGGTGAAGCAGGCGGAGAGTTCGAGGGAATGTATCGGTTTCAAAAAAATGTTAATGTAGCAAGAGAGAACATAACTACTAACACGCCTTTGGGAAAATTTACGGTTTCTAAAATGGTGAACAAGACAGAAAACAATGCTGCATACTCTCATTATTTAACTTTTAGAGTAATGAAGGAAAGCTCAATCGGGTGGCAACACGGCGGAATTAGTGCTAAGAACATTTTGAAGGAAACAAGAGAAAGGATTGAGGCGCCTATTATGAATATGTTAAAAGATGGAGTTCGGAAAGACTTAGCAGAACTTGGTTTTAGAGCATAAAGCTGTATATTTAACAAAAACGGAGAATGATGTATGTTGAATCCTTGTAAAGAATGCGGAAAAGAAGTAAGCGACAAAGCTGTAAATTGCCCTCATTGCGGCGCTGCTCTTAAAAAAAGCGAAATGGAGAAATTTGTAACATTTATGGCTGTTATGTTAAGCATTTTGGCTGTTGTTTATTTTATGGCGCAGGGCTACAAGTAAATGATGCTGAATAAAGATTAGGCTTTGTTTATTAGGAAGAGTTTGCTACAATATACCTAAGTATTGTCAAATTTTGTCAAAATAACATCAGAAACGGTTCATAAAAAACTATAATTGCATTGTTAAAGTGGACTGAAAAATGATTAAACCGATTGAACATTTAGGATTATACGCTACTCCATTCGGCGGTGAAATTGAAATATATTGGAAGCCGAGACAAGCAGAAGGTGAGACAATAACAGTGTTTAAATCCACTTCGGTAATTAGCCCTGTTGTTGTTTCAGATTACTTAGCCAATCCGAGCAGTTTACCGAGCAACGTTCAAATAGCGGTAACGTTACAAACAAAGTACAATGCTTTTGTAGATACTGAAGTAGAGAACGGAACACGTTACTATTATGCAGTTGCAGCGAAAAATAGCACGCAAAGCACTGTGGCAGTATTTATAGACGGCACAGCGCAGCCAGGATTGAAGTTCAACGTTCAGGATGGGAAGGATATAGTTTTTCGTGCGATTACAAGAATGTTATCGAATCTTTATGCAGGCGGGCAGAAGGTAGAATTAGGGAAAGACATTGAATGTCTGTCTAAAAGGACATTGTTGACGGATGACAATTATCCGACTGCATTACAACCAACTATTTGAAACTATATTTGACTTCAACTAAAATGACTGACTTTTTAAACTATTTTTTGCCGACCTACTTCGTGATTTACTTCGGAGCTGCATTCGTTTTAAAATCATTGATAGTTGCTAAGAGAATTGGTAAAAATCCGCTTGTATTGCCAAAAGACGATAGTGCTTATGGACTTATCGGACTTTATTTCAAACTGACTTTGTTAGCAATGTTTATTTATGTTTTGGCATTTTCCTTCTTCCCTACTCTACACGACTGCTTTTTACCAATCAAACAGCTTGATAGTTCAACAATGAAATATATCGGGCTGTCTTTGTTATTCATTTCATTACTGTGGACAGTTATTGCACAAGGACATATGAAAAACTCGTGGCGTATCGGTATTGACAACGATACTAAAACAGAGTTGATAACAAGCGGACTTTTTTCCGTTTCACGCAATCCGATATTTTTTGGAATGATTTTGAGTTTAGTCGGACTTTTTTTGACAACACCAAACGCATTGACTGCATTGTTTTTAATTGTTGGTTATATACTCATTCAAATACAAATCCGACTTGAAGAAGAGTTTTTAACCGAACAACACGGACAAAAATATTTGGACTATAAACAGCGTGTAAGACGACTGATATGAAAGAAGTCCAGCCACCAACAGCGGTTTTGTATAAGCCGGAGTGCAGTGCTTCGGCTGAAGTTTTTCCGTATAACTGAAGTGCGGGTTTTCGTATCAAGTGTAGCGCTTAAATGTCCCGCCTTCGTTAAGTCCCAACCCGTTAGCTGCAAGTGTAGAAAACCGTACTTAAACAAGGATATCGAATATGGAAGAATTGATAATTGGTGAGAAGATAAAAATTAGACCAGCAGCCATAAATGACAAAAGAAAAGTTTTTGAATGGTTGACGAATTCAAACTTGACAAAAGAAATGATGGGGCTTCCGTATTTTCCAGATGCAATAATTCCAACATGGGAAGTATTCGATAAAGATTATCTTGATTTCTATTTCGATGGAAGCACTCCCTTAAAGGGACGATGTTTCATAATTTTGGAAGTAGAAAACGAGGTAGGGCAAATAAATTATAACGCAATTGATAAAGTTAAAAAATGTACTGATTTGGATATTTGGTTGAGTGATGTTAAATATACTGGTCGAGGATTTGGAACAAAAGTTATATTATTACTATGCGAATATCTTAATGAGCGATTTGATTGCGAACAAATTATAATGTCCCCATCTAAAAGAAACAAGAATGCTATTAAATCATATGAAAAGGCGGGATTTGTAATGACAGATATTGAATTGAGTGAATCAGAAAAGGATTATAATGACAATGTTGTAATGATTAAAAACATGAAAAAATAACTCCAGCCCACAGCATCGGGCATAATCCAGTCGGGGTTTTGGACTAAAGGTAAATTCAGTTTACGCTGCAGTATTTAGTGTCGGGCGGTAAATTTGAAGTTCTGCATTACCAGCCTGGATTACCCGAAACCGTTATGTGGTGAACAGAGAGTATTTTATAGTTCTTCGCTATTACTTCTTAGTTATCAAAAAGGATTTTTATGAAAAACTTGATTTCGGCTTTATTAGCAGCCTTAGCATTATTTATCTCCGGCTGCTCATTAACTAACTATCCGCCGCTTGATACTGTAGATAATGTAGATGTACAGCGCTACTTAGGCAAATGGTACGAAATTGCTAGCCTGCCAAATAATTTTCAGAAAGGCTGCTCTTGTTCTTCTGCTGAGTACAGTATGATTGATTCGACCACAATTCGTGTTGTAAACAAGTGTTTTAAAGAGGGCAAATTAGATGATGTTAATGGTAAAGCATTTGTTGTTGAAGGCTCCGGCAACTCAAAACTAAAAGTTCAGTTCTTTTGGCCCTTCAGAGGAGATTACTGGATTATTGACCTCGATAAAAATAATTACTCGTATGCAGTAGTTGGAACACCAAGCAGAAAATACATGTGGATACTTAGCAGAACTCCTATGATGGAGGAATCGCTCTACAGTTCGATATTAGAAAAATCTAAAGCTAATGGATTTGATGTAAATAAAGTTGTTATGACCAAACAGGATTGCAGCGAATAAATGTAATACCTTTCCTTATTCCCGTGGAATTAGTTACTCATTGCATTAACGCAGCAGACTCTTTTGATATGACGAGTCCATAGTTATAATTTTTTAGTAATCTTGTTCTAAGTCTCAAAGGTGCAGCACCTTCACAGTCTTAAACCATAAAAGAAATTCCATTATCTTTTAGTTGTATAATCTCCCAAATAAAATTTATTTTCTCAGAAAAAAAATTTTACTAAAGGTGAATTTCGAGAATAAAGCTGAGCAAGTTTAATAGAAGAACAACTCAGCTTTTATCAACTTAAAACTGTTCTTGGAGAAAATATGAATTATTATATAGTTGATGCATTTACAAGCAAATTATTTGGCGGTAACCCGGCTGCAGTTGTTCCTTTGGAAAAATGGTTAGATGATGAGACAATGCAAAACATTGCAATGGAGAACAACCTTTCTGAAACAGCATACTTTGTTAAAGAAGGAACTCATTATCACATTCGTTGGATGACCCCTGTTGCCGAAGTAAGTTTATGCGGGCATGCAACTTTGGCTTCGGCGTTTGTGATATTTAATTTTATCGAGAAGGATGCTGCACAAATTAAATTTATGTCTATGAGCGGTGAGTTAATTGTAGATAGGGAAGGAGAAATGCTTTCTCTTAATTTCCCTTCTAACAAACCTAATAAGATTGAAACTACAAATTTGATAAACTCTGTTTTTGATAATCCTCTTGAAGTTTTAGAAGGAGGTAACTATACACTATTAGTTTTCGAAGATGAAAACTATGTAAGAAACATAAATCCCAATTTTGATTTAGTAAAAGAGATTCATCCGCACGGGGTAATTATTTCTGCAAAGGGAAGCAGTGTAGATTTTGTCTCCCGAATGTTTGCGCCAAACCTTGGTATAAACGAGGACCCGGTTACAGGTTCTGCTCACACGGTTTTGATTCCTTACTGGGCAGAAAAACTTGGTAAGAAAAATTTTCGTGCGCTTCAGGTTTCCAAAAGAGTTGGAGAGCTGTTTTGCGAAGATTTAGGAAGCCGAGTTAAAATTAGCGGCAATGCTCTGCTTTATGCTGCCGGAAAGTTATTTTTGGGTTTATAATTAGGAAAAATCTCTGCATATTAGTTTTAAGTATTTCGGCATTTAGTGCTTTTTCTAAAAATATTACTTGTGTTTTTTCAAAAACTGAGTGTGTATGAAAAATTTTCGTGGTGTGTTTTTGCTTTTTATTCTAAACGTTCTCCTTTCATGCGATGCACCGCGCATTAATCCGTTAGACCCACTTGGACAAGATTATAAGTTTGCCGAGCTTGACGGAACAGTTTACACAGCGGAACTGCCAAAAAGAGCAATTCCGGATGTTGTGGTTACTTGGGAAAACCAAAATGTTACAGTCAAAACAGATTCTAACGGAAATTACAGAATTACTGATATACCAAGAGTAAACGGAAATCTTCACTTCGAGAAACCAGGATTATCAAAATTTACAATCTTAATTGATTGGCAGAATAGAAATTATGTTAAAGTTGGAGTTGTAGAACTTTCTTCAACTATCGGAAATATTGATGGATACCTATACACTACCGACCAAACGCCAATAGCAAACGCAAAAGTCTTTTGGAAAAATCAAAAGGTAACAACTAAAACAGATGCCGTTGGCTACTTTTTAATTGACGCAGTTCCTTTAGATAAAGGATGGATCTTTTTTGAAAAAGAAGGATATAAAGCTGATTCGCTTTTTATCGAGTGGAAAGATCAAAAATTAATTCGCCTCGAAAGAAAAATACTCGAATACAACATAGGTGATATTGAGGGGAGAGTTCTAAATTCAAACTCACAGCCTTTAGAAAAAGTTGCCGTCAAATGGAGCGGAGTTCCGACAACAACTTATATTACAGAAAGTAATGGCAGATACAAATTCTCTAATGTTCCTATTCAAAATGGTAAGCTCTTTTTTGAAAAAGATAGTTACAAAACAGATACACTTGATGTTCAATGGAAAGATATTAAAGTGAAAGTAGTTGCTGATTATAAAATGCGCGATACTCATGGCGATTTAGAAGGAAAGATTTACTATTTAGATAAACCAAATATTGGCGTTCCAAATGTATTTGTTCATTGGTCTGGTACATCAACAGTAGCTCAAACTAATGCAGAAGGCAATTTTAAATTTTCTAACATTCCAATAACAAGTGGTGCTTTGGTATTCGAAAAAGAAGGCTTTAAAAAAGACACTATTCAAGTTCAGTGGGAAAGTGGAAGAATTAGACAAGTGTTCGGTTATATAAAATATAGAACCGGAACCTTAACCGGCGTAGTAAGAAAAGACAGGTCTTCGCCAATATTTTTGAGCGGAGTTAAAGTTTATTGGAAAAACCAAAACATTGTAAAAATAACAAATACTAACGGCGAGTACACTATACCTGATATTCCAATGAACGATGGTTTTTTATTCTTTGAGAAAGCAGGTTATTCTCCAGATTCAGTATTTGTTCAGTGGGGTATTCAGAACACAATTGCTGTTAGAGATGTTCGGCTAAATGCAATTCCCGTATTAGATAATATCGATATTTATTCGGTGGTTACAAATAAGTTTCCGGATGAATTTAAAACCAAAAGGATGAATGTTGAAGCTAAAGTATCTGATGAAGAAAATGATATAGACAGTGTTTACATTCAATGCAAACCGCTTAATGTTTTAAGACCGCTTGCTTACAACATATCAACTAAAAGTTTTCAGAGAGAGCTTAATACAGCCGAACTGAATGTGAATTACTTAGACGAGGTTATCGGGAAAAATTTTGATGTAGTTGTTAAAGACGCTGCCGGCAAAAAATTTACTCTTGGACCATCGCAACTAAAAAGAGTAATCTCGCAGCAGTTTCGTGTTTTTTCACCGCAAGACGGCGCTAAAGTAGGCTCACAGCCTATATTTACTTGGCAAAACATTAACCTTGAGTTTAATTTTAGGTACTACATAGAAGTTTATACAGATGAAATTCCAGCTACATTAATTTGGACGAGCAGCCGCTTCTCTAAAGATATAATTTCGTTTACTGTAAATACTAATTTACCTAAAGGAGATTATTTCTGGATTATTTGGAGCGAAGATGATTTTAGAAACCGCGCTTCTTCAAGACCAGCAACCTTTACAGTGCAATAAGGCAGAAACTATGAATAATTTTATAGCAGAAAATATTAATCATATTAAAAACTTAACCAAGAGCGAATTCGAATCTCTTTACGAGTTTACCGAAATTTTAAATAGTGCTACACGGCAGGATAGTTTAATTGAAGATACAATAGATGTCGTAATTAAAGTGATTAACGCCGAGCGCGGGCTTTTTGTCCGTTACTTTGATTCTACTGATTCATTTTCAATAATTACAGCGAGAAAAATTTCTAACGAAAGCATAACTGACCTTCACCAGTTCTCATCCGGCATTTTGCAAAAAGTAATTAAAGAAAAAAAACCTTTGCTTTACCACGATGTAATGAGCGACCCTAATTTATCTCAATTTGAAAGCGTGCAGATACACAGAATAAAATCTGTAATAGGCGTTCCTATTATCCGCGAAGAAAAAGTTTGGGGAATAATAATTGCAGACAGCCAGCTTGATAGAAGAGAGTTTACAGAAGAAAATCTTCTCTTCTTAAGTTTCTTTTCAAACTTAGTTTCACTTGCTTTAGACAGAATAATAAAATTAGAAGAGCTCGAAAAAGAGAATCAAATATTGATTAACCGGCTTCAATCAACAGAAACCGTACCTGAGATGATTGGGGAAAGCCAAACAATGAGAAACCTTGCTATCTTAATTCACAAAGTTGCGCAAACAGATGCAACTGTTTTAATTACCGGAGAAAGCGGAACTGGAAAAGAAGTTGCAGCAAAAGCAATTCATCAATTAAGCAAAAGAAAAGAGAAACCTTTTTTAGCTCAGTTTTGCGGCTCAATACCAGATAGCCTTCTTGAAAGTGAATTGTTTGGTTATAAAAAAGGTGCGTTTACCGGCGCTAACACAGATAAACAAGGTTTGTTAGAAGCTGCCGATGGTGGAACGTTTTTTCTTGATGAGATTGCCGATATCTCTCCGGCGTTACAAGCAAAACTATTACGTGTTTTAGAGAATAGAGAAATTATTAGGCTTGGCGATGTTAAAGTTAAAAAAGTTGATGTAAGAATTCTTGCAGCAACAAATAAAGATTTACAACAGTTGGTTAAAGAAGGCGCATTTAGAGAAGATTTATTTTACCGCTTAAATGTTTTTCCAATTAAAATGCCACCTCTCCGCGAACGCCGAGAAGATATTCCAATATTGGCGCACTTCTTTATAAAAAAACTTACTAACAAAGCTATGCCTATAGACTCGGCTTTCTTAAAAAAACTCGAAAGCTATTATTGGCCGGGTAATATTCGGCAGCTTATTAATGTTATTCAGCGGGCAATAATTTTGAATGAATCTGATAAACTACTTACCGATAATGTAACATTAGAAGAAGAAAAAAGTTTAGAAAACTTTAACGGCACTCTTGGCGAGTTTGAGATTTTGCTTTTGAAAAAAAGATTAGAACAGTTTAACGGCAACAGAACCTTAACTGCAAAATCGCTCGATGTTTCTGTACGCTGGATTCAACTTAAGTTGAAGGAGCTTGGCATTCAATGATGACAGGCTTAAGCGCAGAAATACTTTTCGAAAAATTTCAGATTATAGAAGTTCTTAAGAAAGATGAACACGCCGCCGTTTTTCTTGCTAATCACATATACTTAAGCAAAAAAATAATTCTTAAAGTTCTTAACACAGAAAAAATTTCTGATCAAGTGCTTGTAGAACGGTTTAAGCGCGAAGCAAAAATTTTAGCTAAACTTGATAATCCTTATGTTATTAAAGTTCTCGATTTCGGAATGTTTAAAGAGTACTTCTACATTTCTTTTGAATACATCGAAGGACTTTCTCTGCGTAATCTGCTGAAGAAAGAGCAGTTAAACAACGAGCAAAAAAGACATTTGATGGTACAGCTGCTAAAAGGGTTATACTATGCGCATCAAAGCCAAATAATTCACCGCGATATTAAACCGGAAAATATTTTTGTTGATAACAGCCTTAATCTAAAAATTGGCGATTTTGGTTTAGCTCTTTCTCAAGAAGATAATTTTGTTACTAATCCTTATTCTATTGTTGGTACGCCAAGCTATATGAGCCCCGAACAAGTACGCGGCTCAAAACTAAATGCTCAAAGCGATTTGTTTTCTGCAGGCGTTGTTTTGTATGAAATGTATGCCGGAAAAAACCCGCTCTTAAAAGAAAATGTTAGTCTTACCTTAAATGAAATTATGGCTTTTGATGAAGATATAATTTCAAAAGGACTAAATGAACAAGAACAAGAAATTAAGGATGTAATATTTCATCTAATTAGAAAAAGCGTTAAGGACAGATATTCAACCGCGCTCGAAGCGCTTAACGATCTTGGCGTTTCGATAGAACAGCCAACTTTAGTAATTAAATCCGATGAGCGTCTATCAGCAAAGACACGCCTGAAGCCAATGGCAGCAATTGCCTCTCTTGCTCTAATTGTAATTACTTTTTTATTACTAAAGATATTCGATTCAACTGCTCACGATGCAACCCAAAACACTGCTTTTAGAGATACTACAACGCAGCAAAACACAAAACCAACTGCTGTAGAGTTGCATAACAACAAAGAAAAGACTGATACAGCAAACTTGAATAGACCGATGATAGATGATCAGAAAACGATTAATGAGAATGCAGTTCAAACTGAACAGAAGCCTAACATGCAAGAACCTCAACCCGGAAAAACTGCTGCAAATGGATGGCTAAGAGTGCGTGCAGTGGTTGGTACAAGAGTAATTATTGATGGAGAAAGCTACCCCGAAGCGCTTTCTAAAATTATATATCTTCCAGAAGGTGAATACACTGTAAAATTTGAGAACGACGATTTTCCTTCTTACACAGAAAAAGTAAAAATTGATGCTAAGCAAGAAACTCTATTAAGAGCAGATTTTAACAATCTTGTTGCATTTGTAACTTTTGATGTCCGCCCCGAAGCTCAAATCTATATTGATGGAAGTAAAAGAGGTGAATGCCCGCCTGTTTTAAGAATGATACCACTTAAACCTGGCGTTAGAAGAATAACACTAAGAAATTCTAACAGTAAAGATGTAGATACCACAATTAATGTAAATAAAGGGGATACACTGATATTTAGTTATAAATTTAAGAAATAGATGGTATGATAATTGTCCTTCTATTTAAAAGAGCGCAGTAATAATGAAAAAATTATTTGTTTTAACATTGTGTGCAATTTTCTGTGCGAGTGCTTTGCATAGCCAAACCCCATATTGGAAACTAGCACCTCGTAAAATGCCGTTTCCTGTATCTGGCGGTCAAGCCGTTTATGATTTAACTTCAGGCGGCACAAAAGTTTATGTGTTAGGCGGATATTCCGATTCGCTTCAGCAAACAGTGGATTGGATTCAAGAGTATGATGCCGAAGCAGATAGCTGGAGAATGGTGGGGCGAATGTTACAGCCTCGTAAACAATTTGTAGCAGGAATATGGAGTGGAAATGTGGTTTACTTTGGAGGCGCTCTCGAGACTTCTACCGCAAAAACAACTCTCGAAATTTGGAATATAAGTTCTAAGTCCTCTCCAAGTATTTACGATGTTAATGTTGATTTTGGACGATCCTTTGCAACCGGCTATGTTGTTGGAGATAATTTGTATATGTTCGGCGGTTCGCCATCTGCCGGCGGAAAAATTTCTTACATAGCATCTTATAACCTTGTAGCCAAAAAGATATCTTGGAATTTTGATTTTGTCTCCGAAGAAAAGCCCCGCGAACAAATGACTTTTTTAGTTAATAATAATATTTATGTTTTTGGCGGAGCTTTTAACGGTGTAATTGACAAAATTCAGAGGTTTGATATCCCACCTCAAAAAGGAGAATTTCTTAATTATAAATTATTGGAAAAACGTGCAGGCGGCTCGGCTGTATATAGTACTATTCATAGAAAAGGGTTTTTAATTGCCGGTTATAACGAATCTAGCCGGGCGCTAAGAACAGTTGAAGAAATTATTGTTTATGGAGATGGCTCGTTGAAAATTACTAAAATGCCCTCTCTACAATATGCAAGATACAATCCTATGGCAGTTGATTACAAAGGCATTATAGCAGTCTTCGGGGGCAGAGATTCTGTTAGTAAAGTAGTTCCTTACGTAGAAACGCTTTTAAGCGTACAAACAGATATTAAAGAAGACGATATGCCTCACAATTTTGTACTTTATCAGAACTATCCAAATCCATTTAACCCAAGTACAATTATAAGCTACAAGTTACCAGCAGCAAGCCGCGTAACTCTAAAAGTTTATGATGTTTTAGGAAGAGAAGCTGCAACACTTGTTAATGAATTCCAGCAACCTGGTAATTATAATTCTCAATTCTCAATTCTCAATTCTCAATTAAGCTCCGGTGTTTACTTCTACCGCTTAACTACACCAACAGCTGCAATTACAAAAAAAATGATGCTGGTGAAATGATGAAGCAATTGTTATTAGCTCTTTTTGCCTTGTCGACAGTTCTATTTGCTCAAGAAAGCGCAATTGAACGAATTAAAAAACTCTGCTACGAAGAATATGATTATGAAAAAGTTATACAACTATCGAACGAATTAATAAGTAATAACGAGCTTGATGACTCAACACGCATCGATTTGTACTTCATGCGCGGCGTTTCATTATATGCAATTGGCAACGAAAATTTAGCCCGCACTAATTTTGAAAATATTTTAAAAATTAAAAAAACATACACGCCGGATGTAAGAAAGGTCTCTCCCAAAATCCTATTGATTTTTAATGAAGTAAAAGCTGAGTTCATTCGTCAAAACCCAATGCAGGCAACAACGCCAGAAGATATTGCAAAGATTATCAGTTTAGCAGCAGAGCGTGAAAGCAAAATCAAGAAATCTGCTGTCAAAAATGTATTTATTCCGGGCTGGGGTCATTTTTCACAAGGTTCAACAACTAAAGGATTGATATTGGGCGGTCTTTCCACTGTTAATTTAGCCGCTATGCTTTACTTCATTTTTGAAACTAACAATAAACAAAATGCGTATCTCAAAGAGACAAATAAGCTGTTTGTGGAAAGCAGATACTCTTCATATAACTCGGCTTATAAATTTAGGAACACGTTAATTCTTTCTTATGCTGCTTTGTGGGTTTACTCTCAAATAGATTTACACTTCTTTAACAGTACTTTACCCGAGGCACGTTTAAATGAGGCGGCATATAATTTCATAAATGAAAACGAGGTAAGTATCGCTATTTCGATTCCAATCGATTAGTGTATAATATTCACTCCGAGCGAAAAATATTCACATCAATTTTGCTATTCTTACTCTAAATACATCAAAACACTTCGTTTTTGAAGTATTAGTAGATATACTACTCTGGCACGTACATTGCTATAATATAGCACACACACATACGGACTCCGTCCTTAAGATTGGCGAAGGGTAAAAAGTTTAACAAGGTCCTTCGCCTTCTTCTTTTTAAAGAAGTTTATGGTACCTCTAAAAATTCAATACTAATCTGTGAAAACCTGTCCGCATAGCTATTTATAATGTATGGCAGGCGGAGCTGTTTAACATGCCTGCAGCAGGTTTATTAGTGTGTTATTTTTAAAATAAGCAATTTTTAGAAGTACCCTTTAGTAAACACTCTTAATACCCATCTCAGAAAAGGTAAGTTAACAACTAAATTTTGGTAGAATTGTCATATTCGAGGAGTGCTACGTTTTCGATGTGGAAAGTATGAGGAAACATATCTACAGGTCGATTTTTTACGAGCTTATAACCGCCGTTGCAAAGAAGTTTTACATCGCGGGCTTGGGTTGCCGGATTGCAGCTAACATAAACAATTTTTGCCGGGTTAAGTTTTAGAATGTCATCAACGGTTTTCGTGTGCATTCCGCTTCTTGGCGGATCGGTGATTATCACATCAGGTTTAGGAAGATTTTTTTCCATAACAATTGGCAAAAATGATTTATTGAGATCTGCAAGTATCGGTTCATAATTGTTAACAGAGTTTAATTTTTTGTTTGCATAAGCATCTTTAATTGCCGGTTCAACACTTTCAAAGCCATAAATATGTTTTACTTTATCGGAAATAAAAATTGGAATTGTTCCTGCGCCGGAATAAAGATCGTAAACAATTTCATTACCGGTAAAACATGCAAACTCTAATGCTGTGTTGTATAGATTTTCTGCCTGCAATGTATTTGTCTGGAAAAATGAGTTGGCGCTTATTATGTATTTGCTCTTGCCAATTTTATCAATTATAAATCCGCAGCCGTGCGCAACAATTTCATAATCACCAATTGCAACAGTTGCCTTTTTCTTGCTGATGTTGAAAATTATTGTAGTAATTGAAGGAATTTCTTTAAGCAGTATTTCTTTGTAATCGCCGAGCAGTTCTTCATTCTCTTCGTTTACTACAAGATTAACCATCAAATCGTTTGTGTTGGAAGCTTGTTTAATTACTAAATTTCTTAGAAAGCCTTCGTGAACTTTTGTGGAATAGATCGAAATTTTTCTCTCTTTGAAAAACTTTCTGGTAAGATTTAAGATCTTGTTGCTTGTTTCGGACTGAAGATGACATTCTTCAATGTTTAATACTTTGTCATACATACCTGGAATGTGAAATCCGAGTGCAAAGTTTCTATCCGGAATTTCCTGCATCGAGTTAATTTCGTTTTCAGAAAGCCAGCGCCGATCTGCAAAGGAATATTCGAGTTTATTTCTGTAGAAGTAAATTTTTTCTGATTTGACGATTGGAAAGTTTTCGAAATCTTTTAATCCGCCCAATCGTTCAAAAATATCTTTTACTTGTTCTTCCTTAAACTTTGCTTGATGTTGGTATAAAAGGTTTTGCGATTTACATCCGCCGCAAGTTCCAAAGTGTTTGCAATGCGCAATTGTTCTTAAAGGAGATTCCTTGTGCAAAGTTTTAATTCTGGCTTCAGCGTAAGATTTTCTAATCTTTCCAACTTGAGCGCTTACAACATCTCCGGGATAAGCGCCATCAACAAACACAACAAACTTCTTTGGTTCTTCATTAGCGGCGTGTATCTCTTTTATAATCTTCGCAATTCCCTTTCCTTCAAAAGCGCAGCCGGAGATTTCTAAATCTAGTATATCACCTTTTTTCAAGAGAGTTCCTTCTGTAGTAAAAGAGTTTCGAAACCGATGTATTTATCGCCGCCAAGTTTTAAGTAAGCATTAGACTCGTGGCTAATTCTGTTTACCAACTTTTTGTAATAACTTTTTTCTTTGTCATTTAAACCGGCTTCGGCTTGTTTTAATTGTTTCGCGCTTTCTGCATAAAAAGAAACAAGAGTATCGGTAAGATTTGCTTTGGCAATAATCTTAAACTTTCTTTCTGTGTAATATTTTTCTATTTCATGCGAGCAAAGAGGAAGTATGTTCGCTTCATCAAACAGATTTTTAACGAACTCCGGAAATTCTTTTTTTAAAGCAGTTGTTTCTCCCACAGAAAAATAACCGTCCGACTTAAGAATTCTTTTAATTTCTTTAACAATTTTGTTTCTGTTGATTAGCGAAATTGAGGCCTGCGCGTAAACCAAATCAAATTGCTCGTTAGAAAAGTCTGTAATATCAAAGTTCATCATTCTAACTGTTATAGATTCTTCACCGCTTAAAACAAGTTTCGAGTTCATCAGCGAATCGTAATCTTCTACAATCAAATCAACTGTAGCTTTGTATTTTGTATTTAACAAAACAGCAAGCTGCTCGCTCGCCGAACCAATAACAAGAATAGAACTTGGCTTTTCGTTATAATTCTTAAGAAGAAAATTATATTGTCGTTTTTGTCCAGGTAGAAAAATGCTCATTTTATTTTGTCAAAACCATTTTCTTAGTTGTTGTATTTGTTGGCGTTGTTAAGCGGTAGAAGTAAACACCGGAGCTTAATTGAGAATTGAGAATTGAGAATTGAGAATTATAAATGCCGGGTTGTTTGAATTCATCAACTAACGCTGCAACTTCTCTTCCTAAAACATCATAAACTTTTAGAGTTACGCGGCTTGCTGCTTGTAACTTGTAACTTATTACAGTGCTTGGGTTGAATGGATTAGGATAATTCTGTTCTAGTTCAAATTTTTCCGGCAGTGTATTATATCTATCCACATTAGTTGAGACGCCAAAAGAAAAATCTGCGTAAATAGGAAGGTGATCGGACGCTATAACTAACGCTGTACCCATTGAAACATCATTTAAAAACCAAGTATTGGCTCCTTGGTTAACTGCCTTATCAAAATGGCTGCCGTCGTTGCCAAAAATTTTGTACGAATCATTTATATAATCAACGCCGCCTTTGTCTTGCAAACCTTGCGAGATCAAAATCATATCTAACCGGGTGTCTAAATCATTAGTAGAATAAGTACAGACAGAATTAAATGCGGGATTATCGCTCCAATTTCCCGTTACATTCATCATATCTATTACATAGCCTGAGGCAGATTTATCTGTCAACTTCTGAAATGCGGCTTCGTAAGAAGAAAAAATGTTGAAATCTCCACAAACAAGAAAGTTTGAATTCGGTTTATACTTTACAGTTTCATTTCTAAGAGAGATTACAGCATCTGTTCTTTTTTCTTGATTTAACACGTTATCCGAAGTGAAATCGTTTGCTTTTAAGTGTACACCAAGAATAACGAGAGTGTCCTTTGTAGTATTATGCACAACTTTAAATGAGCTTATAACACGTGTTCTTGCCGGAATTTCTTTGCTTTCAATCAGGGTCAGTTTGGAAGGCTTATAATAAAACGCACAATTGTTTCCGTCGTATCCAGAACTGTTAGTGCCTTTAATTGTAACAGAGGCTGCCGAAAATTCATTTCCCAGAACATTTGTTAAAAACTGATTAACGCCGGTTTGCCGAACCATTTCAACAACTACAAGTGCGTCTGGTTTAATTTCGTTTATAATTTTTTTATAAAAGGGTTCAATTGCGGTTATGTTTGTACCGCTTCTGCTGTTGGGATAATTCAACAAATTATAACTCATCAAGCGGATTTGCTCTTGTGCGCACAGGGAAAAAGAAAAGAGAAAAATCAAAAATGTTGTAAGTACTTTTTTCATCCAATATCCATTTTATAAAACAATTAGTAATTTAGTACTGTTAAAGAGGTCAATTATATGCCAGTCAAAATTACCAAATTAAATTTGAAAAAGATTCTTGTATTAATTCTTTTAATAGCTGCCGCTGTTTCCTGCCAAGACAAATTAGATGTAGTTGATGATTTAAGCAGTAGCGGATTTTCTCTTGTTGATCAAACAGGCACAAAGCAAAACTTTCCGGCAATGACAAAAGGAAAACTAACCGTAGTTGGCTACATATTTACAAACTGTCCAGATATTTGCCCATTGACCACAAACAACATGAGAATAATTCAAGAAAAACTCAATTCTGACAAAGTAAATAATGTAGAATTTGTTTCAATCAGTTTCGACCCGATGCAAGATAACCCAGAAACGCTTAGCAAGTTTGCAGAAGTACGCAATCTTGATTTAAGCAATTGGAAATTTCTTACAGGAGATAAAATTGTGATAGATTCATTAACAAAACGAATTGGCATTCTTGCAGTTGTTAGCGATTCAACCGTCTTTAAGGATGGAAGAAAGATTTATTACTTCACTCATACAGACAGAATTCAACTGATGGATGAAGAAGGGAGAATTAGAAAGAACTACACTGGAAGCGATATAAACATAGATGAAATTGTAAGCGATATTAAATTGCTGCAATAGAGAGGGCATTTAAGTTATAATTGGATGCTAAGAAAACCGGACCGCTAATAATCTTGGTAATGTATGATAACTGAGACGAGAACTTGCTGCTGCTAAAATGTTTTTACACATTATTTTTCAGCCGCGTTTACCATCTGCAGTAGGAACAATCTGTTAAAGTTGAGCAGCAAAGTAATAATATCAAACCAATAAAAATTCTACTTCACTTTTCGGAATTTGGAAACAAAGGGAAAAAATGAACAAGCTGAAAGCAAAAATAACGGTTAAGAAAAAGAAAGTTCGTATTCCTTTACCGAAACAAACTCCTAAGGTGAAAACTTCGGATAAGATTTATAAAAGAAGTCAAAACAAAAAGATGGATTTGGAATAGCATTTTAGGGTACTTCTAAAAACTATCTTTTTAATTTTTATCGCTGAGAACGCAAAGAAAAACCAAAGTTCGCAAAGGGTATTGAGGTTTTTAGAACTACCCATTAATTACTAACTCTGCAGTAATTCATTAAAAAAACAGAGTTCGAAACTCAATAGAAATGAGTGCAGCTAATTTTTTCGAGTTAAAAAAAAAGTTAAATGAGTATCTAATCTTTGGCTCATGCCCTTCAGTTTTAACTGATTTATCTAAAAGCGAAAAGATTGTAGTTCTTTTGGTACTTGTTCTTTCAAGGATGTTCCCGCTTTAGGCGGAATAAAATGACCAAAAGAGTTGAATTATTTCCTTTCTAATTCATCGTAAGCTTTTTCAAGATTCATTTTGCGGGCGCCTTGCCAGCGTTCTTTAAGGTTAGCAAATCCTGGTATTTCTGAAGCAGCTGCAATTTCTTCTTTAGATTTTCCTTTTTGTATTTCAGATTCAACATGCTCGGTAAGTGCGCCAAGATATTTTTGCATTGTAATTATGTCGTTAACATTTCCGGTTAATAGATCATTTGTAATTGAATGACCGAATATGAATAGTGTATCTTTTGAGTAATAATTGATAATCTCTCCGAGAGTTTTGAACCATAGTTTGATTGAGCCGCCTCCATTAGAATCTATAAATGGAAACGTTTGGTTGAATACTAAATCGCCCACGTGAGCAATGTTTGCTTCTTCAAAATGAATTACAGAATCTCCGCT
The DNA here is from genome assembly GCA_964575995.1 of uncultured Melioribacter sp. Taxonomy (GTDB): domain Bacteria; phylum Bacteroidota; class Ignavibacteria; order Ignavibacteriales; family Melioribacteraceae; genus Stygiobacter. The sequence continues at coordinate 20,480 of CAZNTN010000007.1, read as the reverse complement.
TGTGTGCGCCGGACCAAAATATTTTGCCGTAACTTTTTCTTTTCCTATTTCTTCGCTCCAAGTTTCCTTAAAAGTTGTAGTGGCATAAGCCTGTGGCTTAGCCGGGTCTTTTTTATCGTTTTTCTCTTGAAGCATTTTACAGTTTTCGTGAGCAACTAAACTGTCTGCATAGTCTTTCAAGAAAATGTTACCCGAAGTATGATCTCCGTGATGATGTGTGTTGAACAGAATATCGATTTTACGAGATGTTTTTTGCTGCAATGCTTCAATTAAATTTTTTGCCGTTTCGGGATATTGAGAATCAACTACAACAACGCCGTCACTTGTTGCATACCAGCCAATTGTTCCACCTCGCTCGGTAAATATCCCGATATTGTTTCTTAGTACCTTAATTGAGTAAGTCTGTGCCTGAACATCTGCCAATAGTTTGTTTGTGCCTAAGAATAATCCGCCGCTTAATAGTGCGCCTGTTTTCAAAAAATCCTTCCGTGTTAACTTCATATTAACTCCTTTTTGGTTTTGTAATGTAGTTATTCTTTTTTATAATTTTATATATAACAGTTTTGGAAAGCAACAGGTTCTTTCAGAAATACACAAATTGAAGCTGTTCACTTTAGCTTTGCTAATAGTTGGTTACAAAGACAAGCCGTTCGATATAACTAATGAATTTGCTTATTCCGATTCATTGTTATAGCGTAGTAATTACAATTCTTACTTTTCCGAATACATTTATTTTGTTAAGAGGAGAAAAAGCAAAAATGATTTACAAGAAAAAGCTGAAATTTATCTTGATACTATTTGTTCCTTTTACGCTCTTACTTACTACATGTAAAAGCGATGTTCCGGTTGAACCTCAAATTACACCTGCACGTGGACAAATAGTTAGCTTTACAAATGGCGGATCTTTTACTGCTCCTTTGCTTCAGGTAATGATTGGAAGTATTTCCGGCGGAGAGCAGATTAAAAACAAAGTTATTTATGATGTTGATTACTATAAACTTATGTACAGAACAGTTGATTCAAAAGGAAATGTTATTATAGTTTCAGGCGCTTTGTTTCTGCCAAAAGGAAAGAGTAATCTTCCAATAATTAGCGTACAACACGGAACTCAAACAAAGCGGACAAATGTAGGCTCGGTTAATGCGCTAAATGCACCTGAAGGATTAATTGCTGCTGCACTAGGCTATTTTGCGCTTGCACCAGATTATATCGGTCTTGGCGAATCGACCCAAACGCATCCTTATCACATAGCAAAATCTTCTGCTGATCCGGTGATTGATATAATCCGCGCTGGAAAAGTATTTGCAAGCAAAAATAATATCACGTTAAACGGACAAATATTTTTAGCCGGATATTCCGAAGGCGGCTATGTTACAATGGCAGCGCAAAGAGAAATTGAATTTAACTACAAAAGTGAATTTAATCTTACGGCAGTTGCACCAATGGCGGGTGCGTATGATTTAAACATGACCGCTAAAAAAATATTGCAGAGTCAAACTTATAATAAGCCTGCATACCTGGCTTACTTTTTGGTTGCCTACAACGAAATTTACAGATGGAATAATCTGAATGCATTTTTTAATTCGCCTTATGTGGAAAAACTTCCTTCTCTTTTTAATGGCAATTACACTGTAGATGAAATTGATGCTCAGCTAACAAATGATTTAACTAAGCTGATTAATCAAAACTTTGTCAAAAGCTACTTAGCCGGTACAGAAACTACACTTACAACCGCTTTTGCAACCAACAGCCTGCTCAACTGGAGACCAATAGCGCCAATGCGTCTTTATCACGGCAACGCTGATGAGTATGTTCCCTATGAAAACTCTGTACAAGCTAAAAATTATTTTTTAACACAAGGCATTAGTGTTGAATTGGTTACAATTTCCGGTGGCAAACATGTTTCTTCTGCGCTTCCATCAATCTTTGCTGCTATAGAATGGTTTGGAACTTTGAAACTTGGAAAGAGATATCTTACTAAGAAATAAATTTTTGAAATGCTTCTAATAGCAACGAAGTAATAAAATGAAAAAAATAATTTCGGAAAACATCACAATCAGCGATGATAAATCGCTGCTTCAATTAGAAGTTGTACACGCATACTTAACGAGGTCTTATTGGAATGAAGGAATTCCAATTGAATTTGTTAAGAAAGCAATAGATAATTCTTTTTGTGTTGGAGTTTATTACGAGCAAATGCAAATTGGCTTTGCCAGAGTTGTAACCGATTTCATTATGTGCGCTTATCTCGGCGATGTTTTTATTTTAGAAGAATATCGGGGGAAAGCTCTTTCAAAACATTTAATGGAGTTTCTTCTAACGCATCCGGAGTTAAGCAATATTAAATCTTGGCGGCTTGCAACTAAAGACGCTCATTCTCTCTATTCAAAATATGGGTTTAGCCCGGTAGAAAAACCAGAAAGAATGATGGAAAGAAAAACTAAGTTATGGTAAAAATTGTTTTCACATTCAAGGAGTTTAAGTGAAGAACACTATAATATTTATACTGCTGCTTTCAGCCGTAATATTTTCTCAAGAAAAAGTAAAAGTTACTTTAAATGTTGTTTCTCCAAAAATAGAGGATAGTTCTAAAATTTATGTTGCCGGAAATGTTAAAGCGCTTGGCAATTGGCAGCCGAATAAAATTCTGCTTAGCAAATCCAGTAAAGAAATCTGGAGCATTTCAATAGTAGTAGAAAAAGGCACACGCCTGGAGTATAAGTTTACAAAAGGAAGCTGGGCTACAGAAGCTTTAGGCAGCAACTCATCTATTCCGCAAAACTCTGTTCTTGTTGCAAACAAAGACACCACCATACTTGCAACAATTTTTAACTGGCGCGATAATTTCGACTTCAGCGTAAATGGGCAAATAACCGGAAAAGTTTTCTATCACAAAGATTTTGCAATTGCAGGCTTAAAACCGCGCGATATTTTTGTTTGGCTTCCGCCAAATTATGATGAACAAATAGAAAGACGCTTTCCGGTTTTTTATATGCACGATGGACAAAACCTGGTCGATCCGCGTACTTCAAACACCTTTATTGATTGGCAAGTTGATGAAACAGCCGATAGTTTAATTCGCTTAGGAGAAGTTGAACCATTTATAATTGTAGGTATTAACAACACTGATGATAGAGGAACCGAGTACAACAATACAAGTCTTGGAAAGCTCTACGAAAAATTGGTTGTTGATATAATTAAACCTTTCATTGATGCCAATTATAGGACACTGGCTGATGCAAAGAATACTGCGGTTGGCGGTTCTTCAATGGGAGGTTTAATTTCTATGATGTTGGCGTGGGATTATCCAACTGTATTTTCAAAAGCTGCTTGCTTTTCGCCGGCGTTCAAATTCACCAATTTTAATTATGTTAAAGCAGTACAAGAAGATAAATCTCCTAAGAAAGATTTGTTAATATATATTGATAACGGCGGCGTTGGCTTAGAAACTATTCTTCAACCAGGCGTTGATGAAATGATAAAAGTTCTTAAATATAAAGGATATGTTGAAAATATTGATTTGCAATTTTTTATTGATTCTAAAGCAGAGCATAATGAAGCCGCTTGGGCAAAAAGAGTTTGCCTGCCAATGAAATTCTTTTTCGGAAAGAATAAATGATAATCTTTGTGGGCTTAAAATAAACCTGTTGTAATTAATTCTGTGAAAGAAGCATTTAAATATTATTATGAAGATATTGTTGTTATCAGAATAGAAGCCAAATCGGGGGTTTCAAATCAGCCGATTGGTGAAGAAACTTTTGTTGGCGCAAGGAACCTTGTTTTATCATTAACACCAGTAATGAAAGCGTAAATTTGAAAGCCGATTTCTCTTATCCTTGATCTTACTCTTAACTTGCTATTCCACCCTTCTGCTTTTTATAAAAGATATTTACAGTAAAACAATACTACATCTTTTATACCACGCAGAAATTATAATTAAAAAATTTTAATGAAACACAAGTTTTAAATTGGTTTTGAATAAATAATTTTTTATTGCTGATTATTATCACAAAAAAAAATTTTGAATGAAAAAAACATTTTATTGTTAGGAATAAAAAAACATTTTTAATAAGTTGAATCAAGATAAATTAAAAGCTCACCACACTTTTAATTAGAGAATAATGTTACAAATAACACTAGAACCCCAAGGGCAAATAAATTCACAACCAACGCAAAGAAGCAACGATTGGGATTTTAAATTAAAGGTAGTTCGCGAAGGTGATTACACCGAGCTTCGTGTCAGTTTCGAGACATCACAAAGAGCCGAGCCGGATAAAGGTTACATTTCCGGTGATGGAAAGTATGAATGACAAGACACTGCTTTTTTAAAGTCTTTGTGCGATAACTGAATTTATCAACCCACTTTATCTAACTTTGCATGATCTTATGGAAAAACAAACCGATCGTTTGTTATCATTAGATATTTTCCGTGGTTTAACAATTGCCGGTATGATATTAGTTAACAATCCCGGCGATTGGGGAAAAATTTATCCCGCACTCGAACACGCAAAATGGAATGGCTGCACCCCAACAGATTTAGTTTTCCCTTTTTTCCTTTTTATAGTTGGTGTTGCAATTAAACTCTCTCTTTCAAAAAGAAAAGATAGAGGTGATAACCATAACAAGTTAATTTTACAAATATTTAAGAGAAGCGTTTTCATCTTTTTGATTGGTGTTGCTTTATCAGGATTCCCAGCTTATAACTTTTCTGCCATTCGTATTCCCGGTGTGCTGCAAAGAATTGCTTTAGTTTATTTTGCTGCTTCATTCATTTACTTAAAAACAAACTGGAAAACGCAAACTGTTCTCGCCTCATCTTTTCTTTTTATTTATTGGGCTTTGATAACGTTAGTTCCGGTTCCCGGCATTGGCGCTCCAGATTTATCCCAGCCTACAATAATTGATAAACTTACAAATAAAGAAATAGCTCCAAATCTTGTTGCATGGATTGATAATCAACTTTTATCAGGACATTTATGGAGACAAACTAAAATTTGGGACCCTGAAGGTTTGCTTAGCACACTTCCGGCAATTTCAACGGGTTTGCTCGGGATACTTCTTGGCACGCTATTGAAAAACAGTTTGGATAGAACACAAAAAGCTGCTTGGATATTTTTCTTTGGAAATATTGGCTTAATGACGGGCATTATTTGGGATATGTATTTGCCGATGAACAAGGCATTGTGGACAAGTTCTTATGTTCTTTTTACTGCAGGTATGGCGTTAAATGTTTTTGGTATGTGTTACTGGCTAGCAGATGTTAAACAAATTACATGGTGGACAAAACCGTTTGAAGTTTATGGAATGAATGCAATTACTGTTTATGTTTTGTCTGGTGTTGTTAGCATTATGCTTTCAAGAATTAGCTGGGTAAATGATATTGGAAGTAAAGTTTCGGTAAAATCTTTTTTATATAACACTTTTTTTACGCCGTTGCTTTCTCCAATTAATGCTTCTCTTGCCTGGGCGCTTTTTTATGTATTGTTCTGGCTTGCAATTATGTGGATATTCTACAAGAAGAAAATTTTTCTAAAAGTGTAATTTCTGTTCCCGCCTAACATTTTCTAACCAACTTGGAACAAACAAATCTCTTCATTCATCTAAAACCGAAAATGGAGAAATGCTGTGGCAGCAGAGTTTAAAATAAAAGGCAAAGAACTACTCGCAAAAATTGAAGAGCTCATAAAAGAGGGCAATGCAAGAAGAATAATAATAAAGGATGATAAAGGAAGAGCATACATTGAAATACCTGTAACGCTTGGTGTTATTGGTGTTGTGCTTGTGCCAATTTTGGCGGCAGTTGCAGCAATAGCAGCACTTGCTTCTAACTTTACGGTAGAGGTAATCCGCCGCGAAGAACAAGAATAGTTTTATGTGCGGATATGGCGCTGCATCTCAAAAGGAATTTCAATTGGGAATTCAGCCAATCCTTTCAACTCGCCTTTTACAAACCAATGTGCCTGGTGAATTAATTTTTTTTACCGGCTTTTTCTATTGTGCAAGTATTTGGTTTTTGCATGGCAATAATCTGCTTATTTATCTTTTTCGTTGGATTCGTTTGAGAGGCAGGCAAATAAATTTTGCCCAAGCAGTTTGTAACCGCCATCATCTTTAAAAACTTCAGATGCTTTTTCGTTTAGGCAAATAATTTTTCCACCTGCATCCCAAATAGTAATTGCAGGGCAATTCTTTTGCTCTAACCATAGGTTTCTTTTGAGCTTAGAAATAAAGCTCAAAGCTGAGAGCGTAATTACGTATTGGCGCTAAGTTGCCAATGAATTCAGCATAATTGTAGTTGAAAATATTCTTTGCATTTATAAAAATTTTGGCTGGAATATTCATAACAAAAAAATTGCAGCCAGCCATTAAGTTAGTTATGTATGTTGGTACCCTAACTTCACCGTCAACAACCACAATCAGCATCATTGGGTCTATTTCTTCAATTCTGCTCAAATAGCGGAAATCAACTCCAAACTCGAACGAAGCCGGAGTAAATAGCAAGTTTGCATAAGCAGTGTTACGAGGACGGTATTTCATAGATTTGTTTTTTTCTATATCACGCGACCACATATAGTTATATCCAATAGAAAAATTCAACATAGCTGGAATAATGTTCCATTGGTTAATTAATTCCAACCCTTGAATTCTTGCTCGAGGAATATTAACGAACTGAATATCTGTGCCTGTCTCTGTAAAATTAGGTTCGATAAAATTCTTATACTCATTCTGATAGTATGCGGCATCAAGAGAAATATTATTCAACCTGTAGTTGATCCCAACTTCAAAAGAGAAACTTGTTTCGTAAGTAAGGTTAGGATTTTCTATCACACTCACGCCGCCGCCAACAGCGGTACTTGTAAATACTTCGGAAGGAGTTGGAGCTCGGAACCCGGTTCCAGCTGAAGCGCGGAGTATAAAATGATCAGAAAATTTATAATTCAACCCGGCTCTCGGTGTAACTGCCTTTTTACCGCGTGTGGAATCCATTTTAAGATAATCGTAACGAAGCCCTGCTGTAAGAATTAATCCGGCTATTCCTTTGTATTCTGTTTGAGAGTAAACAGCGCCGCCATAGAAAGCGGGGTTCTTAAAAATATTTGAATTAATATTAGCGTAAGATAATTCTACGCCTCCTGTTAAAAAGAAGTTTTCTGAAGCTCTGTAGTTTGCCATAGCTTCGCCTCTAAGCAAATCTGCTGTTGATGTGGTTAATTCCAAACCGTAGCCGGTAAATTTTGTGCGGTAGTAATTGGCTTTTATTTCGGATGTTAATTTGCTGCTAAAATAATTTTGATAAATTATTCCGGTAAATATTCTGCCCGATTTTACGGTGTTTCCGTTATCTTCATCTTTTGGAACAAGAGCGTTTTTAGAGTCTTTCCAGTAAAGAAAATTACCACGGTTCATTGCCAAGTAATTGGTAAAGAAAGTAAGACTGCTCTTGTTGTTGAAATCATAATTAAGCTTTAGATAGCCCAGGTAACGTTTAGTAAAATCATTCTGGCGGTAACTATTATTATCAAATTTTTTAAAAGAGAATGTGTAGCCTAAATTATTGTAAGAATTTGAGTGAGTAAGTTCTGCTCCGTAAAAACTTCTGTAAGATTTGCTCCAGTCCCAAAAATCATAAGATGGCTTATCATACAAGCCATAGTAAGTTCTAAAATTTGTAATTGGTTTTTTAACAGAGCGTTTTGTAATTATATTAATTACACCGCCAATAGCAGTAGAACCATAAAGAGAACTTGCCGGACCTTTAATAATTTCCACTCGTTCAATATCTGCAATAGGAATCATTTCCCATACGATATCTCCGTTATCGCCGGAGTACATTGGCAATCCGTTTAATGCAACAAGAACTCTTGTTCCGGCACCTTTGCTGTAACCGCTGGAACCTCGTATGCTTACTTGTTCAAGATTAACATGAACTCCGGGAACAAACCTTAAATAGTCATCAAAAGTAAGATGGTTTTTTTTACTTATCTCTTCCGGCTGCAAAACTGTAGTGCTTACAGTTAAATCTTGAATTCGTTGAGCATATTTGCCTGCACTAACTACAATCTGTTGAGTCTGGATTAACGATTCTTTTAATATCACTGTTATAGATTTTGTCAGTTCATTAATCTGAATGCCGGGCACAGTTTTCATTTCATAACTTATTGCCGTTACTTGTAAAGCGTAAACACCGGCTGGAATATTTTTGATCTGAAAGTAACCCGATTCATCTGCCGAAACGCCGAGCGAAGTTCCAATTATAATAACACTTGCGCCAAAGACCGGTTCTGCTTTTTCATTAATTACTCTTCCGGAAAGAGTTCCAGTTTGAGCATAAACTGCAAAGGCTGGAATCAAACATATTATTAAGAAAAATTTTTTCATTATTTCATCATTCCAATTTTTAATTCTAAATCCGCCAAGCTGACGGCGGACAAGTTCTCCATTATCAATTTTCAATTACTCCATAGGCGGCTGCGGCGGTGGATTCTGAAAATCGACCTTAATATCTACGCCTGTTGTTGTTCTTCCTGTGTTTATTATTACTGTTTTGGGCTTGGCTTGATTGCCTGTTTCGCAGTAAACACCAACTACCGTCCAATCTAAGCGGTTAAGAGTAAGTTCGGGCGTTTTAGATTGAGCTACTACAACGTATTTGTGGCTGCCTGGTTTAATAGAAAAAATTGAACTGTATTGCATTTCCGTAGAATTATAATTGAATTCTTTTGTTCCGTAAGGAATAGTATCGAGCACAAAACTTAAGTTGGATGCGGAAAAATCGTTAACACTTTTAATTGCTTCCCTAAACACAACTAAATGTGTTCTTTTAATTCCTTGAGGCCAAGCGCCATCAAAAATTATTTTCCCGCTAAAAGCGCTTATTCCATCAACCGGCTCAATCCCTTTATCGCAAGAAATAAAAGCCATTACCAAAAGAAAAATTGAAAAGACTAATAAAAGTTTGTACATAAAAAATGCCCTTTGCTTGCACAGCAAAATATAACAGAACTAGATTACTAATCATAATCCCAAATTTCTCGCCAGCATGCTGTTGGCAAGTCTAATAATTTTTTGGGTAAGCCAGTGTTTCTTTATTCTTTTTAGTTACGGCATGTTAAACGCAGGTGCAATTCTTTCCGGATCTTACTTTTCCAAAAGCCTCTCTTCCTTCCTTAAAAGAAAAATAAGCAATAGCCAAAGCTCCTAAAGAATCAATTCTTCCAAAACCTGTTAGCTCATAACCAGCACTCGAAACTAAAAGAATTAATGAAAGATAAAGACATGTTTTTGTGCAGTTAGCATCGGCAATAATGGCGGCAGAGTTGATGGCTTTTCCTGCAATCATTTTATATTTGATAAGCAAAGACATTGTTGCTATCGAAACAAGGGAAATGACAATTCCCCAAAACGTGGTTTCCGGTTTGTGGTTAGTAACAAAATTATAAAGAGAAGTTACAACTAAACTTGCAGTAAGAATATAAAACCCGCTGCCGGTAATTTTTAATGCTGTTTTCTCAAATTCATCTCTATTTTCATCTCCGTTTGCTTTGATACGGATAAGCATATGCAAAATTCCGATTCCAGAAAAAACCTCTACAAACGAATCTACACCGAAGCCGAAAAGAGAAAGAGTTTCATCTTCGTAACCGATAGTTACGGAGATTAATCCTTCTGCTATATTATAGAAAACTGTAATAATAGAAAGTATGTACGCCAAGCGGAGCATACTTTCTTTATCTCTCTTTTTCAATAGATTTTTCCTATTCTAACTGTAAGATGGCGATGTTAGTAAAGCACCTAACCCTGAAGTAAATAGATAAATAATAAAAACTATGTAAAGTGCTGTAAGAACCAAGCCAATGATAATTAGTATCTTAATTAAACGAAAGTACCTGCCTTGCAGTTCAAATGCTTGTCTAAGCGAAGCAGCGTTGTTTGTCATTTTATAAATCGAAAATTGATCGGCTGCCTCTCGTATGCGTAAACCAATTATTATTGTAGGCACACCTACAATTGCGCCTATAATTGTTAAACAAGAAAGTACACCGTAAATAATTGTGAAAAGACCAACAAAACGCATATCTGCTGTCATCTTATCAAAGATAATTTGAAAATAGCTTGGCGGTTTAATTGTTTGCAATGGCTCAGAACTGATATTTAATTCATCGAATTGATCCATGAAACCTCCGTGTATAAATAATTTAACGCTTTCTTAACCCCAGCTTTTTCCTTTAGGATATTCTGGGTTAACCTAATTCTTTGCGAGTTTAGCTCAAAGTGTTTTTACATACAACTATTGCGTTAAAGAGAAAACTTCTAATTCGCAGCTTCTAAGTAAAAAGTATTCAAAATCAATCAAGATATTCCAAATAACTATTCAAAAATTCTTTTGCAGAAACTGTTTCTGCCGAGAGCCAAAATAGTAAACTCTTATGAGTAAAAACAAAATGGCTTTGTCCTAACCCAAAAGTCTGATAAACTCTTTTCCCGTTGATGTTTAGGAAGCTCCCTTTTTCAAAAACCGAATTTTGCGGAGAAATCTTTTTCGTCATCTTATCTAAGTTTTGATATGCATCGAGTTCGTTGTTATAAAAAGTTACATATATAACTGCTTCTTTATTGTTAAATCTGTAAAAAGCAATTTCGTTCTTCTCGGCAGTAACAGAATTAATATGAAGTCTATTGACAAAGTCTATTGCTTCATCTCCTTTAATTACCTTTGTAAGTTGATAGCCGGCAATTTTAGTAGGAATTGGATTAGCTTGTTCGGAACAAGAGAATAAAAAAACAATAGAAATAATAAACGAGAGGAGATAAAAATTTGTTTTCATAAAAAGCCTAATTCTTACTTCTAAGTTACAAAAGAATAAATTCTTTTATAGATTTGGAATAGCATATATAAAGGAGCAATATGGAATATGTAAATCTTGGCAGAAGCGGGTTAAAGGTTAGCCGTCTTTGTCTTGGAACAATGAACTTTGGTACTTATACGCCAGAAGGGGAAAGTTTTAGCATTATGAACCGCGCATTGGAGCTCGGCATAAATTTTTTTGATACAGCAAATGTTTACGGCGGATTAGATAATCCAAGCGGATTAGGGGAAACAGAGAAAATTATTGGCAGCTGGCTAACAGAAGATAAAAGCAGGCGGGATAAAATAGTTTTGGCTACAAAAGTTTACGGAAGAATGGGAACAGCGCCAAATCAATCTAAACTTTCTGCATATCATATACGCAAAGCATGCGAAGATAGTTTGAGAAGAATGAAAACAGACCATCTTGATCTCTACCAGATGCACCATATTGATAGAGAAACTCCTTGGGAAGAAATTTTTCAGGCGATGGAGCAGTTGGTTAGAGAAGGAAAAGTTATATACGTTGGCAGCAGTAACTTTGCCGCATGGAATATTGCAGAAGCGCAGATGATTGCCAAGCAAAGAAATTTTCTTGGTTTAATTTCTGAGCAAAGTATTTATAGCTTAAGAAACAGAAACGTTGAGCTCGAAGTTATACCTGCTTGTAAGCATTTTGGCTTGGGTTTAATTCCTTGGAGCCCGCTTGGCGGCGGAATTCTTTGCGGCGTTCTCGATAAACAAAAAGTTGGAAGAAGAAATAGGGAGCCTCTTCAAAAATCTGTTGAGAAACTTTTTCCGCAAATTGAGGCTTACGAAAACTTATGCAGGCAGATACATCAAACTCCGGCTGATACAGCATTAGCTTGGATTCTAAGCAATCCAGTTGTTACATCGCCAATAATTGGACCCAGAACAGCTGAGCAGTTAGAGCAAAATGTTAAATCGTTAGAGCTGATACTCGATGCAGAAACACTCGTAAAGTTAAATGAGATTTGGCCCGGTCCAGGAAATCAAGCGCCGGAAGCTTATGCGTGGTAAGGTAGAATAAAGCTATAAGCATTACCCGTTAGGCATTAGCTAAATTAAAACAAGTATTGCATTGGCCGAACTTTATTAATTTGACAGTTTTGTTCCACACATAAAAAATTGGAGTAATTTTTATTAACTTATTGGCAGTAAACATCTAAACTATTGTTGGAATATGAAATCTAACGGAAACTACTGTTACAAATTAATTGCAGGTGATTGTACCAATCATTTAACTAAAGAGACAATATCAACTAAAATAGACCTTTCCTTTTTAGATCCACCTTTTAATCAAGATAAAGAATACAGTTCATGGGATGATAAACTTCCTGAAGCTGAATATTGGGAAATTATGCAAAAAGTCTGCGCTGATATTTTTAATCTTACTTCAGATGGCGGCGCTATTTATTTTATGCAGAGAGAAAAGAATACAGAATCTGTGTTAAGCTGTTTAAGACAAGCTGGGTGGACTTTTCAAAACTTAATCATTTGGAAAAAGAAAACTTCAGCAGTCCCCGGTGCCAATCGTTACGGTAAACATTATCAAATAATTGCATTTGCTACTAAGGGAAAGAATCCTAGAGTTTTTAATCGCTTAAGAATTTCACCGCCGTTACCAGCACATTATAAATTAGAAAGAGAAAATGGTGTTTATGTTACAGATGTCTGGGATGATATTCGAGAACTAACATCAGGCTACTTCGCTGGTGAAGAAGCAATTAGAAATAAATTAGGTGAAAGATTTCATAAACAGCAGTCACCGATTGCCTTACTGCTACGTATTATTCTTTCTTCAACCAAAATTGGAGATACTGTTTGGTTAGGGGGAAGAAGAGTGGAATAACTAAGGTTTGTTTAGTTCATGGCGGTTTTTTTGAAACTGTCTTGGGAAAGAGAAACTTAAGAAAATTTGAGATTTTCAAAATCAAACACCATTTCAATGGCTATTATTTAGTTTTTCAAAACAATTTATAGAAAGTGTGGAGTGAGAATGTCCTCGATAAAAAAACAGGCTTTTTGGGTTGTAATACTTTTAATATGCGTATTATCTATACAGCAAATATTTGCACAAAAAAAGAAACTTACTTACAAACAAGTTTTTGAAAGCGGCGGAATGCGCGGCATGATGGGTTTTGGCAGAACTATAAACTGGTTGGATGATGAAAATTTTATTGAGATGAAAGTTGACCCCGCCAAACCAGGTTCGCGTCCAGCCCCAATGAAAACAAATGTAAAAGATGGTTCTTCGGTTCCTTTGGCAGATAACAGCACAGTTGAACTGCCTGAAGGTTTTTCGATTGACCGCCCAACTTTTGCATCCAAAGATTATAATTACTTTCTGTTCAATTCTAAAAATAATCTTTACTACTATTCTCGTCCAGATAACACCTTTAAACAGCTAACCAAAGATGATGCTGAAGAGAAAGTTCCTCAATTATCACCAGATGGAAAAAAGGCAGCCTATGTAAAAGGGAATAATCTTTATGTTTTTGATATTGAGCTTGAAAAGGAAACTCAACTGACAAAAGATGGTGCCGAATTAATTTACAACGGCTGGGCAAGCTGGGTTTATATGGAAGAAATACTCGGAAGAGCAACTGCTCACTCGGCTTTCTGGTGGTCTCCACAAAGTGATAAAATCTGCTTCTTGAGGTTTGATGACAGCCCGGTTCCAGAGTTTCCAATTTATCACGCTGATGGACAACACGGAAAGCTTGAACGCCAGCGCTATCCAAAAGCAGGCGATCCTAATCCTTATGTAAAATTTGGAATTGCTAATACTGCCGATGGAAATATTACCTGGGCAGATTTTGATGAAAAGGCAGACCACTACATTGCGTGGCCAACATGGACTAAAGACAATCGTCTAACAGTTCAGTGGATGAACCGTGCGCATGACAACATCATCATTTATTGGATTGATACTAACTCCGGAAAGAAAATCGAACTCTACAATGAAAAACAGAAAGAATGGGTTGAATGGTTTGAAGATTTATACTTCTTTGAAAACAAAACCGGATTCTTGTTAAGATCAAATGTTGATGGCTGGGATCATCTTTACTATTACGATTTGAACGGTAAGCTGATAAAAAGAGTAACTCACGGTGATTGGCAGGTAACAAACATTGCATTAGTAGATGAAACCAGCCAGAAAGTTTACTTTCACACTCCGCTTAAAAACAGCACAGATAGATATTTGTGCGTAGTTGATTTAGATGGAAAAAACTTAAAACAGATAACAACAACTCCTGGTCAGCATACAGTATCGGTTTCTCCAAAGGCTAAATATTATATTGATTCTTACAGCAATATATCAACGCCAGCCAAGAGCGAATTGTATTCCATTAATGGTAAGTTAATAAAAACACTTAGCGATGCAAAGAACACACAATATGATGAATACGCAATGGCAAAGCCAGAGTTGTTCAGAATTCCTACCGGAGATGGTTTTGAATTACCCGCAGTATGGTGGCTCCCTGCCGAGTTTGATTCGAACAAAAAGTATGCTGTAATAATTAGCATTTATGGCGGACCAAACAGCAGCTCGGTAAGAAATTCTTATTCAACCGGATTGAGCCAAAGTTACTTTGCACAGCAGGGAATAATTTTTATTTCTGTAGATCACCGTGGCTCCGGACACTTTGGCAAAAAAGGGCAGGCTTACATGCACCGCTGCCTTGGTAAATGGGAAATCAATGATTATTCTGCCGCAGTTAATTGGCTTAAAACAAAATCATTTATCGATTCAACACGAATTGGAATTATTGGCGGAAGTTACGGCGGTTATGTTGCTGCTTTGGCTTTAACTAAAGCTGCCAATCTGTTTACACACGGAATTGCAGAGTATGGAGTAATGGATTGGAAACTGTATGACAATGTTTATACAGAAAGATATATGGATACACCAGCAGAAAATCCGGATGGTTATAAAGCCGGTTCTGTGCTCAATTATGTTGATAAATACAAAGGCAAACTTCTTATTACACACGGAACTACCGATGATAATGTGCATCTGCAAAATTCTGTACAGCTTGTTACTGAATTGCAAAAGCACAACAAAGATTTTGAAATGATGTTCTACCCTAACTTCCGGCATGGAATTGGCTTGCCGCATGTAACCAAAATTAAAAATCAATTTTGGTTTAAGCATCTACTTGGAAGAGAATTGGATGTAAATAAAGATTAGTTTTCGTAACATCTTGCTTGTAGTTAATGCATGAACAAGTGAAGAGTTAGATTAATAGCTAGAGCATGAATTAGAATTAATTTTTGCCTACGCCATTTCGATTAGCAATACTAAATTTCCAGTATCCAATATCAAGTATCCAGTATCCAGCATCCAGTATCCAGTATCCAGCATCCAGCATCCAGCATCCAGTATCCAGCATCCAGTATCCAGCATCCAGAATCGAGTTACAAAGTGAAATACAACGAAAACCCAAAATTCTATTATGAGCCAATGCATACCGCCGAGCATATTCTTAATGGAACAATAAACCAAATGTTTGGCTGTGGAAGGGCATTCAGCGCACATATCGAAAAGAAAAAATCTAAATGCGATTATCATTTTTCACGTAATCTAACAGAAGAAGAAATTGCAGCAATTGAAGAAAAAGTAAATACTGTAATAATTGCAGATATGAACGTAAGCGAAAGTTTCTTGGATAGAAACGAAGCAGAAAGAGAATTTAGTTTATCAAACCTGCCAGATGAAGCCGGCAATACTTTGCGGGTTATTACAATAGGCAATTACGATAGGTGCCTTTGCAGCGGAACGCATGTTAAATCAACTAATGAAATTGGCACATTTAAGATCGTTTCTTCAAGCTTCGATAATGGCATGCTTCGTGTACGCTTCAAAATTAACGCGCATTAATTTTTACCAAGCATGGAAATCTGTCCAAGAAAATTCACTTTGCCATTTCGATAGTATTTTTTTATAGCATGAGTGAATTTCTAATAACCAATTTGTGTTAAACCTCAAAAAACAATTAAGAACTCACAATACGCAGAAACCTGTTTTAAGACGTTAAGTCTCTCTGTCGTAAGGTGAGTTAGGAATTAATTTGCGGGATTGAACTTAACAAATATTAAGTTGTTGAGTTACAATTGCCTAAAATAAATCTGCAAGGTCTCGATAATAAAACCGGTAAGATTTGGTTATTTAAGATTCAAATAGTATTTATCCTTTATTTATCTTAGAATAACATCAGAAATAAAGGGAAATTTATAGAAACGAGTTGAACAAATCCATTTTGGTATATAAATGAACGAAGTAACAGTGAAGAAAAAAATACTTGTAGTTGAAGATGATGAAATATCGAGAGATGTTCTTATTCTCTTTTTGAAAAATCTTTTTGATATAGATGAAGCGCGTAACGGTCAGACAGCCTTGGATAAGGCAGATAATAATCAATATGATTTGGTGTTGATGGATGTTAACTTAGGGCGCGGACTAACAGGAATAGACATAACAAAAAACTTGAAACAGAGACCAAACTATGCCAAAGTACCAATTATTGCAATTACAGCATTTGCAATGAAAGGTGATAAAGAGGAATTTCTGCAAGCCGGTTTCGATCATTACCTTGCTAAACCGTTTACAAGAGAAGAGCTGAGAGCAACAATTAAAAAATACTTGCCACAATAAAAAAATCCCGCACTTGGCGGGATTTTTTTTCCATGCCGCTATTTCAATTTAGGCATTCTTCCGGGTGTCCACGGTGCATTAATTTTTTCTAAAGTTTCTTCAAGCATAGGAATATCTACTTCTCTTATCTTCTTTAGTAGATCCAGTATAGGCTGAATTTCTTCGTACAGAGTTTGATAAGCAACCTTTTCGTTCCTGGTTATGTTGGTTGTAGTACGCATAGAAGTATGCAGCATTGTAGAAATACGCGAACTTAAAGTTACATGAGATGGAGGAATTTCTTCTGCGCTTGCAGCTTTGCTTTCTAAACCGCGGAAGGCAACAATAATTTTATCAATATCGCGGCTGATTTCGTTTGCTCTGCTTATTAAAGATACTTGTCCTTGCGGCGAATTGTTAATTGCTTGTTTAATTGCTTCAACTTTTTTAGCAAGCTCCTCTGCTAAACGCTGTGCACCTAAAGCAGTGCGTGCTAACTCGGCGGCTTCAGTTTGAAACGCGACTAATTCTTCTCTGCTGCCTGCCGGTATAGTAGTATTATTCAAAGCAGCTACATTAAATTCTGCCGATGCCGTAAGTTCTTTTTCTTGAAATCTTGAAACAAGCAAAATTGAAACCTTGTACTTGCCCGGTAAAACTAAAGCACCAATGTTCCCGCCGCCAAATCTTCCACGGCTCGCTTGAGCAATAGGCTCAAATTTTTCCGCTGTTACTGGCGATGTTCCTTCGCTTCGTAAATCCCACGTTACCCTGCTTAATCCGCTTGAAGCAGATTTGTTAATCTTACGTACAACTTCACCTTCTTCATTAGTTATAGTAAAAACTAAGTATGGAGCAATTTCTAAAGATTCCTCTCGAAGTGCTTCAAGAGTAGGTTGTGGAATAGGTTTGTTCTCTTTTGCGGCAGCTTTCTCTTTTTCTTTACGTTCTGCCTTTAATGTTTTTGGCGCTTCTTTAATGTAGTAAGTAAAAGTTGCACCAAACTCTGGGTTAGGAGCGCGGTAATATGATGAGCCGAAGGAACCGCCTCTTCCTCTTGGAACGTACATCAATGCATCTTTTATTGGAAAAAGATGAGATTCTTTTTCGAGCAATTCTTTAGAAACGGTACGTAACGACGAGTAATCATCTAAGATGTAAAAACCGCGTCCAAAAGTAGCAACAACTAAATCTTTTTCTCTCTCTTGAATAACTATATCTGGCACTTTTACTAGCGGAATTCCGGCTTTAAGCTGAATCCACCGAGTCGTTCCTTCTCCACCTTCAACCGTAAAGAAAACGCCCCATTCTGTGCCTACAAAAAGCAGTTTGGGGTTTTCTGGATCCTCTACTATTGTATTAACTGCTCCGTTAGCCGGTAAATTTCCTGCAATAGATTTCCATGTAACACCTTTGTCTTCACTCTTAATTAAGTAGGGCTTAAAATCATCCCGCTTATGATTATTAAAAGATGCATAAACAACATTTTCATCGTGGCGTGATGGGCATATATCACTAACAAGTGTGTAAGATGGAACGCCCTGTAATTCCGTAATCTTTCTCCACGTTTTCTGATCTTCTGTAACTTGAATTAAGCCGTCGTCTGTACCGGCATAAAGCAAATCTTTTTTCTTAGGAGATTCTGCAAGCGAAGTAATTAATCCAAACTGCGAAGTGCTTACATCTTTAGCAACAGCATCGTAGCTCCAATATTTACCCATTACCATAAAAGTATTTCTGTCGGTCTGTGTAGTTAAGTCTCCGCTTATTTCTTTCCAAGAGTCGCCGCGGTCATCACTTCTAAAAACTCTTTCTGCCGCTGTGTAAAGAGTTTTGTGGTTATGCGGACTAAGAAAAAGAGGTGTATCCCAATACCATTTAAAAGTTTTTTGCCCTTTAGCAGGTTCTGGACGTATATCGGTAGCCTCACCGCTTTTTTTATCGTAGCGCACCATTCCGCCATATTGAGATTCTGCGTAAATAATATTCGGATCGGTTGGATCAATTGCAGCCCAAAATCCATCGCCTCCATTTATTATCTTCCAGTCATCATTAACGGCTCCGTCGGAGTATGTAGTTCTCGATGGTCCGCCAAAAGTGTTATTATCTTGAGTTCCGCCATAAACATTATAGAAAGGGAAATCATTATCAACATTTAATCGATAGAGCTGTGTAATAGGTAAGTTTGCTTTGTAGTTCCAAGTTTTTCCGTTGTCAAAAGTTTCGTAAATGCCTCCATCGCCGCCAATTATAAAATGTTTTGTATCAGTTGGGTCTATCCACAAAGCATGATCATCAACATGGCGACCATCATTTCCAAGCGCTTTCCAAGTTTTTCCTCCATCTTCGGTTATTTGAGTATAAGTATCCATAGAAAAGACTTTATCTATATCTACAGGATCGCAATAAATTTTATTGTAGTACTGTCCAGATGCACGGTAATCGCTCATTTTTTCCCAAGAAGCACCGCGGTTAACAGATCGGAAAAATCCGCCTCCCTCTGCTGCTTCAACAATTAAGTAAACAACATCAGGATTCACAGGAGATATGGCAATACCCATCCCGCCTTTATCGGATGCAGGAAGTCCAGTCATTATTTTTTCCCAAGAAGAGCCGGCATCGGTAGATTTGTAAACAGCAGATTCCGGTCCACCTCCTATTTTTGTAAATGTATGCCTTCTTCTTTGCTCTGATGTTGCATAAAGAACATTGTTATCTCTTGGGTCCATCACAACATTATTAACGCCTGTATTTTCGCTGATGTTAAGAATTTTATTCCAACTATTACCACCATCAATAGTTTTGTATAAACCGCGCTCACCGCCCGGTCCCCAGGCAGAACCTTCTGCTGCTGCATAAACAGTGTTAGGATTTTTTGGATCAACAACAATTCCACCTATCTGGCGCGAATCTCTTAACCCTTTGAAGGTCCAGCTTTGTCCCCCATCTGTAGATTTGTAAACACCGCATCCATAACCTAAGGCGCGTTGATGATTATTTTCGCCAGTTCCGAGCCAAACAACATTTGGATTGTTTGGATCAAGCACAACAACACCCATTGCATAAGATTGAATTGTATCTGCAAGAACTTGCCAAGTGGTACCGTTGTTAGTTGTTTTCCAAATACCGCCGCTTGCTACTGCAACGTAATACTCGCTATGGTTTTGCGGATTTACGGCAAGGTCGGCAACACGCCCGCTTGTAAATGCCGGTCCGATACTACGGAATTTTAATCCGCCGAAAGTACTGCTTGTAAATTTCTCTTTTTCTTTTTTGTCAGATTTGGAATCTTCCCTTTTTTGCGCAGGCAAAAATTGGGTACATGCAATTAAAAGAAGAAGTAACAGCTTAATCTTCATATTCGCTCCAATTAAATTGATTTCTTAAATTGGTGTATATTCATAGTTAGTTGAAAATAAAAATGAGACTCCTGTAAATTTTTGAAATTTATAATGCGAAAAACATACAACTAAAAAAGGAGTCTCTTAAAGAAAGATACGAATAGTAGAGAAAAAAATCTTGAGCGGTTAGAAGAACAGCCAATAGACTGTCAAATTAGCTTGTTCCAAAATTATACAGAAGCGATGAAAAAGTACGAATAGAGGTCCCTCGTTATCCTGATGAAGAGGAGAAAAAAATAAGAAATGCTGATAATTATGGCGCAATCAAAGAACAGGAAAGTTCTAACGAGCAGATGATAAAAAGTATATTGTTGGGATTGAGCCAAAAAGATTACGGAGAAATAAGTAAGACAACAGCCAAAAGTTTTGGACTAAGTCAATCTGCAATAAGCCGGAAGTTTATAGAAGAGAGTTCGGCGGCATAAGAATCATACGAAAAGCGGGACTTAGGGAAATATGATTTTATCGGACTAATGATAGACGGGAAGTACTTAGCTAAAGAACAAGTAGTAATCTGTATGTCGAGGGTCATCATATTCCCCATGTAGGTCCAAAAGGTTTCCCCACCTAATAA
>CAZNTN010000006.1:0-134712 GCA_964575995.1 uncultured Melioribacter sp. | reverse complement strand
AACTCAGAAAACAAAAATAATTTTGAGATGAAAAATGAAGTCAATTAATAAAATTTGGTTCGCAGCATTTCTGGCTGCCATTTCATTTTTAGCATATTCTCAAACCTCTGCTGCAACAGAAAACTCTGTTGATCTGGAAGCAGTAATGAGAACAATGTTAGTGCTAACAATTATTGTTATTCTCGCTGTGCTTTGGCTTGCTATTGTTTACAGCGAAAAAAATGATAATGAAGGTGATGATTTCCTGCGTCCTATTAGAATTGTTACCAAATACTTAACACGTTTGCAGCCGATGGAAAAAGAAAAGGATTTATTGTTCCATCATGATTTTGACGGAATACGCGAGTTAGATAACCGCATTCCACCATGGTTTAACTTCTTGTTCTATGGAACTATTATTTGGGCTGTTATCTATATGCTTGTTTTTCATGTTTTTGATGATGGACAGATTCAGCACAAAGAATATTTAGCAGAAATGAATCAAGCAAAGATTGAAAGAGAGTATTTGATAAAAACTGGCGCTTTTATTAATGAAGAAACTGTAACTTTTTTGAATGATGCAGCATCACTTGCAGAAGGCAAAGACATCTATATTAAAAACTGCGCTACTTGCCACAGCGCCGATGGAGGCGGATTAGTAGGACCAAACTTAGCAGATGAATACTGGGTTCACGGCGGCGGAATAAAAAATGTCTTTAAAATTGTTAAGGATGGAGTACCTGCTAAAGGAATGATTAGCTGGCAATCGCAATTAGATTCTAAAAAAATGCAGGCTGTTGCAAGTTATGTTCTTTCTTTCCAAGGTACTAAGCCGGCAAACCCAAAAGCACCAGAAGGACCTAAGTGGGAAGAGCCCAAGACCGATTCGGCTGCTGTGAAGAAAAGTTAGTCTATTCTGAGGCTGTCGTAAAAGCAATTATTTAGTGGCTTGTTGGCGACTAGTATATTTTAATATACAAATAGCTGCCAACAGGTTACAAAAACACAAAGATTTACAAATTGCTTTTTTAGACAGCTTCATTTTTACTTGTTTACAAACTAAAGTACGATAATTACAAACAGCATTTTTATGGAAAACTTAAGCACACCTAATCAAGAAGAAGCATTTAGAGATTCGCTGGCTACCGTTACAAGTGAAGGAAAAAGAAAATGGATATTTCCTAAAAAGCCGTCCGGAAGATTTCATACTGTCAGAAGTATACTTAGCATCTTTCTTCTTATTTTTTTATTTGGAGCTCCTTTTGTAAAAATTGGCGGGCATCCGCTTTTGTTATTAAATGTTGTTGATAGGCATTTTATAATCTTTGGCGTCCCTTTCGGTCCGCACGATTTATATTTGTTTGCCTTAATAATGATTGCATTCATTGTATCAGTTTTTCTTTTTACCGTTGTTTACGGAAGACTTTTCTGCGGCTGGGTTTGCCCTCAAACAGTTTTTATGGAAATGGTTTACCGTAAAATTGAATATTGGATTGAGGGGGACTGGCAAAAGCAAAAAGCCTTAAAATCAACAGCTTGGAACGGAGAAAAGATATTTAAAAAGACTTCTAAGCAAATAATATTTTTTGCAATTTCATTTTTAATCGCAAACACATTCCTATCATATATTATTGGTGTTGATAAGCTTTACATTTTTATTGCCGATGGACCGGGAAAACATTTTGGTACGTTTTTAGCTGTTGCAATTTTTTCTGGTTTGTTTTACTTAGTATTCAGCCGCTTTCGTGAACAAGCGTGTACTTTAGTTTGTCCTTACGGAAGGTTGCAGGGTGTTTTGCTGGATCAAAACTCTGTTGTTATTCATTACGATTATAAGCGGGGCGAGCCAAGAGGTAAACTTAATAAAGATGAACCAAGCTCTATTGGAGATTGTATAGATTGCCATCAATGCGTGGATGTTTGTCCAACCGGCATTGATATTCGCAACGGTACTCAACTCGAATGTATTAATTGTACGGCTTGTATTGATGTTTGCGATTCTGTTATGACAAAAATAAGCAAGCCAAATGGTTTAATACGGTACGCATCTAAAACACAAATTGAAACGGGCATACAGCCTTTATTTACACCACGCGCTATTGGTTATACTGTAGTTTTGTTTTTACTAATCGCCTTAATTACAGTATTACTAATTAAAAGAACTCAAGTAGAGCTTAGCGTTCTAAGAACTCCTGGAATGCTGTTCCAGGAGCAACCCGGTGAAAAACTAAGCAACATTTATGATCTTAAATTGGTTAACAAAACATTTAATAATTTTAGAGTAAGGCTTGAACTCGAAAACATAAATGGAGAAATTAAAATTATTGGCAGAGAGCTAAGCTTAGAGCCTCAAGGTGTTACGGAAGCTAAGTTTCTGGTAATTTTACCCAAAGCAGATATTAAATTGTTGAAAACTCCAATCAAGATTGCCGTTAAATCCGGCAGTGAAACTCTTGATGTAATTAACACAGCTTTTTTAGGAAAGGTTACAAAATGAAATTGAAATTCAATTGGGGATTTGGAATTGCAACTACTTATACCATATTCGTAATAGTTACTTTGGTAATGGTTGTAATATTTATGAATCAAGAAGTTAGCCTTGAAACAGAGAATTATTATGCAAAAGGAATTAAGTATCAAGAGCAGATCGATAAAGTTAACAGGACACGAATCTTGCCAGAGCAATTGGAGATTTCGGCTTCGCAGGCTGCAATCCTTTTTTCTTTCCCGAGAATATTTGATAACAGGGATTTTTCGGGCAAAATTTCTTTTTACCGCCCTAACGATGAAAAGAAAGATTTTACGGTTGAAATAATGCCAGACACATCTCATTCACAAACTATATCTACAGAATCTTTAGACAAAGGTCTTTGGAAAGTAAAAGTAGATTGGAATGCTAAAGGGAACAATTACTATAACGAAAAACTTGTAATGGTAAACTAATGGAAGTTTGGACCGGTTTTATTGTTGGTTTGGCAGGTAGTTTGCATTGTGTTGGAATGTGCGGTCCAATTGCATTAGCGCTTCCTGTATTTGGAGAAAGTAAACTAAGCGTTTTTGCCGGACGCATTTTATACAATTTAGGGAGAGTAGTTACATACTCAATCTTAGGAGCTGTCTTTGGCTTGTTTGGAAGCCGCTTAATTCTTTTTGGATTGCAGCAGCATCTATCTATTGCAATTGGTGCAGCTATTTTGTTATATGTTTTTATGCCTCGTAAAATTAAAACACGCATTTCCGAATTGAATTTTTACTCTGCCATTGTAACGTTTCTCAAAACAAACTTTTCAAAACTTATAAGCAAGAGAACTAACAATTCTTTGTTTACAATTGGTTTGCTAAACGGTTTGCTTCCTTGCGGATTTGTTTATGTAGGAATTGCAGGCGCTGTTTCTACAAGCCGATGGGACGAAGGTGCAATTTACATGGCTTTATTTGGCTTAGGAACAACACCAATTATGCTCGCTACTGCAATGCTTGGCAAAGTTATTAACTTTAATCTTCGTACAAAAATTAACAAACTAATTCCTGCATTTGCTGTAATATTTGCCCTCTTATTTATTCTGCGGGGTTTAAATCTCGGCATCCCTTATATCAGTCCCAAGTTTGAATACCCAGCTACTAAAACTAAGTTTCAAGGTGCTGACTGTTGTCCTTGATTATCAATCGCAATAAATTACAGAGTAGAATCTGAGCTAATAATTCTTAATCCAGTAATAAAAAATGAAAGTTTAGATGATGTTACTTCAGCTTGCAGAAGAATATGCTGTTAAAACAATTCTGGAACGCTCTCCGATACAAAATTTGTATCACAGCATTGAACACACGAGAGATGTTGTAAATGCCGCAATTGAAATTGCCAAAGGAGAATCTGTTTCAGAAGAAGAAATAGAGATTATAACGCTTGCCGCTTGGTTTCATGATCTTGGTTATGTAGAAAAGACTTCCGGGCATGAAGAGATTGGCGCAATGTTTGCCAGCAATTTTTTGTTAAACCAAAATTATAACCAGTCCAAAATCGGAAAAGTTATTGGCTGTATTATGGCTACTAAAGTTCCGCAGCGCCCCAATAATCATTTGGAAAAAATTATGTGCGATGCAGACTTAAATCACTTAGGGAGAAAATCTTTTATAGACAGAAACAATCTTTTCAGAACTGAATTTGAATTTTATTTCAAGCGCAGATTAACCGAAAGCGAATGGCTGATCAAATCTATTGAGTTTGTATCGCAGCATAATTTTTTTACGGATTACGCTCAGAAAACTTTTTCTGATATAAGAAACGATAATTTAGCACAGCTTCAACTACAGCTCGATTCACTTATCTAATAAATTAAACTTATGAAATACATTTACCTTATTCGACATGCTAAATCCAGTTGGGATAATCCAGCACAAACAGATTTTGAAAGAGCATTAAACGAGCGTGGAATTAAAGATGCTCCTAAAATGGCGCAGCTCCTCAAATCAAAAAATGTAAAGCCGGATTTTATTGTCAGCAGCCCTGCTGTTAGAGCTTTTACTACCGCAGAAATTTTCGCTGAGAAATTCGGCTTTCCAGAATCAATAATTTCAGCCGATGCAAGAATTTACGAAGCCTCTACTCGTGAGCTATCGGAAGTTGTTCAGCAACTAAGCGATGATTACAAAACTGTTTTTCTATTTGGACACAATCCTTCTATTTCAAACTTTGCGAACCTTATATCAAGTAAACCAATTGTTGATATGCCTACTTGCGCTATAGTTGGTCTTGAACTTAACATTGACGGCTGGAACAATCTTGAAAAATTTTGCGGCAAACTTATACTGCATGAATATCCTAAGAAATGGAGAATGGAGAATGGAGATATTATTTAACGGATTGGCAGCCTCTATGCCATCTTTTCTAAATTCTTAGGAACTCCCCGCTTTATTCTTCTTTTCATCTCTTCTTCTCATCCGGTTTAGAAGTTCATCAATTTTCCTTGGTACGTTTTCATCTTGTTTTGATTTCTTGCGTGTAAGAATGTCGAGAAATTCTTTCAGTAACTGAAACTTGTAAATTAACAAAGCAACTGCGATAAGAATTACTCCCCATCTTAAGAATGCGTACGGGTTCTCAAACATTACTTCACCAGCTTAGAAACGGCTTTGAACTCATCAGTTCCGCATACATTTAATAATTCGAACAAGATTGATTCAGTAACCGTAACTTCTGCGCCATTATTTCTCATTCTGTTGAGTGCGCTGCCATAATCAAATTTGCGGCGCGAAGAAACTGCATCTGCAGCTAAATTAACCTGAAAACCATTTGCGAGCAGATCTAACACTGTCTGCTGAACACATACGTGAGATTCTATTCCACATACAACAACTTGCTCAATTCCTGTACGCTTAAATTCTTCAAATAAACTACCTGCTCCAAAGCAGCTAAAGGTCATCTTCTCGAAAAACTTTGCTTCACTTAATGCTTCTTTAATTCTGCTTTCTGTTCCTCCCAAGCCTTTTGGATACTGTTCAGTATAGTAAATAGAAATATTCATTACCTTAAAACCATTAATTAGTTTTAAGGTATTGTTTACAACCGTTTCCCATTCATGTATTACCGGAAGTATTTTTTGCTGAACATCAATAACAAGCAAAGCGGTTTTTTCTCTCTTAAGTAATTGTGGATGACGTTTCATAATTTTGACTCGGTATTAGTTTTTCTTGTTCTAATGGAATAAGCAGTAATTATAGCACAAAGCGCTGAATTGACTTTTTCAGCAGAGCTAAAAACATCTGTAACATCTTCATCAATTTGAACTGTAAGATGCTGTACTGTCTCAACAAAGCGGTTCGGCTTGCCATTTTTATAATCGAACCGATATTCTTGCTGCATTTCTGAAACATTTAAATCAGTTTTGTTTTGCGTTTCTTCATAATCTTTCTTTTTTAGTGTTGCGTCAAACGTGAGACGTATGATTCTTCTGTTTATCAACTTAGGATGCAATACTATATTCGCCGGAATAAGATTGACACCAGCCTAATTTCCTGTTTGATGTTATAACTAATTCTAGATTATAAATTAGAAATTATAAATTCTCAGTTTTTCAAATCTCAATTGCTTCAATAAATTGCATTCATTCCATATTTACCGCAAGCATACATCATTAGTAAAGAAGCAATATCAATTGCTGCCCGTTTCTCTTCATCTTCTGGTATAATTAAATCATAAACCTCTGCTACAAATTTCATATTGCTGATAATCTTTTTCAACTCGTTAAAAGTTGGTTCACCATGCCAGTTAGCTACACGCTTTACTAAGTTTTGTTCATTCCTTCTCATAAACTCCGAAAAAGTAATTATGTTTTGGCTAAGCTTAGTTCTCGGTTTGCAGATAGTAATCAAATCATTTGTGTATTGATCCCATTTGTTAGCAATGTCATCATTCTTATCATACATAAGTAGCTTTGCCGTTTCTGGTGTAAATTGTGCGTGCGTGTAAGCTTTAAATTTCGGAATAAGCACATAGCCATCGAAGCTGACAATTTTTGTATCATCCTCAACATACTTCCAGCGTTTCAAAAGTTTTGTAGGAGTAAAGACAGAAACTACTTTATCAAGCTCGCTATCAATAACAACAAATTTTCCTTTTTGATAACTGACTACTGTACACCAATGTTCCCAATTCTTTACACTCAAAATGCAAGGATAACCTTTTTTAAGATGTTGAATTAACATTTTGCGAGCATCATCCGGATTGCTTGATTGAAAATGTTTCAAGCTGCAGTTAAACCTTCTCGCAGCTCTTGTCAATCCAAATTCATCTGTACCTGCCCACCACGTACTTCCAGAAATTTTTCCAATCTGATTTTCATCTTTGAATACACCAAGCATCACTAACGCATATTTTAGTGCGAAAGGCCCGCATTGATATTTGTTTGGTTGAGGATAAAAACTCATTTTCTTACCCGAGTTCGCTTTTGACAAAAATAACAAAAGTTTTGAATAGCAAAACGATTTTGTTTAGTTTGGCACAAAAATTTTGAAAATTATGAAAGTTGCAGTCGTTTATAACGAAACTTTGCCGGAGATTTACTACAAACCTCCCGGCACTAATAAAGGAGTAGATTTTACACCTCGCTTTAACTTGGATTCTCCAAACCCAATCTCCGAGTGTGAGTTAATTGCCAAATCAATACAAAGAATAGGTTACGAGTCTTATACTTTAAATATCAAGGATAGTTTAAATACTTTTATAAAAGACTACAATAAAAATAAGCCCGATGTCGTTTTCAATTTAGTAGAGATCTTTAACGATCAGCCCCGTTTGGAAATGCACTTTACCGGATTGATGGAGCTAATGGGAATTGCTTACACAGGCGCACCTCCAATGGCACTTGGTACCTGCCAAAATAAAACGTTAACTAAAAGGATACTTGGCACGCTCGGTGTAAGAACTCCTCATTACAAAATTCTGAAGGATATGAAAGTTTCATTTAGGCTGGGTTTACACTATCCTCTTATTGTAAAACCGGCTTGGGAAGACGCAAGTGTTGGTATAGATGATAACTCTATTGTTTACGACTCTAAAGCCTTAAAGAATAGAGTCGAATATGTTTTGCATTCATTTAATCAACCGGCATTAGTTGAAGAATTTATTGTAGGGAGAGAACTTAATGTAGCAGTTTTTGGCGATAAAGAGCTGCATGTACTTCCCATTAGTGAGATCGATTTTTCTGCAATGCCAAATTATTTGCACCCGATTGTAAGTTTTCAGGCAAAGTGGGATCCGTTACACGAAGCATATCACAAAACAGTTCCTATCTGTCCGGCACCACTTACTAAAAAAATTCGCACAGAAGCCGAAAACATGGCGCTTCTATGTTTCCGTGCAGTTGGTGTTAGAGATTACGCACGTATTGATATGCGCTTATCCAAAAATGATAATAAGTTGTATGTGCTCGAAGTGAATCCTAATCCTGATTTACAAGAGGGAGCCGGATTTATGCGCTCTGCAAAATATGCTGGTTACTCTTACAGAAAAATGCTAAAGATGATAATAGATTTAGCGTATCAACGTAAACCAGGTACTGATAAGTATTAATCCCAAATTATTCAATAGAATAATTTGCGCTCCGAGCCGCAAACTGTAACTATATGTGTTTACTTGCCTTAGCAATGATTCTAAATTTTCGTTGCTTGTAATAAAAAAATATCCCGATTTTCGGGACGCCCTACGGCAATCCCGCTTATATTTAGCGGGACATTTCTAATGAATTTTTTGGGTTAATTACTTATGTTACGCAGGATAGCCCTTATGTAATTCATGCGCGTGTTGCGTTTTGATAGATGGCGAGCAGGACTTTTTACTCACAAAGTCATTAAAAACAGGTTCCTTGAGTTAAGTGTATAATTTGAAATCTTGTTCGCAAGCGAGGTAATATAAACATCTATCTGATTTTTAACTTTCCGTTTGTGGAAAATTTTCAATTACAAAAACGTGTAAATTGAAAACAAAAAACAACACAAAGAACAATTGCTGAGTGTTAGTATGGACAAAAATAGACAGACAATTTTAATTGTTGAAGATGATGAAATTATTCTGGACATTTTTACAAGAATTTTCCAAAAGGAATTTAATGTAATATCTTGCAGCCGAGTCGAATCGTTTTACGAATCGGTAAAGAGTTCTAAAGTGGATCTTTTTCTTATGGATATGGCGCTCAGCTCGGATAAAAACGGTATAGATTTAATTACAGAATTGAGAAAAACTGAAGAGCACAAGGACACACCGATAGTTGTTGTAAGCGCTCACTCATATATAAGAGATGAAAGATTAGCATTAGCAGCCGGCGCAACTAAGTATATTAGAAAACCAACTGAGAATAAGTATTTAGTAACCGAGGTAAAAAAGGTATTGCAAAACAATCGGTCTTAAATCAGCCTTTGTTAAAACGTGTACAAGTTCCTCTCAAAACTAAATTTGTATCAATAACAATTTGTTTTGTTACGTACTCTTCTCTTTTCTCAATATTCTCAAAAATCATTTCCATAGCGTGCTTGCTTATTAATTCTGTTGATTGATCAACACAACTAAGCGGAGGAGAGAGAAAATTTTGAACCTTAGCATTCCCAAAACAGATTACATCCACATCATCTGGAATTTTCAGACCTACTTCATTAGCTGCCATGTAAACTCCAAGTGCAACTGGATAAGTAACAGCAAATATTAAATCTGGTAGATTTTTTTCTCTGTATAATTTCATAAAAGCTTCGTAGCCGTAGTTTTCACCAAAGCCTCCTTCAGTTACCCAGCTTTCGTTAATTTCAATACCATACTTTTGCATAGCCTCTATAAAACCGGCTTTACGCTCTCTTCCAATATTAATTTTTTGATAACCGCCAAAATGGGCAATCCTTTTGTAACCTAAATTAATTGCATGTTCAATAGCTTTGAAAGCGCCGCCTCTATCATCAACACGAACAGTATTATACCCGTTAGGAATTTCAGGCACACGATCCATAAAAACCAGAGGAACGCCGCGCCTTTCTATAACTTCAAAATAGGAATAATCTGTTGTTTCTTGTGTAATCGAAATAATTATGCCATCAACTTTCATTGCCAGAAGAGTTTGCAGATGCTTCTTTTCTCTTTCTACTTTTTCCTGCGATACAGTAAGTATTATTTCATAATTGTTCTGAAACGCCAAATCATACACACATTCAATTATGGAACCAAAGAAAAAATGAGCAATTTTTGGTACTACTAATCCAATTGTGTTAGACCTTCGCGCCGATAGATTTCTTGCCATTATGTTTGGAGTGTAGCCCATTTCTTCGGCAATTGTTTTAATTAGCTTTGTAGTCTTTGGAGATATATCCGGATGGTTGCGAAGTGCTTTCGATATTGTAACAGTAGAAAGATTCATTTTTTCTGCAATATCGTTTAATGTAACGGCTTTTTCTTTCATAATTTCACTTTATTTAGAATTAACTTTATCCTTAACTTTATAACTCAAAAATACCTGT
The DNA here is from genome assembly GCA_964575995.1 of uncultured Melioribacter sp. Classification (GTDB taxonomy): domain Bacteria; phylum Bacteroidota; class Ignavibacteria; order Ignavibacteriales; family Melioribacteraceae; genus Stygiobacter. The sequence goes on along the minus strand of CAZNTN010000006.1, from coordinate 124,740 downwards.
AACTAACTAAATACACTAATACTATTTGTTGTACTTTTTGATTACTAAATACTTTAGTTCCTTATCACCAACATTTCTTAACCGGTGCTCTACATTAGATGGGCAGTAAAAACTTGCGTAACCCTCAACAATTCTTGTTTTACCAGCAAGATACAATTCAGCTTTACCTTCAAGAATAAAAAAGAATTCATCTTCTTGATGAGCATGAGGCGGGTGGGCATCTGAATTAGGCGCAACAGAACTGAGTTTTATTGTTCTGCCATCCAAAAAATTCTTATCAACAAACCAAAACTGATATCCAGCTTTTGTTATTTCTAATTTGCTTATATCAAAAGTGGAAACACAATTATCGATCGTGAAGTCTTTATTTTCTTGAGCGAACGCTGTTATAGAAAGGAGTGAGATAAGCAGCAGAACTATTTTCATTAATTACTTCTCCGGGCAGTTTAAAATAGCGGCGGAATAAACCCGCCGCTTTGCAGATCATTTACCATACCGACATTTGTCGTTATTTCACCAGCATCATCTTCTTTGTTAAACTAACTTGGTTTACATTTAGCTTATAGAAGTATGCACCCGAACTTAGTATCGAACCATCAAAATTATAGGCATGGACGCCTGCAGTTAATTCTTGATTAACTACAGTAGCAACTTTTTCACCTAAAATATTATACACGCTTAGATTAACCATACTATTCTTTGGTAAATTAAATGTGATTCTTGTAGTTGGGTTAAATGGGTTTGGATAATTTTGCTGCAAACTAAACTCTGTTGGAATTGCTGCTGAAGCAACTAAATCTGTACCACCTGCTTTTTCCCACTCTGTTTTCTTTGTTGGGAACCAGTTTAAGTCGCCAACCGGAAATCCTTTTTCTGCCGCTGTGTAAGCCGGGTTCGTTGTAGCAAACGAAGCATTAAATTCATCTCTATAATAAGTAATTGGTTTTCTATCCATATCGTGCAGAGCTGCAATCCATAATGAAGAAGGTGTGTTCTTTGTTTTATTTCCACCTAAAGGGTCCAGATACCAGCGCATTAGGTTAGTCATTAATGCCGGAATATTTGAAAGAGTTACGCTTGTTTTAGAAAATGCTTTTGTAGAATCTGCACCTAATCTTCTGTTGATATGCCAGGACAGTGGTGAGCCTTCTGTAATAGGTACTGCCTTATGATCATCAAAGAATTTTTGACCTGCACTGGAAATGCTATAAACATTGTTCTTTACAATCCATTTAGTAGTATCGTTTGGAGCTGTAAAAATCCACATCATTCTGTTTAAACCGTTTGGTAATTTTTCACCTGTGTTTGCCCATTCTGCTGCGCGTGTTGCATCGGTTGGGTCTGCACCAGAAGCAAAACCATCAACAAATAGATTGTTTCTAATTACAATACTCCTGCCAACATTACCAAGCGAAAGCAAACCATGAAAGCCCATTCCGTTTATGAATGAATTATGATCGATAAGAGCAAATTTGATACCTCCTGTACCAGCTAACGGATTTGAAAAATTGTAATGACGTATAGGTCTATCTAGATAATTTACAAAAGTATTGTTGACCAATACTAAAGAGTCGCAGGAAGCTTCACGTAGGTCTAAACCTTTACCGGCGCCAAGATTAGAAGTGCTCAATGCACCCATATTGGCAAAAATTGTGTTAGTAACTTTAATTTTTACAGTGGCGCTTCCTGTTCTAATATGCTGACCGTTAATGTTATTAAAAATACATCTATCAACAATAATAGTGGAGCCGGCGCCTGTAGTATTAATTAAGCCGCCTTGAACATTGTTAAGCTGCTCAGGCATCAATTCAAAATAACCGGAAACGGCTATGTTAGACATTTCTAAGCTACCTCCAACCAGCACAAACAAGTTTCCAGGAGGATTTTGCGGACTTGACCCTGTTCCTGTTGGATGTTGGTAAATTATTGGTTTTTTATCACCTGAAGCGCCGCGAATTCTCAAAGTAACCTTTGAAGATACATTGAAAATTTCTGTATTGAGATAAACACGCCCTGCTTCAAGTTCGTAAATTCTGGTAGCAAGTATTCCTTTGTTTGCAGCAGTATCTGCTTTGATCTGTGCTACTAAATATGTAGCAGGCGTACCATCAAAAGGTTTTAGCTTTAAGACATTTTGAGCTAAAGAAATGGAAGTGAAAATCAGCAATATTGATACAATTAGTAAGTTGTACTTTTTAAGTTGCATACTGCCTCCGGCTTTGTTGTTTTGTTTATTTGTTTATAAAGAAATTTTTACACCAAAATCTGCGGTAGTTCCATATCGTTCGCTTGTGTTCAATATTTTGTATCCATTCACTCGGTTAAATATTGTGTTCTCTTCTTTTATATCAGTTATGTTGCTGATATTAAGAATAGCCGAAATATTATCTGTAATCTGCTGCTTAAGTGCTAAATCTATTCTTGTATATGGATTTCTTATTTGATCTCCCCTTCCTGATGGAGTAAATGAAATATTGTATTCTGATTGATGGAAAAGAGATATTCTTAATGAAAACCCTGATATATCGTAACCCAAAGAAACATTACCAAAAAATTTAGGCTGACTTTCTAACTGCTGTTTAACCTCAATAGGTCGTTCTTCATATCTGTAAAATGGAAACGGGAAAGGTTGTATAAAGTACTTTACTGTATCAGTCTTCGATGCAATCAAAAATGTTTCTGAACGTACAAATGAAGCATTGTAGCTAAGAACAATATTTCTTAGTAATCCTGGTAAAAATCTGAAATTAATTTGATGCTCAAATTCCAATCCCCATACTTTTGATGGTTTAGGTGAATTATAAGGTACTGTCAAAGAATATGTTCCGGTATGTAATGTTTTCCAATGCAATCCTAATTTCTCAATCATTGTATTTCCGGTAGTATTCAAACCGCTAAGAAGGTGATACATATCTTTAATCTCTTTGTAAAAAGCAGATACAGATACTAATCCAATGTCGTTTCCATAAACAGAAGTGTTTATTTCAAAATTCCAGCCTTGTGCAGTCTTTAGCAAAGGATTGCCAAGTATTAGTTGTTTTGTTGCACCTGTTGTTTGCGGGCGCCAAGCAAAATAGGTGTTAAGCCTGTAGTTAAAATCTGGTCTTGATAATGCTTTGTATGCAGCAACACGAATACTTAAGAATTCTGTTGGTTTGAAATTCAAATGGAAGTTTGGAAGAACAATTGTTTGCTTAAAGACCGCCGATGTATCTCTTGAGGCATCTTGTGGTATTGGAAAGCCGCCTGTTTGAATTGGTGAGTATTTTGATTTATAAAAATTATCTTCACTTTCTACACGTACTCCTGCAATAAAAGTTAATTCTTGACCAATATTTAATGTATTCATAAGATAAAAAGAAGTTACTGCTTCTGAGATATCATAGTAACTGGCTTTCTCAGAAGGATCTAAGTTATACTCCTTCACATTACCGTTTTTATCAACTCCATTTTTATTTAAGCTATACCACTGACGAAGTTTATCTCTATTAATGAGAGGATACAAGTTATACAAATCATACATAGCTCTTGCATCTGGATTGCTGCTCAGAAACTCACTGAAGGCAACGGAGTTATTTATAGGATTTTTCAAAAAGCGCTGAAAAAATGCGTCGAATAAAGTTCCAGAAAGATTCTTAGCAACAATAGAGCCATCATCTTGCATTGAATATGGCTGCCAAAAGCCTAAGTAGTAAGGAGCAAAGGTTAAACTGGAAATATTTGATCTCGATTTGCTTTTATATTTGCCACCTGCTTTAAGTTCACCAGAAAACAATTCGCTTAAATTATATTTTTTAGAAATATGCAAATAAGCGGATTTTTCCTTTTCTAAGTTTTCTTGAGTTCGGTAGTTTGCATCGTACAAAGTTGCTGCATTAAAATTATTATAAGCAAAGGGGATTATTACTTCCGGGTTTGTTTTAGGTCTTGGGGCAGCTCTCATTCCGGCAGAATTTAAGATAGAGGGTTCAAGAAAGGTTAATTCAAAATCATAAGGAAATTCGCCGTTAGATTGTGCAAATGATAATCCCCAAGTAAATTTCAAATCGAATAAATTATTATCGCCTGTAAGTGCGGTATTAAACGTTGTAATTTCTTGTTCTCTATCCCTAAAACCGTAAGTAACAGTGCCTCCGGTACCGCCGCCAGCCGGGTAATCTCTTGAATGTCTTAGGTAATCTCGAGACGTACTATTAAACACAGTGTTGAGTTTAATTGAGCCTTCATCGGGTGTAGCGTAGTCTAAAAGAATGCCAAAACCGTTTCTCTTTCTAATTTCATCTGTGAAAAAAAGTTTAAAGTTGTTAATCTCATAATCGGTTTGATTATTAATCGTCTGATCATAATCAAGGTCAATTCTTTCGTTGCTTCTAATCTTGCTTTCTAAGTTTCCGTTTAGCTGTACACCTAATAAGTTATCAAGAAATCTTTCTCCATATTTGAAAGAGAAATCGTATTGAGCGGCGGATTTCATTAGTTGATTATAATTTCCCTTAGCAATTACATCAAGCTCTCGAAATGATGGTGCCTTTTTTGAGACTAAGTTAATGCTTCCGGCAATTGCATCGGCATCTTTATCCGGTGTTAATGCTTTATATAATTCTATACCTGCAAGAGAGCTTTGCGAAACAGTGCTTAAATCTAAACCTCTGCTCGAAATATCAGTTGATGCCATTCTAACACCATCAATTGTAACTGATGTATATTTATCACTTAGCCCGCGCAGAATAACTTTATTAGCTTCACCTCCGGATCTCAAAATTGAAACACCCGGAAGTCTTCCAATTGATTCGGCTGCATTAACATCGGGTAGTTCCTTTATCTTCTGTTCAGAAATAACATTTACTATTGTGTTAGAAGAAATCTGCTGGTTAATAGCTGCTGCCTGTCCTAAAGCTTGTGCAGAAACAGTTATAGTTTTTCCTTCTATTTGGTCTGTGTTAAGCTGGAAAAACATATCTATTACTTGCTTGTTTCTGAATGTCATCTCAACAAATTTAGTTTTATAACCAACGTAAGAAATTCTAACATTGTATCTGCCATCGGGAATATTTGCAATTCTATACCCGCCTTCTATATCACAAGCCGAACCAAGTGAAGTACCTACTAAAAATACTGTTGCACCAACAAGCGATTCTTGCGTAAGTGAATCAACAACTACACCTTTTAATGTACTTTGAGCATAAGTCAATGAGGATATTGTAAAAAGGAACGCTAATACAATCTTACTCTTGTACAGTGATTTCATATTCTCCTCGATATTATGAATTGCAGGTAAAAATAATCAATTACTTAAACGCTAACTTTATTGCTGACTTAAATTGCAGAATTTCTGGTTAATCTCCAAGAAAAATCGTTTTTCGAAAGAATTTTTTTTCGTTTCAAAACTCTAGTTAGGGAACCTAAGTTCTAAATTTCTAACATAAACAGAAGCCGAAGCTGCGAAAATGGCTCCATTTTGCATTTTATATATTGTCAGCCAATCATTTGCTTTAATTGTTTTGCGGCTGCTGAAACGCAAAGTATCTGAACCTGCACCATCTACATAAGTATATTCTATTCCTGTATGGCTTATAAGTGTTGGTAAATCTATTACAGTAACCTTTTCACTTAGATTTAACAGCAAGTAGTTATCACTTACAGAATAAGAAAGAATCTGAACTCCATCTTTACTTTCCGGATTCCATCTGCCGTCAAAAGTCCATTCCGGCGTAATTTGCTTTTTAGTGGGTGAGCCGTAAGCAGAGCTAAGATTGTTTACGTTCCAATCTAACTTTAAATTTGTCTTGTTATCACAGAAATAATATCTCTTCCCCCAATTAAAAGGTCTGTCTTTTTCCGGTTCGTTTGGATATGTAACACGGTAGATTGGTCGTGCGCTCATACTATCTGAAAAAATGCAGTCTATCAAAAAGAATTGTGCTTCGTAATGATGGCGACCAAGCTCAAATCCTTTTACGCCATCAAACTCAGAGTTTACAACTACAAATTTCTGGTTGAAATTATCTCCTCCGGCATGCCAAAGAGAAGCAGTTTTTTTTAGCTGGCAAAACTTAGAATTGCGGATAAAGCACCAGCCTCGCGGACAAACAAAATCTACTGCACCAACAAAATAGCAGTCAGAATGATAGTACATTTCAGTTTTGTGGTTCCAAAGAGAAACTGTATCTCCGCCCTTACTAAGCAAGCTGCAATTAAGTAAAATTGTTCTTGTGCCTGTTCCAAAAATTGTAAAAGCATGCGTACCAATTTCCGGTTGAGTGTTTTCAACTGTTATGTTTTCGAGAATAAAATCATCTCCGTTGATATTTATTACAGCAGCGCCAATAGAATCTTTATCAGCAACCCAATCATTGCGTAGCTGCGAATAGTGAAGAATTGTATTTTCTCTGCTTTCTCCACGCAAAGTAATATAATCTTGATCTATTCGGATTTTTTCGTTGTAAGCGCCATTTTTAACATAAATAACAGTGCGCTGATAATTAAATGGAGGCAGAGACATTACTGCCTCTGTAATAGTTTTGTAATTTCCGCTCCCATTTTGAGCAACAGTGATAAATCTTTTTTCGGCTGCATAAATAAAGACCTGAGTAAAATGGAGAACAAAGAATATTTGCTTAATCGATTTCAAAGTTTACTTAACTATTACTGCATCAAGAGAAACGCTGCTTCCAAATTGAGTTTTCGATTTCAATTCGGCGGCATTCATTCCTTTGAAAATTATATTGGAGCTTTCAGTACCATCAATCTTAAACCAAGGTTCATCAGCTATCGGTACAAAACTATCAAACAAAACATTTTTGCTATTATGAACTTTAACAACAGGAGTATTAGCAGCAATTCTTGTTAAAGAGAACTCAATTCCATCTGCATCATATATGGAAATTCCTCTTTCAGCTTTCATTACGCAATTTTCTATCTTAATATTTTTTATGCTCATTTCTGGAAGACCTTGAATTACAATTGCATCTTTAGCGCCATCGCAAAAAATATTTTTCATATAAATATTTCTAAAAATTGGAGTGCCTTCATTAACAGCTTCAGTTTTAGCAGCTTTAACTTTTTCATCAGCAGGTCTATCATCAATAGGGGAAACTCCGCCGTAATACATATTAAAACTTAGGGCATCGGTTATAATATCTTTCATAAAAATGTTGCTGACCCAAATATTTTCTACAACGCCGCCTCTTCCGCGGGTGCTTTTGAATCGTAAACCAATTGAAGTTCCGATGAAGTTGCAATTGTCAACTTTAATGTTGCGAACACCGCCGGACATTTCGCTGCCAATTGTAAACCCGCCGTGTCCGTAATAAACTATACAATCTTGTATTACAACATTTTCCGTGGCTCTTCCACGCTTTCTTCCTTCTTCATCTCTGCCGGATTTCATACAAATTGCATCATCGCCTACATCAAACTTGGAATTGTAAATAAACACATTTTTACAAGCGTCGATATCAATACCATCGCCATTTTGCGAGTACCAAGGATTGCGAACGTTTATATTTGTTACTAAAACATTTTCGCAAAGGAGCGGATGAATATTCCACGCAGGCGAGTTTTGAAAAGTAACACCATCTAACCAAACATTTTTGCATTCAATAAAACTTAACAATACAGGGCGAAAGAATACTTTATACTTTTCTGCTTCTTGGCTGGTTATTGCTCTTTTTTCTTTTTTAAGTTTAGCTGCAAAATCTAAATACTCTAAAGATTCTATAGCTGGATACCAATTATCGCCCTTTGCATCAACAACGCCGCCGGAAGCAACAAGTTTATTCCATTGATTGGAAGTAAGTTTGCTTTTTTTAACATATCTCCAAACTTCTCCGCTGCCATCAATTATTCCATCGCCGGTAATCGCAATGTTTGTAAGGTTCCTGCCGTTTATAGGCGAAGTACATCTGTATTGATCAATACCTTCCCAGTTACTTTGAACCAAAGGATAGTCATCGTAATTTCTAGTGAATTGAATATGCGAGCCAATCTCTAAATGTAGATTGACGCTGCTCTTAAAATGAATTGGACCTGTCAGCCACATTCCCGCCGGAACAATTACTTTTCCGCCGCCTGCTTTTGAACAAGCATCAATTGCTTTTGCAAATGCTTCTGTATTCAATGTCATTCCATCTCCAACAGCTCCATATTCTTTTATGTTGAATGTCTTGCTGGGAAATTTTGGAATTGTAATCGGTTCCATCTTGAAAGGAAGATTCTTAAAGTACTTTGTAAAATCATATTTGTTTTGTGCTACCAAGTTGCTGCCAAATGCGAATAGCAGAAATAGAATAAATACTTTCTTCATTTCTCTCCTTAGTGTCTAACTAATCTTTATTGATTTATCTACTTTCGTAATAATCATTCCGGGCACAATTAATCAGTTTAATCGATTTTTATTTTTTATAAAAAAAGCATTGCTCATAACAGAATTTATTTGTTAAAACTGTATAGAGAGCATACGCATAAAATTTATAGTTTAACTTTTGCCTTTTCTAATTCAATTGAAGCAAGCAAAAATGGTCCATAGCCTTTGAAATCGTTTGTTCTAAGTTTTTCACTCATATAATATTCAAAACTGCCATCGCGGTATGGGTTACCGCCAAGCCCGGCTACAGAACAAATTTTTGTAAGATTTATTAAACCTTTCTCATCAAGCACTACAAATTCTTTAAGAATTCCATCCCAGGATTCTTTAGCCGACTTCAAAAATTTCTTATTTAAGTAACCTTTGTTAACACCTTTAGCAAAAGCATAAACAAACATAGCCGAAGCGGAAGCTTCTAAATAATTAGGAGCGCGGTCAGGTAAATCCAAAACCTGATACCACACTTTTGACTTAGTATCTCTAAACTTCAAAACAACTTCGCTTATTTCCTTTAATTGGTTAAGAACAATATTTCTTTTGGGATGATTCTTCGGAATGAATTCGAGAACATCAACAAGAGCCATCATATACCAGCCAACAGACCTTCCCCAAAAATGAGGTGAAAGACCTGTTTCTTTGTTTGCCCATTTTTGCTCTTTGCTTTCATCCCACGCATGATAAAGAAGACCGGTTTTTTCGTCTTTAGTTTTGCTGTATATCAGCTCGAACTGATAAATAATATCATCAAAATCCTTTGACAAATTAAACATCTTTGAGTATTCGGAATAAAATGGCGCTCCCATATATAAACCGTCTAACCACATCTGCCATGGATAAATTTGTTTGTGCCAAAAGCCATTAGATTTTGTTCTTGGATGAGTTGCAAGCTGATGACGAAGTAAATCAGCAGCTTTCTTGTATTTAGTGTCTTTAGTCTTCTCATAAGTAAATAGCAGCGCTCTGCCTGGACCAACCTGGTCGATGTTGTATTCGTCCACTTTATAAGTTGTAATGCTTCCATCAGGCAGAACGTTTTGATCGAGATTGCTTTTAATGTATTCGTAATATTTTTTATCCTTTGTATGATAATACATCTGCCTCATAGCATTTAACATCAAGCCTTGTTCATAATTCCATTTCTGCTTTGTAGGGTTTTCATCATACACAATGTAGTTTGGATTTCTTTCGATAAAAGATTCTGCAATTTTCTCAGACCAATTATTGATATTCTTTACATTTTGAGCATAACTAAAATTTGTGAGTAAAATGGCTAAACTCAAAAAAACCAGAAAACTAATTTTCATAGCATATTCCTATTATTACTTTATTTGTATTAAATCTATTAGATGGTTACACTCATTTTAAAAAAACCATTTTTTTTGTTTGAGTAAAATTATCGGCAGTTAATCTGTAGAAGTAAACGCCGGTTGTTAATTGAGAATTTAGAATTGAGAATTGAGAATTATAAGTTCCTGCTTGTCTGTATTCATCAACTAACGTTGCAGCTTCTCCTCCTAAAACATCGTAAACTTTAAGAGTTACTCGGCTTGCCGTTTGCAGCTTGAAGATTATTGTTGTTGTTGGATTAAAAGGATTTGGATAATTCTGCTCTAGTATGAAAGCGCTTGGTAATTCATCTTTTATAGCGGAAGTATAAAACTCATCGAATTCAAAAGCTCCTAAATCTGGAGCGCTACCTCTATAAATTATACCTACATCGGTTCCTTTATCAATAAGCTGACTGTTCTTTGAGGGTCTAAGAAATTTTAAGTCGGGCAAACTTCCATCATTTTTTCTTGTACCACGAACGCCGGTTGTATCAAGCGATAGAAAATCTTTATCGCTAAGTATAATTGGTAAATTCCAAGAGTTAGTAGCTTGCACAGTATTAGCGGTTAAATTAACACCAAGAGAAAGATAAGAAATACAATTTTTTACATTTACTTCACTGGTCGTTCTTACTTTTCTCGGAATTGCATAATTATGGGAACCGTTTCTAAAAGCGGTGCAGTTAAGTAGAATCATACTTCCATAATTATTGTTTTGATCGAACCCCTTAACTCTGTTATCAAAGCAGAGAGAGTTTTTAATTGTAACGTTGTTTCTAAGGCTGTCTTTATTAGTGTTATCTCCGCCGCCCATTTTAAATCCGTTGCCATTTCCGGAAGAAAGTGTGCCGCTCTTTAAATAACCATTCATAAAGCTCCAGCAGTTTTCAATTATTGTATTAATGTTATCAGAAGGGCGCAAATAGCCATCCCAGCCATCATCCGAATTCTGCCAAGCTCTGCATCCATAGAAATAATTATTAGAGCCTACATCTAACTTAGGTGCAAACCCATCTGCATTTCCATTTGTTGGATCAGCATTATAGTAAGAATCGCAATTAATTATTCTATTGTTAGAAGCGCCGCCGCTCAGCTGCAAACCTGTATCTTGATTTTCATAGAATGAACAAAACTCAATTATATTATTGGAGCCGCTAATATTCATTCCATTATCACCAGCACCTTTAATATCTAAACCCTTTATATACCAATAATTTGCTTTGAGGTTTATTCCTCTGTTACTGCTGCTAAAAGGAAGCGGTGAGCAATCTAACAATGCTCTTCCATTTTCACTGCATAGTAAATATATTTTTGAATCTGCAGTTCCGCTCTTTGAAATATTTAAAGTGGAGTTTATTGTATATGTACCAGGAGCCAGTAAGATAGAATCACCTGCAACTACTTTTCCAACAGCATATGCAATGGTCTTAAATGGATAGCTTTTCGTACCACTGTTTGCATCTGAGCCATTAGGAGCTACGTAGTAAGTTTTTGCAAATGAAATGTTTACCAGCAAAATTAAACTCAAAAAAATAAGCTCTTTTAGAATATTTATGCACTTATACATAATTTATCTTTATCAATTACTTTACCGTTTACTATAATGCAAATTTGTATTCTATTTTTCAAGTGAAATCGTGCCTAATTTAACTTTATTTCGATTCCTTTTAGCATAATCTTGCAATTCAATACTTCATACTTGGTAAGGAGATGGTAAAACTGAAACACACATTTCAAAGCGTGGTATCTGCAAAATATTTTGTTTGCAATTACAAAAAATTTTATTGATTTTCCTTTAGGATAAGTAAACTCTAAACAGCACCGGTATTAAAATAAAATGTATAAGAAGTTATATTTGCTATTGCCTATTAGAGCACTGATTATCTCTTTAATCATTGGCTGCATTTCATTAATCTCCATTTACGCAAACGTTTATTTTTACATTCCGGGGACTAACGTTCTATCAGATGCAAGAGAAATTTTTAATTCGATAGGTGCTGCTATAACAGGTCCTGTAGGCGGGTTTATAATTGGAACAATTTCATGCCTAATTGCACCATCTGAAGAAATAAAATTCTACATTATGTTTCAACATTGGGTATCTGCTGTATGGATAGGCTGGGCATATAAAAATTTAGTTTATGAAAAACTTAATATGCCTGGACTAATACTTGGCTGGCTTTTCCTAATGTTAGTTTATTATGGTCCAATTTATCTGCCCGGATATTTTACAGCTTACTTCTTTTTCCCAAATGTTTATCAATCGCTCGTTGGAGGGCAGTTACCGCCAGTAGAGACATTAGTAAAACTTTATAAAGGCTGGGTGCCGGAATTTGTTTTTACCACTTTATATACTACGCTTGTAATAATAGCACTACCCGATAGATTCCGAAGACCGCAATGGGGAAAAATTAGTGTAGAAGAAAATAAAGACGATTTACAACAGTTCCGTTTCTGGAAGAAATACTTTAACAAAAACAACTTAGCAATTCGGCTTTCTGTTTGGTTTATTCTTCTCTTTACAATACCGCTTGTTTTTGTAAGCATGCTAACAAGAAATCATTTTTTAGATTATTTTCTTAAAGCTGAAGCTCAGCAGCAAGTTGAAAGCATTGATAGAATTGAAAAAATGGTAGAAATTTCAGAAAATAGGTTTACAAGTCTAGATTCATTAATCGAAGATATAAATACGGCAGGAACTCGATTAGTTTTGGTTGCGGATGAAAAAATGAATTTAATTTCTGGTGGAAAAGAAGAAAGCTTGCTATTCCAAAATAAAAATTTGTTCCACAAAGATTTAAAGGAGTTAATTTTAAGCAGAGAACATGGTTTTCACATTGATGACATTGCCGGATTTGCAGTAGCGTTTAGGTATTTAGAAGAGAAAAGAATTTTTATACTTTCTTTTTCGCCGCCAGGTAAGTACAATAATAATCTGATGCAATTTGCAAACCTTGTAACAAAGAATTTAGGGGTTACATTACTCATAATCTCTTTATTTACAGGATTGGTTATATGGATACTTGTTGGTAAACCTCTTAAAAAGCTTGCAATTGTTACCGAAAGCATTGGCAAAGGTGATTATAGTTTTCGTGCCGCTTCACCCGAACTAATAGATGAAGTATTAATTTTAGGTAATGCCATTGATAGGATGCAGGACAATATTCATAATGCACAAAACGAATTGGCTAATAGTGAATACAAATTTAGAACGCTTTTTGAAACTGCTAACGACGCTATCATTATTATCGATAACAGTGTGATGATTGACTGTAATATTAAAACAGAAGAGTTATTTCAAAGAACGCGGGAAGATATTTTGAACAAAAGTGTATTAGACTATTCTCCTTCTATGCAAACAACAGGAGAGCTTTCCAGAGAAGTTGCTAATCAAAAGATTGAGGCTGCGCTGAACGGTATTTCACAATTTTTTGAATGGGATTTATTAACTACTAAAGGTGAAATAATAAATACAGAAATCAGCCTCAACAAAATTTATTTAGAAGATAAATACTTAATACAAGCCATTGTTCGTAATATAACAGAGCGAAAACAATACGAACAACAACTAATTGTAGCCAAGATCGAAGCAGAAAAAGCAGATAGAATTAAATCTGAGTTTTTAGCCCAAATCTCCCACGAAATAAGAACTCCTTTGCATATAATCCTTAGCAACTTATCTATTATAAAAGAAGTACTTGAGGAAAATGAAACAAAAGACATATTCAAGTACATTGAATATGCTAAGAACGCCAGCAATAGAATGACAAGAACAATTGAGTTGATTATTAAAATGGCAGAAATTCAGGGCGGGGCTTACACACCAAGTTTCAGCAGTTTTAATTTGCTTAATGATGTGTTAAGAGATTTAGCAACAGAGTTCGCTATTCTTTCTGAACAGAAAAATCTTTCTCTTGAGTTAATTGAGCTAACCGATGAAGCAGTTGTCTATTGCGATAAGAACAGCATGATAAATATTTTATCTAACTTGATAGATAACGCAATCAAATTTACTTCAACAGGCAAAGTAGAAGTTGTAGTAGATAATTTTGATGATGATTTTTTACTGTTGAAAGTTAATGATACCGGGCGCGGTATTTCTAAAGAATATCTTCCAAATATATTCGATGCTTTTTCTCAAGAAGAACAAGGCATTAACCGTACTTTTGACGGCAATGGCTTGGGACTTGCGATAGCTAAAAGGTACTGCGATAATAATGGAATTAAAATTTTAATTGATACAGAGAAAGGAAAAGGAAGTACTTTCTCTTTATTGATTCCTAGAAAAAGAATACGAGACCTGAATAATTTATAAGTAGAACAAGGATGACGCAGATTGAACGCCCGCGCTGCTGCGTCGGTTAGAGGCGGGGTGTAGTACAATTTTATTTTTTAGAGGTCTCAATTAAGTAATTTCTTTAGGCAGCTTAATCAAAAAGGAAGCTCCCTTTCCCTCTTCACTTTTAACAGATATTTCTCCCAAGTGCTTTTCTATTATCTCTTTACAAAGTATCAGTCCTAATCCAGTACCGGCTTCATCTTCTGTGCCTCTTGTAGAATTATTTGCTTCAACTTTGAAGAGCTGCTGCTTTCTCTCATCAGATAAACCAATTCCGGTATCTCTAACTTCTGCGGTAACAAATAAAAGTTCTTCCTTTACTACAACACAAATACTTCCACCAACCGGTGTATATTTTATTGCATTTGAAAGAAGGTTGCGAATTACAGTAGATATAAGATTTTCGTCACACATTAAATATACTTCATCAGGCGAATCAAAATTAAAACTAAGTTTTTTCTTCTCGATATTGCCGGATAAAATCTCGCGGTTTCGTTCTACTATTTCTTTTAGGTTACAGAATTGTGGGTCAAAATCAACCACGTTTCCTTGGAACTTACCCCAGAGAAGCAGCTCCTCTAAAAAATCGTACTGTCTTTTAAGTGCAGTATTTAGTCTCGCTACAAAATCTTTTCTCTCTTTAGTTGTAAGCTCATCGTCAAGATTCTCAAGTATATTTGCGATGCCTAATAATCCTTGGAAAGGGCTTCGTAAATCGTGAGCGACTATTGAAAAGAATTTTACTTTTGCTGCAACTAAGCTATTCAGATTACGATTTAGGTTAGTTAACTCATCCGAGCTTGATTTAAGTTTGCTTATATAAGTCTTAGAATCATTCACAAGTAAATCAACTATAAAAGCTGTGATTATGAGAATTATTGATAAGGTTATCAGCTTGGATAAGTTTACCTCTTGAGACGAATCGTTTTTAACAAATTCATTTATTTCTAGATAGCCAACAAAAGCAATTACTGCTAACTGAATCAACAAAGTAATTATGAGTGAAGCACGGTCGAACTTTAAGCTGGCAGCAAACAAAATAATTGGAAATGCTAAAACTATTTCATCGTTTACTCCAAGAGAAAAGAGCATCAGACCCAAAGAAATTATCATTGTAAAAATTACTAGGACAAGAATAGGAGATTTTAGCTTATCAGCTTTATTGAGATAAAACAGCAAAAGCAGAAAACACATTGAAAGTAATATGAAATGAGTTTCGCCGAAATGAGATAAATTAAAATTAATAGATAGCGAATAAAGCAGCCCGATAGAAATAGAAATAATTATGTAATGAGCATAAGCAGCTTCACGTGTTTTCTCTTTATCCCCAAAGCTTGGAGGAGTCCAATATGAAAATAACTTTCGCAAATTATCCTAATAATTGTTACAAAATCTATAATGCATAAAATGCCAACATCATTATCGGATAAAAAGCAGTTTTATTTAGCTTGTAATAGAAATTATCTTTCTACTCTGCCGGAGCCTCCGCTTTTAACAAGTTTTTCAATTTCGTCAATACTAACTAAATTAAAATCACCTGGTATTGAATGTTTTAAGCAGCTTGCAGCAACGGCAAACTCAAGTGCTTCTTTAGTGTTAGTTTTGGAAAGCAAACCATAGATCAAACCGCTTGCAAAAGAATCTCCGCCGCCAACTCTATCAACAATCTCAATATCATATTTTTTAGAATGGTAAGGAATTAAGCAGTCTTTTTCATCAAGCAATAATGCGCTCCAGCCATTCTTAGAAGCCGAATAACTTTCTCTAAAAGTTATTGCAACAGTTTTAAAGCCAAAGACATCTTTCATTTTTTTTGCTACATCAAAATAACCTTCTTGGTTTAGTTCCCCGGCTTCAATATTTGTATTATCAGCCTTCAAGCCTAAACTTTTTTCCGGGTCTTCCTCGTTAGCAATACAAACATCAACATACTTCATCAGCGGTTTCATAACGGCTTGTGCTTGGGCTTCGGTCCACATCTTTGCTCTAAAATTCAAATCGCAGCTTATTGTAACATTTTTCGTTTTAGCAGTTTCGCAGGCTGATATTAATGCTTCTTGTGCGCTTTTACCAAGTGCAGGAGTAATTCCTGTCCAGTGGAACCAATCAGCCCTTTCAAAGACTTTATCCCAGTCAACTTCTTCATTTTTCATTTGAGAGACTGCGGAGTTTGCTCTATCATAAATTACTTTGCTTGCTCTTTGGCTTGCGCCCGTTTCTAAGAAATAAATTCCAACACGCTCTCCGCCGCGTACAATATAATCGTCTTTAACTCCAAATCTTCTTAAATGATTTAGTGCCGCTTGCCCGATTTCATTTTTAGGTAATTTTGTAACGTAGTAAGAATCAAAACCATAATTGGAAAGTGCAACAGCAGCGTTAGCCTCGCCGCCGCCAAAAGTTACATCCAAGTTTTGAGCTTGAACAAAACGAGTGAAACCAGGAGTTGAAAGCCTAAGCATAATTTCGCCAAATGTTACAACTTTTTTATTCACTTAATTTTTCCTATTAATTATATAATTAACGCCCCATCCAGCCACCATCAACAGTAACAACGCTGCCGTTGAGGTAGTTTGAAGCATCCGAACATAAGAATACAACCGTTCCCATAAGGTCTTCCGGAGTCCCCCATCTTCCGGCTGGAATTCTTTCTAAAATTGATTTATTTCTTTTCTCATCTTCGCGCAATGCTTTTGTATTATCTGTTGCAATGTAGCCGGGCGCAATTGCGTTAATAGTTACGCCTTTACCTGCCCATTCATTTGAAAAAGCCATAGTTAATTGTTTAACACCGCCCTTGCTTGCTGCATAACCAGGTACAGTTATTCCACCTTGAAATGAAAGCAGTGAAGCGATGAAAACAATTTTTCCGTAACCGCGTACAACCATTTCTTTTCCAAACTCGCGAGTTAAAATGAACTGTGCTGATAAATTAATTCCAATTACTTTATCCCAATATTCGTCTGAGTGCTCTGCAATAGGCTGGCGGAGTATTGTTCCGGCATTGTTTACTAAAATATCTACGCGTGGAAAATCTGCTTTAACCTGCCTGATAAATACATACAAAGCATCACGGTCTGAAAAATCGCATACGTAACCTTTGAATCTGCTTCCATGCTCATTAATCAATTTTTCTGTTTCAGAAAAATTTTGTTCATACGAAGCGCTAATTATTACATCTGCTCCGGCTTCTGCTAATGCTAAAGCGTAATATTGCCCAATACCTTTATTAGCGCCGGTTACAATTGCTGTTTTACCTTTCAGACTAAATTTATCAAGTATCATTTTCGTCTCCTTATTTTAAGTCTTTGGTTGCAATTGCGTCCATGTCATCGAACACTTGGTTTTCACCGCCCATCGCCCAAATAAAAGAATAACTTTGCGTACCGCAGCCGGAATGAAGCGACCAGCTTGTTGAGAGAACCGCTTCTCTATCGCGGATAATTATGTGGCGGGTTTCATCTGCTTCACCCATCAAGTGAACAACAAAAGCATCTGGGTTCAAATTGAAATACATATAAACTTCACTTCTGCGCAGGTGAGTATGACAGGGCATTGTATTCCAAACGCTGCCATCTTCAAGTTCTGTTATTCCCATTACAAGCTGACAAGTTGGAAGTATATCCGGCAAAATATATTGGTTGATAGT
This sequence comes from uncultured Melioribacter sp., assembly GCA_964575995.1. Classification (GTDB taxonomy): domain Bacteria; phylum Bacteroidota; class Ignavibacteria; order Ignavibacteriales; family Melioribacteraceae; genus Stygiobacter. Next base: position 107,059 of record CAZNTN010000006.1, on the reverse strand, counting down.
TCTCTTGTTTGATGTTTCTGCAGAGCCAAGATGGCGGTGAATTGCCTGCTCATAAGTAATATGCTTTGTAGGATATTTTGTATGCGCCGGATAGCTTACAAAATAAAAATGTGCCGGAGTTTCTGCTCTAACACTTTTGAACTCTATACTTTTGGCTCCTCTTCCAATGTAAAGAGCATCACGGTAATCCATTCTGTAATCTGTTCCATCGATTGAAATTACGCCGGAGTTTCCAATGTTAAAAACACCAACTTCGCGTCGTTCGCAAAAATATTCTGCCGACATTTCTCTTTTTGCTGCTGTAAGCTGCAAAGTTTTATCAACTGGTACAGCAGAACCTGTAATCGATCGATCAACATCGGAATAAACCATAGGTATTTCGTTGGGCGAAAAAAGTGTCTCAATCAAAAAAGAACTGCGAAGCCCGGCTGTATCCATCTTCTTAAATCCATTTTGATCCGGCGAATATCTTACTTCCATTTTTCCTCTTTAACTAAGTTGAAATTTTATAACCAGCTTTTAATTTTCTCGGCAACACTTGTTCCGGTAAATCCAAATTTTTCTGCAAGAGTTTGATAAGGCGCCGAAGCACCGAAAGATTTCATTCCTAACAGAAGTAATTTTTGGCGGAACAAATCTCCCCAGCCTGTCATAGATGCGGCTTCAACTACTACAACCGGAACATCAGCCGGGAATAATTGTGTTTTAAATTCATCAGATTGTTTTTCGAAAATTTCTTTCGAAGGAATGGAGACAACTCTTATATTCAATTTATCGCTAAGTAATTTTTTTGCTGAATCAGCAACAGGAACTTCTGACCCGCTGGCTGCAATTACCAAATCCAACTTTCCTTCTTTCTCTTTGCTAGTGATGTATGCGCCGTTCAAAATATCGCTATGCTTAAAATCTGCTGCTCTTTCAAATGAATCAATTTTTTGTCTTGTTAGAATTAGGGAAACCGGTCCATCAGTTTTTCTTAATGCATAAGCCCAAGCCATAGCTGTTTCAATTCCATCAGCGGGACGAAGGACTGTTGAGTTTGGAATAGCTCTCAACACTGCTAAATGTTCTACCGGCTGATGAGTTGGTCCATCTTCGCCAACAAAGATTGAATCGTGTGTGAAAACATATATTGCCGGTATTTGCATCAACGCAGCTAATCGAATGGCTGGACGCATGTAATCCGAGAAGACAAAAAATGTAGCGCCAAAGGCTTTATATCCTCCGTAGAGAATAATACCATTTAGAATCGCACCCATACCATGCTCACGAATTCCGAAGTGAAAATTTCTTCCTCCAAATTTTTGGGCAAAGATTGCCTCAAAGCCATTCATAAATGTGTTAGTAGATGGAGCTAAATCGGCAGAGCCTCCAACAAAGTAAGGAACAACTTGAGCAATTTTTTGAATCACTTTGCTGGATAAAGTTCTAGTTGCGTTTGGTTCTTTAGGAACAGCTGCTACTAATTCTTCTTCAAGGTTATCCGGCAGCCAGCAGTTGATTGCTCTTTCGTAAGCATCTGCATTATCTGCCTCGGCTTTTTTCCATGCAATAAAATCTTTCTGCCAAAGATCATAAGCCTTTTTCATTTCGCTTTTACGGGATGCAAATAGATCTGCTACTTCTTGCGGTACGTAAAATTCTTTATCAATAGGCCAGTTCAAATTCTCTTTAGTCTTAATAATTTCATCTTTGCCAAGAGGCGAACCGTGAACATCATGTGTATTAGCTTTGTTCGGGGAGCCAAAACCAATAATAGATTTAGTAATAACTAAAGTTGGTTTTTCTGTTGCGGCTTGTCCAGCAACAACCGCTTTTCTAATTCCATCATGATCATAAGCATCTGTATGCAAAACTTGCCAGCCATAACTTTCAAATCTTTTTTGAATGTCTTCTGAAAATGTTAAATGCGTGTGTCCTTCAATAGTAATGTTGTTGTCATCATAGAAATAAATGATGTTGCCTAGTTTTAAGTGTCCGGCGGTAGAAGCAGTTTCGTGCGAAACGCCTTCCATTAAATCTCCATCGCCGCAGAATCCATAAATAAAATTTCCGCCGAATAATTTTCCGTAACGCGCTTCAGTCATTTTTGCCGCAATCGCCATTCCTATTCCATTTCCAAAACCTTGTCCTAACGGACCGGTTGTAGTTTCAACACCGGGAACGTGTCCATACTCCGGATGACCGGCAGTTTTGCTTCCCCACTGTCTAAATGATTTTAGATCATCCATCGTAACATTGTAACCGCTAAGATGAAGCATAGAGTAAATAAGCATCGAGCCGTGACCGCCGGAGAGAACGAACCTATCTCGTCCAGCCCAATTTGGTTCATCAGGATTATGTTTGATAAATTCTGTCCATAAAATTGAGGCAACATCAGCCATTCCCATCGGCATTCCAGGATGACCGGAATTTGCCTTTTGTACACATTCTGCTGCTAAAATTCTAATTGTGTTTGCGGTTAGTTTCTTGATTTCCAATTTCTTCTCCATAATTTTAAATTACCTGTAACAAAAAATATAAAAATATCGTTCTACCTGCCTCTGCTTGCGTCTTCGGCAAGGCGTGCACTCTGCATTATACGTTGTAAGTTGTAGAAGCAGTGTTACCGCCTCTTCCTGTCCAGTTTGTATGAAAGAACATACCGCGAGGTTTATCTACTCTTTCATAAGTATGCGCGCCAAAGTAATCGCGTTGAGCTTGAAGCAAGTTTGCAGGAAGTCTTCCGTTTCTAAAGCCATCAAAATAATTTAGAGCGGTTGAAAGAGCAGGGATCCAAATTCCATTTTCAACAGAAGAAGCAACAACTTTACGCCAAGAAGATTGTGCATCCAAAATCTTTTCTGCAAAAAAAGGATCGAGCAGAAGATTTGATAAGTTTGGATTTTTATCGAATGCTTCTTTGATTTTTCCTAAAAAGACTGAACGAATAATACATCCGCCGCGCCAGATTAAAGCAATTGCGCCGTTATTCAAGTTCCAGCCGTATTCTTGTGCGGCGTAACGCATTAACACGTAACCTTGAGCATAAGAAACCAATTTAGAAGCGTACAACGCTTTTCTTAAGTCTTCGATAAATTGTTTTTTATCACCGGAGAATTTTGGTGTAGGTCCGTTCAAAACTTTTGAGGCTTCAACACGTTCATTCTTCAAAGCAGAAAGAGCGCGTGCGTAGACTGCTTCGCCAATGAGTGTAAGAGGCGCTCCTGTATCAAGTGAGGCGAGCACTGTCCACTTTCCGGTTCCTTTTTGTCCGGCTGTATCTAAAATTTTATCAACAAGAGAGGTACCATCATCATCTTTGTAAGCAAGAATATCACTGGTAATTTCAATAAGGTAACTTTCCAATTCTCCTTTGTTCCACTCTTTGAAAACTTCGTGCATTTCATCTGCGTTCATTCCCACAAGGTCTTTCATAATCTGGTAAGCTTCACATATCAATTGCATGTCACCATATTCAATTCCGTTGTGAACCATTTTAACAAAGTGTCCTGCGCCATTTTCACCGACCCAATCGCAGCAGGGAGTTCCATCAGCAACTTTAGCAGAGATTGATTGAAAAATATCTTTAACATGGTTCCAAGCCTCAACCGAACCGCCAGGCATAATTGATGGACCTTTGAGTGCGCCTTCTTCTCCGCCGCTGACGCCGGTTCCTATGTAAAGCAATCCTTTCTCTTCTAAGTATTTTGTTCTTCTTATAGAATCTGGAAAGTGTGAATTTCCACCATCGATGATAATATCACCTTTTTCAAGATGCGGAATAAGCAGTTCAACAAAATCATCTACAGGCTTTCCGGCTTTTACCATTATCATTACTTTGCGGGGCAATTTTAAGTTGGCTGTCAATTCTTCAATAGTATGAACGCCAATTACATTTTTACCTTTTCCTCTTCCATTAACAAAGTTATCCACCTTATCAACTGTTCGATTGTAAACCGCAACAGTGTAGCCATTACTTTCCATATTCAAAACTAAATTTTCTCCCATTACCGCAAGACCAACTAAACCAATATCTGCTTTGCTCATTTTGTTTCCTGTGAATATTATTACTTAAATCCAATTTGATGTAACTTATTCAAAACCGAATCAGTACAGTTATCGAGACTGAGTGTGTAATAATTAAACTCTCTTCTAGCATGATAATCGCCGCGCTGTTTTTCAAAAGTATCTATAGAAGTACGGAGGCGCTTATCGTCTTCTTCAATTTTGTATGTATGAAGAATTACTTTGCTTATAATTTCGTGCACATTAAAACCGGTGCAATCGAAATTGATGACTTCTGAATTATAGGCTTTAGGAATTTCTTGTGGATACCATCTGCTTTGAAGCGGAAGATTAAAAAAATCGGCTAATCCATTTACACACTTTGCAGTTCCATTAGCTTTTCCATCAGCAGAATAACCAGCAATGTGCGGAGTAGCTAAATCAACAAGCTCTAATAATTCTAAATCTATGTTTGGTTCGTTTTCCCAGACATCCAAAACTGCGCAAGATACTTTTCCATTTTTGATTGCATGTTTTAGAGCCTGCGTTTCAACAACTTCTCCGCGTGAGCTGTTGAAAATAATTTTGCTGTCAGAAAAACTTTCAAAGAATTTACTATCTGCAAGATGAAATGTTTTGTCTTCACCGCTCCTGTTAAGAGGAACGTGAAAAGTGATTATGTTACTTTTAGCAATAAGTTCATCCAGAGATACAAATGGATTGCAGCCTTCAGTTCTTGCTCTTGGAGGATCGCAAAGCAGCACATTCATTCCAATTGCTTTTGCAAACTTTTCAACTTTGTTTCCAACATTACCAACGCCAACAATTCCCAAAGTTTTAGCAGTTAGTTCGAAGCTATTCCTCGCAGCAACTGTAGCTAAAGCCGAAGCAATATATTGTTGAACAGAGCTTGAGTTGCAGCCCGGAGCGCTAATCCATTTAATATTTTTGGAACCGCAGTAAGCAGTGTCTATGTGGTCATAACCGATTGTAGCTGTGGCAATAAACTTTAGGTCAGAGTTTTCCAGCAATTCAGCATTGCACTTCGTTCTTGTTCTAATCAGTAGTGCATCTGCATCACCAACAACTTCTTTAGTAATTTCTTTCGGCGATAAGTAAGCAATATCAGCAAATGGTTCCAACACTCCTTTTAAGAATGGAATCTTATCATCAGCTATTATTTTAATTCTGGCAGTCATTATGTTAATCTTTGAATCTATCTTTGTAAGCCCACAAACCAAGTGCGGGATTTGAGATGTAAAAAATTTCTTCGCCGTTAGGCATTATGTTAAAACCATCTTTCAAGATTTGCGGGTTGTACATGTTCTTCATCTTCTTCAAATCTGCGTAAGCGAAATTAACACTTTCTATTTCTTCTTTGGTTAAATTTCCCGGGCAGTAAGTAATCTTAAATCTATTTTCGGAAGAACCGTGAATAAGATGTGCGGCGGCGCTTAGGTTATTTTTAAGCTCATCATTTTCTTCAACGGCTTTCAAAACTTCTTGTGTTGTAACATAGCCATACTTTCTAATCAAGCGGTCAATCTCTTTATCTTCGCCAAACTCTTTCAGTCCGGGCGCTAGTACAATCAATTCGCCATCATCAGCAATTGCCATTCTTGTTCTGTAAATACTTTTGTTTCCAAGCCACGTACTTTTGAATTCGTAAGGATCGAGATAGACTACAACTTTTTTCAATGGTTCAGCAAGCATTTCAAAGTTTATTTTGAGGGATAAGTCTGCTGCGAGTTTGAACGTTTCGTAATCATCGCCTACAAACAAGCCTTTTACTGCTAATTTGCCAAACATATCTTTACCAACAACTGTCAGCACATAAACAATTGGTAAATGTTTAGCAAAATTATCAGCTGCATAATTTAGAACTTTACGCACCGGTGTATCAGCGCGCCCCATCATTCGTTCCATTCCATAAACAGCACCGAGGTAATGACTTTTATTAATTCCCTCTTTGCCGCCGGTTCCAACAAAAATATTTTTTGTGTAGTTAGCCATTCCTACAACTTCGTGAGGGACAACTTGACCAATTGAAAGAATCAGATCAAAATTTCCAACTGCCAGGAGTTTGTTTACTTGAGCTGGCCAAGAATAATTAAGTTTTTCTTCACTTACTTCATAAATAAATTCCGAAGGAACTTCTCCAAGTGTTTGAAGATCACTCCGCCAGTTATGAATTCTAAAAATTTTTTTCGGAAGATCGCCGAACATCTTATCAATTTCTTTATCGTTCATAGCTGCGTGAGTGCCAAGCGCCGGAAGAATGTCTGTTAAGTTTTCTCCATAATACTTATATGCAATTCGAGTAAGCACTCCTGCTTGAGAATGGAAGCGAGTAAAATCTGGTGGAACTGCCAAAACTTTCTCTTTAAGTCCAAGTTTTTCAAGAGCAGTAAACAAACCCTCGCGTAAATCATCTTCTGTAAGTATCTCGCATTCGCTTCCACGTGCATAATAAATCATCTTACAAACTGCCTTCCAAATTTACCTTTGAATTCTTGCAGAGCCGCCTTTAGCAAAAGAGCAGACTTCTTCAACTGTAGCCATTGATGTATCGCCTGGAGTTGTGGTTAACAAAGCGCCATGTGCCCAGCCAAGTTTTACAGCATCATCAGGTGTATCGCCGTTAAGCAAGCCGTAAATAAATCCGGCTGCAAAACCATCTCCACCGCCAACTCTATCGAGCACATCGAGCTCGCAAGTTGGGGCTGAATATGTTTTTCCGTTTATCCATGCAACTGCGCTCCAACTGTGTCTGTTAGTAGAGTGAACTTCTCTCAACGTTGTAGCAACAGCTTTAATGTTAGGATATTTTGTTGTAACATCTTTAATCATAGCAAAAAAAACGCTTGGGTCTAATTTTGATTTTGCGTGAACATCCGGTCCCGGAAAACCTAACCCTTTCTGCAAATCTTCTTCATTCCCAACAAGTACATCAACGTATTTTACAATTCCATCTAAGACTTCGGCAGCTTTACTTTCGCCACCCCAAATATTCCAAAGTTTAGCGCGGAAGTTCAAATCGAAACTTGTAATTGCGCCGGCAGTTTTTGCCTCTTTCATTGCTTCAATAATAAGCTGCCCGGTTGTCTCGGAAAGTGAAGCAAAAATTCCTCCACTGTGAAACCATTTAACTCCGCTTGCGAAGATTTCTTTCCAGTGAAAATCGCCCGGCTTAAGATATGAAGCTCCTTCGTTGCATCTGTTATAAAAAACTACAGGTGCGCGCGAGCCTAAACCTCTATCGCTGTAAACAGTTGCCATATTTGGACCGTTGACCCCATTGTGTTTCATTTTTTTGTAAAATGGTTTAACACCCAATGCACGAACGCGTTCAGCAATTAGGTCTCCAATTGGATATTCAACCATTGCCGATGCAATTGCCGTGTTCATTCTGAAACAATCTGCCAAGTTTGCAGCAACGTTAAACTCTCCACCGCTTACATGTATTTGGCATTGTGCAGCTTTTCTGAATGGAATTATTCCGGGGTCCAAACGGTGAACGAGTGCACCGAGTGAAAGCAAATCTATTGCTGCTTCTTTTTTGATATTTAATACTTCGCTCATTTTTTATTCCTTTAATTAAACACCGCTGTAAGCGTTAAAGCCTCCGTCAACTGGAACTATAACTCCGGTTACAAACTTTGAAAGATCCGAGATTAAAAAGAAAAGTGTACCAAGTAATTCTTCCGGTTCACCAAATCTGCCCATTGGTGTTCCAGCAATAATTTTATGTCCGCGCTCAGTAAGTTCACCGGTTTTTTCATCAGTTAATAAAAATCTGTTTTGATTAGTTAAGAAAAATCCAGGTGCAATTGCGTTAACGCGTACATTTACTTTAGCAAAGTGAACCGCCAGCCATTCAGTTAAATTATTAACAGATGCTTTTGCGGCAGAATACGCTGGAATTTTAGTAAGGGGTCTAAAGGCACTCATAGAAGAAAAGTTTATTACGCTGCCGCCTCTGCCAATCATATCTTCTGCAAAAACCATAGCAGGTAAAACTGTACCAAGAAAGTTCAAATCGAAGACGCTTCTAAATCCTTCAATGTCTAAACCAAAAAATGATTTTGAAAGATCACTCATATTTTCAGCAGTTAAAAATTCGTTAGCACAAGTTGCTTTTGGAGAGTTGCCTCCTGCACCATTTAACAATACATCAACTTTGCCTAAGTGTTTATTAATATGTTTCTTTGCTTCAATTAAACTTTCCTTATCTAAAACATTAGCAACAGCACAAAGAACATCTTTACCACTTTTTGCTGCCAAGCCGCGAGCGCAATCTTCACACCTTCCTTTTTTGTAATCAAGAATTGCAACCTTAGCACCAGCATCCAGCAGCGCTTGAGAAAATACTCCGCCAAGAACTCCGCAGCCGCCGGTTATTACACAAACTTTATCTTTCACATCTGCAAATGATAAAACCATTTTATCTCCTACTTCTTAATTGCGTAATTTATGCTCTGAGTAATCAGTAGAGCATTTTCAGTCAGCTTAGAATAATTTTCGTTATCAATTGCTACTTTATCCAGCAAAGCCGAGCCAATTCCTACTGCAACAGCACCTGCTTTAATCCAATCTCCGGCATTAGTTAATGAAACACCGCCAGTTGGCATTAATTTTAATTGAGGCATCGGTGCAAGAATTCCTTTGAAGAAAGGCATTCCTAAAACATCTGCAGGAAAAACTTTTACAACATCAGCGCCATATTCGTAAGCTGTAAATATTTCTGTTGGCGTAAAGCAGCCAGGCATAGCTGGAACATCATACTCGTGTGCGGCATCAATTATTTCTTTTTTGAAAATTGGGCTGACGACATATTTGGCCCCGGCTTCAATTGCTTGCTTGGCAACATCTGCATTTAGAACAGAGCCAACACCAACAATAATTTCGTTGCTAAGTTCTTGTGTAATTTGCTGGATCAAGCCAATAGCATTTGGAACTGTCATGGTTACTTCTGCGACAGAAACTCCGCCAAGCGCAAGTGCTTCAATTACTTTTTTTAGTTTATCGGCTTCTTTTACACGAATAACTGCAACTGATTTTCTTTTAATGATTTCTTCTAAGATTATTTCTCTTTTCATTTCAGCAGAATGGTTCAATGTGTTTTATAAAATGATTAGTTAAAAATGTATAATGAGTTTTCTCATTTACTTTTAGGCAATTGAGAATTTTATCTTTGAATAAATATCCGTTTGCCGTTCTTTCAGTTAACACTTTACCAAAAGTTACATGAAGAACTTGGCGTGCATCATCGGAATTAAAAAGTTCTAACAGTTCCTGTTCACTATAAGCCGAAGCCATTTTTAGATTGCCCAAATTTGCAGAAACGTGATAAGATAGCTTTTCAGTTTCGTAAAGTGCGAAGCAGAAATCATAAATTTCTCGGAAGAGTTTAGAGTCTTCTGCCGCAACTACACGAAGCGCTTCAAGGTAACTTGTGCCGGCTGTTTTAACATGTGTATGAGCTCCGCGGAGTGAGCCAATTACTTTGTAAACAGAAAACTTATCGCTGCCAGAATGAAGGCTGATTTTATACTTACCGAAGTGCTTTGTGATTGCCAAATGCTTTACGTATTCTCTCTCGAATAATTCCAAATCGCCTTTGTAGTCAATTCCTTTTTCAAAAGAGCCGATAAAGCGCGGCGCTAAACTTACAAACTCAACTTTCAAGCGGTGCAGTTCGCTGGCAAAGAAAAAATGCTCGAATGCTGATGTAACAGATTCTGTCTCGTCAACTGAAACTTCTACTTCAAACGGGCTTCCGCCGCTAATGCTCTTAAGATGTTCATACATTTTTTTGATATGCGAAATTGCTTTGCCATACTTTGCGTAAGCGCGCAAGAAATCTTGTTCATTCACTTCAAGTACAAAATCATCACTTATTATGAATTCTTTATTAGAATAACGTCTTTCTGCTGCTGGAAAAGTATCGTTAAGCTCGCTCCATGGTAAGTTTGCAACAACACTATAAAGTTTTTGTTCATCATAAGCATCTGCATTGTTATCTACATGCTCGCCGGGGTCAAAAGTGAACATAGTGAAACCCGCTTTCAACATCATTACAATATCATCCGGAGTTTTCAAGTGATCTGCGTCAGAGCCAAATCCACTTTTATAACCTTCTTGAAAGACCGCCCACACTGCGGCATCCATTACTTCATCTGCAGTTCTCTTAGTTCTTGTCAGTTCACGAATTGATTGCTGAGCAAGAATTGGTTTGAAATTTCCTATTGTAAGCGAACGAATATGTCCACCGTTTGCTAAGCCAAGTCTATCACCGAAACCAAAAGAGTTTTCTGCACCAAGAACTTGCGGAATTGTAAAACTAAAGAGTAACTGCATTGAAATTCTGTTTTGATTTGTTAGCGGGCACTTCTTAAAAACAGTTTCTTCACTTTCAATTAAAGTTCCTTCGAACTTCGAAAGCTCTATACTGCTATTTTTTGCCAGCAAGTAAAGCGATTTTTCTATTCCTTCTTTTCCGATAAAATAAGTAACACCGTTTAACTTGTTTATCGAGTTAGGATATACATCAACAGTATGAACATCGTTTATTATTATCTCAAAAGAATCATTAGTAACAGATTTAGATTCAGAGAATTTTTCCAATAATTTTTGTGAATCCATTTCTTCCCTATAATTAAAGTTTATAAGCTTCTTTAGCTAAGTTGTAAGTTAAATCTTTGGCAATTGCAAGCGCCTCATCAACTGAAATCATGTGGCGGGCAGCTAAACCTGCCAAAAAGTTGGAATCAATTCTGCGTGCTAAATCGTGGCGTGCGGGAATTGAAACGAAAGCGCGGGTGTCATCTATAAAACCAACTGTGTTATAGAAGCCGGCTGTTTCTGTTACTTGCTTTCTAAATCTTGTCATTCCCTCAATGCTGTCGTGGAACCACCAGGCAGGCCCAAGTTTCATTGCTGGATAATGACCTGCAAGCGGTGCAAGTTCGCGCGAGTAATTTGTTTCATCCATTGTAAAAACAATTACTGTAAAGCAGGGTTCGCTGCCATATTTATTCAAAAGTTCTTGCATGTTCTTCGTGTATTCGCAAACAATTGGAATATCGGCTCCTTTATCAGCTCCAAATTTTGTAAACAGAACTTTATTATGGTTTCTATAAGCGCCGGCGTGAATTTGCATTACTAATCCATCTTCAACGCTCATACGCGCCATCTGCATAAGCATGTGTGCAGTAAAAGATTCTGCATCTGCTTGTGTGCTTGTTCCGCTTAATCCCTTTTGAAAAAGTTTTTCTGCTTCATCATTACCTAAATCATGTGCATAAGCCGAAACAACTCCATGATCTGTTGAAGTAGCCCCCATTTCCTTAAAGAATTTTCTTCTTTCTTCTAAAGCTTGGATTAACTTTTTATAAGAAGAGATTTGATAGCCAACTATTTGCTCTAACTTTTCCAGATTGGCTTTCCAGGCAATGTTAGAAAGGTCTGTAACTCCATCTGGACGAAATGTTGGTATAACTTTTCCATTCCAATCGCTCTCTTTAATTTTTTTGTGTGGTTCGAGCGTATCAAAAGGAGCATCTGTTGTTGATAATACTTCTATTCTAAATTTTTCAAAAAGTGTTTGCGGCAGAAATTCCGGTGAATTAATTTTTTCGTTGAGTTCATCGTAAATCTTGATAGCATTTTCTTTATTTAGTTTTTCTTTTATTCCAAATATTATATTGAATTCGTAATCAAGCCAAACACCGCTTGGAGTACCGTTGAACAAAAAGTATCTCTCGGCAAAAAGCTTCCAAATCTTTTTCGGATCAGTTTCAACCGGAGTTCCATTTATACTTGGAATGCCGAGCGATTCCATCGAAACGCCTTGTGAGTAAAGCATTCTAAAAACATAGTGGTCCGGAATTAGAAATAGCTCTGTTGGATTAGGGAAAGGTTTGTTATCCACAAATATCTGAGGGTCAACATGTCCGTGCGGCGAAATAATTGGCAAATCTTTTATTGAGATAAAAATTTCCCTTGCAATAGTTCTTACGGCGGGATTCGGATCAAAAAATCTATCTTCATCTAAATTGTAAAAAGCCATTTATACCTCTGCTTAGTATTCTATTAAAATCGGATTGTTCAATTCTTCAACAACATTTATTAAATACATTTCAAACTCTTCTTGAGTTTTTATACCAGCGGGTTCTTGTTCCCAAGCTGCACAGAAATAGTATTCAAGCGTTCCATTGTGCGGTTTCAGTTTCAGAATTTCACTTACATTGTCTTCGGTAAATTCTATCAAATCATTTTGGTTGAAAAGAAGAGCGGTACCCAAATTATCCCCTGCAAGTGATTGCTTTCCGTACAATGCTAAATATCCCCATCCATTTTTAGGATTAATCTTTAATTTATTAGTTCCAGAAAACTTTGCTAAACCGGTTACTAAATTTTCAGGTTCACCATCTATTTTAATAATATGCCTCGTTAAGCGGCTCCCGGCAGTGATAGAAAATTTTGATTCAACATTGAATTTCTTTTCACCAACTAACCAGCCATAGTACGTAGTAGTAATTTCTGATATGATACAACCATTCTTTGAAACTTTGCTAATTATACTATCGGTCTTAGAAATCTTATTTACTTTTCCATCAGCAAACATTCCAAGGGCGCCAATGCCAAGCGAAGTTCCAACTTTGAAAATATCCATTCCCCAATCTTGCATACTGTGGTAAGAATCGTTACTTGCAACAGTATCGGTTATACCAACTTTGTTTAATACTAATTCATTAACCTTCTTTCCAAAAATATCTGTAGTGTTTCGCCAGTCTAAATAAAATCTGTATCCAATTTTATCGCTTTCCCAGCCCGGTCCTTCGTACTTGAACAAAGCATCGTGATCAGTGTGTATGGCTGGAACTTTAACATAATCGACATTAGTGAATATAGAACCTCGAAATTTTTTTCCATCATGCTGTAGATTTTTTTTCATTGCAATTTCGGCATATGTTCTTTTTGGAAAATATTTAGTGGGTTTTTGTCCGAGTACAAATTTCAGTTCCTTTGTTTCATCAGATTTTAAGTTTAGTGAAATATAAATCAGCTCTTCACCATTATTATATTTTTCTATCTGGTAAGGAATTTCAAGAGAGCCATCGAAGAGGCGGAATTCGTTTATAGTAAAACTTGGGTTTACCGAGGCTATCTCTTTAGCTGGAATTTTTATGGAGGCATCTATCCTTTCGATAGCAGCCGGATTTTTCACTTTTACAATGAAAGTTTTATTCTGGGCTTGATATGCGCTTGGCAGCATGAATAAAATAACGAAAATGAATTTTAAAGTTTTCATAGAAGTTACATACTTAGATTAAAAATTCAGATGGCAACCGAAATTTTGAGTCTGCTGCCATCTGTTCTTTTATAGGAGGCACTATAAAAAGAAATTTGTTAAATGATCTTTACTTCTTCTAATTTTGGAATCATCAGTTGATACAAAGCGAACGAAATGAGATACATACTTCCTGCAATAATGAATAAAATTATGTAGCTGCCTGTTAAGTGCAATATAAAGCCGGCTGCAGTTGCAATCAGCATACCACCAATAGCGCCTGCCATTCCGCCAAAACCTACAACAGAGCCAATTGCTTTTCTCGGAAATACATCTGAAGTAGTAGTAAAAAGATTAGCAGACCAGCCTTGATGAGCCGCAGTAGCCAAACTTAAAAGAGCAACAGCAACCCAAATATTGTCGGTTTGAGATACGAAAACAATAGGAGTAACGAGCACAGCACAAATGAACATGGCAGTTTTCCTTCCTTTGTTAATGCTCCAACCTTTCTTAATAAAGAAAGATGAAAGCCATCCTCCGCCTACACTTCCAACATCTGCCATTAGATAAATAATAATAAGAGGAAGACCGATTTTATCTAGAGTAATGTTATAGTTAGTATATAAAAATTTTGGGATCCAGTATAAGTAGAACCACCAGACCGGGTCCGTTAAAAATTTAGCGAGAGCAAAAGCCCAAACTTCTTTGTATTTCATTAAAGAGAGCCAAGGAATGTTTACTTGCGTGTCCGGCGGATCTGATTGAATGTAATCTAACTCTGTTTTAGAAAGTCTTTTTTGTTTTTCCGGTTTTTCATAATACTTGTACCAGAAGAATAACCAAACTAATCCAATTAATCCTGTAATAATGAATGCTTCTCTCCAACCCCAAGTAATGGCGATCCAAGGCACAACTAAAGGAGCAATAATAGCGCCTACGTTAGAGCCTGCGTTAAAAATTCCGGTTGCAAAAGCTCTTTCTTTTTTAGGGAACCACTCTGCCACAGTTTTAACTGCTGCTGGAAAGTTACCAGCTTCGAAAATACCTAAGAAAAATCTTGCCACAGAAAAACCCATTACAGTAGATGCAAATGCATGCCCTGCAGCTGCTAAACTCCATCCAGTTAACGAAATTGAGTAACCATGTTTTGTTCCAATTCTGTCAATCATTCTTCCAACTAAAAGTAGCCCTAAAGCATAAGCCGCTTGAAACGCCAAGACAATTGAAGCATATTCTATTTCGTTCCAACCTATCTCTTTTTCTAGAGTTGGTGCGAGAATTCCGATTACTTGGCGATCCATATAATTGATTGTTGTAGCAAAAAAGAGTAATGCAATTATTGTCCATCTGTATCTGCCAACCTGAACTTTTTGTTCCATCGTCTCTCCAATTATGAGTTAGTTGATAAAGTTTGTTTTTTAGTTAATTTAATCGTTTACTTTATCGCTGAAATAAAAATCCCAAAAAAAATCTAATTAATCAAGTATGAAGGAAAATATTTTTAAGTGAAAAGGTTCATAGAAATACAAAGTGGGTGTAATAGAAGATCGGTGAAAAGCATAAACTTCAGTAATTTAAGCTATTCCATCGAGTTCAAAATAGGTATTATTTTCTCGAACATCTCTTGCGTAGGGTATTTTGTTCTTGTTAGCAAAGATATTTTTCTTGCTCTTTAAGTTTTTTCAAATTTATTTGACCAGAGCCTGCATTGCCTTATCTTAAAAGCACCATCTTTCTTGTTTGAAGAAAATTTCCGGCAGTTAATCTGTAGAAATAAATTCCTGAGGCTGATTCTCCATTCTCAATTCTCAATTCGCAATTATAAGTTCCCTGTTGTTTATATTCATCTACTAATGCAGCAACTTCTCTGCCTAACAAATCGTAAACTTTTAGAGTTACATAGCTTGCTTCGTGCAGCTTGTAGCTTATAGTTGTAGTTGGATTGAAGGGATTGGGATAGTTTTGCTCTAAGACAGTAGAAGTTGGGATAATATTGTTAATTTCTGTAGATGAAGAATTAGAGAACTTGGTTTCGATTAATTTCCAAAATTCAGTAGTTCCATAATCGTAACCGAGAGCCCAAATTCCAACACCGCCAATTTTTTTAGAAATTGCCAAATCATACTTCATAGATAAACTCGTTTCGTTATCAAACCATATTTGATTCCAAGTTGTATCTTGCCATCTAATCCATGGCGTATGCGAAAATAAATCCCACAACTGTTCTTTATTATAATAGTCTTTAACAACCTCCCGGTATCTTAGGATATTAGAACCAGTTGCTGAAGAATATGGATTTGCAGATTTAGTCTGCCAGTTATTTCCGTAATATGGAACGCCGAGAACCAATTTTTCTGGATTAGACTGCACAACAGTGTAGTAATCAACCGATAAAGAATTAGTTAAGTTGAAGTTTCCACCAATTAATGGTGCAGATGGCCCTGTAGTAGCACTCCAGCTTCCATAAAAATCGTAACCCATAATAAATATCAGATCACAATTTTTAGCAATCATATTAAAATCCCAGCCGCCCCAGTTAATTATTGGCGATGCAAAGGATATTTCCAAATTCAGATTATGCTGGAAAAAGAAATTCCTCAATTCCACAAAAAAATTGCTTATCACTAAATTTCTGTCCTCTATGTTTACATTTTCGAAATCGATATTAATTCCACCAAAATTATAAGACTTTACTCTTTGTACAATGTTTGTAAAAAGATTTGTTTTGTGAGTGCGGTTTGTAAACAAAGAATGAATGGAATTACCATCAAAATTGGTTACGGTTAAAATCAGCTTAACATTATTTACTTTTGCCTTAGTAATTACATCGTTCCAAGGCCAGCCGTATGGCTCTTTAAGATTTCCCAAACTATCAGCTTCAAAAGAAAAGACAGCAATATGGGTTAGTAAATCATACCGAATATTAGTATGAGTTCCGTAATAGTATTCCCAATAAGGAAGATAACCGAACACTACTTTATTCAATTTTGAAGTCGAAGAGCATTGGTTCGGTTGATTTTGAACGATGCTTGTATGCGTATTATATTTTTTATAATTGTTCTTATGAAATTGATGAACAGAAACGTTCTGGCTGAATATTATGCTTGCAGTTAGTGCTGCAAATAAGCTCAAGTATAGCAAATGTCTTTTCATAAGGAAGTTTGATGTTGTGCGCAAATTTAGCAATAAAAAACCCCGCTAAAAATTAGCAGGGCTTCAGAAAATTCAAATTAACCAATAGTCGGTATCTCTGAAAATTAAAAATAGAACGCGGGATAGTGGTCTCCCTTCGCTCTTTGAAACAGAACGTAGTTAGAGACGTGGCTTAGAATGGAATATATTTGACATAATCGTTCAAATCAGTGTTATCAAGTTCCATTAAAAATACAGTGCTGATCGATAATTCATAATGAGAAGTTTTTAATCATTAAAGTTCATCATATCCATCTTCAATTCTTCTTTGCCTTTCTTGATCCATCATTCTGTTCTTAGAATTAATTCTGTAAGTAATACCTATGTTAAGTGTGCGCGAATCCATTAATCTTTTGCTTATTGAAGTAAAATTGCTTGCAGTGGTTTCAGTATTAAACTTTCGTGAGTTAAAAATGTCGGATACTCGAAATGTAGCACTTAACTGTCCATCAAAGAAATCTTTTCTAAGCATTAAATCCATCCATACTAGTTCTTTCATTTTGGTTTGAGTTGCGGCGCCGCCAAAGAACATTCCACCGCCAAAATCGCCGCCGCCACCGCCACGAAAACCACCGCCAAAACCGCCTCCAAAACCACCCATCATCAGCATAATTGAAGGTGAGTTATAAAAGATCATAGATTGTAAAACAAATCCTTCGCTTAAAGTCATTTGCGAGTTTAACATAGTTCTCCAACTGTTACTCTCTCTATTTCCACCCAATGTTCCGCTATCTTCTACTCTTGTATTGAAGATAGAGAATGTGGCGTTAAGTCTCCACCAATCATCAATAGGTTGACTTACAATAAACTCGGCGCCGTATGAACTGCCGCTCGATACGTTTTGGAATGTTGAATAAGTAACTCCATTAGGCATCAAGGTTGATATAGTGCTAATGAGATTATTGTTTATTCTGTAAAAGAGATTTGTAACAAGAGCTGTTTTGGACAACATAGTTGTGTAACCGAGTTCAAAAGAATTATAAAACTGTGGTCTAAGATTTGGATTACCTTTCAAAATATTCAAGGAATCAGTTCTATCTTCATAGGGATTAAGTTGTCTATTCTGTGGTCTATCAATTCTCTTTGAGTAGCTTAATTGAATTTCATCGAACTCGCCCAAAGAATATCTTAAATGCCCGGTTGGATAAACTTCAAAGTAATCTGTAGAGAACTTGTTAATCGGTTTAATCGGGCTGTGTCCATCAATAATAGCTTCTTCTGCTCTAAGACCAAACTGAAAACTGAACTTGCCAAAGCTGTTAGAGTATATTGCATAGGCAGCGTGCACTTGTTCTTTGTAATCATATTCATCATCGAGCAGTGTTGTACTTTTTCCCCACGTGTTTGTGTTGTAATTCCACGCTAAATAATTGCTCCCCATAGTTAAGTCTCTAATCATACTTCGGAAACCGCCTTCAAATCTTCCCCAGCTTCCTAATGGTTGAACGTAATTAGCCTGAGCTAAAAACATTTTGTTTGTGTTATCCGACATAGTTTTTTGTAACGAAGGGGCAACAACCGGAACAAAACCTGTACTGTAATAAGTTTGTGTAATATCGGAAACGTTATCCATAGAACTTAGAGAATACATAATATCGCCTGTGAGTTCTTGAACCCTGTTATCCCAAGTTTTTTTATAGCTTAGTGTGTAATTGCCAGAACTATTATCACGGCTGCTTTCACTGCTGCGGTCGTAATAACTTGTTAAAGTGTTTGAGCTGTTGTAATCTTTATTTGTGTTAAGATTATTACTGCCAAAGCTGCCAAAACGAAAAGAGCCGGATAAGGAAACAAATTCTTTTTCCCCTAGATAATAATCACCGCCAAGATTAATACTATGGCTATTGTTATCGTTTTTATTGTTAGAAGTTTGATTGAGCAGGGCGGTTATGCCGTTAAAATTACTGTTACGTAAAGTAGAGCCGGAGCCTGTCATATTAAAGAATCTTGCATCATAGCTTGCAAAGGCATTAAAACCATCGCCTCTTAAATTTCCGTTAACTGAGGAGCTGTATCTTCCTCTAGTTCCGGCATTTGCCATAATGCTTGCGTTGACGCCAAGGTTAGATCTCTTTTTCAGAATTACATTAATAATTCCGCCGGTTCCTTCCGGATCGTATCGGGCAGAAGGATTAGTAACTAATTCGATAGATTCTATTTGGCTTGCCGGAATTTGAGCAAGCACATCAGAACCGCTAAAGCCTGCAAGCTGTGCAGGTCTTCCATCTACAAGAACAGTTATGTTACTGTTTCCACGTACAGAAACGCCGCCATCTGCATCAACTTGAACTGCAGGTATATTTTGAACTACATCTACTGCTGTTCCACCTGAGTTAGACAAATTTTTATCAACATTATAAATTTTTTTATCAAGATTAAAATTGGCAGCATCTCTTTCCGATTTAACTACAACTTCATTCATGTTAACATTTTTAGGATTGAGTTTTATAGAAGGATAATCATAGCTTGAGTTGCCGGGGCGTACAATAAGCGAATCGAATCTCTTAGTTGCGTAGCCAATGTAAGAGATTTTCATGAAGTACCTTCCATTCATAATTCTATCAATAGTAAATTTTCCTTCGGCATTGGAAACTGTTCCGTTAGCTACGGTAGAGTCTTTCCATCTATAAATTACTACGTTAGCATATTCAATCGGCTGATTAGATTGTGCGTCAACTACAATTCCGGTTACCCTGCCGGAAAGTTGAAACTGCCCCTGCATTTGCGGCATTCCGCCGGATTGATTAGTTCTTCTTTGCATTCCTTCATTTTGTGCCGCTAAGTAATTAAACGAACCTGTAAAAAGAATAAAGTAAAGCAAGGATAAAAAATATTTTTTCATTTTCTCCACTTTTTTATTTTCCTATAAATAAACACACAGCTTTTGAATTTGGTTTAATTTTGACGCAGCAAATAATTGTAAAGATTCGAATTGCGCAGAAAGATTTTTGAGCAGGTTTAACAGACTTGTCTATCAGGTTTATTTAACACAATTATGGTTTGGAAAATTTTGGTGAAGGAATTAGACTAAGGAGTTTTAAGAGCGTTAATTCTAATTATATTCTGCGCTTGTGAAGAGAAATGAATATTAGAGCAAATATTTACTAGTGTTTTGTCATTAACACTCTGTGCATACTTTTAGCACACAATTCTGCCGATTAGGTATGTTACTAAGGTAAAAAAGACAAAATAAAGTTTTTGATTAGTCGGTATATATTAATTCAATAGAAGGAAGAAAACCTTATTCATTTGAGAAACCTTAGTAATGATAATAAACAGTTATGAATCAACCTTATTTCTTAAGTGAATGACAATGAAGCTCCCGCCGCAAGCAGCGAGTAATTTAACCATTAGTGATTAAATTTATCAGATACATTACAACATAATGTATAGTTATTAGGGTTACAGAACACTAGAAACTACGTGCAGCAATTAGTCAATTCTTTTTTACCAAAACTTTATCAACACGTTTTTCGTCCATATCCATCACTTCGAAGTAATTATCATTATAAATAAAGTTATCGCCGGCTATTGGAATCTTTCCCAATCTATCCATAATAAAACCGCCAAGAGTTACAAATCCTTTATCTGTTAACTGAATATTAGTTTTCAACTTATCGTTAAGCTCATCAATCATGATGATGCCATCTACTAAATAAGAACCATCCTTTCTTTCTACAATTTGAGGAGATTCAACTTCATCATCTTTCTCAGGCAAATCTCCAAGTATATTTTCAATAATATCGTGTAAAGTAATAATACCAATAATCGAGCCGTGTTCATCAATTACTACGGCAAAATGTCTTTGAGCATATCTAAATTTTTCGATTACCTTTAATGCTCTCACGCTTTCGGGAATAAAAATAGGGTTATACAAAATTTCCTTTATCTGAAATTTATTACTCTTTAAAACTTCTAGTAAGTACTCCGAAGAGTCTATAATTCCAATAAATTTATCGAATGAACCGTCACAAACCGGATAAATTCTTCTGCCGTTCTTATCTATAATCTCTGTAATTTCTTCTGGAGATAAGTTAGAATCTACAATAACAACATCTTGTCTTTTTGTCATTATCGAACTTGCTTTCCTATCGCCAAACCTGAAGATACTTTTAATTATTTCTGTTTCGTATTTCTCAAAAGTACCGTGTAAAGTTCCTTGTTCAAGTAAATATTTTAGTTCTTCTTCTGTAATAGGATTTTCTTTGCTCTGTTTGATGAACAAAAGTTTCAAGACCAGTTTAGTTGAAATTGACAGCAACCAGATTATAGGTTTAGTAGTTGTAGCGAGAATTAACATAATAGGTGCAGAAAACGAAGCGAGCCGCTCTGGATTGTTAAAGGCAAGAGTTTTAGGAACTAGTTCACCAATAATTAATGAGAAATATGTAATCATACCTACTACAATTATAAAAGCAATTTCGTTAGCGTAATCTTTTAATCCGCTGTACATACTAATGTAAGGGACTAAATCTTCAGCCAAAGCAGTACCGCCGTATGCGCCAGCTACTATACCAATTAAAGTAATTCCAATTTGAACAGCAGAAAGAAAATTTTCCGGGTGTTCTAATAATTTAATTGCTGTTTTAGCTCCTTTGTTTCCTTTCTTAGATAGAGAATCAAGCTTAGATTTACGGGAAGATACAATTGCTATTTCAGACATAGCAAAGAATCCGTTAAGTATTATAAGCATAAATATTATTGCAATTTCCACTTTGGTTTCCCTTTGTTAAAAACAATCTATTATCTGATACTAAATTTTACACATTTTTATTTAGATAACAAGAATATAACTTAATTTGCAAAAATCATTGATCAAGTAGTAATTTAACATTAATAAAAACAGTGTTATGAAAAATAGAATTATTATAGCAATAGCCGCATTATCCTATTTAGTATTCTATTTCGTTTCTCCATTCTTTCATTACCATCAAAAAGATCATTTGTTAGGCATAAACCAGCAGTATCATTCGCATTTGTTCAACAACAGTTTGAAAAACGAAAGTAAAAAGACTGCACACCTTAGCTATGAAAACCAAAATGATCATAGTCATAAACATATTATCAATACTTTAATTGCAAAATGTTCGCTTCGTTTATATGAACAATCACCAGCTGCAATTGCTATTGCATTGTGTATTGATTCTGCTTCTGTTAATCCTTCTAACTATACTAATCTTTTCTTAAAGTTTTCATTTAGTAAACACAAGTGGGAGAGGTGTGTTCATACTGCAAGTGATATTTCTCCTCCTTCCATTCTTACTTCCTAATACACAGTCCATTTTATAATACTAATTTTTATGGAGGTAACGTGAGAGTCTTATGTCTCTCTTTTACATTACTGCTGCTATGTATAACAAATGTACAAGCGCAGAATTTAATTTCGATTAATGACGCTGTCCGCTTGGCTATAGAGAACAGTATAGAATTGCACAAACGAAGAGCCGAAATAAGCAAGACAGAATTCTATTCTTCTGAAGCGGGAAGAATTCCTAATCCTACTTTTAATTATTCAAGAGAAGAATTAAAACTGAACAGCTTGAAAATTGGCGAGTGGATTGCAAGCGGCTCAATTCCCTTAAACTTCCTTTGGGAAAGATGGAGTAATATTGAATCAAAGAAAAAATCTCTTGAAGCAGAAAAACTGCTTCTTGAATACTCAATTCAGTCTGTAACAGTTGATGTAAAGAAAATATATCTCAATTATCATTTACTAAATCAATTAGCAAAAGAACTTAATACAGTACTTGAGAAAATTAACTTGGCTGCAGAAAGCGCAAAGCTGAAAGTAAAACAAGGCGATATTCCGGAATATGAGCTTCGAAGGATTCTTTTGGAAGTAAACAAGTTTAGATCCGAAATGAAACGAATTGAGATTGATAAGAACAACTCACTTAGCGAGTTAAAACTATTAATTGGATTTACAGGGAAAGATATTTCAACTGAAGGTATTACTTTGTATCCGGTTTCATTTACAGCCGAAGAACTAATTAAATCAGCGTTTCAAAACCGGAAAGATTTAAAGGCAATTGATAAACTTATAGAGAGTGAAAAAGATTTTATTGCCTACAACAAGCTGAAGAAGCTTCCGGTTATAAGTTTAACTGCCGGCTACAAAAAGCAAGCAGATGATTTTTCAGGCTCTGTAATGCAGTTTAGTTTTGAGATACCGCTCTTCAAAAGAAATCAACTGGAGCTTGATTTATCTGAGAATGAGTTAAATACATTACTCTTCCAAAGAAACTTTTTAACTAATAAGATTGAAGAAGAAATCCGCAGCTCATTATCAGAATATTTTTTGTATAAAGAGCTTTACGAGAGTAGTAAGATAACAGCTCCGCAAGAACTCTTTACTACAGCTGCTTATTCCTACGAACAAGGGGAGAAAACACTAGTTGAATTTTTGGATGGACTTAACGCTTATAAAGACGCTCTTAATCTAAGCAAGGATTTTGAACTTAACTACTGCCAAAGTTTTTTTGAACTTCAAAAAGCATCCTCGCTAAATCTGCTAAATGAAAAATAATTAAAGGTGAATAAAATGATAAACAAAACTCTAAACTCAATTGTTCTCTTGTTGGCTCTAATTACTTACGGGTGTACGCATGACCATCATGATCACGATCATAATGAAACAGGGGCACATGAGCATACGAGTAATTCAGTTACTCAATTCAATAGTAATACAGAAATATTTATGGAATACCCGCAGCTTGCTGTTGGCTTAGAAGCAGAATTTTTGATACATCTGAACGACTTAAAAGTATTTAAGCCAGTAACAGAGGGGAAATTGTCAATCGAGTTTGTGAACGCTTCTGGAAACAAAGTAACTTCAGATTTAGATAAACCTGCTCGTGCAGGGATATTTATTCCCACAATTACTTTTGATAAACCCGGCACTTACACTATGAGAATCTCGTTGAACAGTCCTCAAGTATCGGATAAATTTTCGATTAATAACATAATAGTTTACGAAAGTGAAAATGACATTCCTCATGCAGAGGAAGTAAAACCGAATCTAATAAGTTTCTTAAAAGAGCAGCAGTGGAAGATTGATTTTGCCACGGAAGCTGTTTCCAAAAGAGCGCTTCAGCATTCTGTTGCTGTAACTGGAGAAATAATATCTAAGCCGGAATTGTTTTCGAAACTTGTATCTCCGGTTGCCGGGTTACTTTTGCCCAAAAATAATTCAAACTTTCCAAAACTTGGCGCTTATGTAACTAAAGGGACCCCTCTTTTAAGCATTTCGCCATCTGCCGACGCAAGTACAAGCATACAAAAAATCAAAGCTGATTATCTTCTAGCAAAATCGGAATTTGAGAGAGTTAAGAACTTGTTTGATAAAAAAGCAGCTGCCCAAAAAAGATTAGATGAATCAAGATACGATTTTGAATCGAAGCAAGCGGTTTATAATTCACTAATAGACCAAATTGTATTTACCGAAAGCGGCTGCTCTCTTGTAGCTCCAATCGATGGTTATATCGAAAATATCTCGATTAATTTAGGCAGTCAGATAGCAAGCGGACAAGAATTAATTACAATTGTGAATCCTTCAAGATTAATTCTGAAAGCAAATGTACCAGCATCAAAATTTGAAGACGCTAATAATTCCAGAGATGCTTCATTCAGAATAGAAGGGCATAAAAACGAGTTCAGAATAAGCAAATTAAACGGAAGGAAGATTTCTACAGCTTCTTCATTAAATACAGAGAGCAGAACTGTTCCGGTTTACTTTGAGTTCAGCAATCCGCAAAACCAAATTAAAGTAGGAATGTATGCCGAAGTGTTTATTAAAAATGGATATCAGAGCGAGGCATTGTCAATTCCGGAAAGCGCAATAGTTGCTGAAGATGGAATGCATACAGTTTACGTTGAAATTGAAGGAGAGGGTTTTGAAAAGCGAATAATTAAAACCGGAATTACAGATGCCGGCTACGTTCAAGTTGTAGAAGGATTAAATGAAGGTGAAAGAGTTGTAACTAAAGGCGCATATCAAGTACGCCTTGCAGCACTATCGCCTGAATCTGCAATAGGACACGGGCACGTTCATTAATTAACGATGAGGAAAAAATGTTTGATAAATTAATTCAGTTCTCACTTCAAAAAAGATTGATTGTTCTTGCAGCATCCGTAATTCTTATTATAGCCGGAACATTTATTGCAGTAGATATGCCTGTGGATGTATTTCCGGATCTTACTGCACCAACTGTTACAATTATGACAGAAGCACACGGAATGGCTGCCGAAGAAGTTGAAAATCTTGTTACGTTTCCATTAGAAACGGCAGTTAACGGCGCTACTGATGTTAGAAGAGTCCGTTCTTCAAGTACTGCCGGATTTTCCATTGTTTGGGTAGAGTTTGATTGGGGCACAGATATATTTCTTGCGCGCCAAATTGTAAATGAAAAACTTCAAACTGTTACTGCTTCGCTTCCTAAAGGAGTTGATAATCCGGTGCTGGCTCCAATCTCTTCAATTATGGGTGAGATAATGCTAATCAGCCTCACTATTGATGAGAAACATAACCCGCAAAATTTAAATGAGATGGATTTGAGAACCATTGCAGATTTTGAAGTAAGAAGAAGACTGCTATCAATCAGCGGCGTATCTCAAGTAATTCCTATTGGAGGCTCTGTAAAAGAATATCAAATATTAACATCGCCAGAAAAGCTTTCTTCTTATAATATTTCGCTCAACGAAGTAATGAAAGCCGCAGAACAATCAAACGAAAATTCTTCCGGCGGTTCTTATATGGATTCAGGAAGCGAATATTTAATTCGCGGCATTGGGCGCGTTGATAACATTGAGGATATTAAAAACAGTGTTGTTGCTCTAAGAGGAAACAACCCGGTTCTTATGAAAGACATTGCTGATGTAAAAATAGGTCCAGCAATAAAATTTGGCGATGGTTCTATGAATGCTAAACCGGCTGTTATTCTAACCATTCAAAAACAACCGCAAACAAATACTCTAGAGCTTACAAGAAAAATTGAAACCACTCTTGAGGAGATCCGCAAAACACTTCCTAAAGGAATTGAAATAAATTCCAACATATTCAAACAATCGGATTTCATTCAAGTATCAATCGAAAATGTACTTGGCGCATTAAGGGATGGCGCTCTGCTTGTAGTAGTTGTTATCTTTTTATTCTTATGGAATTTCAGAACTACATTTATTTCTGTATTGGCAATTCCACTTTCAATCATCATCACAATAATTATATTCAAGTTCTTCAACATAATGATTAACACTATGACACTTGGCGGAATAGCAATTGCAATAGGCGCACTTGTAGATGATGCGATTATTGATGTTGAAAATGTGTACAGAAGGCTAAAGGAAAATAACTCGTTAAGCGATTCGCAAAAGAAAAATACTTTACAAGTAATTTATGAAGCATCAAAAGAAATACGTGCACCAATGGTAAACGCTACACTTATAATTGTTATTGTATTTCTTCCATTATTTTTCTTAAGCGGTGTAGAAGGAAGATTATTGCGACCGATGGGCTATGCTTATGTAACTTCAATTTTTGCTTCCCTTTTTGTTGCTCTTACAGTTACACCTGTTTTAGCTTATTATCTTCTTCCACAGGCGGATTTTATGAAAAAGGAAGGAGATACTTGGTTAGTAGAAAAACTAAAATCATACTATCAAAGAACGCTAAATTTTACACTCAAACATCCAAAAACAATTCTTATAACTTCTCTTGTTGTATTTGTATTTACAATTGCACTAACCCCGTTTCTTGGCAGGTCATTTCTGCCGGAGTTTAACGAAGGTTCGCTTACAATAAGTCTTGTTACACTGCCTGGTACTTCTTTAGAAGAATCAAACAAAATTGGAAATCTAGCCGAAGAGATAATACTATCTCACCCGGAGGTAAAATCAACAGCAAGAAGAACCGGAAGAGCAGAACTTGATGAACATGCACAAGGTGTAAACGGCGCAGAGCTTGATGTTAGATTAGACTTAGATGGAGAATCGAAAGAAGAATTTATTACTCGTTTAAGAAATTCTCTGGCTGCTCTGCCTGGAACAAATGTAACAATCGGACAGCCAATTGGTCACCGCATAGATCATATGCTTTCGGGTACAAGAGCAAATATTGCGGTAAAAATATTTGGGAAAGATTTGCAGCAGCTCAGGTCTTATTCACAAATGGTGCAAGCCGAAATGCAAAAAGTTCAAGGGGCAGTAGATATTGCAGTTGAACAAGAGATGGAAGTTCCTCAAACAAAAATTAAATTTAACAGAAACGATATGGCGCGCTATGGAATTACAGTTGGAGAGTTAGCCGAAGCTATTGATATTGGTTTTAACGGGGAAACTGCATCGCAAATACGCGAAGGTCAAAACACTTTCGATTTAGTGGTTCGTTTCGATGAGAATAACAGAGGAAAGATTGTAAAGATTCAGAACGCTCTTTTCGATACTCCTTCCGGGGCTAAAGTTCCTCTCATTCAACTTGCAGAGGTAGTTAATGAAAAGGGACCTAACAGAATAAGCAGAGAAAATGTTCAGCGCAAGATTGTTGTTCAAGCAAATGTATCTGATAGAGATTTGAGAAGTGTTGTAGATGAAATGAAAGCCAACATTGAAAATAATATACAATTCGATCAAGGTTACTTTGTAGAGTTTGGCGGACAGTTTGAGAGCGAACAAGAAGCTACAAAAATTATTACTATGTTAAGCCTGGTTTCAATTTGCCTTATATTTTTAATTCTCTTCTTCCAATTTGGGAAAATAAAACCGGCTCTTTTTATTTTAATTAATTTACCGCTTGCATTAATTGGCGGTATTTGGTCTGTGTTTATTTCAGATGGTATTATCAGCGTTGCATCACTTGTTGGTTTTATTACACTCTTTGGTATTGCAACAAGAAACGGAATACTAATGATTTCACACTTCCAGCATTTATTAAGTGAAGGAAAGGAATTTACTCAAGCGGTCATTCAAGGTTCATTAGAAAGATTAAATCCTATTCTTATGACTGCAATTACAGCCGGGCTTGCTTTAGTTCCACTTGTGCTTGGCAGAGGCGAGCCGGGAAAAGAAATTGAAGCGCCCATGGCTATTGTTATCCTTGGCGGATTAATAACTTCAACAGCGCTTAATATGATTGTACTTCCGGCTCTTTATCACAAATTTGGAAGGGAAAGTTAATTTGATTATTTACTGAAGTTACGCGCAAGCCGGAAAATTAATTAGAAACTTCGCGGCATTGCCTTAGTGGATTAATTTCTTATGTTCTTTTGATGACAAGTTACAAGCATGCCGATATTATGATCAAATTAGGCAGGCGGAGAAAATAAGTCAACTCAATGTGCGTAACTTCAGTTACTTAGTTTGGATAAAGCGTAAATCTGTAGATAATCTACTGATTACGTGCCATTGCGCCAGAAAATTTTCTAGAGTAGGCATCGCTTCCCATTTACGATTTATCTAAGAATTTAAGTAGATGCAGCAAAATGATTATTCACACTTTTTTACAGTTTATCATCAATAATTATTTTAAGCAGTAATGTCTAAGCAGTATTTTGATACGTATATTTACGAAGAATTATAGAGTATTAAACCATGCTCGTTCTATATATAATTATTTTTATTCTTTTAACGGAAATCAAACAGTCTCAGACATTACCAGATTCTATAAATGTTTATTGTGTTAAAGAAAATTGGCACACAGGTTTAATGTTTGAAGTTAATGAATTTACTATAGGACAGTTACCTTTATTGAAACATTATACTGATTATCAATTTGTAGATATTGGATGGGGCGATGAAGATTTTTACCAGGCAGCAGGATTTAATTTATATTACGCTGCAAAAGCTATTCTTATTCCTACACCTACTGTAATTAGAATTGATGGATATCGCTTTTCTATGGAAGAAGTAGTAAAGTGGAGAGAATTTGCAATTCTATTTAGGTTATCACGAGATTCGTTTATAAAATTTATAAACTTTATAAAGAACTCTCTTAAATATGATGAAGATGGAAATTATATAATTTCTAAAAGGGTTGAAGGGCAGCCAATTATATTTTTTAAGTCTAAAGATAAATATCATTTATTTAGAACTTGTAATACTTGGGCAGCTCAAGCAATTAAGGCTGCTGGTTTTAATATCAGTACTTTTTGTCTAATTACTGCAGGTCAATTTTATAATCGCCTTTCAGAACATGGGAAAGTTTTAAAAAAATTTGAGTAAACTTTTTATAGCTTTTCATCTAAAAGCAGAAAAAATCGATGTTTCAACCACAAATTTTCTTGGGTAGTGTGGCTTTGGCAGATGACTATATTCATTGAACTTAAATTTGTCATTGGGAAGTCAGTTCGGCGCATAGACATATTTTTGATACCGCAGCTTTGATTTTCTTAGTCTGTTTTTCCTACTTGTTATTTTTGTTTCCGATAGTAAAAAAGATAACCTTATTGTTATAAAACAACTTGACTCAACTTTCTTCTATTGGCGGTCTTAGAAACTTTTTTATTGACGAATCTGGGTTAAACTCAGGAAATTCAGTCCTGATGAATTTATTGGGCAATTTGTCTTTGTAGGCTAAGCATATAAAAAAATGCGTTTTCATTACAAAAACGCATTTTCGATATTATTTTGGTGGAGGTGCCGGGAGTCGAACCCGGGTCCGAAACTACATTTCAGTGAACGTCTTCACACATAGTCTATCTTTTAATTTCATCCCGTTAACATTGATAGACAAATTTTAATCGGGACAATTCCGTAAAGTTTCACCAAATCAAGCCGGAAAAAATGATTTAGCAATCATATCTTAGTCGGCGCTCAGTCAAGTCCCGATATGAGAGAACTTGGTGAACGGCTGCTTATATTATTAAGCAGCTAGGGCGTAATTAGATTCGCCAGTTATTTTTTTTACCGTCGTTTTACGTGTCTACGGAGAACACGGTGCGCAGTTCAAAGAACTTATAATCCCGTCGAAACCAGTGTCACCCCCGTTTTGAAAGAAGAGTGAAAACCGCCTGCCTGCCTTGCGGCAACTGGAGGCAGGTAGAACGAAGAAAATAATTTCTTCTAATTTGTAAACACAGTTAAATGAAAGAACAAAACTCCTTTTGCCAGTTAATGTCAGTATTGCCGGTTACAAAATTTTGATATCGAGCCAAAACAAACAATAAGTCCGATAAACGATTCAAATAAATTTCTACTGCTGAATTAATTATTTCTTTTTTACTAAGAGCTACAACATCTCTTTCAGCTCTTCTGCAAACTGTTCGGGCTAGATGTAAATTGGCAGAGCCTTTTGTACCACCTGGTAAAATAAAATTCTTCAACTCAGGCAGCTTTACATCAATCTCATCAATAAGTCTTTCCAGTTTTTCAAAATTATCTTTTTGAATTCTCGGAATAACAAAATTCTTATTCACTTTTTCAATAGGAGCTGCTAAATCTGAACCAAGAACAAATAAATCATTCTGTAAACTAATTAAGGTATGTCTAAGTTCCACATTTTCTATTTCTGTTAACGCTACACCAATTACAGCGTTCAACTCATCTACAGAGCCATAGGCAGCAATTCGTAAATCATTTTTCCAAACCCTTTTGCCGCCAAAAAGTGAAGTCTCTCCTTTATCTCCGGTTTTAGTGTAAATTTTCATTTACGTCAATCTCCGGCTGCAACTTTAACAGGAATTTTTTTATTATTTACCAAAACATAAAAGCTGCCGTTTTGCAGAAGCATTTTTTTTCTGAACAAACTCAAAGAGGAAAACCCGGTAGAATTTGCATAAACACCGTGCGTAGTAATTTCTCCTGCCTCTTCGCCTGCTTCGTTATAAACAAGTTTGCTTGTTTCTTCAATTCTCTGATGGGAAATGATTTTTACAAGTTTTCTCTGCACTTTATCGTAAGTTTCCAGTCGTGCAATAACTTCCTGCCCAATATAGCAGCCTTTGGTTGTACAAATATCATTCACCAAATTTACTTCGTGAGGGTTTACTTCAACATTAAGTTCATTTGGAAAGGCAGGGATAAGTTTTTCAATACGGTACGTATCTAAAGCTAGCTTGCCAATCAGTAAAAGATCGAAAGCACTCTTAATGTTAAAGAGGTGCTCTATAAAATCAACTATTCTTCCAGACTCAATAATTATTTTGGTTGAATAACAATCAGCTTTCTCACTGCTTCTAAATAAATAAAAAGTGAAGCCATCAGCATCGAAACGCCTGAAAGCCTCTCCACTCATTTTTTTAATTTCGTCTCCAATCAAAAGCATTACAAAAGACTCAGTTTGTGGTCCGGTTAATTCTAATACACTGTACTTTAAAGAAACATCCTCTGTCTTAATCTCTTCCATAATGATAAATTTATTGAGCCAGTTAAATATTCTGTTAGCCGGGTCAAAATCGCTCAGCACCCAATAGTCATCACTAAAAGAAAGCAAAGTAGATTTGGAAATAAACCTTCCTTTTTCGTTAAGAAACAATGTATTCTTTTTAGTAAACGGCTTAATATTAAGCAAATCATTTGTTGAAACGCGGTGAAGAAAATCAACAGTGTCTTTACCTTCCATTCTTATCAGCGAAGCAGTTTCCGAAACTTTTAATCCAACACCATTTTTTAGCATTGAAAACTCTTCTTCAAATTTTGTAAAACAAAGAATATTGTTCTCTTCAAAAATAGAGTTTGGATAATTTTCTTTTATGTACTCATTAAAAGGCATCAACTTATATTCTCCTAATTCACTAATATTTTCTAAACCATCGCGGTGTTCTGTTTGTGATATATAATTGTCTTTTTTCGCTCCAATAAAATGGTATTGAATCGCGAAGTTTAATTACGCGTAAAGAATCTTCCCAGAAATGGCTTGTGAAATCATACTCGTAATAATCCGGGTATTTATCGTTATTAATGTTTGCCATAGTTCGTTTCATTGTAAGAGCTATATAAGTTTCCATCAGATGAGGCGGTTTTTGCCAGCCGTCAATCATAAAGTAATTATAGTTACGGTTGCCAGAAATTATTCCATCTTCAAAATTAAGCTCAACGTATTTGGTGTTCTTTGGCTTCCATGTCTTAATAGACATTTTATTAAATCCGCCATGGATTGGAACTTCAGCTTCCCAATGACGGATAAATTCACCATCTCTGCACTCAAATAAGGTAAGCCAGAAGAAAGCGGTTCCCAACTTAGTGCTGTCTAGATTGATAAAACTGGACTCGAAACCGATTACGTTTTTAGATTCAATAAATCGTTCGCCGGGTTTACTTTTTGCAATTACTGCAAGAATATAATTTGCGCCGTCTTGAAAATAAATTGCCGCCGATTTAGGAACATTGTAAGTAAACGTTCTATCGAATTCGACTAAATAATTTCCTTCTCCATAATTATCTGCAATGTATTCTCTTAAAGCAATTGTATCGCACGGAAATCTATTTTTAGCCTGCTCTTTTTCTATAGCAAGATTGTAATCTTTAATATCCTGCTCTTTAGCTGCGGATGTAGCTGCATCTCCTTCAGAAGTGCCTCCTTTAGAACAAGAGATTATCAGCAGCGCAATAAGCGAAAAGACAAATGATAACTTTAAATACTTCATCGAACCACCTTTAGCAAAATCATAGTTTAGATAATTCATCTAAGAAATATGCAGCGCTGTACAAACCTTTTTCAAAATTTTCTAAACGGAAATGTTCATTTGGAGAGTGAATGTTATCGGAATCCAAACCTAAGCCCATTAAAACTGCTGGAGCATTTAATTGCTTCATAAAATCTACTACAATAGGAATTGAGCCGCCTTCTCTTGTAAAAACAGCTTTTTTACCAAATGCTTTTAGAAGCGCACTTGCAGCAGCATTAATACCTTTGCTATTTAATGGAGCAACTGCCGGAAAGCCGTAATGCAGCCTGCGTACTTCTGTATTAACACTCTTTGGAGAAATTGATTTGAAAAACTTTGCAAACTCTTTTGCAATTATTTCCGGATTTTGGTTTGGCACCAAACGCATACTAATTTTTGCAAGCGCCTTCGACGGAAGAACAGTTTTGGCGCCCTTTTCTGTAAAGCCGCCTATTATTCCATTGCAATCCAGTGTTGGGCGAACCCACAAGCGCTCTAAAGTAGTAAAACCTTTTTCTCCCATAAGCTCTTTTACTCCAACTGCTTTAGCAAAATTCTTGTCTGATAGCTTTAACTTTTTAAAATTTTCACGTTCTAATTTTGTTGGCAAAGGAACTTCCTTATAGAAATTTGGAATTGTAACCTTACCATTTTTATCATGCAGCCTGCCAATCATTTTTGCAAGCTCATTAATCGGGTTAGCAACAGCGCCTCCAAAACTGCCGGAGTGTAAATCGCGGTTAGCAGCAGTAACTTCAACTTCCATATAAAGTAAGCCTCGCAGTCCGTACGTAATTGTTGGAACGTTTGGCGCATACATACTTGTATCGGAAATCATTATACAATCGCACTTCAGCAGTTCTTGTTCAGTTTTCAGAAACTTTGCAAGATTAGCACTCCCAATTTCTTCTTCACCTTCAAACAAAAACTTAACATTAACCGGAAGCGAGCCGGTAGTTTTCATAAAAGCTTCTACAGCTTTTAAGTGAACAAAATTTTGTCCTTTGTTATCGTTAGCGCCTCGTGCATAAATTTTGCCATCTTCAATTCTGGGTTCAAAAGGATCTGAATGCCATAGATCTATAGGGTCTACCGGTTGAACATCGTAATGACCGTAAATTAATACTGTAGGCTTGCCTGGCTGTTTCAACCAATGCCCGTAAACAATTGGATGCCCTTCAGTAGAAAAAATTTTAACTTTTTCCATTCCGGCAGCTTCAAATTGCTTTGCAACAAAACCTGCACACTCAACCATTTGGTCTTTATGTGTTTCAAGTGTACTAATACTCGGTATTCGAATATAATTTTTTAGTTCTTCTAAGTATGTTTCAAAATTGTTTTTGAGATAATTAATTACTTGTTCCAAAAATTCCTCCTAACTGTACTGTTAGATAATGATTAGTTTACTTTTCTTTGCGTCAAATTTACGCCTAAGTATCGCTGGATTCAAGTTACTTTGCCGAGTATATTTTTTAGAAGCACCAAAAAAGATTTAATAACTCTCATTACGCAGAAACCTGTTTTGATGACGTTAAACCTTTCTTACATAACGCAAGTTAATAAGTTCTTGATCTTGTTCTTTTTAAAATATCTACAAGAATTTGCATAGAAAAAATCGCAAATCGAAGTTCCAGCAGTGCCTAAAACTGAGTGCTGGGCGATTATTTATAAAATTTCGGATTAATTATTACGCAACATTTATTAAAGAAGCAATAACGAGGATGGGTAACAACTTTAACTTGCGGCTTTGCGTCTTGGCGAGAAACCTGTTTTAAGACGTTAAGTCTCTCTGGCGTAGATGGGTTATTAATTAGGGTTTCATGAAATGTAATTTGTTTCAACGATTTTGGTAAAAATATGGCTGCCTTTGCAGTTCTTTTCTAAAATCATCAGCAATTTTTTCATCTACAAAAAAGGACAAAAAGGGAACCTGCTTCGAATAGCGAATTAGGTTCATCACGAAGAAGATCATCAATACAATCGACTCACTTGTGCTCGATGATTTTGCCTTTAAGAAATTATCGCCGCAGATGGCAGAATATCTTTACACGATTGTTGACGAACGCTATGCTCAGAGGTCAATTATTTTTACTTCTAACCGGGCAAAGATGACTGTCCCCGTCCCGGTAATGGCTAATACAATTATGGATAAAATAGCGCATGGCGCTCATCAGATTACCATCAACTGAGAATCTTACAGAAAAAAAATTATCCCTAAAAATGAAAAATCGCTTAGGAGGTATTTAACAGGTAAAAATAAAATCGGTATGCTTGCATTTAAGGTGAGGAATAATGTGAACCCGGTACAGGGAGTATGCTGGTTGTTGGCAATCTACTCTATGTCAAGCTAAAAGTGTATCTACTTCAATTTTTTTACACAATTTTTCGTAAAGGAAAATTTGTGATAATAGTTCAGCTGTCTCTTATAAGATATGAAGATTTCCCCAGCCTTTTCATACTTCACCGAATATTGGTAAATTCATATTGTAAAAATTAAGTGCGATGATATTAGTAAAGTACATACTTAAAAATCATTATTTGCCATTTATTTTTTCCACGTTTATTCTGATTGCAGTTTTTTTACTTCAGTTTCTTATGAAAGTGGCTGATAAACTAGTTGGAAAAGGTTTGGGAACTTGGGTAATCATAAAACTGATTGGGTTAAGTTTAGGTTACATTCTGGTACTTGTAATTCCTATGGCTGTTTTGGTTGCAACACTTATGGCTTTCGGAAATATGTCTCAAAACAACGAAGTAACAATTCTAAAAGCCACTGGAATTAGTTTGTACAAGATGATTATTCCACCCTTGATTGCAAGTATTTTTGTAGCCGTTGGTTTGGTTTATTTCAACAACAACATTTATCCGGATGCAAATCACGCATTAAGAATACTACAAGAAGATATAACGAGAAAGAAGCCAACTCTTTCTTTAGTACCCGGAGTTTTTTCTCAAGAAGTTGCTAATTATGCTATACTGGTTAGAGAGATTAATCAAACAACAAACGAACTAAAACAAATAACAATCTACGATTATTCTAGTCCTCCTAAAGTTAATATTGTTACAGCCGAAGAAGGAAGAATTTATTTTACTCCAACTCAAAAAAAATTGATGATGGATTTGAAAAATGGCGAGATACACGAATCTGACACCTACGAGCAGGATGTTTACAGAAAACTAAGATTTGTACAACATAAGATTGCAATGCCTGCAGAGCAATTTACTTTTGAACAAAGTGCGCCTGGCGGTCCACGCGGCGACCGTGAAATTGGCGCTCCGGAAATGCAAGTTATTGTTGATAGTCTAAAAAAAATTCAACAAGCATATTATACTGAGTTCAAAACGAAGATTAGTTCCATTACAAATCTAGATTCGAATACGTTGCCTACTGATGAGAGTGGAAACAAGTATATATATGTAAAAGTAGAAGAGCGGCTTAGAAGTAACCAAGCAATAATTTCCGATGTTCTTTCCCGAATGGAATATAATAGAAAAGAGAAAAACCGTTATTTAGTGGAAATCCACAAAAAGTATGCGCTGCCGGCTGCCTGCATTGTCTTTGTATTAATTGGTGCGCCACTTGGAACTATGACCCGTAAAGGAGGCATAGGAATGGCTGCGGGAATAAGTTTGTTCTTCTTCATAATCTACTGGGCATTTTTGATTGGCGGTGAAAAATTAGCAGACCGCGATTTGCTTTCCCCTTTCATTGCTATTTGGAGCGCAAACTTTGTACTTGGAATTTTTGGAATTGCAATACTTGTTAAAACTGCTAAAGAAAATGTTACGCTAAGTTTCGATTTTATTATTAAGTACATACCTCAATCTTGGAAAACGCAAGAAGATAAAGATGAAAATTCTTGATAGATATTTAGTTAAACAATTTTTACAAACGCTGCTCTTTGCACTTCTATCATTCACTTTGATTTTTGTTGTTTTAGACGCGATGGAAAACCTCGATGATTTTATTGATGAAAGCGTTGCGGGAAAATTAGTCTTTCAATACTACTTAGTCTTCATTCCAGAAATGATCCGGATCATTCTTCCTATTTCGGTCTTACTTGCCAGCTTATTTACTGCCGGAAGACTTGCTAACCTAAATGAATTAACAGCAGTAAAAGCAAGCGGAGTAAGTTTGTACAGATTGATGATTCCCTTTCTTATTACGGCTGTTTTTATCAGCGTGTTTACTGTGTATTTCAGCGGCTATCTTGTTCCTATGGCTAACAAGCACAAAGTCTTTATTGAGCAGACTTATATGAAAAAAGGTCTTGTTCATTTCGGCAGCAATATTTTCTTTCAAGATACAGAAAGCAGAATTGTTACTATTAATTACTTCGATGTTTCAATGGGACAGGCAAACCAAGTAAGCATTCAAGAGTTTGACTCAAAAGACAAAACAATAATTATTTCCAGAACCGATGCTTTTCGAATGAGTTTTGATTCCACAAAAAATGTTTGGCAGTTATTCAGCGGTTCAACAAGATTTTTCGATGAAGATTCTGAACGGCTTGAAAAATTCTTATCAAAGGATTTCCCTTCGCTTCATTTCATGCCGGAAGATGTAATCGAGAAGCAGCGTAAACCGGAAGAAATGACATTGAACGAACTTAGTAATTTCAGCAAAGAGCAAATTAGAACTGGAAACGATTCGACTAGAACAGATATAGCTTATCATTCAAGAATTGCATTCGCGTTTTCTAGCATTATTGTTGTGATGTTTGGCTTGCCTGTTTCTGCAAACAGAAGGCGCGGCGGTTTAGCTATTCAATTTGGAATTAGTATGGCTGTTACTTTTCTTTATCTCGTTTTCATGAAGATTAGTCAAGCTTTTGGCAACAATGGTGTTTTAAATCCAATTCTTACTGCTTGGTTAGCAAATTTTATTTTTCTGATTGTAGCATTAGTAAATTTGAAACGCGTTATGAAGTGATTACTTCGCCTTCAGAATAAAATACCCATCCCATTTTTCATCCGGCGGATTTTCTATATAAGACTTGCAGCGCTCTAAATATACCTTAGAGGTGTAATCGTTGTTTTGAGAATAACATTTTTCGAATAAAGCACAAGCTTCAGCAAACTTTTTCTCTTTGTATAATTCTAATGCGGAGTTATAATCGCGTAAAGAAATTAGTTTGGTTTCAGCATCAGAATCGCCAGCCATTCCAATCAGTTCATAAACTTTAGCTGGTTTAGACTTTCCTTTAACTTTTATCGAATCCAATTCTCTTATTAAAACAAATTCCCTAGCCGCTTCGTAAGTAGATTCGCCAATCATTATTTGCGAATTGTATTCTTTGTTAGCACCTTCAAGCCGCGATGCTAAGTTTACACTATCGCCCATTACTGTGTAATTTTTATGCTTTTCACCGCCAACATTACCAACAATAACATCACCTGTATTTAAGCCTATTCTAATGTGAAGAGGCTTCTCTCCTTTTTCAATCCACTCAAGCGAAATCTGTTCAACTTTCTTTTGCATTTCAACCGCAGTTCTACAAGCGCGATAAGCATGATCTTTTAATTCAAGAGGAGCGCCCCAAAACGCCATAACTGCATCGCCTAAATATTTATCTAAAGTTCCGGTGTTTTGCATAATCAGTTCTGTCATTTCATGCAGCAATCCGTTGATAAATTTTACTAATTCTTCCGGCGATTTATTTTCGGAAAAAGTAGTAAAGCCAGCCATATCGCTGAACAAAATAGTTACATTTTTCTTTTCCCCCCCAAGTTTAAGCTTATCCGGATTGTTTAACAGTTCTTGCACTACTTGTTTATTAACGTACTGTGAAAACATTCCTTTAATTAAAACATTTTGCTTCCTCTCTTTTAGGAAATGAAATGCCGTGCTCCCGAAATACCCCAACACAATACCAACTGAAGGGCTTACAACCGCACTTATAATACTATGATTTATGAAATAATAAATACTTAACAGATAAACACTATAGATGAGAAATAGTGTCAGCACAAGATTTAGTATTTCAATAATTGTTCCATATCGTATCTTTAGTTTTCTTAGCAGTGAAGTAGCAGCATAAATGAAACCGGTGAAAAGTATGATAAAAATAATTTCTGCTGCTCTGGATTGTTTTTCCAAATAATCATTGCTAATAACATTCTGAATAGCATTAGCGTGAAACTCAACACCGTACATCAAATTATCGCCGGCATGTTTTCCTTCGCTAAAAGCGACTGGGAAAATATCTTTGTCTTCCGGCATAGTAGAGCCAATCAAAACGATTTTGTCTTTGAATTTTCCATTCTCTAAAATTCCACCGTCACTATCCCAAGTATTTAATTCTACACCATCCACTTCATCAACTGTCTTAAAATCTTTATCATCCAAAACATCAATCAAAGGAATTCTTTCAAAAGTGCCGCTTGCGCCATAAAAATTTACTAAGGTACTATATCTATCAAACTGTGGAATTCTTTTGTTCTGGTAAAGAAATACATTACCATCTCTTTGCGCCGTAAAATCGTTTTCAAGATTAAAGTATTTGTTCAGAATGGCATAACCAAAACTTGGCACCTGTTTATTTACAGTTAAAACATGAGCATAAGGCAAGTACCGTCTGTAAACTCCATCATTATCAGATGGCGTAGTAACTAAACCTATCGAGCTGTCTGCACTGAAAAAAATATTTTGAAAACGCTCATCGGTTTTATCAATATTAGATTCTCTAAATAACTTTTTCCGTTCTTGTGTCTCATCAACCTTACCAGCAACAACAACTTTTCCCGATTTTCTAATTGAATTAATTAAAATGCTGTCATTCAGAGCAGAAAACTTATCGGCGTCCGACATAACAATATCAATTCCAATTGCTTTAACACCTGCTTCGGTTAAGTTATCAATTACATGAGCAAAGATAGAACGCGGCCAAGGCCATTTATTGTAAGGCGCGG
This sequence comes from uncultured Melioribacter sp., assembly GCA_964575995.1. GTDB lineage: Bacteria > Bacteroidota > Ignavibacteria > Ignavibacteriales > Melioribacteraceae > Stygiobacter. Next base: position 68,080 of record CAZNTN010000006.1, on the reverse strand, counting down.
GTATTTGATCATAAGTGACTTGGTTAATCTCAAGAATAATTACTTTGGATGAATCGGAAATATTAACTTCACCTCGCTGACGGAATCTATCATCAATGAGTTTTAATTCTAATTCCTTTATTGGAGCGATTGTAAAGAACCACTCTTGTGTTAATGCTAATGTTAAAGCAAGAATGGATGTAAATACAAAAACGGGAACAGCTACGTTATTCCATTTAATTTTTGGTTTGTGCATTACTAAATAGTGAATCTCGTTATCAAACCGATTATAGAGTTAGTTGATTTACCAGGAAATCTAAATACGCGTGTTTGAAAAGCTAAATTCAAATTCTTCAAAACATTATAATCTGCAACAAACTCAAGTGCTTGTCGTTCAAAATCACCAAAGCTTGGGCTCAACGTTGCTGTAAGTGTTAACTTATCTTCAAGTAATCTATATCTACTACCAGCAGTAATTGTAAAGTAATCAAAAGGTTTGCCGCTGATTTCGCTCGAACTGTACACAATGCCGAATACAGACATTAAATCTTTATCCCAGTAACTATTTAGATTAAGAGAGAGATTGTTGAACTGAGCATCTGATTTTGAGGCTCCATTATCTTCTCTGTTTGATGATGTAAAAGAAACTGAAGAACTATGCTTTATTACGGCAGCAAAATCATAGCTAACCTGAACAAGAATTCTGTTTGTCTTATCATCAATAGCATATTTGCCGTCAATCGGGTTTGTAACTACAAGTCCATTACTGTAGGTAAACTGATTGTACCCAACTGTGATGTTTGGAAAATCAGCACGAGGAAAAAGAGAAACGGATGCGCTTAACGTTCTAAACTTTGTCGTTGCAATTTTTGTGTTCTGTAAATTGTCTTGCAAATCTTCGTAACCAAGCGAAATAAAAAGTTTGTTATCTAACATTCTTATCCTATCTACAATGTTTATTCCACGAACGTCTGTACGCAAAAACGATTGTCCGAATGAATGAAAATCATTTCCGCGATAAATGTAGGATGCTCTAATATTATTATTAAGATAGTTCAAACTAAGCGATGCCTCTGCACCAAACGAAGCTAACTCTTGCGGATTCCAAGGACCGAGATACTGGTTAACAGTGATGAATTTATCTATGTAATCTCTGTACTCTTTAACTTTCTCTGGATCAACATCAAAGCTGCTGCCGGGTCCAAAGATTGAATCAATTTGAGCGTTGGTTAAAGAACCAGTCGAAATATCTTTGTTAAGAAAACTTACCGCCGCTTGAGTTGTAAGCATAATATTTTTTTCATCGAAAGCCAGCAATAAATCGGAACCAATTACAATATTCTCTTGCGGGCGCGCTCCATATTTAATTGAGTTTACTTCATCTTTCCCATAGAGAGAAGAAAAACCTAACTGAAAATTTTCGCCGCTTCCAAAAGAAGGGCGAACAACAAAAAGTTTACGATTGTAAGTACCAAGCTTAACCTTTGCATAAGGAGTGTTAAGATCGTTTATTTTAATTATATCAGAACCAAGTATTACATCTTTAGCCGTGTACTTTCTAATTATATTCCCTTCAACACCTCTTACAGTTTCACCAAAGGCAGCTTGAACATTAAAAAAACCTAAATGCAATGCGCCGCTAAAACCGCGTAAGCGTTTGCCTTCCATTATTAGATTTGGAAAACGAGGGTATGAATCACCAGCTTTAATACTGAGCCAATCGCCAGCATCTATGGAAGCAGAATACCTGTTAAAGGGTTGTTTATCAGATTTTTCTTCTGAAGTAACGTAGCTATTTGCCGAAACTTGAATGCCGGAACCAGATACATTAAAATTTGCCGAAGCATTATTGTACCAAGTATTAAGCGCGTTAAGAGTTACACTTCTCGATTCTCCACGTAGATTGCCGAAGAATTTCCATTGAGATTCAATTGCAGCAGCAACTTCTGCTGTTACTACTAAGAATTTTCTATTTAGAGTATGATAAAGATTTCCTTCTTTGTCATAGACTTCTATTAACAAATTTCTTGCTGAGCCGTCAAAATCAGCGGGAATATTTTCTCCTGCAAGAACAATTAAATCTCCAGCTATTACAGCGAGTTCCGAAACATTTTTTCCATTCAAAAAGAATTTAGTTTTTGCTATATCTATGCTTTCCGGCGCTCTAACAAAAGAAACAGAAATTAATTGTTCTTCTTGAGATATCGTTTCATTTTCAGAAGGACTAAGAATTAAAATTTCTTGCTCCTTTTGTGAAACCCCAGAAACAGAAATTTGTAAAGGATTAACTCCTTCGTCAATTCCCATAGGGTAAGTTTGCAGTTCACCGGATTTTAGGTTAATAATCAGATAATACTCTATATAAGGAGGGAGAGCCATATCTGCTGCTATTACAGCCGAAGCAGTATTTTCAACTATTGGCATTTCCATTTTTTTGAATTCAGATTCTCCAAACGGCTTGTAAGCAAGTGAAATTTCGGAAATGCTTTCTACGGAGATTAATTCTGCCCTTATAGTAATCGGGTTCTTCTCTTGTGCGGTTCCTGCTTTAACTTCGGAAACATAATTACTCACTTGTGCAAATACACAAACATTAATTAAAGCGATTGTAAAAAAAACCAATGAAAACTTATTCATGGTACCCTCAAAATTAATTTCACTTTGTTTACTTTTGATCCGATGTGTAGTACTCAATTTCAACATCGCCATGAGCTGTTTTAATAATTACTTTCTTGGTAGTTTGGAGCTTAGCTTTATCAATTATACTTTTATCTTCGTCAGTTAATGCCGCAACAACAATGTTACCATCCTGATCAACTGATATTTTCTCGCCGCCAATAATTTTTCCATTCTTTGTAGGATCAGTAGTAGATTCAATATAAAGTTCGCCGTTTTCTAAGTAAACTCTTGTAACTGTAGTATCGCAAAAGATTAAGCCATCTGTACCGCGGATAGCTGCAACGGCAGTTGGAGTAGTAAACCGAAACTCATCTTCCCCTTGTTTTTGAACTTCAAACTGAACAGACCCTTTATCAATATAGGTATTTCTAATAACTTTCCTGCCTTCTCTCATTCCGTAAATATTTAGAATACTGTTTTCTCTAACACGCAATAACGAGCCTTCTAAAAATTTTACAATTGCTAAAGATTTGTCACCGGTTTTTACCTGCCCACCATCTGGCAATGGAGTTGCAATTTTTGCGCCTGCCCATACCTCTTTATCACTATTTCTTTGTTCAACAATTTTCACAATTTTTTGAACATATGCTACGGCATTAATGTCAGTTTTTTTTTGCGCCGGTAAAAAAGAATTTATCCCAAAGCATATCAAAGCCGCAAAAAGCACAATTTGTTTCTTCATAGTCAATCTCCTTATGGTTTTGGAATAAATGTTTTTGAGATAATGAGCGGGTTATTAGCTTCGAGGAAAGAAAGAATTATCATAAATGTATCAGAAGAAATCGGCTGGTTATTTTCATCCAAAATCTGAATATCGCTTAATCTAATTGTGCCATCTTTAAGTTTTTTAAGAAAGTCTGAGGAAATAGCATCTTGAACAACATCGGCTAACCTAACCATACTTGCATCGGGTTCAATAGTTGTTTTGCTTGTTAGCGCTGCTCCGCCAGATTGAGCCAATTCAAAAGTAACCGGTTCACTGTTTAGTTCTTTTTCTCTGCCAGATTCAGAAATTACAGCCTTAACAATTACTACAACTTTTTGACCACCATACCACTCACGGGTTTTAGTAACAGTAGCAAGATTAATGCTTGTTAAAGTTCCGGCATCAAAATCGTTTATTATTGGTGTGCCAGAATGCAAAGCTGCAGTTGGGCTTTCGGCACCTTCTGAGTAGGTATTTGCTTTGATCAAATAACGAAGCGCTCCATTTACAGGTGTCCATTGCAGCGGAACGTTGCCTACATCAAATTGAGAACCTGTTGGTGGCAGATTAATATTAATTGTAGGTGATGGATTTAATAATACAATTTCATGAAAAGTATCATGAAGAAATTGACCGTTTTCGCTGAACAATCTTAGAGTGATTCTAACTATTCCGGTTAGTTTTCCGCGCTCAATGATCTCTTCAACAAGATCATTATCAACGGTTTTGTCTTCAAGCAGTAAATCGTTTGCAGAGCCAAGCTCATCGCTAAAGAAGCTCCTTGTCTTAAATATTTTTGTCTGAAATCTAAAAACTTCGTGCGCACCAGAATTTATGCTTTCATGCCATTCTACTTTTCCTTCTATGTAAGCATTAACTCCTTGTGGATTAATAACAACTTGAAAAATTTTTTGCTGATTAGTAAGATTGCGCTCTAAAGCAAATGCACTAAGATCAATGGAACTTAAATCGGCTAAAAACAGAAATTTTATTGTGGCATTTTGTGCTTTAAGGCTATGAGAAAAAATTGCAAGCAATAAAAGGAAGAGATAACCAGCTCTTTTCATAATAGCTCCATCATTATGGCTGTTTTTAGAAAATGGGGATAATATGGAATCAAACTAACTATTATTTATTTCTAACTCAAGATATGCTTCTTGTAGAAATTAAAATATGCAGAGAGTAATTGCTTGGCAGGTAAACCAAATAAATTTTTATAGCTGAGTGATAGACATTTACACCGGTTAGAGGCTGCTGCTTGAAAGATAAATGTAGAAACACGCCAATCTGTTAACATACATAAGGCGGGTATCAACAGATTTCCTAAGATGATTATGATTTGCCTTAAAGCTCATAAAACAAATTAATCCGCGTGCTAAAACCTTTACCTTAGAGTATTAATCAGAAGTTACAAATAACTCTGGCAAGCACAGCCCAATCTTTTCTTAGAAGAGATTTGCTTACAACTAATTAATCTGCTCGCCCTGGTCCGGATTGATGAACCCGAATTGAGGAGCAGATTGTGCATCCACTTTAATTTCGCCAAATCTGGATTCGAATTTCTCTATGTTATCTTTGAGTGCTCTTAATAACATTTTTGCATGCTGCGGAGTAGTAATAATTCTTGACAAAACTCTTGCTTTAGGAACGCCTGGAACTACACGAGTAAAGTCTATAACAAATTCTGCAGGAGAGTGGGTAATTATTGCAAGGTTTGAGTAAATGCCCTCAGCTTCTTTTTCACCAAGCTCAATATTTATCTGTTGGGAATTTTGGTTGTTCTGGCTCATCATTTCCTCATTAAATTAAATTCATAAAAAACCCACAGCCTGATAAAATCGAACTGTGGGTAAAAATTGCAACTATTATCTAATTATCTAACTTCGTCAGCTTTTTTAAATGCGTCATCAGACTCCTGCTTCATGCTAAGATTAGCATAAATCTTACCCAAAAGTTCCCACAAAGCCGGTTCCTTAGGGTTCAATTCTAAGTAACTTTTAATGTGAGGTAAAGCGAGAGTAAATTTTTCTTTAACGAGATTTTCATCAACAGATTCACCTTTTTTCTCAGCAGTTTCTCTAAATGAAGTTCCCCATCTAACGTAAGTAACGCCTAAATTATAAATAGCGTTAGAATACTTTGAATCAAGTTCAATCGCTTTTTTGAACTGGGTTTCTGCGTCTGCAAAATTTCCGTTGTTTAAAAGAACAACACCGTAATTATATCTGTAGTATTTGTTTTCAGGTTCTCTTTCTACACCGGCTTTAAAAGCTTCCATAGCAACATCCATCTTGTTAGCAGCAATTAATGCGTTGGAATACCTTAAAAGAATTTCACCATTATCCGGAAACTTTTTCTTTCCTGCTTCTAAAACTGCAATCGATTTTTCGATTGTAGCATTAAACTCAGCATCATTCTTAGCTTCTTTAGCTTTAGCGGCGCTTTCTAAATAAATCTGCCCAAGTAAAGAATATGCCTCTGAAGACTTGCCAAGTTTAACTGCTTGTTCGAGCGGAGCAATTGCGCTGGAATAATCTCCGGTGTTTATATAAACCATAGCCAAATTAGTATAGTTTACAACAGAATCTGGCTGACATAAAGCCGCAGAACTGAACATATCTGCTGCTTTTGCAAAAAGCATTTTCATAGAATCTGGAGTTGTTGCTTTAGCAGCATTATTAAAGTAGCTTACTCCCATGTTAAATGAAGTTGCCCAATAATACTTCTTAGCCTGGTCAATTTCTTTTGCAAATTTCGGACTTGCAGCCAAAGAATTATCGAAAGCACCTAACATTTTAGCATAATCGCCCTTTTGCTCGCCATAAATTTGGTAACCTAAAATAAACCAGCCTTCATCGCTCTTTGGATTTTTAGCTACTTCTTTCAATAAAGCTTCTTCAGCTTTAGCAAATTGTTTTTGATTTAGATATAACTTAGCACCGGTTAATTCTGCAGATGAACACTGAAAAGCCATCAGAGCCAAAGCAGCACCAATAATGCTAAGATAGATAAAACTTCTTTTCATTACTTCTCCTATTGATTTTATTTATTTTTTATACATTTAAGCGCACGAAAAATAGCTAATTTGGCAAGTTTAGGCAAGGTAAAATAAGTTGGTCATTCTCTAAGTCTTCCACATTATTTCTCTCAAACAATTTCAAAACCGTATGTCAAATTGATTTTCGGAGCGCAAAGAGATATTTTTCGTACAAAAGGAAAAAAATGAAAACAGAAGAAATCATCCGAAGTGTTCCTAAAGTGCTGCTGCACGATCACCTTGACGGCGGATTAAGACCGCAGACAATAATCGAGATTTCTAATGAAATTAACCACTCTAAATTACCAACACAAGATGCCGGAGAACTTGCCGAGTGGTTCCACCGCGGAGCCAATAAAGGCAACTTAGTAGAGTTTCTTCAAGGTTTTGAGCATACAATTGCAGTAATGCAAACTAAAGAAGCCTTAACAAGAGTTGCTTACGAGATGATGGAAGATATGCACAAAGATGGTGTTTGTTATGTTGAAACACGTTTCGCTCCTGTATTTCATACTGAAAGAGGTCTTTATTACGAAGATATAATGAAAGCTGTACTAGAAGGTCTTGAAAAAGGAAAACGTGATTTTGGTGTTGGCTTTGGTTTGATAATATGTGGCATGAGAAATATGAAGAACACTCTTGAAATGGCAGAACTTGCAGTCAACTACCGAGATCAAGGTGTTGTTGGTTTCGATTTAGCCGGTGAAGAGGGCGGTTACCCGCCTAAGAAACACCTTGAGGCATTTAATTTCATCAAACAGAAGAATTTTTATATAACTATACACGCCGGCGAAGCATTTGGAAAGGAATCTATCTGGCAGGCAATTCAAATTTGCGGTGCGCACCGCATTGGACACGCCACAAGATTAATTGAAGAGATTACTTTTGACCGCGATGGAAACGTTTCCAAGTTAGGAGAGCTTGCTCAGTACATTCTCGATACACGCCTTCCTCTTGAAATTTGCTTGTTAAGCAATGTTCACACCGGCGCAATTGATAAAATTGAGAATCATCCATTCATAAAATTATACAAAGAAAAGTTTAGAGTATTTCTAAATACAGATGACCGCTTAATGAGCAATACTACTCTTACCAAAGAATACATTACTGCAAACGAATTATTTGGGTTGAATTTAGATGATGTTGAAAAACTTAACATCAACGCAATGAAATCTTCTTTTGCACCACATAAAGAAAGACTAAGATATATTTACGATGTTATTAAACCCGGCTATCTAAAAATGCGGGAAAAGTTATTATCACTAAAAGCAGATTAATTATGGCAAAATCTCTATTCAAAAACTACTCTTACAGTTTTACTAAAAACGAAACTAAGCTGCTATCAAATTTTTGCAAAACTTTACTAAAACAAATGACGTCAGATGAAAATTTTTATCAGGATGTTCGTGCGTTTACAACAATTAACGAAAAACTTCTTTCCGGCGAATCTGAAATAAAATTTACTAAAGAAGAAAAAACCAAGCTTACTTTTCGCTTAAAAGAAAATATGGAAAACATGAAAAAGGAAATGAAGAAAGGTTTCTTCATTCGACGTTGGTTTTATAAATCGGCTCATAAACAATTTTCGGAAATATTAGAAACCCACTTCAAAAATTAATATGGCAAATACTACAAGAGTTATTAAAGCGCCAAGAGGCAAAGAAATAAGCTGCAAAGGCTGGATTCAAGAAGCTGCACTGCGAATGTTGATGAATAATTTAGACCCCGAAGTTGCAGAACGCCCGCAAGACTTAATTGTTTATGGCGGCTATGGAAAAGCTGCTCGTAACTGGGAAGCATTCGAGGCTATTGTTGATTCACTTAGGAACTTAGAAAATGATGAAACTTTGCTGATTCAATCGGGCAAACCAGTTGCAATTTTTAGAACACACACAGATGCGCCCAGAGTTGTTTTATCTAACTCTATGCTTGTGCCCGATTGGGCAACATGGGATGAATTCCGCAGACTCGATTCGCTCGGTTTAACAATGTATGGACAGATGACAGCCGGAAGCTGGATTTACATAGGCACACAGGGAATACTTCAGGGCACTTATGAAACTTTTGCCGAGTGCGCACGAAAATATTTTAACGGAACTTTAGCAGGAACATTTTTACTTACAGCCGGGCTTGGCGGAATGGGCGGCGCTCAACCGCTTGCAGCAACAATGAACGGCGCTGCGTTCCTTGGTATTGATGCTGACCGCTCGCGCATCCAAAAAAGAATTGACACCGGCTACATTGATCTGATTACAGAAGATTTAGATGAAGCGCTAAAGCTTGTTCTTAATGCAAAAGAAAAACAGCAGGCTCTTTCAGTTGGTTTGGCTGGCAATGCAGGAGAAATTCTTCCAAAAATTTTGGAAAGAGATGTTATTCCAAATATCATTACAGATCAAACTTCTGCACACGATACACTCAACGGCTACATCCCGATGGGAATGAGTTTTGAAGAAGCTCTTGCTCTTCGCAGCGCTGATCCAAAGAAATATATTGAGCTTTCTAAGAAAACTATTGTTACTCATGTTGAAGCAATGCTTGAATTTCAAGCACGCGGCGCTGTAGCCTTCGATTATGGAAACAACATCCGAGGCGAAGCAAAAGAAAATGGTGTCGCAAACGCTTTCGATATACCTGGATTTGTGCCAGAGTACATTCGTCCACTTTTTTGCGATGGTAAAGGACCTTTTAGATGGGCAGCCTTAAGCGGCGATCCAAATGATATTAAAGTAACAGATGAAGCTGTGCTGAAAGCTTTTCCGGAAGATGAAGCTCTTAAAAGGTGGATTGATATGGCACAAAAGAAAGTCCACTTTCAGGGATTGCCTGCTCGCATTTGCTGGCTCGGTTATGGTGATAGAGCTAGGATGGGAAAAATTTTCAATCAATTAGTAGCAGAAGGAAAAGTAAGCGCACCAATTGTTATTGGAAGAGATCATTTAGACTGCGGTTCGGTTGCTTCGCCAAACAGAGAAACAGAAGGAATGATAGATGGCAGCGATGCAATTGCCGATTGGCCAATATTAAATGTTATGTTAAACTCTATCGGCGGCGCAAGCTGGGTTTCAATTCATCATGGCGGAGGAGTTGGAATTGGTAAATCTATACACTCCGGTATGGTTGTTGTTGCCGATGGAACAATTGAGGCTGAACAAAGATTAGAACGCGTTCTTACTTACGATCCAGGAATGGGAATTATTCGTCACGCCGATGCCGGTTACGAACGCGCAATAAAAAACGCTAAAAAGTTCAACATAAAGATTCCTATGTTGAAATAAAAGGAGACTAAAATGAAAATGAAAGTGTTAATCGCAGACAAATTTCCGGAGGTGTACATCCAGAAATTAAAGGACTCAGGTATTGAAGTTATCTACAATGCAAAGCTTGGTGAAAATGATTTGCCGGAAGCCATCTATGATATTGACTGCTTAATTGTGCGCTCAACAAATGTTACAGCAGCAACAATTGAAAAAGCTAACAAGCTAAATTTAATTGTACGTGCCGGCGCTGGCGTAAATAATATCGATATCGCAACGGCAAACAAAAAAGGTGTTTATGTTTCTAACTGCCCCGGTAAAAACTCTATTGCAGTAGCAGAACTTGCCGTTGGCTTAATGCTCGCACTTGATAGAAGAATTCCACATAACGTAGCAGACTTCAAATCCGGAAAGTGGAACAAAGGTGAATACTCGAAAGCAGAGGGTTTGTTTGGCAAAACACTTGCTATAGTGGGTTACGGAGCAATTGGAAAGGAAGTAGCCAAACGCGCTCAAGCATTTGGAATGAATATTTTCGCTAAAGATGTTTCTCGTATTGAGGGCTTTGGCGTTAAAGATTTTTCAGAGTTTGATCAAGTTCTTCCGATTGCAGATGTTATTTCAATTCACTTACCGCAGACACCGGAAACAAAAAACCTTTTCAACGAAAAAATGTTTGGCTTGATGAAGAAAGGGGCAATCTTAATTAATACTTCACGTGCCGGAGTAATTGATGAAGATGCAATGGTTAAAGCAGTGAAAGAAAAAGGAATTAAAGTTGGTCTCGATGTTTTCAAAGGTGAGCCGGAAGCTAAAAGCGGGTCTTTTTCATCTAATCTGCAAGAACTTGAGAATGTTTATGTAACTCACCACATTGGCGCTTCTACAGAACAGGCACAAAATGCAGTTGCCGAAGAAGCAGTTAATATAATTTTACAATACATAAAGAGCGGAGTTATTGCGCATTGGGTTAACAAAGCAAGAACCACACGCGCTCATTATCAGTTTATTGTTAAACATTATGATAAGCCTGGTGTCTTAGCTTTTGTTATGGATATACTGAAAACTGGAAACATCAACATTGAAGAAGTAGAAAACGTAATTTTTGACGGCGGAATTGTTGCATCTTGTACAATGAAACTGGAATCTTCTGCGACTGCTGAAATGTTAGAAACTATTCGTAATAATCCAGATATTATAAGCTATTCTCACGTGGAACTGAATTAAAAAAAGCGGCTAAGCCGCTTTTTTTAATTGAGCACAAATATTTCTGCTGATACTTTGGTTATACAAATTTCACATCAAACATATCATCAATAATTCCGTGATAATACATCAGTTTAATCAATTCGTTTAATCCGTGTTCTTCTTTTTCAGTAATATCAAAATTAACTGAACCAAAGTTTGCAGTTATAAAGTCTTTTTCAGAATCTGGAATATTCAACTCATTAAGAAATCTTGGTAAAGATTCCTCAATAACTCCGCACAGTTTAGTTTGAATACTCTTTGTAAAATTTGTTAGAGAATCGCGGTCTTTCGATACTAAGAGATAGTTAATGTATGGACGGTTTAGCATCTCGGCAATTTCATCTGCAAGACTAATTCCTTTTAGATATTTCTGTTTCACAAAATTTTCTTTACCGCAAATCAAGTAGTTATTTCGTTCCGAAGTCATATCACTTGTATCTAACAGCAATTCAGCTTTAGAAGAATACAATTCTTCAAACAGTATTTTGCTTAGTAGAATCTCATTTTTTGAAACATCGCCTCTAACTAATACTTTATCAAAATCGCGCTGACTTTCTACAAAATACAAATATGAATTAGAAAGCAAACCATCAAACGAGATTCCGAATTTGATGGAAACAAGTAAATCCTTATTGTTAATAAGTTCTAGAGAAGGAATTAATGCAAGCGATTGAGTGTTTATTTCAAGTTCTTTAACAACAAGGGACGAAGGTTTGAAGATTGATTCTATTCCATCAGGAATAGCTGATTTGAACAATTCTGCGAAAATATTATCTGGCAAGTATAACTTCATAGATATCCAAATTTAAAAAGCAAAAGCCGCTCAGTTTATAGCGGCTTGCATGCGTACCGAAAAAATTATTTCTGATTTTTATCTTTAATACGAGCTGCCTTGCCTGAAAGCTCTCTTAGATAGAACAATTTAGCTCTTCTAACTTTACCTTCACGCACTACTTCAATCTTAGTAACTTTGGGTGAATTCATCGGGAAGATTCTTTCAACACCAACGCCGCTAGAAATTTTTCTAACTGTGAAAGTTTTGCTAAGACCAGCACCACGAATATTTATAACATCACCTTCATACGGCTGAATTCTTTCTTTTTCGCCCTCTATAACTTTTACATGCACTCTAATATGATCACCAGATTTGAACGCTGGAAAATCTGTACGTGCTTGGTCTTCTGTTAACGAGTTTAACCTATCCATTTTTTATTACTCCATGTTATTTATTTTTTTCCACTTATCTGTTAATAATTTTGATTTTTCTTCTTTCCACTCTTTAATTTTTTTATCGTGGCCGGAAAGCAAAACCTCCGGTACTTTCATTCCTTTGTATTCGGCCGGTCTCGTATAGTATGGCGCTTCTATAAAATCTCCATCCATTAAAGAATCGTTCAGTGCAGATTCACTATCGTTAAGCACGCCCGGGATTAATCGAACAACCGAATCAATAATTACCCAAGCAGCAATCTCGCCGCCGGTTAAAACGTAATTTCCAATAGAAATTTCATTAGTAGCAAATCTTTCGCGTACTCTATCATCAACACCTTTATAATGTCCGGCCAAAATTAAAATATTCTTTGCGAGAGAAAACCGATTAGCCAATTTCTGGTTATAAATTTCTCCGCCAGGAGAAGGAAAAAGAATGAAATCGTAACTTCTTTCGCTAAAAAGTTTTTCAATACATTCAAAGAACGGTGCGGGCTTAAGAAGCATTCCAGGTCCGCCGCCAAATGGCTTATCATCAATTTGTTTATGTTTATCGTATGCATAATCTCTTAGATTGTGCATAACAAGTTCAACTAATTTTCTCTCTTGTGCTCTTTTAAGAATGCTAGTATTAAGCGGAGTAACGAGAGATTCTGGTACAGCGGAAATAACATCAATTCTCATCATCGTAAAGCAAGTCGCATTCGTTTACCAAATCAAGTCTTTTCTTCTCAGCATCAAAACTTTTTATATAGTCTTTTATGGCTGGAATCAAAATTTTTCTTGCGTTGTTATCAACTACAACAATAACATCGCTTGCAGGCAAAACAAGAACATCTTCAACAATCCCAATAGGATCATCATTTCTAAAGACACTGCTTCTCAATAAATCGTGTATGAAGTAAGTATCTGAATCTAACCGGACTAAATTTTCTTTATCAACAAATATTTTTGTACCAATTAAAACACTAACGTCTTTATCGGAATGAAATCCAGCGAACTTCAATACTATTTTATTATCAATCAGCTTTACCTCATCAACAATAAACTGTTTTACGTTTCCAAAGATTTCAACGTACACCTTTTTTAATTCAAAGAAACGCTCTTCGAAATCGGAAAAGGACTCTACCACAACAAAGCCATTAATACCAAACGCCGCTTTAATTTCGGCTATAAGAAAATGATCACCCACTAAAAGAAATTAATCCAATATTTTAAGTACTGCTTTCTTACCTTCTTTAGCAGATACGGCTGTAAGAAGAGTTCTAATTGCTTGGGCAGTTTTTCCTTGCTTGCCTATCACTTTGCCAACGTCGCCCGGATTCACCTTTAAGACAATTTCGAGTGTTCTTTCGTCGTTTGAGTGTGTTTCCAAAACAACATCATCCGTATGATCAACAAGGTGTTTAGCGATGAATTCAACAAATTCCTTCATAAGAGTACCTATATTTAGTGAGTGAAGGGTACCTTGATTTGTGCTTGCTGCAAATAAGAGAACTCAGCTTTCGGAGCTGTACCCTTTAAGCTTCCGATGCACTTTGAGACTTTTCTTTCGCTAAAGCTTTTTTAGATCTTTTATTATCTAATTTCTTTTTCAGTTTTGCTGCTAAGTTAGCTTCGCTAACTTTTTTCCATTCATCAAATTTTACAGCAATCTCTTCTTCTTTCAATCCTTTTTTCAACAATTCTCTTTTGTAAATTATACCGTGTCTTGATAAAAGATTTTTAACTGTAATAGTTGGCTGAGCACCAACATTTAACCAATACATAGCTCTGGATTCTTTTATTTCAACAGTAGCTGGTTCAGTTTTGGGATTGTAGAGTCCAATAGCTTCAATAAATTTACCATCCCTTGGCGAACGTGAATCAGCAGCTACTACTTTGTAGATCGGCTGGTTCTTTTTACCCATTCTTTTCAGTCTTAACTTAACTGCCAATTTAGTATTACTCCTATAAGGTTAATTTAATCTAAAGTTTTTTGCATTCGGTAAAGATAATTTACCGGAATTTTTATTTATCATTTTCATCATTTGCTGCATTTGTTCAAACTGTTTTATCAATCTATTAACTTCTTGAATCGAATTACCGCTGCCACGTGCAATCCTTTTTCTTCTGCTTCCATTCAATATTTTCGGATTACTTTTCTCCTGCCTTGTCATAGATAGGATGATCGATTCAACTACAACAAGCTGTTTGTCATCTACATCAGCATTTTTTAGTTGAGAACCTACTCCGGGTATCATACCTAATAAAGATTTCAACGAACCCATTTTCTTGATCATTTTTATCTGCTTCAGAAAGTCATCAAAATCAAATTTGTTCTCACGAAATTTCTTCTCAAGATCTTCGGCTTCTTTATCATCAATCTGAGCTTGAGCTTTTTCAACAAGAGAAATTACATCGCCTTTGCCAAGAATTCTGTTTGCCATCCTATCCGGGAAGAACAACTCAAGCGTATCAACTTTTTCGCCTGTACTTACAAATTTTACCGGGCGGTCTACAATTGCTCTAATAGAAAGAATGCAGCCACCGCGAGAATCGCCATCCATCTTGGTTAGAACAATACCATCAAATTCTACATTATCATAAAATGCTTTTGCCGAATTAACCGCATCCTGCCCAGTCATTGAATCTACCACAAATAATGTTTGAGTTGGATTAACGCTGGCTTTTATTTCTGCGGCTTCTTTCATCATCAAATCATCAACGTGTAAACGACCCGCAGTATCAATGATAACTGTGTTTAAGCCATTCTCTTTTGCATAAGCTAACGATTCAGAAGCAATCTTTACAGGGTCGTTGCTGTCATCAACAGAAAAAACCGGAGCTCCTACCTGAGAACCAAGAATTTTCAACTGACTTCTAGCAGCGGGACGGTAAACATCGGCAGCAACTAAAAGAACATTTCTTTTTCTATCCTTAAGATATTTAGCAAGCTTTGCGCTAAATGTTGTCTTTCCACAACCTTGAAGACCTATCAGCATTATTACCGTTAAACCAGATGGATTCAACTGTAACTCTGAACCAGTGCTACCCAATAACTCGGTCAGTTCATCATAAATAATTTTTGTGATTAGCTGTCCTGGAGTTACAGAATTAAGTACCTCTTTACCGAGCGATTTTTCTTTGACTCGATCGATAAAATCTTTGGCAACTTTGTAATTTACATCAGCATCTAAAAGAACACGCCTAATTTCCCGGAGTGTATCACTTATGTTTGTCTCTGTAATTTTACCTTGTCCGGTAATTTTTTTAAGAGCTTTCTCAAGTTTCTCGGTCAATTCCTCGAGCATATATAGCCTGTCCTAAATAAAGATAGCAAAAAGGATGTACATTTCAAAAATCTAACTTTCTTTGAGAGCATTAGCCCCGGATACAATTTCCAGAATCTCAGTAGTAATTGCAGCCTGTCGTTTGCTGTTATAAGTTAAATTAAGGGTTCTAATTAACTCTTTAGCATTTTCGGTTGCCATATCCATTGCAGTCATTCTCGCGCCAAGTTCAGCAGCATAAGAATCTAAAAGCACACGCCACATCTTGGCATTTAAGTGCTTTGGTAAAAGCGTTTCAATTATACGAACCTTGTCAGGTTCATATATATAATCTAACTGTTTAGATTCATATTCGTGCGTTTCAAACTGTTTTATTGGTAATAACTGTTCTACAATAGTTTTTTGCTGAATTACAGACTTAAATTCATTATAAACAAGCAAGACTTTGTCAATATCGCCATTAACATATTTTGAGGAAATTTCTTTGATTAAACCGGAAGCAAACTCAAATTTTAGGTGTGAAAATATGCCTGGGTGGGAACCAACAACCGGATAGCTTCTCTTTGTAAAATAATCATTACCTTTTTTACCAACGCAGTAAAGAGATAAATTAGAAGAAGCCTCAAAAGAGGATAGTTCTCCCTTAACAAGTTCTTCAGCTGTTCTGATTACGTTCATGTTGAAACTACCGCATAAGCCGCGGTCCGATGTTACAACAATAAGCGCAACTCTCTTAACATCTCTTTGAATAAAAAGAGGATTATTAAACCCTATCTCAATACTAAGAAGATGCTGTAAAACTTCGGCAATTTTTTTAGAATAAGGGCGGGCATTGAAAATATTTTCTTGTGCACGGCGCAAGCGAGCCGCGGCAACCATCTTCATTGCTTTTGTAATTTGCTGAGTGTTTTTTACACCAACAATTCGTCGTTTTATATCCCGTAACGTTGCCATTAATTTCTATTAACTCTTCTTAAACTTTTCTATAAATTCTTGCGCTGCTTTCTTAATAAGCGCAACCGTATCATCTTTCAATTCTTTTGTAACTCGAATGTTTTCATAAATTTCAGGGTACTTCAATTCTGCAAATTCATGAAATTCCCTTTCAAATCTTTTAACGTCTTTAACTTCTACGCTTTCTAAGAAATTGTTAGTACCTAAGTAAACACTTACTATTTCTTTATCAACAGCTACCGGCACATATTGTCCTTGTTTTAACAGCTCAACAAGCCGTGCACCTTTGCTTAATGTTCTTAATGTTGATTTATCAAGATCGGAACCAAATTTTGCAAATGCTTCCAACTCGCGATACTGCGCTAAATCCAATTTCAATGAACCGGATACCTTTTTCATTGCTTTAATTTGTGCGTTACCTCCAACACGAGATACCGAAATACCAACGTTAATAGCTGGCCGCACGCCAGCATTGAATAAGTTTGGCTCTAAATAAATTTGCCCGTCTGTAATTGAGATAACGTTAGTAGGAATGTAGGCCGAAACGTCTCCTTGCTGTGTTTCTATAATCGGTAGTGCTGTTAAACTTCCGCCTCCTAAATCGTCACTTAACTTCGATGCTCTTTCAAGCAAACGAGAGTGTAAGTAGAAAACATCGCCGGGGTAGGCTTCACGTCCCGGAGGTCTTCTTAACAATAGTGAAAGCTCGCGGTAAGCAGCCGCTTGCTTAGATAAATCATCATAAATAACTAAGGCGTGCCTTCCGCTGTCTCTAAAATATTCTCCCGCTGTTGCACCAGAATAAGGCGCAATATATTGTAAAGGTGCTGGTGAAGAAGCTGGAGCCGAAACAATTGTAGTGTAAGCCAAAGCTCCGGATTCATCAAGTTTAGCTACTACTTGAGCAATAGTAGAATTCTTTTGACCAATAGCTACATAGACGCAGTAAACAGGTTTAATTCCATACTTCTTAGCTTCTTCACTATGAGTATATTTTTGATTAATAATTGTATCGATAGCAATAGCGGTTTTTCCGGTTTGGCGGTCTCCAATAATCAGTTCCCTCTGCCCGCGTCCAATCGGAATCATAGAATCAACGGCTGTTATGCCGGTTTGTAATGGCTCCTTTACACCTTGACGCTGAACTACGCCGAGAGCTTTTCTTTCGATAGGTAAATACTTTTCAAATTGAACAGTTCCTTTTCCATCGAGCGGTTCACCAAGAGGATTAACAACTCTTCCTAAAAGTTTTTCTCCAACGGGAAATGAAGCAACTCGGTTGGTCCTTTTTACTTGGTCACCTTCTTTAATTAGAGACGTATCTCCAAAAAGAACGCAGCCAACACTGTCCTCATCAAGGTTTAGCACCATTCCCATAACACCGTTAGGAAACTCTACAAGTTCGCTCGCCATAACTTTGGATAAACCGTAAACGCGAGCAATACCATCGCCAACTTGTAAAACTGTTCCAACTTCGTAAACGTCAACTTCGTTTTCGAAACCGGAAAGCTGCTTTCTCAGTATCGCAGAAATTTCATCGGGTCTTATTTCCGCCATTTCAATTCTTCCTAAATTTTTCTAAATGATTAGAGTCTAATTTCTTCAGCAAACTTTTTACGCAATAATTTTAACTGATGGCGTACAGAAGCATCGTAAACTTTATCATCAAGTTCAGCTACAAAACCGCCAACAATTTTTTCATCAACAAAGAAACTCGATTGAACAATTTTCTCCGTTTCTATTTCAAGCCTGCTTGTAATTTTTTTCTTAATAGAATCATCAAGCTGAACAGCAGATACAATCTGTGCTGTCAAGATTCCTTCTTTCTTGTTCCTTAGATTGATAAACTCTTTGAATATATCGAACAGAATATCTTCTCTTCCCTTATCAACAACAAACAAAAGAAAACTTTCTACTTCTTTGGAAACTTTTCCTTCGAAGATAGCAGTCAAAATTTTCTTTTTTTCAGCAGGTTTTATAATTGGGCTTTTAAGAACCGAGCGCAATTCTTTGCTTTTATTTAGAGCGGAATAAACTAACTCAGAGTCTCGGGCAATTTTACTGTAGATATTTTTTTCTTCAGCCAATTGCATGAGAGAATTAGCATAACGGTATGATACTCTGTAAACACTCATTAGTTCTTATTCATTTCATCCAAATATTTATCAACCAACTTAATCTGCTGCTGTTTATCGAGGTTCTCTTTCAAAATCTTTTCGGCAGCATAAATTGCAATATCTGCAACTTGGTCTTTTAATTTATTAAAAGCCTCAGCATTTTTGCGTTCAATTTCAGCAGAAGCATCTTCAACCATTTTCTTTGCAGTAATTTTACTCTCATCTAAAATCTGATTCTTTAACTTTTCAGCAAGTTCTCTGCTTTGCTCAACAATTTTATGTGCCTCATCTTCTGCCTTTCTCATTGCGGCTTTGTTATCAGCAATTAATAGCTCAGCTTCTTTACGCGCTGTCTCTGCCTTCTCAAGAGATTCTTTGATAATACTTTCTCTTTCATTCAAAAAACTTAAAATTGGTTTCCATGCTATTTTTTTCAAAACCAGCAACAGAAAAATGAATGTAACAACAGTCCATAGTATTAAACCCGGATTAACATCAAGCGGACCGCCTTGAACAGCATTTGCGCCGCCGAACGCTAAAACCAAAATGTAGCTTAACAATTCCATTTTTACTTCCTAATGAAAGAGATAAAATTTTTTTTACTTAAGAGCTAAAAGAATACAAATAACCAGGGCAAATAAAGAAATACCTTCGATAAGTGCGGCTGCAATAATCATCGAAGTTCTGATATCGCCGGCAGCTTCTGGCTGACGACCGCTAGCTTCCATAGCCGAGCTTGCTAACTTACCAATTCCGAATGCACCTCCAATTACTGTTAATGCTGCCCCAAAACCGGCTGCTAAATAAGCGAATTCCATTTGATTCCTCCTTTATACGTTTAATATTATTAATGCTCTTGATGATATGCCATTCCAATGAACAGCGATGATAGCATAGTAAAAATATATGCTTGTAATAATGCAACTAAAATTTCTAACAAGAAAATAAACAAAGCAAAAGCAATTGAAACAGGTACTACTATATAAGTATGCAAAATAAAAATCAATCCAAGTAACGCTAGAATAACTATGTGTCCTGCAGTCATATTAGCAAAAAGACGAATAGCCAATGCAAATGGCTTTGTGAACAAGCCAAGCAGTTCCACAACAAACATAATTGGTATTAACCAGCCTGGCAGCCCATGAGGCAGCAAACCTTTCATATAGCCAAATACACCGTTCTTCATCATACCAGCGGCTTGAATAACAAAAAATGAAATAGTTGCAAGTGTAGCAGTAACCGAAATGTTTCCGGTTGCTGTAGAGCCGTAAGGTATTAATCCTAGAAAATTACATGTGAGTATGAAAAAGAAAACTGTAAGTAGATAGGGCAAAAATTTTTCGTAGCCTTTACCTATGTTAGGTTTGGCTATTTCATCACGTATAAAAAGAATTATTGTTTCAGTAAGATTACTTACACCTTTGGGAATTAACGACTTCTTATAAGATTTAGAAACCTTGTAAAAAGTAATGATAAGTATAGCGGCGGCAATCCACATAAATACAACATGTTTAGTAATGGAAACATCCAAACCCAACAAATCAAATTTAGGCAAGTGGATAATGCCAAAAGGAGTTAAATCAATCTCTCTAGCATCCAGCACGTGATGCATGATCCAGCTGGTATCGGTTTTTTTAGCTGTTTCACTTGCAACTTTTACCGTATCGTTTACAATATTTTGGTCAGAAAACCACATTATTATTCGCTTTTAAGATTTTTTGTAACTCTCTTTAACTATCAAAATTTCGAAAATTTGGAAGAACAGGTACCAAAACAAGAGCCCAAATATAAACGCATATCGGTCAATTTTCAAATAATTTAATATCAGAAACACAACAATGAGTATCAAAATCAAACGAATTATCATTCCACCAAAATTGAGAATTAAGAAGACTTTATTCGTTTTTTTGAGTGAAAAATAAACTAATAAAACAAACATAAAGTAGTTTGAGAGGCAAATAACTGAGGCATAACTCACTGATAAAACCAAATTTGAGTTCAAAAATCCGAAAAACAGAGAAAAAGCTAACAAAGCAGCAATAATCGAGAATAAAGAAACCGAAATAATTAGTTTACTTTTCAAGAGATTTCTTTTTGTTTAGGTTAAGAACTGCCTTAATAAAACTATAGATACCTGCAGATGACCCGATAAGCGAAAATAAAATTATAAACAATGGAGTAGTAGATAATTCATAATCTAACCAGCGTCCTAAAAAAAACATAAGAACAACCGTTGCCGCCAATTGTGTTCCTAATCCCAAATAAGGACCAATCTGGCTGTAAGTAGTAGATAATTTGCGAAACTCTTTTCCCGATGTCAAAGTTAATTAACTGCCTTCCATGTTAGAAGATCCTTGAAAAAAAGCCCCTTCTTCAACAATTAGAGCCTTGGCAACCAAATTACCTTTAAGTGAAGCTTTGGATTCGAGGCGAAGTTTTTCTTCGGCGATGATTTTTCCGGTTAATGATCCATTCATAATCACATTTTTAGCTTTAATTTCACCATTCAATCGGCTTCCCTCTCCAACGGTTAAATTACCGTTAACATTAATATTTCCATCAACGGCACCATCTATTCTAACATTACCTTCGCTGTGTAAATTACCTTCAATTTTTACGCTGCTGCTAATTATGCTCACATCTTCAAGAAGATGATCTTTTTTACCTGCCATATTATACTCCTACTTTATGATCAAACTTTTAGGGTTAACGGGTTTACCTTTGTACCATAACTCGAAATGAAGGTGTGGACCTGTAGTGTTTT
Source organism: uncultured Melioribacter sp. (assembly GCA_964575995.1). Lineage (GTDB taxonomy): Bacteria > Bacteroidota > Ignavibacteria > Ignavibacteriales > Melioribacteraceae > Stygiobacter. The sequence goes on along the minus strand of CAZNTN010000006.1, from coordinate 46,858 downwards.
TACCCGAGTTTCCGCTAAGGGCAATTAATTCACCGTGAGTTACATAATCTCTAACTTTTTTAAGCAGAGTTGAACAGTGTTTATAAACACTTGTATAATCATTAGAATGTTGAATTATTATCATATAACCGGATTCTACTGTATAATCTGCAAATGTTATCAATCCACCAGAAGCTGCAAATACCGGACTTCCAGTGTTAACTCCATAATCAATACCTAAGTGACCTTTTGCGGGATTAAATTCTTGAGTAATAACTCCATAAGCGGGTTCAAAAAAAAGTACTCTATTTTTCTCTCTTTCGTTCTGAAATATTTTTTGATACAGATCGATAACTACATTATAAACACTCCCCTCAATTTTAGTTTTTTTGTTAATGGTTTTTCTAAGAGTATCATAAAGCGGGTTTTTGGGATCGATAGAATCACTTTGAGCCAATTTAATTGCGTACTTCATTCTCTCATTAACCGAAGAAATATTTTGAAGCTGCTGAGTTAAATCAACAACTCTCTCCTGTAACTTTTGAATTCTTTCATTCTGTGCTTTTAATTCAGTGTTATCAACAACAAATAATGCATCTTTCAATGGAGTAATTGAAAGCAGCAAAATTAACACAAACCAAGAAGCCAAAGTGTAAAGTAGGATATATGCAACTGCTTTTATGAAGCTGACTTTATACCTTTTTGTGCCTAGTATTGGCATATTAGGCGTTAGGTACAGGGAAGAATTTTTAATACCATCGAAATCAAACCACTTCATTTTACTCTCTTATTGGCTTGGGCAAATATAAAGATTAGATTTTTCTTAATCTGGTAATATTTCCTTTAGTTTTTCATGAACAAGATTCGGTTTAAGTTTATAAGCGCATTCAAAAGTTTTGATTGGGCATTGATTATAACCGTGAATTCCGCACGGCTTACATTTTAGTTCGTCAAAAGAAAGATACTTGCTGGTTTTGTTATACGGAAAGAAACCAAAACCTGGAATTGTTGAACAATATATAGTAAGTACTGGGATATTTGCTATCATTGCCAAATGCGTTGGTGCGCTGTCGTTACATACTAAAGCAGCGCAGTTTCTGAGTAACTCAACAGATTCTGGAATATTTAACCTTCCGGCTAATGAAATAGATTTATCGGAATTCTTTGCAATTGACTCACATAAATCAGAATCTTCTTTTCCGCCAATTAAAACTACTCCATAGCCATTAGAGACTATGAGCTTAATTAGCTCTTCAAAATATTCCTTAGGGTAAACTTTAGTATTCCAAACCGAACCAGGTGCAACCGCAATATTAATTTTTGCCGGAAGACTTTTTAGTAAGCTTGCCACTCTTGTTTTTACTGTCTCGTTGGTTTTCATTTTAGGCAGGATTAGCTGCAATTCTTCCCTAACTTGATAAGAGACTAAAGAAATATTTCGTTCAACTTCGTGTTTATCTTTACGATACTTAACAACTTTTTTATATATAAAAGAACAAGCCGCTGTATCAAAACCAATTGTGTTTTTTGCACCGGATAAAAATGAGATTAACGTTGATCTTATTGAGCGGTGGGGAGATATTACTAACTCAAACTTACAAGAGCGAATTTTAGCAATCAGTTTCAGGTAACTTAGTAACGTCTTTTGACTGCCGCGTTTATCGTAAACAACAACACCTGTTACTGAGTCTGAATTAATAAATATTTCCTCAGTTGAAGGAATACATAATACATAAACAAGAGAATTTGGTTTATGTTCTTTCAGTTTTTGAATCATAGGTAAAGTTAAAACTGCATCGCCTATAAAAGCAGTTTGTATTACCAATATTTTTTCTAGTATTTCCAAATTTTGTGCATCCAGAAATATTGGTCGGGATATTGCTTAATTACCTTCTCCAAAAACTTTGCATACCTTTGGTTTATTTCAAGAATCTGCTCTTCAGGTTCTTCAGGCAAGTTTTCCATACTTAGTTTTTCAACAATACCTTTATAATTGCCATCGGCTTCTCTAACGGCAGCAGCAAGAATTGCATTACACTTGGTTTTATGTATAATTGAAGCTGTCCCGATAAAGAAAGGGGTTGGTCTTCCAAAAAACAAAACGCGGGGGCTGTCTGCAGGACCTCTTTGATCGCCAACAACACCTACAATTCCGCCGCTGCGTAATACTTCAATCAGATGTCTAACCGAAACACCAAGCCAAATCAATTTATTGCCGTGTGCTTCTCTAGCTTCTTTAATTACCTCATTCAATACCGGGTTACTTTGTTTTTTAGCAAGACCATAAATCGGTCTTTCGAATAGCATTCCTAACACAGAACCTCCAACTTCCCAGCTTCCAATATGTCCTGACCAAAAAACTACACCTTTGTTTTCGTTGACTAAAGATTTCATTTCGTCAACATTTTCAGTTCGGGCTAACAATTTCATTTCGTTCTTAGAGATAGAAGTAAACAAAAGAAGTTCGGAAAAAGTAATAGTAATATTTTGGTAGGTACGTCTAGCAATTTTTTTTAATTCAGCAGTCGGCTTTTCAGGAAAGGCAGCAGCAAGGTTTTCCAAAACAACTTTTTTGCGGATTGGAACTAAGTAGTAACAAATATTTCCGATACAGCGAGCTGCAAGTCGTGTCCCTCGCAGCCCAATAAATATTAATAATATTTGCAACAGCCGAAGAAACAATACACCAACTTTTTGATTTATCTTTGCCAAAATTTATTCTGTCATAATTCTTGACTGCCAATCTTCATCTTCAATTTCACCCCGTTTGTTTGAATGTAGAAGATCATATTTTCCAAAGCCGGTTAAGTCCGCAAAATAAAAAGTAACCCCGCCTTCAATTTCATGATAAAACCAAACTTCGTACGGTTTGAGATTTGGTTCATTAGGGAACATATCTTTTTGATCTGGCTCGCCATAAAGCAGCAGAACTCTGCCTCTATCTGTTAAGTAGCCTTCTCTGCCCATACTTTTAAAGTGCTGATTAGCGTAAGCTACCCGTTTCATAAACTGTTCTTTATATTCATTACGAGAAGAGCCAGGTTCCGGGTTACGTGCATTCCAGAAGTTGAAAAGAAATTCTCTTTTGGCATTTAACGAATCTAATTTACCATACCGGTCAATTTCAGTTCTGCTTGCTATATATTTTACTTGCTTAAACATTAGATCGCAGTCTTCTACAGAAAAAATTCCAAATTCACTATTCATTACATTGAGGTTACCCAATACATTTTTGGCAGAATCAATAACATTAGGATTATACAAATAAAATCTTTTTGTAGAGATAAACGCTTGGTTTGTTTTGGGGTCTATAAGACTTAAAGCCAAATTATATGAATCAGATGGAAGTTTGCTTAGGTTAACCAAGCCAACTTCAACAACAGAATATGCGCCTTGTTTAATTTGCTTTTCACTTCTTTGAACCATAACGCCAGCGCTGTTTACTAAATCCTTCTTCAAAACAAAATTTACTGCTGGGTCTTCAAGTTTCAGATTATACAACTCTGCATAGAAAAACAAAACAGGAGATTGTTCCGTATAAAGCATTGATGCATTTGGAAATACTTCTAAAGTATTTTTATAGAAGATTGATTTAGTGTCTTTAGCATCCTTCTTAATTCTAGTAGCTAATTCAATATCACTCATCGAGAATTTATCTGTTCTAAAAGGCTGAACTGCAAAATTTTCGTTAATTACTTTTTCTAACTTAGGATTGTTTAAATCGTAAGCCTTAACAGAAAGAGAATAATTTCCTTTAGGAATAACAAAGCCCAGTACACCGGAGAGATTCTTCGGAAGGGAGTCAACAACATCATTAACAATTTTGTAGTTCTTATTAAGAAAGAACTCTTTAGTATCAGTATTCAGTATTTCGATATGAACAATTGCTTCTGATGCAGTAGCGCCGGCGCTTGTTTTTTTCTGCATATTTGCCGGAGAAAGCTCGTAGTAAAACTCCATAAACACAGAAGTGGAATCATAATTAAACCTTGCATAATCAAGCTCGAAGCCAAGCTGAGTTTGTGAATAAGAAAGTTGCACTGTTAGCAGCACTAAAAGAAGCAATACTTTTTTCATTTTTTCTCCAATAGCTAAGTTGAAACGGTTACATCTAAAGAACCACTGTTTTTTTTAGTAAAATTACAAATTGTTAGACAAAAAAAAAGCCCCGATTCCATAAGAATCGGGGCTAAAATAATTACAGATTGAAATTAGAAACCGAGCGAAATAGTTACAATGTTGTTTGCATCCCAATACTTCATTGTACGGTAAGCATAATCTAAAGCGATTACTGCGCCGCCAATATCGTATTTTATTCCGAAACCTGCATGGATGCCATTGTAAACATTTTCATAATTTCCTTCACCTTCAGGAAGCACAATATAACCGCCTCTTAAGTAAAGGAGATTACTGAATTCAACTTCAGCGCCTAATTTAACTTCATCATTATAGAAGTTATCGTTTCTGTAAAGCGCATTTGCCTGAACTCCAATCATTCCAAACTTTCTGGCATAACCAAAACCAAGTTCTATAGCTGATGGAAGTTCAAACTCGGCTGCATCAACTTGGTAAACAGAAATTGGATCTTGTCTGTTTAATAAGTCTGTACCGCTCGTAACTTCAGAGTTCTTGCCGTTAACAAGTACGTTCAAACCGGTTCCTTCATACTTCATTGGGAAACCTAAGTTTTTAAGTACAAGGGCAAAACTGAAACCATCTATGTTAGCTAAGTTATTGTAAGTTATACCTATGTTTAACGCTAAGCCATTAGCAGAAACTCTATCCATTCTTTCACTAATAAAGCTGCCTGTTAACCCGATAGAAACTCTATCGCTTAACATTGTAGCATAGGTTAATCCTAATACAGTAATAGATGGCTTAATTATAGAACCTGTACCATCCGGAAAGTCGTTTGTTGTAATATTGATTTCGCCGAGAGACAAAGACTTAACACTAAGTGCTAAAGAACCAAGCCCTTCTACAGAAGTAGAAACAGCGCCATATTGAACCGCAATATCAGCAAAATAATTCATGTGTGAGAAAATTACATTTGTACTATTTTGACTGCCTGGTAAGTTAGCCGGGTTCCAGTATATTGATTCTACACCTTTAGACCCAACTATTGAAGCGCCTGCCATAGAAATACCCCTAGCGCCTACCGGAATTAATAATTCCGTTGCGCCAGCGGTACCGCTTCTTTTTCCACCGCCTGCAAATAGGGTACCTGTAATCTGCATTACAGCAAGCATTACAAGCAATCCTAATTTTAATTTTTTCATATTATAATCTCCTTAAAATTTTATTAGAATTTATCTAATACTTGCGTTTCTTGAATAACAATAAGCTTAAGCGTCTTCTTAACACTTTGTGCTGGCATGTCAACTTGAACTACATATAAACCGCTTGCAACCGGTAAATTATCGAAGTTCTTGAGATCCCATCTTTGGTATTGAGAATCTGAATGCTTTTCTATTGTTCTAACTAACTGACCAGCAAGGTTAAATATTCTAATAGTAGCATGCTTTGGTAAATGGTTGAAAGTAACAAATCTTTGGTACTTGTTAATTTCTTGAGAGTTAACGCCATAATATGGGTTAGGGAATACATTTACCTTTTCTACATCTATTTTTGCCTGATCAGCGCTAAACGATACTGTTGGGGCTGTAAATGTAAATTCATCTGCCGGGCTGTTTGGCTTATTTGGATAAATGAAGAATTTATCCGTACCAGTTGGTGCGTTCCACACATGAGAACCGTTTCTTCTATTCCAAAAAGCTGTGTACATAATTCTCGCCTTTACAGATTTATTTCCGGCTAATATTAACTGACCAGTATTTACATCATTTGCAGTTGTTGTATATGGTTCATCAAATATAAATAACCATTCGCGTGTAGTTATAGCGTTATCGGTAACAAGTGCGTTGGTACCAGGCCAATATACACCATCTACAAGACCTAAAGGTACGTTGTTTTCTAAGAAACCTACTGCAAGGCGTTTTGGAGCAGCCGGGTCATCAATATTCCAAACCGACATAGGAACATTTTGCTCGAAGATTTGGAATGAGTAAGCACCAAGTTTACTAATAATAAATGGTGCAAACTCCGGTCTTGCCGCTGCAGCGTTTGCTGCTCTCATATAACGGTAACCGAAAGAAACGTTTACATCAGATTTATCTAATTTGGCACCCAAATTACCTTCAAAATCAACTTTGGCAAGCCTCAATTCAACATTCTTTAATTCTGTTGCCGTAACTTCCATTACATAAGGAGCAACAAACCAATAAGCAGGACTTGCCCAGCCTAAAGCACCAATACCGCCTAAAGCTGCAGTATTACCAAAAGCTTCTAAATGGAATGAATTTAGTGGATCTGCACCTGCCCAAGTAAATCTGCGAGTACCTGCAAAATCCCATCCCCATAATTTCTTGTTGTCCGGATCGGTGAAAGAATCACTCCTTTTTATACCTTTATCGGTTGGTCCGGTAACTTTAACCATTAAACCATCAACAATGTAAAAATCTCCATTATCTTTTTGGTTGTATTGGTTATCAAGAACAATCTTAGTGCCATCGCTTAGCTGCCAGTATGTTTCACCTTTAGAATCATTCTTGAATGTAACTTTATAGGTTTTGCCAGTTACTTTTAGAGGATCAATAACAACTGCAAAAGCCTGTCCATCTGAAGAGCCTTTGGTTTGTTTTGCTACAATTTTATCGCCCGGTTTGCTCTTTAGAACAACACCTGGATCTGCTGTTTGAGGAATTGCAGTTAACACATCCAAAGTTGTAGTTATAGATTTTTGTTCAACAAACGCAGAGTCTGTAGTAGCATAAGCTCTTACAGCAAAGAAATATTTAGAACCATTATTTAAATTTTCATTTGTTATAAAGCTCTTATTAATAATAAGCTGACGCTGAAGTCCAGTATCTTTACCATAATGATATACTTTTGTAATCGGGTCTGAGCTGACAGGGTCAATGTCTCCACCTATAATGGAAGTTTTACCATCAATTATGTCGAATGTAGCAATTCTAACTGTCTCAGCATCTTCCAGAGAAGCACCTTCTGTCTTTAACTGGAATACTTCATATCCCTGGAATTGATAGAACTCATCTTTATAGCTTTCTGTAGCTTTAACTGATTCGAGATCTGTACCCCAATTAAGAGCTATTTGACGGTCCGAATTAATAATTTCTACAGACGGATTTAAGAATGGAGTTGGTTTTGGGAAGAAGTTATTAAAAGCTTTTTGTGCCTCTTTATCAGCAGCTTTAAGAAGTGTAATAGCTCTAATGTTGCTAATACCGGTTCGAGCACCAGCAGCTAACTGAGCAACAACTACTTCTTGAGTATCTCCAGGAGCTAAAGTAAATGTACCGGAAGCAGCGCCCATTCTTCTATCTGAAGCTACGTTAATCACACCATCTAAGTAACCTGTTCCCGCTACCGGATCACCTGACAGAGGATAACGTGTTGTCTTTGGTCCGCCAGGAACCTGAGCTTGTGTTGGTATTGGGAATGGCTGACCTGTTCTGCCAATTAATCCTTGGAATAAATTGTAGAACTGATGAGCGCCAGCAGAAATACCTTGTTGAGGATCGGCATAATCGGCTGTTGCGCCTTGTGCAAAGTAGTAAAAGGCTGTCATAGGTAAGTTTTTAAAACCAACCCATTTCTTTCCTTTAAATATTGCTGTATCTGTTGTTGCATTTGTTCTAATTCTTGGTCCTTGGAAAAAGTCGAAGCCCGCTGCAGGAGGATTTGTACCATAAGTAGCATCGCTGGCTTTAGCATTATAAACATAGAATAAGCTAAGTGTAGTATCGCAAGCTACGTAATCGTCACTAGCATCACCATTATCAGGGTCTGACCACATTGACACATACATATCTGTGAATGGCTTTTTATCTTTATTCTTGTTGATAATGAGATATTTTCTGAACAACATATTGCCTAAATCACCAGCTTTGTTATAACCCCAAATAGTAACTTGTTGTTCAATGCCCATAGGTAAAGTACCATACATAAAGTCGGTTGTGCCAGGGTCTAAATCGTTATTAACAAACCAAACCGTTTGGTCTGCACCAACAAAACCAGGAATATCTTTAGTGGGATCATAGATGCCATTTTTGTCTACATCTTCGTAAGGTGCGCCTTGAGCAGCAGGCCATTCGTTCCAATCTAATTGATATTGAGCAACTACTTCTGCTGTTGTAACACCTTCATCTCTGGCTTCTGCTTTAACTTTATTTAACATTTTTGCAGCTTCACCATAACCAGGCACATCTCTTCTAACTCTAAAAATCCTTACATCTGGGTCACCTTCAGGTGCTGCTGTACCGTTAGGAAGAATTCTGCCAGGGCGTGTACCTTGACGGTAAACTGAACCACCTACACGAATTTGACCATCAATTTTACCGCCCCATAAGAAACCAGATTGAAAGAAAGGAGCTTTGTTAGAGTATTTAGGGAAAATAAAACCGGAGTTTCCGTTTGGTTGGATATCGGAAGACCCGTTATTGTAAATGTATGTAGATACATTATTAATATTGAAGCGAGTGTAGCTTGGGCTACCTTTCGTCTTCTTTAGCTGAGTTTTGCCATCCCCTCCTTTAGCATATAACGCAAAAGGAAGCGTCAAAACCAGCATATAGATGAAAAACTTAATTAAATTTTTATTCATTTTATACTCCTTATTGTTGAGTAAACAAATTATTTACGAATTAATTAAACTCGAATCTTAAGCCTAATCTCACTTGTCTTGGCCCGCTGTATTGACCATAGTTATCATACTGATAGATCGCTAATTGAGCATCTCTAAACGACTGACCATAATTCGTAACATTGTTTTTTACCATATCTGGATTATAAATATCTCCGTTATCGGAAGCCGTACCAGTTTTAAGGTGAACTTCTAATTCGTTCTTAATATTGAATAAGTTGATTACAAAAACGTAAACGTTAGCGCTTAACTTATCCATTATTTGGAAAGTCTTGTCAACTCTTAAATCGAAATACAATTGGTTTGGCGTTAATGAAGTATTCAAAGCTTCAAGAGGCTGACGGAAACGTGCATCTGTAGAAGCATTCAACCCGCCTGTGCCAAGTGTATATGGGTGTCCGGAACTAAAGCGTACAAGTGCAGATGCTCCTAACATTCTTAAGAATACCGGAACTTCAGCTTCATTGCCAAAACGGTAATCAACATTCACATTGCCTCTCACCGGATAATCGAATTGGAGAGGAGAAATATATTGAGGCGTGAATACTGTAACACCATCAAGTGGAGAGCCAACTATACCAGCATTAGAGCTTGGGTTAGAACCTGTTCCACGTGCATCCTGAAAAGCTATATTAGCGCCAACTAATACGTTCTTATATCTTCTCATATTGAATGTTAATTCGATACCTTTTGTTGTAGCAAAGTCACCATTTTGAAATGATGCATAATCTGAATAGGCAGAATTCTTATCAACCTTTATAATTCTATAATTTAATTGATCTTTGATATCCTTGTAGTAGCCTGTAATATCAAATGAGAAATGGTCTCCTAACTGTTGCGAGAAGCCGAGTTCATAATTAGTTGTTCTTGTAGGTCTAAACCCTAAAGCGACCGGATTAGAAATAAAGAAACCACCACGTAGGTTATAAGCATAAGAATGCAAACCAGTGTACATTTGATTGTATGCAGGCATTTGAACAAACTTGCCCCATTCGGCGTGGAATACAGTTTTATCTGTAACCGGGAATGCAAAACCTAAACGAGGGCTAACGCTTTTGAAAGCAGGGTTCTTCTTCCAGCCAGATTCAATTAAAGTACCATCTTTGAATACCATAGATAGTTCCGGTCTTGTAGGATCAACCATTTCCCAGCCGTCTGTATCATAGTAATCGAATCTTAAGCCTACGTTCAAGATAATGTCTTCATATTCTATTTTATCTTGAATATATGCAGATGCTGTTACCGGCTTCATAGCTTCATATAAGCCGTCACCATCAAATTCATTACCCATTACATCATAACCAAAGTTGGTTACTCCAGTATTAATCTGCTGACCAATTTTATATTGCTCAATTTGTTGAGCATTTACACCCGGATTAGCAGTTTTGAATGCATGCAGCTTATTAGCTAAGTCTGCAACACCAACAGCATTCCAGTTGCGTATAGTATATTGTTCGTAAGAACCGCCAAGTTTAATAGTGTGAATTTTACCGAGTAAATAAACCATGTTACCCGCTAAAGTAATACCAGTCCTTTTGTTCCACGAAACACCAAAGTGGCTTCCACCTGGTAGAGCACCATCAACAGCAAAAGGAACATTACCAGCATTAGTTAAGCCCCAGACGCTGAGTGGTCTTTGGAAATAAAAATTACGAGCTTCTTTAGTGAGTTTACTCATAGCTACTAAATCATTTTTGGATCTTTTCCAAACCCAGCCGGCATCAGCGTTTAGTGTACTATCGCCATATACCCAAGGGTCTTTTCCAAGAGCCTGGTCATAGGTTTCACTTCCGTAACTCAAATAACCAGCATTTAATTCATAGTACAAGCTAGGATTGATTACGTGAGTAATTTTAGCAGTGTAAACACCATCCCAGTTATTTACCGTACCACGTCTTGTTTGATTCATAGTCATTAAATTGTTTTGCCCGCCATTATGCCCTGGTCTCCAAGAATAGTTACCTGTTAGTTTAACAAGGAACGGTTTAAGGTCTAAACTAAGTGTACCAGCATAGCTGTATCTGTTAGATTCGTTACCCTTAAAAGGACCGCCTGGATGAACCAAGTAGAAAGAATCTAAAGAAACCGGGTCTTTTATCCAGCCAACATTAATAGGTTCATTCCAGTTAGGGCTTCCTCCGCCTCTGCCAAAGCGGTTAAAACCATAGTTAAAATTAAAGAAGAACTTAGCTATATCATTCAAATATGGAACCGGTCCACTTGCAGAGAATGACTGCTCATTGTATCCCCACCAGTGGGCGCCTAATCTCTTTTCACCATCGAAAGCATTTTTTGCGCTCTTGAGTGTTACGTTATCTGTAATATATTCGTAACTAAGTTTGTACTGACTGGTACCTGAGCGCATTTGCTGGCGTACGATACCTGCGTTTGCGTTACCAAATTCTGCAGAGTACCCTCCAGATTGAACTTGAATTTCTTCAAGTACATCCTGGTTAAGTGTTACAACTGTACCGGCAGCAATTGGGCTTTTAATAGAAACGCCATCTAAATAAAAACCAACTTCATCTGGCCGCCCGCCGCGTATAACAATATTACCGCCATATGTAGCAACGCCAGCAGTTAGCTGAATAATTGAGCTGACATCTCTAATAGGTAAAGATTCAATATCTTCGGCGGTTGTAATTCTTACAGCGTTTGTATTGTCTCTCTGAATGAGAGGTTTTTGAGCAACAATCTCTACAGTTCCAACTTGTATGTCTTCGCTGGGCAGTTCGAAGTTTACATACGAAGTAAGATCTGCGTTTACTCTCACGCCGGACAATGTAATTGTCTGATAACCAACGTAAGCAGCCCTGAGCGTATAAACACCCGCTTCAAGGTTTTGAATTATGTAGTCGCCGTTTGCATCGCTGTTAGCACCGGATTGTGTACCAACGACATAAACGTTGGCGCCAATCAGCGGTTCGCCTGTCTGCAAATCAACTACTTTTCCTCTGATCTTGCCTCTAGTACCTGCTGTGAGTAAAACAGGTAAAATTACAAGAAGTAGCAAAAGGTAAAAGATCTTTCGCTGCATAGTTTACTCCTTATTTGTTGATTAAATTAAGAAAGGGTTTTTGAAGTGATAAAACTTGTAGCAAAACTTTCAATAAGACCTCCTCAAAGTTGTTAAACTTTCATACGTTAGTTGTGATATCAAAATTTTACCCTTCTTCTGCGGAACATTTAGCTTTTTCATTTCGTCTAAAGAAAAAGTTATCTACTCATTTGAAAAGCGGATTCAAAATAGTACCCAGCTATGTTGAATGCAAGTAGAATTTTTCTTTTTTCGATTTTGTCAAAAACTATATTTCTTGACTTGAATTTACTATTAGGGCTTTTCTTTGTCAAGAAAAGAAAAGCCCCGGTAATTTTAAAAATAATTGTTTTTAACCAATTACTTTATCTATCTTTTCTATAAATGCACTTTTGGGAACTGCACCAAGAATAGTGTCTTTTACTTCCCCGTTTTTCATTATCAACACGGTGGGTATGCTTCTTACACCATATTTAATTGCCACTTGTTGGTTTTCGTCAACATCAAGTTTTCCAATTTTAACTTTGCCTTCGTACTGACCTGATAATTCTTCAATGATAGGAGCTATCATTCTGCAAGGTGTACACCAAGTTGCCCAAAAATCTATAACAACCGGAATATCGGATTGTAATGCTTCTGCATCAAAGTTATCATCTGTAAAAGTAAATGGTTTCATTTTTTATCTCCTTAAAAAGCTGATTACATTGCACCGTTTCTTTTAAGAACTTCGCGGGCAATAATTCCTTTTTGAATTTCGTTTGTTCCTTCAAATATTCTGTTAATTCTCGAATCGCGGTAGAATCTTTCAATTGGTAATTCTCTTGAGTAACCCATTCCGCCGTGAATTTGCACAGCGAAATCTGCAATTTTATCGAGTGATTCTGAGCAGTAAAGTTTAACTATAGCCGAGTTTCTGCTAACATCTTTTTTTAAATCGTAATCTACAGCAGTTCTATAAACCATAGTTTCCATAGCGTAAATCATAGAAGCCATTTCTGCGAGCATAAACTGAATGGCTTGGAAGTGGGAGATAGTTTGGTCAAACTGTTTACGTTGTTTCGAGTAGGTTGCAGAGAGTTCGAGCAATTCTTTTGAAGCGCCTAGGCATGCAGCGCCTAAGCCTAATCTTCCGGCATCAAGAGTTTTCATAGCAAGGATGAATCCGCGTCCATCAGTTCCAATTAAATTTTCTTTAGGTATTCTAACGTTATCGAATGTAATTGCGTTAGTAGTGCTGCCTTTAATTCCCATTTTCTTTTCAGCGGGGCCGGCATGATAGCCTGGCGTACTTGTATCTACAATAAAAGCACTAATGCCTTTATCTGTACGTGCAAAAACAGAAACAGTATTTGCAATTGCACCGTTAGTAATCCAAAGTTTTTCACCGTTTATTACCCATTGATTTCCATCAAGGTAAGCGCGTGTTTTTACGTTGAAAGAATCTGAGCCAGCTTGAGCTTCAGTTAAGCAGAAGGCGCCAATTTTTTCTCCTTTAGCAAGCGGTACCAAATACTTTATTTTTTGTTCTTCCGTTCCGCCAAGATAAATTACGTTAGAGCCAATTGATTGGTGTGCACCTATGAAAGTTGCAGTTGACATACAGCCGCGTGCAATTTCTTCTTGCATAAGACAGTAACCAACTTCACCAAAACCGCCGCCACCATATTCTTCCGGAAAAGAAACACCCAAGAATCCAAGCTCTGCAAGTTTCTTGATTATTTCTTCCGGAATTTTTTCTTCGGAATCAATTTTTGCAGCAATAGGTTTAATTTCGTTGTTAACAAAATCGCGTGTCATTTCGCGAAGCATTTTTTGTTCTTCGGTTAATAGAAATTCTTGCATCTTTATTTATCCAGGTTATTTAATGATTTGACTTGTTTTTTCGCCGATGTAATTGACAATATACTCAGCTCCATCAACACCAATTACATTCCCGGAAATCCAATCGGCTTTTTCATCGCACAAAAGTACTATTGCTTTGGCTACATCTTCCGGGGTAGTTAATCTATTATGCGGGTTTTTAAGTTTAGCTGCGTTCATCATTTTATCGAACATTGGTATTTTATTTCCGGCAGGCGTATCGGTTACTCCCGCCATAATAGAATTACATGTAATTTTCATAAAACCGAGTTCAACAGAAAGCTGGCGTATGTGTGCTTCGAGAGAAGCTTTTGCGGCAGAAACGGCTCCGTAATTATGAATAACAGAATGTGAGCCTGCGCTTGTTAAAGCAAAAATTCTTCCGCCGTGTGCAAATAATTCCCTTTGAATTAAGCCTTGTGTCCAGTAAACTAACGAGTGAGCCATTACATCTAAAGTCATATTCATTTGAGAAGGAGATAAACAATCGTGAGGATTTTTAGAGATGAAAGGCTTTAATGTACCGAAGGCCAGAGAATGAATTAATACATTAATATGTGGATGCTCTTTAGTAGCAAAGCGTTCTTTAACTTCGTCGAGAGTATCATTTATTTTAATTTGATCGGCTGCATTTATGTTAAAGAATACTGCTTTCTGTCCGGTCCGTTCAATTTTTCTTATCACTTGCTGAACGGCGGGCATGGTTGCTTGCCTGTCAAGGTGAATTCCGAAAATGTTATAACCGTGTTTAGCAAGTTCGATAGCAGAAGCCCCGCCAAAACCGCTTGAAGCACCTAAAATAAGTGCCCATTTCTTTTCCATTTAGTTTACCTCTTTAATGAATTGTGGCGCAAACTTAATAAAACACATTTTTATTTCAAACGAATGTAAAGACAGTTAGGTCGGGAAATACTTAACAGAATCTTCACCAAGTAGTTGAATAATTTTATTTATGAGTTCTTCAGTAATTGTAACTTTATTGGAAATTAAAAACTCGCGGTTAGCTCGGGTGTCTTTTAACGCAACAACAACTTGCAGTTTGCCTGGGTGCTGGTCTAAAATATTTTTGAGTTCAAGCATTTTTTCTTTTTGATGAATGGAAGCATCGACTTGAATTCCTAAACTCTTAGTAAGTTTAAATTTTACATCGCAAAGGGCTGTAGCTTCATCAACATGAAGTTTAACGGCATCGCCGCTGCTTTCCAAAATACCTTTAACTAAGATTGTTGATTCAGGCAGTATTAAATCTTCGCACTTTGCATAAACTTTAGAAAACATTAAACACTCGCAAGAGCCGGAGAAATCATCCAATTTGAAGAATGCCATTTTGTTTCCGCGTTTATCCATCTTTGTTCTAAAATCTGTAACAACACCAATAGCACGCACAGGTTCTTTGAAATTGTATGTGTCTTCTTCGCCAAGATGAACAGAGGCAAAGGAATTATATTCTGCTTCAAATTTACGGAGAGGATGATCTGTAAGATAGAATCCAAGAACTTCGCGTTCTTTTGCCAATCTATCTTTAACTTCCCAAGGCGGAATGTTAGGCAAAGTTTTTTTAACGTCTTCATAAGTATCGTGAGAAATACCGAACAAACTATCGGCAGTTGAGTTTTTTGATATTTGAACTTTGCTGCCATACTCAAGCGCTTCTTGAATAGCCAGAAAATTTTGCGCACGGCTTCCGCCTAAAGAATCAAAAGCGCCGGCTAAAACGAGTCCTTCTAAAGCTCGTTTGTTAACAACTCTTGTATCAACATTAGAACAGAAATCATAAATATCTATAAAATTTCTTCCAAGTGTATCGTGCGAATTTTTGATTGATTCTACAGCGCCAACGCCAACGTTTTTAATAGCACTCATTCCAAAAATAATTGTCTTCTGCTTAACGCCAAATTTTACTGTTGGATGATTAATATCTGGTGCCTGAACTTTAACACCAAGTTTTCTACAATCTTCGAGAAGTGATGTAACTTTGTCAGAATCGCCATATTCGTTCGAAAGGTTGGCTGCAAGAAATTCTTCTAAATAATGAGCTTTGAGATAAGCGGTTTGATAGGCAACAATAGAATAAGCAACCGAGTGGCTTTTGTTGAAACCGTAATTCGCAAACTTGTCAATCACATCAAAAATTTCTGAAGCAATATTTTTATCTATTTTATTAGCAGAAGCGCCGGCTACAAAAATTTCTTTCTGCTCAGCCATTGCTTTCAAATCTTTTTTACCCATAGCTCGGCGGAGTATATCTGCTTCAGCTAAAGTCATTCCTGCAACTTTGTTTGCAATCTGAATTACCTGCTCTTGGTAAACAATAACACCGTAAGTTTCTTTTAAAATCGATTCGAGTATTGGATGAAGATAAGTGATTTTTTTCTTTCCGTTTTTGCAAGCGATAAAGTCATCTATAAAATCCATTGGTCCCGGACGGTACAACGCATTCATAGCAGAAAGGTCTGAAATGGAAGTTGGACGTAGTTGTTTTAAGTACTCGCGCATTGGTCCACTTTCAAACTGAAAGATAGCGGTAGTTTGTCCGCGGCTGAACAATTCATACGTTTTAGGGTCATCAGTTGGAATGTCATCAATTAAAATTTCTTCGCCTTTGTTAACATTAACTAGTTCAATTGTATCGCGTATAATTGAAAGAGTGCGAAGACCAAGAAAATCCATTTTGAGCAGACCTGCATCTTCAAGGTCTTTCATGTTAAACTGAGTTACAAGAGCGTTATCATCGCCATAAATTGCAAGAGGCACGTGGTCGCTTACAGCACCAGGCGTAATTACAACACCCGCAGCGTGTTTAGAAGCATTTCGGTTCATACCTTCAAGTGTTCTCGAATACTTTAAAAGCTCAAGCATCAAAGGATCGGTTGTGTTTTTCAGCTCGCGCAATTCCGGTACTTCTTCCAATGCTTGATCAATAGTATAGACACGTCCAAACTTAGAAGGGATCCACTTTGTAATTTCATTTACTTTTGGAATAGGAATTTTAAGCACGCGCGCCACATCACGTATTACGGCTTTTGAAGACAATCTATTAAAAGTGATAATCTGCGCTACCGAGCTTTCGCCATATTTTTCTTTTACATACTTGATAACATCTTCACGCTGATCATCGGCAAAATCAACGTCAATATCGGGCATAGATTTACGCGAAGGATTCAAAAATCTTTCGAATAGCAAATTGTATTTAAGTGGGTCTACATTTGTAATACCGAGAGCATATGCAACTAAACTGCCCGCAGCGCTTCCTCTTCCGGGTCCAACCGGAATTCCTTTTTTCTTAGCTGCGTTGATAAAATCCTGCACTACTAAGAAGTAACCCGGATACTGCATTTCGTTTATTACTTTTACTTCGTATCTAAACCTATCTTCAATTTCGGGCGTAATAGTTTTGAATCTTTTTTGCAATCCTTCTTCTGCAAGATGAACAAAATATTCATCTAAAGTTTTTGCTTTAGAATTTTTTGGTATTGGAAAGTGAGGGAAAAGATGTCCTTTCGTTTTAAGATCAACATTAATTTTTTGTTCTATCTCGAGAGTGTTTTCGATAGCACCTTTGAAATTTTTAAAAATCTTTTTCATTTCATCAGCGCTTTTGAAGTAAATCTCTTCCGTGCCATAGCGAAGGTCTTTGTAATCAACTGTTCCGGTTTTATCGCCAAGGCAGAGCAAAACATTGTGAGGAACTGCGTGTTCTTTTTCTATGTAATGAATATCATTTGTGCCAACAAGTTTTGCGTTAATATCGCGTGCAAGCTTCGGCATTCCATCTAGCAGAGGCTGTTCAATCTGCAAACCATGGTTTTGTATTTCTAAATAAAAATCATCATTAAATAATTCTTTAAGCTGAATTGCAATTCTACGGGCTTTGGCGTAATCATCATTTATTAGAGCAGAAGAAACCGGACCTGCAGGGCAGGCAGTTGTGCAGATCAAACCTTCGCTGTATTTCTGTAAAGTTTCAAAATCGATTCTCGGGCGGTAATAAAATCCTTCTGTGTGCCCAATTGTTGAAAGCTTCATCAAGTTTTTGTAGCCAACATTATTCTTAGCAAGCAGCACAAGATGGTTGTAATGTTTCTTCTTTGTTCCGTAATCTGGCTCATCTCCTTTGCGGTCGAAGCGTGTTCCATCAATTACTATGTAGGCTTCCATACCAATGATGGGCTTAATTCCTTCTTTGATAGCTTTCTTGTAAAACTCGGAAACACCATACATTACACCGTGGTCTGTTAGTGCAACGGCGTGCATTTCATGTCTCTTTGCCGCTAGCACAAGAGACTCAACACTGCACGCTGCGTCTTGCAGACTGTAATGTGAGTGGTTATGTAAATGAATAAAATCGGTCATAATTTATAATTGAAAATGGAGAATTGAGAATTGAGAATTATTTTAATTGCCATTCTAAATTCTGAATTATTTTCTTCCTGTGTGTCCAAAACCGCCTTCGCCACGCTGGCTTAAGTTAAGATCATCTGCTGTTTTCAAATTTGCTAAATAAACTTTTGAAAGAACCATTTGCGCTATTCTATCTCCCCTCTTTATTACAAAATTTTCATCGCCAAAATTGAATAGAATAATTTTTATTTCGCCGCGGTAATCGCTGTCAATTGTTCCTGGAGAATTTAGAACACCAATTCCATAATTGGCAGCTAAACCGCTTCTTGGGCGGACTTGAATTTCGTAACCGAGCGGAATTTCGGCGCGTAGATTTGTAGGTACCAACGCAGCTTTACCTTTGGCTATAACAATTTCATTTTCTACGGCGGCGCGTACATCCAAGCCGCTGCTTCCTTCAGTTGCATATTCCGGCAGAGGCACATCCATAAATTTTTCTGAAATGCGCTGAATTTTAATTTCTATTTTTTCCATTGCCATTAGTGAGTGTTTAGAACAAAGATATGAACAAAAAACAATTTTCAATTATTGATTTTAAAGAAAGAACTTCTTTCTACTTTACACGCAGAAGCATTTTGCTGAGTTTTATCACTTCATTCTTGTTTACAACGCGAAGTAAAAACATCATTAAAAAGAACCCGAGTAGAATTAAGAATTTATAGCCTGTAGTTAATCCACCTGTAAAATACAAATAGTAATAAACTCCGCTTGTGGCAAAAAGCAGCATAAGCATTCTGGCAATTTTAGAAAGCTCGTATTCTATCTTGTAAAATTTTTGCGAATAGTAATAAAGACTGTAAGCCATAACCATATAAGCTGCTAAAGTTCCTAAAGCTGCGCCAATAATTCCAAGAATAGGTATCAGCAGCAAATTAACAACAATATTAACAAATGCGCCCGCACCGGTAACAATAGGGAAATATTTTGTCTTTTCTTCAATATAAATTCCAGCTTGGAAGTTGTAATATATTCCGTTGAACAAATAGCCCAGTAAAATTATTGGCACAATAACCAATCCTTCTTGATAACGCTCTTGATAGATTGATATTCCAAAAATTTTCATTCTCATTACATCATCAATAAACAACGAAATAACTATCCACAAGACGCTGGTAAAGATGAGAAAAAGAGTTAGAACCTTAGAAAAAATTTCTTTAGCATTCTTTTCTTTTGCGTTAGTAAGAAAGAAAGGCTGCCACGCAAACTGGAACATCATAACTACTAGCATCATTAAAGTACCAAGTTTGTAAGAAGCAGAAAAAACGCCGAGCGTTTCGTAGTTAGTTAATTTTTCAACCATCGGTCGGTTAATAACTTGAACTATTGCTGCCGATAAACTAGCAGGCAAATATGGAATTCCGAACATGAACATTTTCTTCAAGTATTCTTTATCTATTATCCACACAAAGTTTTTAAGCATATCCGGAAACAGCAAAACAAGGCTTAATAAAGAAGCAAGAAAGTTGGCAGCAAAGATAGATTCCATTCCCCATTCGAGTTTAAGAAAGAAGAACAGGTTAAGCAGCAGATTAACACCAATATTTATTAAACGAATTAATGCAAACTTTTTCGATTTTCTTTCAAGGCGTAAATACGCGAAAGGGATGAGTGTTATTGTGTCTATAATTAAAATGAGAATTAAGTAGTAGAAAAATCTGTAAAATCTTTCCGGGTCATTGAACAAGTATTTTGAAGGAATGTCTAAAAAATTTATGAATAGACTTTGAGCTGAGAACAGAACAGCAGAAAAGACAAGCGAAGAGAAGGTTATTGCTATGATAGCTGTTGAAAATATTTTCTTTTTTGTTTCGCCGGAATTTTGTGATGCGTACTTCATAAATGCTGAATCCATTCCGTAAATGAAAACTACATTTAAGAATGCGATGGCAGCATAATAATTATTGTAAATTCCCATTTCACCTTGGTCTGGCAGAACGTGAGTATAAAAAGGAGTTAGAATGAACCCAAAAAACCGGCCAAGAATTGTACTGATACCGTAAATGGCGGTGTCTTTAGTAAGCTCTTTTATCTTTTCTAACATTCAAATAATCCGGGCATAGTTTTATTTTGCTTTACTTCGTTTCAAAATACTTGGCTAATGCTTCAATATAAATTTTTGGCGGACGAACAGCTTTTTTAGATTCTTCACGAATGAAAACATGAGTAGTAAAGCCTTCGGCAATTATTTCACCTGTTTCTTTTCTCATAACAACATATTCAACTTTTGGTCTTGCAGTGTAAAGTTCTTTAACAGTTGCTTTAATTTCAAGTAAGTCATCATAAGCTGCTGGTGAAAGATATTTTACACATGCTTCTACAAGCGGAAGCTGGTAACCCTGCTCTTCAATTTTTCTGTAAGGAAAGCCAATAGATCTAAAAAGTTCAGCTCTTCCAACTTCAAAGTATTCTAAATACTTTCCGTTGTAAACAAACTGCATTTTGTCCGTATCAGCATAACGAACACGAATTTCTGCGGTGTTAGTAATCATCGATTTATAAGAAGTTTAGTGGACGAACAATAAATTTTTACAAAAGCGAGTTTATGAAATTACTCTTCATAAACTCCCATCTTGCCAAATTTTTCCAATCTGTTTGAAACAAGTTTATCTGGCTTAATTTTTAACAAATTAGTTAGTTCTTCTTTAAGAGTTGCTTTTAAAGTAGCTGCCATTTGATTATGGTCTTTATGCGCTCCGCCAAGAGGTTCGGGAATAATTTTATCAATAATTCCAAGCTCAAGTAAATCCTCTGCTGTAAGTTTTAATGCTTCTGCTGCCTGCTCTTTAAATTCCCAACTGCGCCATAAAATACTAGAACAAGATTCTGGACTAATAACTGAGTACCAAGTATTCTGCAGCATCAAAATTCTATCGCCAATTCCAATGCCAAGAGCGCCGCCGCTTGCGCCTTCTCCAATAATTACAACAATTATAGGAACTTTAAGACGGCTCATTTCGAACAAGTTGCGGGCAATTGCTTCGGCTTGTCCCCGCTCTTCGGCTTCAAGACCTGGATAAGCTCCGGGAGTATCTAACATAGTAATAACCGGAATTTTGAATTTCTCAGCAAGTTTCATCAAGCGCAGGGCTTTGCGGTAACCTTCTGGATTTGGCATACCAAAGTTTCTGAACAAGTTCGATTTTGTATCGCGCCCCTTTTGATGACCAATTATCATCACTTTTTGATTATCTAACTTTGCAAGTCCGCCAACTATTGCGTGATCATCCTTATAATTTCTATCGCCGTGAAGTTCAATAAAACCTTCTGTGAGCATATAAATGTAATCGAGAGTATAAGGGCGTTCGGGATGGCGTGCAAGCTGAACTCGCTGCCATCTTGTTAGATTACTGTATATTGTTTGTTTAAGCTGGTTTACTTTTTCTTCTAAAGTTTTTATTTCTTTTGAAATATCTAAAGCAGTTTCATGCTTGCGCATTTCTTCTATTTTATTTTCGAGTTCTATAATTGGTTTTTCGAAATCGAGAACATTTTTTGCCATTGTTACTCCGTTCTAAAAAACATTTTTGAAAATGTCTTACCAAGAATTTCTAGATCGAGCCAAAAGTTTTGGTTTCTAGCGTAAAAAATATCCATCCTTTTCATTTCATCGGTATCGGAATGGCTAAGACTTTCGATAAACCAAAATCCGGTTAATCCTACTTTACCAACAAACAAACCATCATGGTAAGAAGAAGTTCGTGTGCCTACAAAAGATTTGCTTCCAGCACATACTTGTGGGATGCCGAGTATAAATTGAGTAAAAGCACCCTTTCGCGATGTGAACTTCTGAAACAAATATATAAATGGATAAAGCAAAAACAAAGTTAAGATACCGGCAGAGATATCGAAGAATCTTTTGGTTATTCTGTTACTCACTGTTGAAACATTATAATTTACTTTTAATAAAGAGAGATCATCAAGCATAGTCATAGAAGATTTACCCACCAGATAATCCATCTCTTTTCCAACAACAAGAAATTCTACATTAAGTCCTTGGCATGCAGAAACAACCGAGAACATTTGATTAAAAGGAATATCATCGGATGAGAATATGACTTTGTCTATCTTCTCTTCAACAATTATTTTCTTGATGTTTTCTGTGGAGCCTAGAAACCTATAAGCACCCAATTTTTTACCGATAGTTTTTCTGGAAAGTCCGATAAACCCGATTATATGATAAAGTTTAACTACACTGGATTTAAGTTTAGCAGCCACTTCTTCAAGCCGGTTTTCACTGCCTACAATAAGTGTTTTAGCTTTCTTAGTATCGGCTTCCAAACCAACTTTGAAAATAACTTTAAGCAGAATGCGCCAAAGCAGAAAAACTACAAAGCAAACAGAGTAAGTAATAAGAACAACGGCGCGGCTAAAACCAAACTGTTTAAAGAAATAAGTTGCTGCAGAAAGAAATATGAGTCCATAGAGAAGCGAAATAAACATTTTTGATACTGAAATTGTATTTTTCTTGTAAGCGCCGCTTAGAAGAGAAATAAAAATTTGAATTAGCGAAGGCACAAAGTAAACCCACGGCTTAGCATAGTAAGGAAATCCATTTGTGCGTGATTCTAAGTATAATTTTTCTGCAACAATAACAACAGAAGAATAAACGAGCAGATCTGCAATAATGGCAATTATAGAAAGTTTGTAAACGTTGGCAAAAGCAATCAGTTTTCTGAAAGCTATTGCCATCTGAAGTATGGATTCAACAATGAAAGAAGCAGAGAAATGCTTCTTTACAAAAAGGTGCATTGCATCGTAAAAGACTTTTGTTTCATCTATGCTGCTTCTTTTAGTGCTTTCACCTTTGTAGTGAATTATTTCAGTATCGTGAACATAAAAAACTTTGAATCCGGCTTGCTGGGTTCTGTAACACAAATCTAAATCTTCACCATACATAAAGAACTGAGGATCGAAGCCGCCAATTTTATCGTAAACTTCACGTCGCAGCATCATAAAAGCGCCGCTTACTGCATCAACTTCGTAAGTTTGATTTTCATCTAAAAATGTAAGGTTGTAGCGTGCAAATAGTTTACTCTTAGGAAATAGTGAACTTAAGCCCATTACTTTTGTGAATGAAGTCCACGGACCTGGGAAACCTCTTCTGCAAGCAAGCTGCAAAGAGCCATCTGGGTTAAGTACTTTACAGCCGGCAATTCCAGAGTTAGGAAACGCTTCAAAAAAATTTATCATTTTAGAAAAAGTATCTTCTCTAACTATTGCATCGGGGTTAATGAGAAGTAAGTATTTGCCTTTAGCAAGTGCCAAAGCTTGATTGTTAGCAGCGCCAAAACCAACATTCTTTTTGTTATCAATTAAAATTACCGAAGGATATTTTTCTCTAACGGCTTCCACACTTCCATCATCGGAAGCATTATCAACAACAAAAATTTCTGTTGATAAGTTAAAGGATGCTTTTGAAATGGAACCGAGTAGATTCAGAACGAATTCTTTGACATTGTAGTTAACTATTATAATAGATAGATCAATCATCTGAGTTAGTTTAGTTTTCCGATGAGGCTTTTTAATCTAAGTTTCCATACCATAAAAATAGCCTCGATGACAATCTTTTTAGACATTTTTGAAGTTCCTTCAACGCGGTCTACAAAGGTTATAGGTATTTCTAATATCTTAAAACCGAGTCCATAGGCTTTGTAGTTCATCTCAATCTGAAAAGAATAACCATTAGAATGAATTTTATCCAAATTAATTGCGCTTAAAACTTCTTTTCGGAAACACTTGAAACCGCCGGTGCCATCTTTAATAGGCATAGAAGTAATAATTCTTGAATAAAGATTTGCACAGTAGCTTAATAGAAGCCTGCTAATAGGCCAGTTAATTACACGAACCCCAAAAATATATCGGCTGCCAATAACTAAGTCGTATCGTTTAATAGCTTCGAGAAAATTCTCAATTTCGAGCGGGTCGTGAGAGTAATCAGCATCCATTTGAATTGCGAAATCGTAACCGTTAGCCAGCATATATTTAAAACCGGCAACGTAAGCTGTGCCAAGCCCCATTTTGCCTGCACGTTCAATAATTTTAATTCGAGGAATAGATTTTGCAGCTTCTTTAACCCAGCCGGCAGTTCCATCTGGAGAGTTATCATCAACAACTAAAACATCAACGAAAGGAAATGAACTTAAGATATCCGGCAGCAACTTTTTTATGTTGTGTAATTCATTATAGGTCGGAATAATCACAAGAGTTTTCATTCGTAATGCCCTTTGCCAAAAAATACTACGAAAATAGTTTTGAAAATAATTTTGAAATCCAAGCGTAAACTCATGTTCTCAATATAGAACAAATCGTAACGAAGTTTTACTTTGACGTCTTCAATTGTTTCATCGTATTTGTGTTTTACCTGAGCCCAGCCGGTAATTCCGGGTCGAACTTTTAATCTTCTCTTATACAATGGAACTTCGTGAGAAAGCTTTTCAACAAAAAAAGGTCTTTCCGGTCTTGGTCCAACAAAGCTCATATCTCCCTTGAGAACATTGTAGGCTTGAGGAATTTCATCTAAGCGAAACTTGCGGACATATTTACCAACAGGTGTAATCCGAGGATCATCTTTAGTTGACCAAACAGGTCCGGTATGTTTCTCCGCATCAATATACATTGTTCTAAATTTTAATATGCGGAAAATTTTGCCGTTGAGACCGCTTCTTTCCTGGCGGTAAAACACTGGTCCTTTACTATCAAGTTTTATAAGTAATGCAGTAACGAACATAATTGGAATTGTAAGAACAAGCATAATTAGTGAAAGAACAATATCCATTACACGTTTCAATTTTTTTTCCCATTCCGGCATAAGTTCCGGCATAACATCAATAAGAGGAAAGCTGTAGAGCTGAGAAATTTTGGCTTGTCCGCTTATAATGTCATATAAATCTGGAACCATTTTGATTTCAATATTTTTATCACCGCATCGTTCAATTACATCAATAATAATATCTTCTTCATTTCTTCCAAGCGAAATAATTATGTTCGAAATATTCAGTTGGTCAATAGCGTTTTCAAGATTAGAGACAGAATCAATAACTTTTATTCCTTTGTATTCTTTGCCAATTTCATCTTCGTGCGCTGCTACATAACCAACAATATCTAAGCCGAGCTGTCTAAACCTAATTACAGAATCGTGCACTTCAGTTGCTTTTTTATTGAAGCCAACAATTAAGGCATTTCTTCTGCCAATGCCTCTTGTAAGAAGTTGTCTTTGTAAACTGCGTATAAAAAGTCTTCCAATTCCAACAGCTGCAAAAAGAATTCCCCAGTAGAAGAAGATGAAAAAGCGGTTTGCAGCTTGAACTTCACGTACATAATCATCATAAAGTATGATGAAAAAAATTATAAAAATACCAACGAAGGAAGCTTTGAATAAGGTAGAGATTTCATCTAACCGAGAAAGTGCAAACCATGTTCTGTACATTCCTACGAAAGTAAAGACAACTATCCAGTAAAAATATATTGCAAACATAGGCAGCAGAAAATCTGGCTGCGAGATTAATGAAAACCAGCCGGTTTCTACACGAAGATAGAAAAAGAGTAACCAAGCAAAGTTAATTGTAACAAAATCTGTAAAGAGGACAAATGTTCTTTCAACTTTTTTATTCATTCAAAATCTTTAGATTGTGTTAAGTGAGTTTAGCAATAACTCTATCTGCTGCATAACTGCCAATAGAAAGCGAGGCAGTAGCAGCAGGAGAAGGAGCATTGCAAACATGAACTATTTTTTCGTTTTCAATTATATAAAAATCATCTAATAATCTGCCATCTTTCATACAGGCTTGAGCTCTTACTCCGGAGCCGCTATCGTCCAAATCTTCAGCTTTAATATCCGGAACAAGTTTTTGTAAGGCTTTAACAAAAGCTGCTTTGTTATAAGAGCGGTAAATCTCTCCTAACCCGGTTTTCCAATGTTTAAGCATAACCTTGTGAAAACCTGACCAGGTAAAAGTTTCGAGCGTATCTCTTAGATTAAAACTTATTTTTTTATAACCTTCGCGCTTAAAAGATAAAACTGCATTAGGTCCGCATTCAACTTCGTTATCAATCATTCTTGTAAAGTGAACGCCGAGAAAAGGAAAAGATGGATCCGGCACGGGATAAATAAGATTCTTTACCAAGTGTTGAGCTTCTTTTTTCAGTTTAAAATATTCACCGCGGAAGGGAATGAGCCTAAAATCAATTTTCGGATGAGTAAGTTTTGCAGTTCTATCGGAGAATAATCCTGTGCATGTAACAACAGATTTTCCGACAAATGTTTTACTATTTGTTATCACTTCACATCTGTTATTCCTAAAAAGAATATTTTCTAACTTTTGGTTGAACGAAATTTCTGCGTTATTGTTTTTAGCTGTTTCCAAATACTTGTAAGATAGTTCAGTGTAATCTATAATACCTGTTTGAGGAACTTTGATGGCGGCAACACCGTAGGCATAAGGTTCTATTTCCTTCAACTCCTCAGCATTTAAAATCTGCAGTCCTTGCAATCCGTTCTGCACGCCTCGTTCATAAATATTTTTCATAATGGGAATTTCCTGCTCAGAAGTCGCAAGAATTATTTTCCCGCAAATGTTAAAATTAACATCATTGTT
The DNA here is from genome assembly GCA_964575995.1 of uncultured Melioribacter sp. GTDB lineage: Bacteria > Bacteroidota > Ignavibacteria > Ignavibacteriales > Melioribacteraceae > Stygiobacter. Next base: position 20,265 of record CAZNTN010000006.1, on the reverse strand, counting down.
ACGGCAGAACTCGAGAAGCAAATTATAGCCGCGCGTACAATTTACTGCTTTTAAGCTGCCCGGCTTATAGTAAATACCAGAATGGATTACGCCGCTGTTGTTGCCAGTTTGGTGTTTAGCTATTCTATCTTCTTTTTCCAGAATAGTAATTTTCAAAGATGGATTTTTTTCTAAGAGCTTAACACATACAGCCAAACCAACAATACCAGCTCCTACAATAACTACATCATAAACCATAAATTGCTCAAATGAACAGTTAGCGAATTATTTTTTATTTGGTGTCAAAATCTAAATAACTTGCAGATAAATAACTTACAGTGCAATTATTTTTGACTTAGAAGTTCTGCAACTAAGTTTGTAAAAAAGTATTTTAGCCTCCAAAACTAACGGCTTTATAATGATGGAAATCTTAAACAAAAAAATAGCGTTAATTGATAAACTAATTTACCTATTTGCTATTCTATTTTTAGCTACACTTAATAATTCCATTTTCTTAAACCAGTTTGGATATTTTATACCTCTTTTGCTTCTGCTGCTAAAGTTCTACTTAACTAAACAGAATCCATTTTCAAAAACCGGATTAGAACCTGCATTTATTTTATTCATTACTGCAGAAATTGTTTCAACTATTTTTTCTATAAACAGGCCGGATGCAGTTCACAACTTAAGTAAGAGGTTTTTACTAATACCTACACTTTATGTTTTTTCTACAGTTGCTTACAATTTTGAGCGCACTAAGAAATTTGTATTAATCTACTTAGGAGCTGCTTTATTAACAATGTCTGTTTACATAGCTTTTTCATACAACTATTATATAAATGGTTTTTATCAACTTTTTGAATCTGGACCCGGAGTTTTTCAATATCCAATTACTGCAAGCGAGTTGATGAGTTTTTCGCTGATAATCCTATTTGCTTTTCTGATTAATGAAAAGTTATCACTTACTAAAAGAAGCGGCGCTGCTATTTTATTCTTAATTAATCTTGTGGCATTATTAGCTACCTATAAAAGAACCGGCTGGATGGCAGCAGCTGCTGGTATGTTGTTTGTTATTCTACTTGGTAAAAAATGGAAACTGCTGATTCCTCTTTTGGCTTTTTTTATTGTAATTGCACTGATAGAAAAAAATGTAAGTAAAGTAGTTATCTATGAACTGAGCAATAGTAAAAATGAAGTAATCAGAGAAATTCATACCAAAGGAAGAGCTTACAGCCTATTGCCAGATTCATCAGCTCTTTATATTTCCGATTTTGAAAATGGTCTAAATAAATATTCAAACTTTTCTATTACCAAAGTTTTTGATCCTGAGACGCCTGTTGTAAACTTCAAACACTGGAAGGATGATTTTTATTTAGCCTATTTAATCGATACAAGGTTTATTCTTCTTCAGAAGGATTCAGCCAACCAGCTTGTGGAATTAAGTGAAACTATTACCCCCGGATTTACAGAAGATTGGTATGTCGCGAACAATTATGTTTATGTGGTAGATAAAGACAGCGGACTAACAATTATTAAGGATCCTCTAAGCTTGAAATCTGTTTTTAGAATTTCTGGTGATGTTTTGAAAGACTACAAAAAGGTTTATGCAGATTCTTTACACCTTGTTCTATTTTCAAAAACAGAGACTTTAACTATATATAATATGGCAAACGGTTTACCAACTAAACTTGCTCTACAGAAAATAATGAGCAAAGGCAGCAACCTTGTTTTCTACAAAAACAATAGAGTAATAATTTCATCTCAAAACGGATTAGAACTTTACAAAATTTCCGGCAGTAAGCTCGAGCTTCTCGAAACCAACTCAACTATTAATGGCGCATTCTTAGCTTGTAATAATTCGGAAAATGTTTTTATCACAACTACGAGAGGGAATGTCTTCGAACTTTCAGAAGATATTTCTAATCTCAAAGTAACAAACTCCTTCAATCTTGGGTTTACTCCAAGAAGCACGGCTGCAACAGAAGATCAATTTGCAGCTAGCCATATAAAGCGAAATAGAATTTTGAGTTCAATAGATCCTTATGCGCCATCTAATTTTTCGAGACTTGCTTTGTGGAGAGCCGGTTTGCTGATTTGGAAAGACTATCCTTTCTTTGGTGTTGGAGATATTGATTTGGCTGTTCTATACCGACAGTACAAACGTCCTTTTGATAAAGAAATACAGGGACATTTGCACAATAATTACTTCCATATTCTGGCAACACTTGGCTTGTTTGGTTTTGCAGCTGTAATGATTTTATTGATAAAGATTTTTTTGCTGCACATCAGGAACTATAAACTAACTGCAAATATTCCTTTTGCTTCTTCTTTTACTTTGGGTGCGAGCGGCTCTTACATAGCATTTATAGCAGCAGGATTAACAGAGTGGAATTTTGGCGATCACGAAATTATAACAATGGTTTGGTTTACTTTAGCATTAAGCATTGCATTTGCAAAAACTGCAATTCCACACAAGACTGATTAATAACCCTTTGTATTACCTGTGAGCATTTGCCAGACTGTTAAAACTATAATTTGAAAGTCCAGGCTGATGCTCCAGTTTTCTATGTACCACAAATCAAACTCAATTCTTTTAATAGTTCTCATTTTGTTTTCTTCAAAGTCTTCAACATCGCCTCGCAAGCCATGCACTTGAGCCCAGCCTGTTAAACCCGGTTTTACAGTATGCCTCATTTTTATCGCTTCAAAGTATTGCAGATATTCTTCGTTGTACGCAACTGCGTGAGGGCGCGGACCAACTACTGACATCTCCCCTTTCAAAACATTCCAAAACTGTGGAAGTTCATCTAAATTAGATTTTCTTAAAAACTTACCAATCTTTGTTATCCGCGGATCATCTTTTGATGTAACCACAAATGTTTTTGATTTATCTAAATCGTTTCTCATTGAACGGAATTTGTAACAACGAAACTTTTCGTTCTTTAGCCCAACTCTGTCTTGAACGAAAAAAACAGAACCCTTTGAAGTGAGCTTAATAACTAAACATATAATGGGGATTAACCAAGTGAACAATAAAACAAAAAGCAAGAGTGTGAATAAAATATCGAATGTTCGTTTTAATAATCTCCAGTGAAACTCGCAAAGAGGTTCTTCTCTAACAGTAATAATTGGAAACCCCGCAACATTGATAACAGAAAACTTTCTTGAAAGAAATTGAAAATAATCTGGGATAATATGAACTCGTACAGCGTTCTTGTTACACAGCGAAATAATTCTATTCAACTTTTCCGGAGTAATGTGTGGAATTGCAACAACAACTTCATCAATTTTTTGCGAGTGCAATATTTCGTCAAGATTTTCTACCAGACCTATTACATTGTTGTTCTCTTTTGTGTAATCCACAAATCCAACAAACGTAAAACCAAAATCTGGGTTATGATTAATCATGTTCAAGTAATCAACTCCAATTTGGTTTTCTCCAATTATTAAAAGCCTCTTGAGATTTTTCCCTCTTTTTTGCAATGAATGCTGGGCATAACGAAAAACGTACGTTCTAGCTAACACACTTAGGTTTAGAAAGATGAAATAAAACAGAATAAAGTTTCGTGTAAATAAATCTTCTTTCAGAATAAAAATGAAAAACACAGATACTAACATTTGAGTAACACTGTTTTTTACAATAATTACGGCTTTATAAGAATAAGTAGTTAAATTATAAGATTCGTAAAAACCGGTTACGTTAGTAGAAAATAGCCAAAGCAGGTTGAGAATCAATTGAAGGATGAACATATTTGGGCGTGACTCCAAAATGCTGAAAGACTGGGCTAATGCAGCAGAACCAACAAAACTTAAGTTTAGTATTAGTATATCTAATATTACTTTTAAAAGAAGCTGTGATTTTCTGTTAGCTATCATAACTAAATGAAGACCTTATTTGAATGAAATCATTTTAGAATAATGTTTGTATGTTGAGATACGCAGCTTATTACTGTTTCAACAGAAATATTTTTCATACATAAGTTATTATCACACCGTGCAAAATTAATTCCATCGTAGCAAGGCGAGCAAGAGAGTTCTTTTCCTCCCCAAATTACATCCACATTTTCCTTAGGAGAAATTCTTTCTTTCCAATTTACCGGACCAAATAAAGCTATTATTTTAATTTGCGAAAGCTTTGCTAAATGCAGCACTCCTGTATCGTGTGTAATAAGCAGCTTAGAGTTATTAAACAATTGTATTAATTCAATCAGGCTTTTTCTGCCAATAAGATTATCAATTCCCATGTTTTGAAAGTACTCGTTTACCCAAACATCTGTATCAGAACCGATGATAGAAACTTTATAACCATTCTCCAATAACTGTTTCCCACTTTGAACGTAGTATTCAATTGGCCAGCGGCGCAAAGCATCATCACGTAAAAGATTTTTTGCGCCTCCTGGAGCAAGTATTATTCTATCAGCAGAATAATTTATGTTAGGCTCGGCATTCATTTCCATTTGAATCTTTGGGAAACCATAATTTTTTGAGTGAGAAGAATTCTTACCAAGTAAAGCCCGGCAATATTCATCGGAGTGATACTGCTCTTCCAAAAAAGTTCTATAGCCGGAGCCGGAAAAATCTACATATCTTTTGGAAACAACAGGAAAAAGCAAATATTTGTACAGGCTATTTCTATAACCGTTAAGAACTATATCAAAATTTTTTAGAAATATTTTCCGCCATAGACCAAACACTTGAGCAACCTTATGAAAGATGCTGCCTTGATAAAATTTTTTATCATCAATAACAATTATTCTATCAATTCCAATTACTCTTTCCAACAAAGGAAGAACAGTTTTGCCGCAAATCCAAGTAACTTCAGCATCGCCAAATTCTTCACGAATAGCATTAATCATGCTTAATGCCATAACAACATCGCCAATTGCGCCAAGTTTTAGTATTAGTATTTTTTTTACAGCCAAGTATGAAACCCATTAGATTAAAGGATTAAACTTAACCTTAAATGCTTATCTTTGCTAAAGTTTATTAATGATAATTTTAGTAATGATTTCCATCATCATAATCCAATATAACAGTCAAGAGCTAACCATACAAGCTATTGATTCTCTCAAAAAACATCTTTCCGGTGATTACGAAATTATTGTAGTAGATAATGCTTCTCCCAATGCTGATTTAGAACAGTTGCTTAGTGCGCATCCTGATATAAACCTAATTAGAAATAATGAAAATTATGGTTTTGGAAGAGCAAACAACATTGGTGCAGAACAAGCAACGGGAGGTAAATTTTTATTTCTAAATAATGATACGATAGTAAAATCAAATTTCATTCCTATTGTTGAAACATATTTCGAAAAAGAAGAAGACTTGGGCATTTTAGCTCCAAAACTCTTGAATGCAGATGGCACTTTGCAAATTTCGGTTGGACCGCTTCCATCAATACTGAATGAATTTTGGGTAAAATTTTCTTCAATTCTTTTTTATAGCAGGCGGGAGCCTTTTTTAAGTTACTTCAATAAATATTATTCAAGTTGTCGTGATGTAGATTTTGCAACGGGTGCAGCATTATTTATGAAGAAAAGTACTTTTGAAGTAATAGCAGGCTTTGACGAGAATATTTTCATGTACTTTGATGACTCGATTCTGTGCAAGAAAGTAAAAGAACAACGGCTAAGAATATTATACACTCCGGAGTTTGAAATCACTCACTTTTGCGGGGCAAGTTGGAATGATGAGATTACACATGCACTAAAAAGTCATTACCGCAAGAGCCAGCTTTATTATTATAAAAAATACAGACCAGCTATTGAAAATTTTCTGCTGCGCCTTTATCTAAAACTAACAAATAAACAAACAGGTTAAGAGTTTGCATAGAAAATGGCTTCTTGGATTTATCAGCTTAAGCGTGCTTGCATTTGCCGGAAGAATAACCGGTTTTTTCCGCGAAGTTATAATGGCTTTTACCTTTGGGGCTGGCTCAATTACCGATGCTTATCTTACTGCTTTTATAATATTTGATATTGGAATTGCAATTAACGGTGCAATCATCACCGGCACACATTCTTATTTGTCCAGTCATAAAAATGAATCTCTTTTTACAAATTGGATGGTTCGATATAGTCATTTTATACTATTGATACTTTGCTTGGTTTTATTGGCGCTAATTCCATTAATCATTTTCTTAGTTGATATTTCTTTTATTTATCCACTTCCTATGAAGCATATTATTGGCTGGTCTTTAATTTTATTAATGTTCTCAACTCTTTTTTTTATTGAAAGCGGGATTTTATCAGCTATACTGCAAACCAGAGGAAGAATTTCTGCACCAGGTGGGTTAATAGTTTTTACCAATACAGGAGCAATAGTTTCATTACTGATTTGCAGTGAGCTTATTGGTATACTATCTATACCGGTTGGATTGCTATTTGGTGCAATCTTATTTTATACCTATCAAATTTATTTAGTAAGATCGAAACACAATAAATTCATTACCAATGAGAAACCAAGTTTTAGTCCATGGCTCTCTTCTGTAGGATTAATCTTCGCTATTCAGTTTCTACCTAGTATTGTAGCTATTGTTGAGAGAATTTTTATACTTCCATTTGATGATGGAATTCTATCTTATTATATATATGCTGGTAGGATACTATTATTACCTGTAACAATAATTGGTTATGCTCTTAGCCTTTCTTTAATTTCACTACAAACAAAGTTCATCGCTGAGTCAAATATTACTGATTTTAATAAACTTAGTTATAATGGAATACTACTTGCTGCTTTTATTTCAGGTTTTCTTGCTGCAATATTTATTTTATTTCCAGAACCAATAGTCAAAATTGTTTATGAAAGAGGTTTGTTTGAACCGAGCTATACTAAAAGCACAGCTTCAATTTTGCGGGTTATAAGTCTATGTCTTTTTCCATTCCTTCTGCTTCCAATTTTTTCAAACATATTTTATTCATTAGGCTTAACAAAAAAATTGCTCGTTATTGGAATAACCAGCACTATTATTAATATTGTTATGATTGTTATTTTGGTTCCGATATTAAGAAATGCCGAGGCACTTGGTATATCAGCCATTATTGCCGGCTGGTGCAATTTGTTTTTGATGGTTTATTATCTTGAACGAAACAAGAAGTTTACTTTCCCTAGAGACTTAATTAAAAAACTGGCTGTTATCGTTTTAACTTCGTTTGCTCTGGCATTCTTTGGGTTAGTTGCAATAAACGAAACAAGACTTGCTGAACAATATAAATACTGCTCAACAAGTAATAATATTTTGTACCTTCTTTTCTGTACAGCATTTACATGTATATTATATATAGGCATCATACAAATTTTTCTTCGAAAGGATATTAAAGAATCATTTGGTTCAATTGTAAATTCCATCAGAAGTAAGTATTTGAAACAATGAAAAAAGCTCTGGGAGTTTTCAAAATTGGTGTCTGCAGAGTATTTGGACTTAATATATCGTCAGCATTTTTAAAATTAACCATCATTGTTTTTTTGTAATATTATTCCAAGTGTTATGTCTTTTTCTACGGTTATATTATAAAAAAAATTAGATACAACCCGTACAGGCATAGCTTTGTACATAATTGCCCAAATTAGTTTTTTTAATAACTCTCTACTTTTAGATACATGATGTATCAACGGTTTACCATTCTTAGATAAAATGTGAACTGTTTCCTTTCTGATTTTTGCATACAAATATTTAAATAATCGGTTTTCATTTGCAGGATAATAATTCTTATAGCTTGTGAACTCAATTTTGAAACCCAATTTGTCTGCAATCTTAATGAAACTTTTCCTGCTAAGCCACGTTACATGAACAGGCGGAGAATCTGTTAACCAAGTAAACTTCTTTGATGCAAAATCCTTATTTGGTGTTGTTAATAATATTTTCCCATTATCAGCCAATAAACCTTTCAATTGCTCTAAAAGCAAAACCGGGTTTTCCAAATGCTCAATAACCTCAGTAGAAATGATCATATCATACTTTTCATCGTACTTTGCGGCAAACTCTTCAACTGAAATATTTAAATAACTATTACCAAAATGCTGTTTTGCAAATTCAATTGCTTTAGTTGATATATCAATCCCCACTGCATTATTTCCTGTTTTGTTGAGTGCATAGGTTAAGTAGCCGTAGCCACATCCAACTTCCAATATTTTTTGATTTTTATCTTTAACATTTTTGTAAACATTATAGTAAACAGATTCCGTCTGCGAAAGGTACCTAAGAGGATTGCTCTTAGAGAGAACTTCCACGGCATACCTGTAATATCTATCATATTGTATCAAATCTGGAAAGGAATATATTTTTTCATAAATTGTTTTATCAAGCATAGATTGATCAATGAAACTGCTGTTACATTCATAGCAGTTAAATATTTCAAAGAATGTTCCTTCTTCATAACCTGGATATTTTGGTTCTACTATTTTGATGGATGAGCTATTACAAATAATACAGTTTTTCATTTAAGATTACCGTGGAGTATGTTTTTAATAGTTTTAATCCCAAAAAATTCATTAGAAATGTCCCGCTAAATATAAGCGGGATTGCCGTAGGGCGTCCCGAAAATCGGGATATTTTTTTATTACAAGCAACGAAAATTTAGAATCATTGCTAAGGCAAGTAAACACATATAGTTACAGTTTGCGGCTCGGAGCACAAATTATTCTATTGAATAATTTGGGTTAATAATTACTCGATTACCTTAAGAATGTAGTTTAATTTTTGCTCCAATATATGCTTTGATTCGCTCTTTAAATTTTTCTCGGCTAAAATTCATTGCGTGTTCTCGTATTATTTGGGTATCATAAGTTGTCTGCTCCAATTTTAACACAGCTTCAACTATTGCATCACTATTCTGTTCAAAGAAATAGATACCCGTCTTTTGATCTACAACTGTTTCTAAGGCGCCTCCATTTGCAAAAGCAATCACCGGCTTGCCACAAGCCATAGCCTCAAGTGGAACAATTCCAAAATCTTCTATTCCCGGGAAAAGTAAAGCTTTACATCCAGCATAATATTTTGCAAGCTCTTCGTTGCTTTTCCAGCCTAGAAAAGTGCAATTTTCTTGTGCAATAGATTTTAGTTTTGCTTCCTCTGGACCAGTGCCAACAACTAACAACTTTTTACCAAGTTTATTAAATGCTTCAATTACAATTTCATTTTTTTTGTATGGAACTAAGGCGCTCACTACTAAATAATAATCACCGCTTTCTTTGGATATTTGAAACGTGCTAGAATCAACCGGCGGATGAATCACTTCCGAAGTTCTGTTGTAATAATTTTTTATTCTGCCAGCTACATAGCGAGAATTTGCAATATAATAGTTTACTCTGCTGCTCGTTAATACGTCCCATTTTCTCAAGATAGGAGCGGCAATTTTCATAGCTGTTCTTGTAACAAAACCGGCTTTGCCTTTTCCAAAATATTCATCAAACATTTCCCATACGTAGCGCATAGGTGTGTGACAGTAACAAATGTGTAATCCGTTTTTAACTTTTACATTTTTTGCAACACAATGGCTTGTAGAGATAACTAAATCGTACTCTGAAAAATCGAAAGTTTCAATAGCGATAGGAAATAACGGCAGGTAGCTGCGATACTTTCTTTCTTTCGAAGGAAGTTTATCAATAAATGAAGTTCTAATCTTCATATTTTCGATTGTTTCAGATAGAGTTCCTTTATTATGCAACAAGGTGAATAAAGCAGCTTCCGGGTAAAGCTCACATAATACTTCCAACACTTTTTCGCCGCCTCGCATTCCAGTCAGCCAATCGTGAACGAGAGCAATTTTGAGTCTGTTTTTCATACACAACTTAACTTGATTTGATAGATTAGAATAAAGAGGTGTTCCTTTATGTTCGGTTCAAAAATACCATTAGTTATATTTTAACAAAGATTTGTAAATCTCCTCGTATTGTTTTACCATTTCAGCAGAATCGAACATGCTTTTTCTGTTTCCATTGTACTCAATTATCGGATCCGAATTATGTCTAATCCATTTAAACTTACCTACAAAATCTTCAATATCATTCAACTTATACAGTTGATTAGAATCGTTGCCAACAATTTCCGAATTGCCTCCAACATCTGTAGCTAAAATTGGAATACCTGCAAATAGCGCTTCAATAATACTAATAGAAAGACCTTCGTAACGAGATGGCAGTACAAAAATATCGAAGGCTTTGATGTATTTATGAGACTCTTTTAATGCCCCAACTAAGAATATATCTTTTTCTAACCCAAGTTCTTTTATCTGTCTATCGTATAATTCCCTATTCGGTCCTTCACCAATTATAATCAACTTAGTTAGTGGAAATGATTTCGTTATCAAATTGAAGTTCTCAATCAGAAACTCGTAATTTTTCTGAAACGCCAAACGACCAGTAGAGCCGAGCAAAAAGTAATCTGAAAAACTATAATTAAAAAGATTTGAAAAATAGTTACGGCTCTTATCTTTATCATAAAAATCATCTTGAACAAGGTTCAGTCCATTGTAAATGACCGAGCCAGTTTTTACAATTTTATCTTGTATTGCTTCAGAGTAGTTTATGTTACTCACAAACACAGTTCGGTCAACAAACTTCAAAAAATATTTGAAGTATAAGAACGCAAAGAATTTCAGATACTTATTAGCTCCGGAGTCTTTATCTACTAAAGACAATCCGTGAAATGTAAACACTGTTTTAGGTTTATTTCTAAGAAATTTAATAGCAAATATTCCCATCAAAGTATTTGAACTATTGAGATGAACAATATCATACAAATTCTTAGATAATAAGCTGTAGAGATCAAACGAAAAAGATAAATGATTAAATAGGCTAACATTTCTTTTCAGAGATTTTATATAATGAAACTTAATGCCAAGCCTTCTTAACTCATCTTTAAGATAATCTCCTTCTCCGCCAGCAACTTCAACTTGATACCCAAGTACTTTTAACATTTTTGCGAGGTTTAGCAAAAAAACCTGGGCGCCTCCTATTTCAGATTTTGTAATAACTAAAAGTATTTTCATAGTAAACAAATTAGTAGATAAAATTAGTGTTCTCAGAAAAATTAATCACAATGAGTCGTTGCCAATGATGTGCAGCTTGTCTAACATTTTTTTTGAGGAAAAGCAGTCTCAAATCTTTCATTGAATCAGCATTGAGTCTTCTTCTCTCGTAAAGACAATTAACTGAATTTTTCGGAGAACACAATCAATTATTCCTCATTAAAGATATTGATTAATTTTTTCGTTTCTATTGTAATATCAAATTTTTTCGCCTGCAGTAAGGATTTAGTTTTAATTTTTTCGTAATAATCTGCATCGCCTTGAAGTCTAATAACAGCTTCGGCAAAAGAATGATAATCATCCGGGTCAAACATCAATCCCCCTTCACCTACAACTTCTGCTAAAGAAGAAGTATTAGCTGTAAGAACAGGAATTCCGGATTGCATAGCTTCTAAAGGAGGAATTCCAAAGCCTTCGTAATATGAAGGGAACATAAAAACAAAAGCTTTGTTGTAAACATATTTTAACAGCTCATCATTTATGGAAGGTATATGCCGAACATAATTTCGCCGTTGGATTTCCTCCACTATTGATTTTGAATCATATCCTCCATTACCAACAATTACAAGCTCGATACTATTTCTCTTCTCTTTTAAGATGTCCATAGTTTTCAAAAGGCAAAGAATATTCTTTCTTTTTTCTATCGCTCCAACGAAAAGAATATATTGCGGAGGAAGATTTAGCTCTTCCAGTTTACCAGTTTGAGCAATTCTCTCATAACTACGCGGATAAAAATGATTAGAAGCAGTATTATAAACTACTTTAACTTTTTCCCATGGAATACCAAAGTGTTTCACAATATCTTTTTTAGAAAACTCGGAAACCGTTATTAGAACATCTGTCTTTCTTAAAGAAGCGGGCAGAAAAATGGAAAGATAGCGTTTGTAGAAAAAGGGATAGTATTCTGGATATACTTTGGGAATAACATCGTGCAGTACTGCTACTTTTTTCGTTTTTCCTAAATCGACTAATGGAACTAAAATGTTAGGAGAAAATAAAATATCTAAAGAATTATTCTTTACAAGTTTCGGCAATTCGTAATTAAGCCAAATAGGTGAATATATTTTGAGCGGTATTTTGGTTTGACTGATATTAGCAATTTGATAAAAGTCCTTGTTTACATCTAATTGCGAAGCAGTAAATAGAATATATTCATTTTTAGAATCTTGATTGGGCAGTTCATTTAAAATATTAAGAAGATACCTGCCTGTGCCTGTAAAAGCTCTATCCAGAACTCTGGCGTCAATTCCTATTTTCATATAGTTACAAACTCTGTAATTTGGAAATAATTGATTACTGTTTATGTTGAATTATCAAATACTTACTGAAGAAATAAATAATAACAATGTTCATAACAAAGTGTAACCAGCTTAACATTGGTATAAAAAAAGTAAAAATTATAACAAACACACACAATCCATACACAGAAATTGAGTGCAGGCTTGGATTTTTTCTCATCCAATAATAAATGCTTGATATAGCAAAGCCGATAGCAAAAGGGAAAATCAGCAATCCCAAAACACCAAAATCGCGGTAATAGGCAAAGAACATTGTATAAGTATTAAAACTTTTGTTAACGATGAACGGGAACTCTTCAAAATAATAAGATTTTGCTATTGTATGCTTTAAACCGGCAAGAGCAAGAATAAAATCGAATGTGAAGTAGCCGTAGGTAAAAGAATCGTATTGTTTAACACTGTTAGCAAAATTTTCCAAATTCATAGTTACATACATATATGGTTCTGTTAAAAATGCCAGCGATCTGTCATATTTCATTTTAGCTTCTTTGTACAAGTAAAGAATAAAAAACTCGCTTGTTCTAATTGTTGAGATAGAATAGATCAACAAAACAAATGCAGATGAAATACCCAGCAGGTAGGAACCTTTGAATTTTCTTGTGCCATAGTAAAGCATAACCAACAGAAGAACTATTGTAATTACAATGGTAAACCGCTGCAGTAATAAAATAAAAGACCCTAGAGTAACAAGTATAATGACAGCTAATAAAATCTTTGTGATTTTTTTCTTCTTAATAAAAAGATAGTACAATAATGCAAAATATATTACCGCCGGAGCCGAGTGTATTATCAAGCCAAAACCAAAAAGGCTCCATTTTGTTCTTGCTGAGTTTGGGTCATTTGTAAATAATGGTATGAAGCCAACCGCAAGATAAATAACGATGTATGATATACTGTAAGCAAAGAAAAGATATACAACAACTTTTAATATACGCCTGCTGTCAAAATCGAAATTAGCCAAGGCATATTTAATATTATCTATTGTCTTGATTGGTTTATTAAAATTAATAACATAAACCGCAAACATACCAAGCAGCATTGAACTCAAACTAATTATAAGCATTGCCCAGCTGTAAACCGGCCATTCCTTTTGGAGCCAGCTAAGTTTAAGCTCTGTAAGACCAATTATTACCGCCCAAATTAAAATGAACAATCTGGCTGGCGAAAAAATATCGCTTTGATTTCTCAGATAACTTAATGCAAGCAATAATGCAATCGAAAAAAAGACTATGGCAATTATTGACATATTATTTATTCCACACTCTTTTTATGTTAATCTTTACTTCATTTGATAGTAACTTCTTCTCATGTTCAGTTAAATACAGATAAACCGAAATCCCGAAGAATATTGAAATAATTATCAGTCCGGCTATTTTCATAAATAGAGCAGCAGAAATTACCAAAGGGATCTCTACTATTATTAAAATTAACAAAAAGAGACTGCGCTTATTAGCAAACCATAATTTTAAGATGTGCATATTAAACGCTGCAAAAACCAGCCCGACAAATATATTAGTAATAAGAGAAACTAAAGCTGCACCTTCTGCACCCATCTTTGGGATGAGAATTAGATTCAATACTAAATTAATGAGTGCAGCAATTACAACAGTAAATAGACGAATATATTGTCTCCCGGAAGTAGTCAGCATCAACGCAAAAGGTTCCAATAAAAAGCGCACTAAAATTATAAGAGAAAATATTTTAAGTATTGGCGCTGCAGAGATGTATTTCGCTCCATAAACGAGAACAATTATAGAATCAGCATAAGTAAAAAGTAAAAAGGAAATGGGTAAAATAATCAGCAGTAAAGATTTGCTTAAAAGGCATCCAATACGCTTCCATTCCTCTTTGTTTTCTCCAAAGAGTCTTGTCAATACCGGAAGCAAGACGTTCATAACAATTTCGGGTATTGCTAAAGGCAGCATAATAAACTTAAATACAGCTTGATATATGCCGGTATCATATTCCCCTTTAAGTAACATTAATAGAATTGTATCTAACTGAAAAAAAATGTAGCTGAATACAAAATGAAACCCGAAGACAAACATTTTTTTTCTGATATGCCCAAAGCCATAAAACATAGCTCCATAGTTTATGCTGCCTATAATCTGTGAAGAATAATTGATTGCAATGCAAAGTCCTAAAATTCGAGAAGCAACAAATACTAATGCAATTACAATTATGTGAACTTTTATAACTATAAGAATTGGCAGAACAACTACAAGAGAAGCATTCATTACAAGAGATACTTTCATTTCATAGCCGAGATTTTCGACTCCTCTAAAAAGCGCGAAGCTAAAATTTGTTAAAGTAGTTGATGCTAAAAAGAAACTAAAAAGAAAAACAAGTATTCTTATATCATCGCTCGAGTGCATTATTAATGCAAAAGAAAGCATACCCGCCATAGTGAAAAAGGTAAACAAAATTTTGTATGAGAATAAATTTGAAAATACGCTTCCTACGCTTTCTTTCTTAGAGGAAATTTCTGTTGTTAAAAAAACATCAAAACCAAAATCTGCAATAACAATTAAAGTAGTGGCTAATGAATGAGCAAAAGTGAACTGCCCAAAAATGTGCGGGTCATAAACACGAGCAAGCAGCCAAAAAACAAATACATTTGCTATCAATCTAAACGAAACAGCAAGTATTGAGAAAAAGAGATTCTCATTAGTAGAAACTTTTAGGTTATGATTATTCATAATGGCTGTGGCTCTTGTGTAGTATTTCTGTATAAAGAGAAATCAGTTTATTAGAATATGTAAACCTGTCATATTTCTTTGCAGCAATAAATGAGTTTTCGCACATAGAGAAATACTTTGTATCATCCATTTTTAAGCACTGGTTTATTATGCTGTATAATTGCACTACGGAGTTAGCATCGAAGCAAAACCCATTACTTCCATTTTCAATAATTTCTGGAATGCCTCCTAATTTGGAACCAATAACTGGTTTTGAATGGCTGAATGATTCAAGAGCTGTCATAGGTAAATTTTCGTAGCACTCTGAAGGTATAATTGTAAAGAGTGCATTCTCATACTGTTCTCGTAATTTGCTTCCGGTTAAGTAACCCAGCAGCTTAACATTATCAGCAGCAATTTTTTTACATGCCTTCATAAGTGGACCATCCCCCACAATGTGTAATTCAGTTTCCGGAATTTCTGCAAATGTTTTGAGCAAAGTAATAACTCCTTTCTCTTGTGCAAGTCTTCCAACATAGAGAAAATAGTTTCCTCGTTTCTGGTTAGGTTTTTCAATTGTAACAGGATTGTGAATTACAGAATCGCCAATTTTAATATTACCAAAGTGCTCTAAAAATTTAGCTTTAGTAAAATTGCTTACAAAAATTAAATGATCGCAATAATCATTTAGCGGTATCATCTTATTTCTAATAAAAGTCTCTAAAGAAATACCTACACTGCTTAAAAAGCCATTCCTTGAGCAATTATTTGAAATGCAGTGGAGGTAATTACCATTGCCGCATTTTTCGCAAATTTCATTTTTTCGGTTTAAGAACAGTCCCGCAGGGCACAAAATTCTGAAATCATGAATTGTCATTACAACCGGTATTCCGGCATTTTTAAGAGAAGGCAGTACAGAAAATGTAATTCCCCCAACTGTATTATGAAGATGAGCTACTTGAGGTTTTTCAATCTCAATAATTTTTTCAATTTGCTTTTTTGCTTCAGAAGAATACATTCTATCAAGCAATGAACCAGAATACTCTATGAAATATTCTTTAGCACCCGATTTAATTGTGTATTCATTTTTTCTGCTAAGCGTAACTACTTCATGACCACTTTCTAAAAGCAAATCAATTGTATTGAAATATACAGTTTCTGCACCTCCAACTTTACTATGATGATTATTAACTAATAGTATTTTCATCTATTGATAGCGATAGATTAAAACTAATTTTTTCTACGGTAGAGCCAGCCAAAAATTGCTCTGTACTGTTCTGGGCTGTTTAACTTGATCTTCCCGAACAATTCTAAAGAAAACACAATTAGCAGCCCTATTATTACAGAAACAACAAAACCTAAAGAAGCAAAAATAGTTCCTTTAGGTTTGGCTTTTCTTTCTGCGGGTCCGGCTCTATCCAGCACAATAACAGAAGGAGTATTTCTCGCTTCTTCAACTCTGGCTTGTTCATATAAAGGCTGAACGAACTCCAAAATCTTGTATTGGATTTCTAGATTACGGAATATCTTTAAATACTCGTTGCCTAATTCAGGAGCCTGCTTAAAAGGAATAAGCAGCTTCACATCTTTTTGAGAGGCATCTGTACCGGCATTTAATTGATCTATTTTTTTCTGTATCTCATTTAATTCAACTCTTGTTGTAGATATAAGAGGATGATCTGAACCGTAAGTTTGTTTTAATACATTTAGTTCAATCTCTTTCTTATATAAATCTGCATAAATATTCGACATTGATTTTACCGTTGCTTCAAGCTGTTCCGGGACGGCAATAACGCCATACTTTTTCTGAAACTCTCTCATACCGTCTTCAAGCTTGTTAATATCATCAATGTTTTGAAAATATCTTTTTTCAACAAACTCTCTGTTAGCTTTAGCATTTATAACGCTTAATTGAGTATTAATTATGTTGAGTTTTTCAACTAAATAGTTTGCAATATCAGCCGCTTTCTGTGGATTTTTGTCTAAAACACTTATCGTAAGATTTCCTTCATCTTGAATTTCCAACTCTAAGTTATCTTCCCAATCCTTAACAACTTTTTCGAAATAATCTCCTTCTCTATCATATTCTTTTCTTAGTTCAAACCGGTTAATTACATCGCTTGTTACAGTAGCGCTTTTCAGAATTGCAACATATCGGTCAGCTTCGGAACTGCTGCCGGTTAATGCCGCTAATCCTTTGCTGGCATTAAAGCCTTTCGCAATTCCGCCCAATCCAGTTAACATAGATAGTGGGTCATTCTTTTCTGCTGGAAAAACAGAAGCAGTTGACTTGTACCATTTGGGAGCTAAAAGGGCATAGGCAGTTGCGCTTATAGTTGATATTGAAATTAAGAGAATCAAAAACCATCTGTATTTTACAACAACAACTAAGAATTCAACAAATGTGCTTCCCACAAATGTTTTACTGTTATCTTGAGTGTTATTCATATCTATGAGTCGTTATTTAGTTGATTGAATAATAATAAATGTTAAAGTTACAATTGTAGAAACAATGCTTGAGATAGAACCTATTTGCTGTATGTAGTAAGCAAAATCTCTCGGTAGTTTTTTGGGAACGTAAATCATATCGCCGGATTCGAGTAAAAATTTGTCTTCCACTTCGAGCCAAGTTTTAGTACCGCCTTTAATTACACGAACTTCATTTTCATCTTTTGCTCTTTCTGTATAACCGCCCGCATTGGCAAGATAATACTTCCAGTCCTTGTCAGATTCGAATTTCACATATCCCGGGTTCTTAACCTGCCCAAAGACATAAATTGAATTCATATATGTTGGAACGACAATAACATCACCCTCATAAACAATTGTATTGCCGGCATTAGAAGAATCTGAAAAGATTTCACTAAAATTTATTAAGTCTTTTGGATCATTCATTTTCAAATATAAATCTGGTGCTAAAGAGTATTGAAATTCTTCAGCAGTCAAATTACTTGTACGTGAAAGTCTGTTTTCTTCAGTCAGAATCTCTTCGATCCTGGCAATTAGCACAGGCAGGGTTGTACCGGTAGTATCTTTTTCATAATGATTTCGAATTGCTTTTAACTTGTAAACTTTAGAATCGTCAGTTCCTCTAACAAGTTCTGCTCGTTTCAAATCTGCCGTTTTGTTAAAGCCGCCGGCTTTTAATATTACTTCGCGTAAAGTTGTGCTTCCTTTTGTAATGTAAACGTAACCTGGTCTTCCAACTTCACCCATCACTAAAATTTTGTATGGCTTTTTGAAATTATCGTTATAAAGAACGGTTACTCTATCTCCACGTTTAAGCTGCGGGTTTTGGCTGATTGAGGTCTTAACAATTTCTTCTTTGGTTCCATATTCCGAAATTCTAGAGATTTCAACTTCAGCAACATTTTCAAAAGCAGGATTAACACCACCTGCAAACATAATTGCATCTGAGAGCATATCTCCTTCAACAAACTGAAATTTTAACGGCTTATTCACAGCGCCGCTTATATCAATAAAATTTCTTTCGTAATCGCTAGCCGGAAAAATGATTACATCATCTTGCATTAAGAATGGATTGTTGGAAAAGTCTCCATTCAATCTAAATTTCAGAAGATCAATTTTTAATACATCGCCATTAACTCTTTTAAGAGTAATATCCCGCAAAGCATATTTATCAAATTCTTTCAACACCAATCTTATAGTTTCGGGTTTGTTAAGACCGCGCATAATATTTTCTTGAGCCTTAGCAAATACCGAAGTTACTAAATGATCTAACCTTTGATTTTTTGAAGAGGTGAAAGAGCCGGTTAAAATAAAATCTCCTCCAATTGTTACAGTAATTGGCTGCAACAGCGCAAAAGATGTTTGCCTGCTTGCACTTTGTTCCAAATCTTGAGCTGAATAGCTTTGGAAAAAAATCAGCATACTAAAAACAAAAAGTTTTTTCATAGTTATTCTATTATTGTTTAAAAATAAAAGTGTGTAAAAAAGAATGGTAAAAATGAGGCAGCGATGTACTCCTATTTCATTAGCTAATCTAAATTAACGATTTCCGTACTGAACTTCATAATAATTTTTGTACTCGCCAGAAATTATCCTTTGCCACCAAGTTTTATTAGATAAATACCACTCAATTGTGTTGTCCATTGCTTGCTCAAATTCAAATGTTGGTTTCCAGCCAAGCTCTGTTTGTATTTTAGTCGAATCAATAGCATAACGGCGGTCGTGCCCAGGTCTGTCTTTTACAAATTCAATCATATCTTCGGATTTACCAAGTTTGTTAAGTATCAACTTCACAATTTCAATATTCTTCATCTCACGCGATGCACCTATGTTGTAAACTTCGCCAACTCTTCCATTATCAAAAACTAATTCTACGGCTTTGTTATGATCAAGAACATAAATCCAATCGCGTACGTTTAAGCCATCGCCGTAAACCGGAAGTTTTTTACCGTTGAGCGTATTAATTATCATCAGCGGAATTAATTTTTCCGGAAACTGCAACGGTCCATAATTATTTGAGCAGCGAGTAATTACAGCCGGCAATCCGTATGTATGATGAAAAGCTTGAACCATTAAATCTGCGGCTGCTTTGCTTGATGAATATGGACTATTAGTAGTAATTGGTGTTGTTTCTGTAAACAGACCAATTGCGCCAAGACTTCCATAAACTTCATCGGTAGAAACTTGTAAAAATTTTTCGATATTGTAGCGGCGTGAAGCTTCCAAAAGAACATTTGTGCCAAGTACGTTTGTACGGTAAAAAATTTCGGAGCCGAGAATGCTTCTATCAACGTGTGATTCCGCCGCAAAATTTATCACATACTTTATAGAATATTTTTTGAATAGATAATCAACAAGCTCGTTGTTAGTAATATCACCGCGTACAAATTGATAATTTTTATTTCCCTCAACCGGCTTTAAGTTTTCGAGATTACCGGCGTAAGTTAGTTTATCTAGATTAACAATAAATACGTCATCTCTTTGAGAAAGAATATAGTTAATAAAGTTGCTTCCAATAAATCCAGCACCGCCGGTAACTAGTATGTTCATAATAATAAATTGTAAATTATTAATTATAAAAAATTGCTAAGGTTAAAAGCCTATACATTACGATTTAAGGATTTTGAACTTATTGATCCTAAAATTTTCATAAGCTCTATTGATTCATTTAACAAACTTACTATTTCTTCCTCTTCAGTTTTTATTTCTTAATTATTCGCAGCCAGTAATTCGTTTCCCGCATTTCTTTTAATGAAATATTTGACTTCACTCTAAAAAGGGTACGATTGTTTGGTAAATAATTTTTATATATCG
>CAZNTN010000005.1:3135-138555 GCA_964575995.1 uncultured Melioribacter sp. | reverse complement strand
CAAATTTACTACTCCTTGGGCAAACAGCTTTTCTTTCTTATGTTGACGCATATGCCTAGAAGGCACGGGACAGGTTCAAAGCTGCTTTATTGTGATGGGCGGCGGCTTAGCAACCACGCCGTTATACCACAGAAATATATTACTGGGCTGTTGAAATATTGTGCTAAATATTGTACGTTTAATTGCACAATATAAAATTAGGAGTTTATATGTTCAGAATACAATTAGATAAAGATATTCAACCTCTTTCAGAGTTTCGGTCGAAAGTTGCTTTTTATTTTGACAAAGTAAAAAAAACTAAGAGACCATTAATTATCACTCAAAATGGTAAAAGTGCGGCAATATTATTAGATGTCTCTGAATATGAGGCACTGATTGATAAAATCGAAGTTTTGGAAGATATTAAATTAGCCGAAGAACAAATTAGCAAGGGCTTTGAAATTTCGCATCAAGATGTTAAGAAAAGATTTGCTAAGAGGGCTTAATAGTGAAAATATTCTGGTCGCCCTTGGCTTTAGAAAGGCTGGAAAATATCTTTGAATATATTTCAAAAGACGACAGTATTGCAGCACAAAAAATGATTGAAAGAATATTTAAGAAGGTAGAAAGTTTATCAAAATTCCCAGAAAGAGGAAGAAAAGTACCTGAAGCTAATAGAGAAGAAATTCGTGAAGTATTCGAAAGTTCGCATAGAATTATATACCGAATTGACAAAAAAAGAATTTATGTTCTTTCAATCAGAAATTTCAAGCAATTATTACCTGAGAAAGATTTTGAATAAATGTGGTATAACCCGCACTTACTAATGAACTTACTCATTCAAGAAGCGGAGTAAGCGAGAAGCCGTATCGTACGGCTTGTTTTTGTAAATATTTAATGCGTTGTTCTTTGATTTTTTGTTCGTAGTTGTTGATACCATATTCAACATACTCAGCACCTTTAGTCATAACATTGTAGTAGATGACGGCAAGTTTACGAGCAGTAGCTTTCATAGCAGTGAGCTTGCCTTTCTTTGCTTGAGGTCTTCTAATGAAGCACGAAGTAAACCATAAGAATGAAGCTGTTGAATCCATTGGCAATCGGCAGCATCGGTTTTACGACCCGGGACATTTTTGAGTTTTTAGCTTAGCCATAAATCACCTATAGATGGTTAAGAAAAGACTTAACAAGCCCGATGAGTAGGAAATACTATTTAGATTGCTAAACGGGATTCCCGGAAAAAGGGATCACCAATAAGAGATACAAAACTCATCGGAACAATACTCAAGCACGGGCAACTTGTCCCGCTCTGCGGGATGGCAGCACCAGTGCGCAGACTGTCATACTGCTTGTTAAGTATAAGTTAAGTTCATCAAATAAGAAATTTAAGGCAGTCCGTAATGGTGGACTCAAGCGGAACGCTGTAGTTGGTCATAATATTTGTAGTTCTGCTTGAGTTAGTTTGTTCTGTTTTGTGTAAGTTAATTTTATAAAAAATAAAACATGTTGTCGGTAGCGGACAATGTGTGGCGCCTATCGGTAACACTATTATCTGTATCATAGATTGAATTTGGGGATTATTCTGAATCTGTAGTTGAGGAATAATTTGAATCCGCTTTATCGGGTTAATGTGGAATGAGCTTGTTTCTTGAATTTGGGGTCTGGGAGAAAAACCCTCGTCTTTAGGCGGTAGTGCTTTATTTACGATCAATTAGATCAGGTGCTAAATGGAATATGTAATAATCTGTATTGTTGCTTTATTCGCTTCAATTTTAACTTTCTTTTCCGGTTTTGGGCTTGGAACAATTCTATTGCCAGTCTTTGCCTTCTTTTTTTCTATAGAAGAGGCAATTGCATTAACTGGTATTGTTCACTTTTCGAATAACATTTTTAAGTTTTTTCTTGTAGGCAAAAGCGCAGATAGAGAAGTACTTGTTAAATTTGGGCTGCCTGCTGTGCTTGCTTCATTTGCAGGAGCTTGGTTTCTGATTTACTTATCCGAATTACCTTCGGTTTATACTTATAATATTGGCTCTATGCTCTTCGAAATTTCACCAGTTAAAGCAGTTATCGCAGTAATTTTAATATTCTTTTCTTTGCTAGAAGTTATACCCGGCTTAAACAACTTACATTTTGGAAAAGATAAACTTCCTTTAGGCGGAGTATTGAGCGGATTTTTTGGTGGACTGTCTGGTATTCAGGGTGCAGTAAGAAGCGCTTTCTTAATTAAATGCGGATTAACTAAAGAGGGATTTATAGCAACCGGAGTAGTTATTGCAATTCTAATCGACTTAACACGTTTAACTATTTATTCAACAGGTATAATAAAAGCAGACTTATTAGAACATGCACCTATGATGATTTTGGCAATAGTTTCTGCATTAGCTGGTGCGTTACTTGGTAAAAAGCTTCTAAAAAAAGTAACCTTAAAATTCGTTCAGAACATTGTTGCATCAACTCTAATTGTAATAGCCATAGCGTTAGGTTTCGGTTTGGTTTGAGTTTGTTTAATGAATAAGCCGACAGCAGAAAAGAGGATTAAACAACGCAATTTATTTTTTTAGAAACAGCTCTAATTCTTTTTGCTGAAGTGCGCCAAATTTTGCCTTATATTGGTCTATTACCTTAATATCATACGAGTTAAAGTTTTTATCAATATATATATCACCTAAAGCTTCGGAATGATTTAAGAAGTAAGAAACCTTTATAAAAGAGTTGTTATCGGTGTTTAGTAGGTTGTTTATCCTTGGTTTATAATTACCTTCTTTTCCAGGGGTTATAATCGGGAAGTATTTGTAATTTATTTCTTTCAATGGTACAAAGTTATCAAATCCCTTGGTTTGAGATGATTGCATAAACCCCTTAATCTGTTTAGGATCAATAAAAGAAATGACCGGAAATCTATTTGTGGAATCCATATCGTTAATACCACAAAGCAAGATTCCCTCTTTACCGCCTAGTTTAATTTTATTAAATCCCCAAAACCAGCCATAATGCCAGTACTCGCCTATCCATCTTCCTTCATTACTTAGCTTTGTAACAACAGCGGGAGAATTTCTGTGAGTAGATAGCATATATATTTCTTTTAGCCCATCCCCGTCAAAATCATGCACAATAAGAGCAGTGGTTTCAAATTGATCATCAAAAGCGGTATTCTCAAATTTTATGCTCCTTCCATTTTTAACAGCAAATAAAAACTCTCCTTTGTAATCAAACACATTTAGTTTATCTATTCCTTCATAACCGGGTGCCATATTATGCAGGATAGCCGCCACCTCGTTTTTGCCGTCGTTATTTAAATCTGCAATAACTGCCCTCTTCACATTAAATGCGTTTTCAAGATTTTGAATATCCATCCCGTCCGGAGAATCATAGTTTAAAGAAAAAAGAAGTTTTCCGTTTTTTGTAAATATGTCTATTCTTTCTTCGCTGCTCTTTACATTAAGACTTGCGGGGTTTGTGTTTTTAAAAATTGTATTAAAATTCATTGCTATCAAAACAAGACCAATCATTCCTACAAAACCTAAGCTTGTCTTAATGGGACTTGTAATTGCATATATTAAAGTATTATTAACGAGGTTTCTAACAGTATTGGGCAGAAGCCGAAAAGGTGCAGTAAAGTTAGGCAGAGTAACCAAAGAGCTTGTGCCGAGAAGTTTTGTCTTCTTAGGTTTAAGCGAATTAATGTTATCTACTTCTTGATAAAAATCACGGATTTTATTGTATAATTCATTACAACTGAAACACTCAGTTAAATGAACCTCAATCTCATTCCGCAATTTGTCCTCATCAAGCCCGCCCAAATAGTATAATTCAACGATATGTTCATCAAAGTGTTGCATACAAACAAAATAGTCCTTACAATGTATTCAGGCTGCCGAAAAATCAATCGAAAAAATCTTTTAAATTGTTAATAATTCTTGTTTTAGAAATCTTCACAAAGTATTCAAAAGATGCTCTGTGCTTTGTCCGATATTCTTCATAAGACAAATCATCCTTTACTTTGCAAAGATAATCAAAGTGCGAAAAATTAGCCCCGTCGTTTTTAATAAATGTATCGGTTAACAATTCTTTTAATGCATGTGTGTATTGCTCGAACAAGAGTTTTTCAATTTTATGATTTCTAAGGTATTTTGATTCTAGTTCAGCGCCTATCTCTATAAAAGAAGCTTGGACAATCTGCTTAATATCTGCATCAATTAGGTCTTTATCGATATCGAGATTGTTAACTATAATTTTATTTTGATGGATGTATATATTTTTAATTATTAAAGCCAAATCAACTAATGAGTAAAACCTTCGGTATTTTGTAGAGATGGAAAGAATTTCGAGAAGTTTAGTAACTTGGTTTTCTAAACCATGTATGAATGGATAATTCAGAACCAACTCGGTTTCTAATTCTTCTGGAGGCATCTCGGTTTCGGCTTCGTTTAGATTATCTGGAGTTAAGGTATAATATACTTCGCCGAATCTGCATATCGAGTAGATTTTGTCCGACCGCTTAAATATCAATTTAATGTTTCTTATAACTTTACTTGTTATAGGGTCGTATTCCTTATAAATGCGGAAAATGCCATCGTTGATTTTAGAAAAGACAATTCGCCTAAAATTAATAAATGCTTCTTGAGCTTCTGTTTTGGTTAAGTCCTTCTCTCCAGAAAAATAGTGCTGTAGTTCAATAAAATTTCCGTCAGAATCTCTATGAAAAATTTCTGCTATACAATCTAACGCTACAGTAGTTATTGAATGAGGCAGTATTTCGCTAATAATTTTTTTTGTACGTAGTATTTGTGTCAATCTAACAGATGCAAACTGGTGAGTATATTTTATAAGAGAGTTAACTTCAAAATATGAAGCCCGTCCATTTACTACTGAACGCAATAACGGTATTATTTGCTTTTGTAACAAAAAAGAATACCTTATTAGTGATGCATTTACTATACCGACATTTTTATGCTTTCGGGTTTTATTGTAAATATCAAATAAAACTACACTACTATATAAGTCTGTTAAAAAATTTGCTATAGAAGCTGTATCAATTAAAAATAGGGCGGGTAAAAAAGAAGGTAGAAATCCACGCCTTGTTTTCATTTGTAGAACATCAAAACAAATAGAACATGACGTAAATTAAATAATTGAGCAGATAATCAAAACTAAAAAGTAATAATTTTAAATTACGGCAATGCAGTTCTGCATTAGCTGGATGCTATCTTCCTAAACGTAAAAATTATTATGACAAACACTTATTCATAACAAGCAAGTGGTAAAGCCAGCTTAAATCTTGCTGGCTCGTTAGGATTAATCTTTGCTGAATTTCGCAACTGCATTCGCTTAATAGAGAATTTTTTTAACTACGCTACGGCAATCACTCAGTATTCAAGACTTAAAATTGTATGTTTTTTTCTACTTCATCTGCAATTTCTTGACTGATTAAGATTCTACCACAAGACTCGCAAGAGAAAACTCTTTTGTTAGACTTAATTTCCAATTGTCTTTGAGGAGGAACAACATTGTGGCAGCCGGAACAAGCAGCCCGGTTAACAAAAGTAACAGCTTTGCCTCCAAGCGCTTTGCGGATGCGCGTATAAGTATTGTAATCTGGTCTCTTTACTTTGAGAGCAGCTTTCTCGCGCTTGTCTTTTAATCTTAATTCTTCGCGCTCGTTAGCTTTTATAATTTGTTTCAACTCGGTTTCTTTTTCTTTTAATTCTTCTTTTAATTTTTCGAGTTGAGGCACAACATCTTTAATTTCGCTTTTAAGCTTTAGAACAAGCTCCTCTAAAGCTTTTGTTTCGGCTTCAAATTTACCAATCTGCTCCTCTGCGTGGTCAATTTCTTTAGTGAGAGCATCATATTCTTTATTGTTGCGTACTTGATAAAGCTGTGCTTTGAATCTTTTTAGATTATTTGAAAGGCGCTCAACATCTTCATCGTTCTGTTTACGCTTCTCAAGAGAATTACCCTTTTCCTCTTCTTTTGCTTCAACCTGCTGTTCAAGAGATTTGATTTGATATTTCAGTTCATTAACAGCAGCCGGAAGATCTCCCCTAAGTTCTTCAAGTTCATCCAAATGGTTGTCAATTAACTGCAGCTCAAATAGGGTCGAAAGTCGTTCTACCAATTTTGGCTCCTTATTGTTTATAAAACTTTACCGGGCTTGTTGTGCCCGTGTACTTGAAAACCTGTATGTGGTCTTCAAGTTCTTCTTTCAAAAATTTATTAATCTTTCTTTCTACCGCGTTAAGAGAAAATATTTCTGTTTCGTAATGACCGGCATCTATAAATAATATTTTTTCTTTTGCTTCTTGATAAGTATGATATTTAATATCGGCAGTAATAAATGCATCTGCCCCGAGTGAAATTGCGCTGTTTAGCATATCGGCGCCGGAGCCTCCGCAAACTGCTGCCTTTTTAATCATCTTGTTTTTTCCAGAGCAGTATTTAAAATTATTTATCTTAAGCGATTTACATAAATGCAAAAGAAAGTTCTTTTCACTCATTTCCGAACTAAGTTCACCAATTGCGCCGGCTCCATAGTTTATATTTTTATTTTTAAGAGGATAAACATCGAAAGCGGGTTCTTCGTACGGATGCGCTTTTAGCATTGCGTTAATCGCTTTATTCAGATTCCAAGAATCAACAATAACTTCAACTCTTACTTCGCTTAATGTTTCAAACTGCTCTTTTTTCCCTACAGCAGGATTCGTATTTACTGAACCCTGGAAAGTACCTTCTCCGCTTAATCTAAAACTGCACATGTCATATTCACCAATTTTTCCTGCGCCTGCATTAAACAATGCCGCGGCAATTTCATCTGCTTTATCATTTGGAACAAAAACAACTACTTTAAACTGGCTGGATTCTTGGTTTTCCAAAAATTTGATGTTTTTGAGTTTTAATGCTCTGGCAAGTTCAAAAGAAACACCCTCTTTAACGAAATCTAAATTGGTATGAGCTGAATAAAGGGTAATCTTATTTTTGAGAAGTTTTTCTATAAGCTGTGCTTGTAGGTTTTTTTCGGTATCTAATTTTTTGATTGGATAAAAAATGAAAGGGTGATGTGTGAAAATAAAATTGCAATTATTTTGAATGGCTTCTTTAAGGACTTCTTCATCGAGCTCGAGGCAAAGCAAAATGTTCTTTAACCTTTCAGCCTTCGAGCCAACTTGAAGTCCAACGTTGTCTCGTTCCCAAGCGGCGCCCGGCGGCGCCCAATCTTCCAAATATTTAGTCAAATCACATATTTTCATAATAAAAAAAATGCACTCCGGTTATTTGTGGAGTGCATTTACGTTTCACAAACTTCTGAGAAGCGCAGTCTTTAATTTTATGCCTATTTTTTTAGAAAATTTACTCATATAATTG
This sequence comes from uncultured Melioribacter sp., assembly GCA_964575995.1. Taxonomy (GTDB): domain Bacteria; phylum Bacteroidota; class Ignavibacteria; order Ignavibacteriales; family Melioribacteraceae; genus Stygiobacter. The sequence goes on along the minus strand of CAZNTN010000005.1, from coordinate 131,211 downwards.
CTCAAAATATATCATAAATCGTGCTCAACTTCAAGATAATGCTAAATTAGATTTTTAGGATTAACCCAATTGCCATCCTCTTTTATCAACGATATTAACTCATCCAATGCGTTTTCTGAGCCGATGCTCCTTTTTACAACCTCTTTCCCACGGTAAAGTGTAATTTTATCTGCCCCGGAGCCTACATAGCCGTAATCGGCATCTGCCATTTCGCCCGGACCATTTACAATGCACCCCATTATAGCAATTTTTACTCCTTTAAGATGTTCAGTCCGTTTACGTATTTTATTTGTTACTTCCACCAGGTCGAAAAGAGTTCTTCCGCAAGAAGGGCAGGAAATATATTCGGTTTTGGAAATTCTTGTTCTGCACGCCTGCAGAACTCCAAACAAAGTTCTGTTGATAAAAGATTTTGGAAGATTTGATTCAAGCCAAACACCGTCTCCAAAACCATCAATTAAAAGTGCGCCTAAGTCTGTTGCTGCGTGTAGGCGTGTTTCTTCTTCTTTAGAGAAATAACTTCGTTTTAGTATAACCGGATTTTTGATTTGCAGCTTCATTAACTCAAAAAAGATTCTTCTTTGATCAGCCATTCCATGTAAATTATTTGTAGTAACAATCAGAGCAGCTGTTTTGTCCCCGTTTATAGTAGAAAGTTGTGAGTTGAAAGTTGAAAGTGAATTCAACTCAACAAAATTTAGAACAAACGATTTTGATGCTGATGAAAGATACTTTTGAAGAGAACTGAAGTAAGGAAATCCTTTTAATTTTTCTTCAAGTGAATTCCATTTTTCGAAATTGTAAACAAGCTTCAAACTTGAAGGCGGATCAAAAGATAAATTATTGTTGCCAAGATAAAGCAGGTCGCAGGCTGTATCGGCAATATTCCACTTATCCGTTATCGAATCATAACTATAGCCAACTTCTTCTAGATCACCATACTCAATTTTATCTTTGCCTGTAAAATCCGCAAAAACTTTTGGCACAGTTGTTCCGCCTATACCGGCTGCTTCAAAACTTTCTCTTCTCTGGTAATTGAAAGGATTTTTAGGGGACACTTCAATTTCTGGAATTGCTTCGTGCGAGGCTCTTTGCATGTATCTTGATGCTAATGAAATTGCAACGGGCGCTTCAAGCTCCGGCTCCTCTGTAAGTGAAACACGAATTGTATCTCCAATTCCATCTTCGAGCAGAGTTCCAATTCCAACTGCAGATTTAATTCTCCCATCTTCGCCGTCTCCGGCTTCAGTTACTCCAAGATGAAGCGGATAGTTCATTCCTTCTTCATGCATCTTTGAAATCAATAATCGGTAAGCTTGCACCATAACCTGTGTGTTGCTTGCCTTCATCGAAAGAACAATGTTGAAATAATTTTCATCTTCGCAGATGCGCAAAAATTCTAATGCAGATTCTACCATTCCAAGTGGTGTATCTCCGTAACGGCTCATAATTCTATCCGAAAGAGAACCGTGGTTAGTACCAATTCGCATCGCTGTTCCATATTCTTTGCAAATTTTTACAAGCGGAGTAAATCTTTCGCGTATTCTTTCTAACTCTTCCTGGTATCCGGTATCGGTATATTCAATCGTCTGGAATTTTTTCTTATCAACGTAATTGCCGGGATTTATGCGCACTTTTTCAACAATGCGGGCGGCAAGCTCTGCGGCGTTTGGCGTAAAATGAATATCGGCAATTAAGGGTGTGTTATAACCTCTTTTTTGCAGCTCATTTTTTATATTTCTTAAATTTTCAGCTTCCTTCAAACTTGGAGCCGTAATGCGAACATATTCGCAGCCGGCGTTAATCATTCTAATTGTTTGCTCAACTGTTGCCATTGTATTCATTGTATCGGTAGTGGTCATAGACTGAATGCGAATAGGGTTGCTGCCGCCAAGAGGAATACCGCCAATGGAAACTTCGCTGGTAACTATACGGCTGTACTTGGTAAGACTGTTACAGTAAGTTTTAATTTTATCGAAAGACATGCTTTATTTCGTTTTCTTATTAAACAAAAAGATGCTAAGATAAGTTCTAAGAGTTTTACCGCTGGAGTATATTCATAGTTAGTTGAAAATAAAAATGAGACTCCTGTAAATTTTTGAAATTTATAATGCGAAAAACATACAACTAAAAAAGGAGTCTCTTAAAGAAAGATACGAATAGTAGAGAAAAAAATCTTGAGCGGTTAGAAGAACAGCCAATAGACTGTCAAATTAGCTTGTTCCAAAATTATACAGAGGCGATGAAAAAGCACGAATAGAGGTACCTCGCTATCCTGATGAAGAGGAGAAAAAAATAAGAAATGCTGATAATCCCAAATTATTCTATTGAATAATTTGGGGTTATATACTTTTTTGAAAGATGTTCTTTTAAGTCGGAATAAATATACCGCTCTTTAAAATCAGCCATTTAACACCAGTACTATTTGTCAATTACTATTTACAAATAGTAATACTATTTGTAAAACTCTAAATACAGATAGAATTCGAGTACGTTTTCATAAATACCCGCTAATTCAAAATCCTGCCCGAGTGTTTTTTTGGATCAATACCGATGGTAGAAAAATTTCTCGATATTTTGAAGTAATTGGAATACCACGCCCAATGCCTGCAGGCAAAATGAAGAAAATTCTTGCTGTGGAGGGTAAACTTAGAGGCGGCAGCCTAGAAAAACTATAGCTAAGTATTTTCAATAAAAACTATTTTAAGCCGCTCATTTTAGCGCGTCTTTTCTTTCCTTTGTTTTCATTTATCTCACAAAGCCTTATTTTGTTTACTAACAAATCTAAAGTCTAAAATGAATATTCTTTTTATTGTTGCCGGCGCTGCTCTGATATTTATTTTCTTTTACAAAGTTTACGGCTCATTCCTAACAAAAAAAATTTTTGATTTAGACGACAAAACTCCAACTCCCGCAATAAGCTGTAATGACGGAGTTGATTTTATACCTGCCGAATCTAAATTTTTGATGGGGCAGCATTTCTCTGCAATTGCGGCGGCGGGTCCAATTACCGGACCAATTATTGCCGGGGTTATGTTCGGCTGGGTTCCGGTATTAATATGGATTGTTCTCGGCTCAATTTTTATTGGCGGTGTACACGATATGGGCTCTATCGTTGCATCAATCCGATACAAAGCAAAATCTATTACAGAAGTTGTTCGCGTAAATGTTAGTAAGCGCGCATGGGTTTTGTTTATGCTGTTTATTTGGATTACGCTTGTTTATGTTATAGTGGCTTTTACAGATGTTACATCAAGCTCGTTTGTTGGAACTATAACACTTGAAAATGGAGAAAAAGTCGGCGGCGGAGCTATCGCAACATCATCTCTCCTTTATTTGATTCTTCCAGTTATAATGGGAATACTTCTAAAGAAAACAAAATTGTCACTTACTGCTGCTACAATTATTTTTCTTCCGTTGGTTGGATTTTCTATTTGGATTGGTCCATCAATTCCTTTTGATCTTGGAAGCTGGCTTAATATATCGCCGCACAACACACAAAAAATATGGAACGGATTTATTCTTGTTTATTGTTTTGCCGCTTCAATCATTCCGGTTTGGGTTTTGCTTCAGCCGCGCGGTCATTTAGGCGGATATTTTCTTTACGCCGCACTTGCAGCTTCGGCTATTGGTTTAATTTTCGGCGGATTTTCAATTCAATATCCGGCATTTACATTTTCTGAAAACAATGTAGGTAATTTCTGGTTTCCGATGTTTCCTGTTTTGTTCATTACGGTAGCTTGCGGCGCCTGCTCGGGGTTTCACTCACTTGTTGGTTCGGGAACAACATCAAAGCAGCTTGCAAAGGAAAGCGATGCAAAGGTTGTTGGATACGGAATGATGCTGCTTGAAGGAATGGTTGCCGTTGTTTCTTTGGCTTGTGTTATGATTCTTGCAACAGATAATTCGCTTGTAAAATCTTCACCAAATTTTATTTATGCGTCTGGAATCGGGCAGTTTGTTCAGTTAATCGGAGTACCAGCTGCACTCGGTATTTCCTTCGGCTTAATGGCATTTACAACTTTTGTTTACGATACTCTCGATGTTTGCACTCGCTTGAGCCGTTATATTATTGAAGAGCTCTCCGGCTGGAAAACAAAGTTCAGTAAATTTTTTGCAACTGCAATTTCTATTCTTGTTCCGTTTCTTTTTGTTACCTCAACAATGAACGATGCGGCGGGCAATCCAATTCCCGCATGGAAAGTATTTTGGAGTATATTCGGCGCATGCAACCAAATGCTTGCTGCTTTAGCTTTAATTGGAATTACTGTTTGGCTTTACAAAACAGCAAAAAATAAATACGCTTGGGTCGTTTCATTTATTCCTGCTATCTGGATGTTCTTGATGAGTAACTGGGCGTTTTTAGTTCTTTTGCACGATGCCTGGTTTAAAACCGGCAGCTTTGTTTTAACCGGAAATCCGGTACCTATAGTTTCGCTTATCTTAATAATTCTTTCAGTTACAATTGCAGCAGAAACAGCTTATGCTGTAATATTCAAGAACAGTTAAGAAAGCTTAGAAAGCAATAGCTCAGAACTCAGTTCAGCTCTGTAGAAGCTCAGTATAACACGCTTTTAATAAACATACTCACGGTTTCTGTTTAGAGCTTTAATGCACAAACATTCTTTCAATAAGGTTACATTTTTAATTTGCTTTTAAGCCAGTCTGGTATCGCATCTTTGTGCAGCATAATTGCTATAGTTTTTAAGCGGACATAAATTTCACTCATATACCAGTAGCCATCATATTTTTTTTCTTTTGTTCCCCAGGAATTTTTTACATAATAAAATTTGTAGCCTCGCTTATCTCTTGCAAACCCCGTAATGTGCATTAAGTGATCATCTGTAGTGGTTTGATTATCAAAAGATTCCTGTCTCATCTCTTGTGTAATAAATTTCTCTTTTAGCGGCTCTTCGGCTTTATTCCCATTGTCGTCTAACCCAGTATCTTCAAGCTCAACTTGAGGAATTATTGCAAGCCCTTTCTTTTTATCAAAACTTTTTTCGCTTACATCTCCATCCCAAACAACAGAGTATCCTTTAGATAAAGCCGTATCAATTAAAGCTATCATCTCGTTAATTGGAATGTTGAAATACAGATCATTACTCCAGTTGTCTGGAATTTCCAAAATGAACTTAGAATAAAAAGGATGATGGGTGTAAGAAGTGAACTCAATGTAATTGTCCGGGTTGAAACCAATCGAATCACAAAAATTTTTGGGAGTAAACCTTCCTCCAAGATAATCGAACTTTGCAGGGGGAACGCCGAGGTAAATATTTAACGCTGAATCAAAAACCTCCTGCCAGCGCGGAGTAATTTTTCCACCTTTATTTCTTTTCACAGAGTTAACAATACCTTCCAACACTTCTGCCATTTCTCCATGATTGTGCTCATCTTCTCCAATGTTCATTCCTTTATAATTTGCTTCAGGTATCATTCCTTTTTCACGTATCACATTCATTACATCGTGAGCCTGACCGCCAACACTAAAATTAGTTGTTCCGGAATAACGAATGTACTTTTGAGCTTTTAGCGGATAAGCATGGCGCACAAACCACATTGGAGAAATAAAGTGTTCTCCTTTTCCCATTCTAAGCAGTTCTGTTTCAATAAAGGATGCCGTGGCAAAAGACCAGCAAGTACCGGTTTTAGCCTGGTTTTTAACGGGTGTTGTTTTTACATGATGAATCATCTCAAACTTGTAAATATCCTCTTCACTTTTTTTCTTCTTAGTTTGAGCAAAAGATGAGTAGTGAACAAAAAGAAATGAAATTAAAACAAACTGTAACAAACATGCTTTTTTCATAAAGCCCCTTGTATGTTTTGTTTAACAGTAAAATAATGTTTGATAATTAAAAAAGAAAGCCTCTCATTTTAAGTTGAGCTTTTTTATCATACATTTTGCACCTTGTTCCTTGCTGCTTCAAACTAAATTCTCAATACCGATTCAAAGTTATGCAGCTCTACCGTTAGGAAATATTGAGCTGTACATTGGTTTGCATCTCTTTTTGCTATTTTTGCGGAGTAGAAATAAAGAAAGGAATTTGGAATTAATGACAACAAAAACACAATTAGCGGTTGTTGGCGGCGGGCCTGGCGGATATGCAGCGGCTTTTCTTGCGGCTGATCTTGGAATGCAAGTTACTTTAATCGATATTGAAAAAAACCCGGGCGGAGTTTGTCTTTACCGCGGTTGTATTCCTTCTAAAGCTTTGCTGCACGTTGCTAAACTTATAAATGAAGCGGAAGAGGCAAAAAAATGGGGTGTTGAGTTTGGCGAGCCAAAGATTGATATAAACAAACTGCGCGATTTCAAAAATGGCGTTGTAAATAAACTTACTGGCGGATTGGGGCAGCTTGCAAAGCAGAGAAAGGTTAATTACATCAACGGAAGGGCATCGTTTGTAAGCTCAAATACTCTTTCTGTTGCTAAATCTGATGGAACTACACAAGAAGTTATTTACGAGAAAGCTATTGTAGCAACTGGTTCCATCCCAACAACAATATCCGGATTATCAATAGATTCTCCGAGAGTTATGGATTCAACTTCTGCGCTCGAAATGAACGACATTCCAAAACGTCTGCTTGTAATAGGCGGCGGCTATATTGGTTTAGAACTCTCAACAGTTTATGCTTCTTTCGGAAGTGAAGTAACAGTTGTAGAAATGCTGCCCGGTTTGCTGCCCGGAGCCGATAGAGATATGGTTGCTGTTCTTGAAAGAAGGCTAAAAACATTAATGAAAAATATTTTAACAGAAACCAAAGTTGTTGATCTGAAAGACAATGGTGATTCTGTTACAGTAAAATTAGAGGGCGCAAAAGTTACAGAACCTGAACAAACATTCGATAAAGTTTTAATTTCAATTGGAAGAAAACCAGTTACAACCGGGTTTGGTTTGGAAAACACAAAAGTTATAATATCTGAACGCGGTTTTATTGTAACAGATAAAACTATGCGGACAGATGATGCAAACATCTACGCTATTGGAGATGTTGTAGGTAACCCAATGCTTGCTCACAAAGCTGCTGCCGAAGGAAAAGTAGCTGTAGAAGCAATTCTTGGGCACAAGGTTGCTTTTGAGCCAAATGCAATTCCAGCAGTTGTCTTTACGGATCCGGAATTAGCCTGGGCTGGTATTACAGAAAGCGAAGCCCGCGAAAAAGGAATTAAAGTTGAAGTTGCTAAATTTCCTTGGGGCGCAAGTGGGCGTGCAACTACTTTGGATAGAAACGATGGAATGACTAAGTTAATTGTAGAGCCGGAATCCGAACGCATACTTGGTGTTGCTATTGTTGGCGTTGGCGCCGGCGATATGATTGCCGAAGGTACGCTTGCAATTGAAATGGGAGCTGTTGTTAAAGACTTGGAATTGACAATTCATCCGCATCCAACATTATCCGAAACGATGATGTTTGCCGCAGAACTGTTTTATGGACGCGCAACGGATATGTACCGTCCAAAGAGAAAATAAATAGATTCTACTTAGAGAGAAAATTGAAAACAAAACTTTTATTTGTACTGGCTGTTGTAATTTCTTCGATGCTTAATGCACAAAACTACAATTGGGTCCGCCACGATTCTCTTGTAAAAGCAGGCATAAATCAGATTTACGGAATTGAATTAGACAAAGCAGAAAAAACTTTTGATGTTGTAGTTAAAGAATACCACAAGCATCCATCGGGTAAATTTTTTAAAGCTATGACAGCTTGGTGGCGCATTCTTCTCGATCTAGAGGATGAAAGCATGGATGATAAGTTTTACGACCAGCTTCAAGAAGTAATTGATTTGTGCGATGATATTTTAGATAATAATAAAAGAAATGTTGATGCAATGTTTTTCAAAGGAGGCGCGCTCGGCTTCCGCGGACAGTTACTAGCGATTCGAGAAAGCTGGTTCAAAGCCGCACTCGATGGAAAAGATGGGCTCAATCTTGTTTTCAAATCTTACGAAGTGAATCCTAAGAATGTAGATGTTCAACTCGGCTTCGGAATTTATCATTATTACGCAGAAGTTATTCCCCAAAAATTTCCCGCAGTAAAACCATTTATGGTTTTCTTCCCTAAAGGTGATAAAAACCGCGGCATTAAAGAACTTGAAAACGTAGCTTGGAACGGAAGATACACGCGAATAGAATCGCGCCACTTTTTGCAAAAACTTCTTTTTCAGTTCGAAGAAAACATGGAAGAATCTCGTAAATGGGGAAAATATTTGCTTACAGATTTTCCAAACAATCCTAACTTTCAAAAATATTATGGACTTACTTTTGTAAAAGAGAACAATTACGCCGAAGCGGCTAAAACTTTTAGAGAGATTTACAACAAAAGCGCACGTGGTTTGCCCGGTTACAACAAACGCTACAAAAGAGAAGCTGCTTATTATCTCGGTATGGATTTTATGCTGAAAAACAAAGCTGATTCTTCCGCTTTCTATTTTGAAATCTCTGAGAAACTTTCTCGTGAAATTGATAAGGGGGAAGAATCCGGATTTTTTATCAACACAATATTGTATTTAGGATATATGAATGATTTACTGGGCAGGCGTGATAAAGCAATTAAATATTACAACGAATCGCTTCGTATAAAAGCAAGAAATAATTCTCACGAACAAGCAAAACGCTACTTAAAAGAACCGTATAAAAAATAATTGAGAGTTGTTTTTTAAATTCTTCAATAATTCTCAATTATAAATTAGTGCTAATTCCAAATCTGTGCATTGCGCCTATGTAGCCAAGAGAAGAGAACGCATAATCTATATTGTAAGTCTTTACCTTAAATCCAGCACCAAGGTTAAAGCCGGCTAAACCACCGGTCGAGCTAACCTTAAGTTCTTTCCTCTTTTCATTATCGTAGCCTAAACGAAGGCGCAAACTTTGTCCCAGCCTAAACTCTCCGCCAAAAGTAACTTGAGAAAATCTGTTCAAGAATTTTTCTTGGTCTTGATTAATCTTATTGATTGAGAAGAAAAACTTAAAGGGCAGATTTTCTAATTGTTTGGATAAGCCGAAACGAACATCGAGCGGAAGATTTTCTTTGGTATCGAAGTAAGAAGAAACCTGTGCGCCAAGATTTAGAACCGAAAAGCCAAAATTCCAATTTGATTCTGGGAAAGCGTAATGCAAACCCAGATCAATTGCAGCGGCGGCGGAAGAAACTTCATCAATTTTGGAATAAATTAATTTAACATTAGCTCCATAGTAAAAATTTTCATCCAGTGCATTACCGTAACCAACTGTTAAAGCCATATCGCCGGCACTAAACTCGCCTAAAACGTTACCATTCGCATCTGCTTTAACAAAAGAGCCGTAGCTGATATATTGAATTGCAGCAGAGAGTTTGCCTATTCCTTCAAAATCTTTTGAAGCAGCTAAACTTGCAGAATTAATATCTTCCAAGTGTTTTAAGAAAGAAAATGAAACAGGAATTCCTTGAAGAAGATTTATTCCTGCCGGATTATAAAACATAACATTTGGGTCATCGTTATTGGCAACAAAACTGCCTGCAACTGCGGCTGCACGCGGGCTCATATCCAAACTCAGAAATTTGTAAGCGCTCTGTGCTGAAAGTATTGTTGCCGAAAATAATACTAGTGCAAAAATCTTATTCATTTCTTTCTCAAATTTTGATACGATTTTAAGCATAAAAGCCGATACAAGGCAAGCCTGTAAGTAGTGTAATTATTTTGGAACAAAAGAAAAATCTTATATGTTAGATATTACAAACATAACTTGAAACAGCACAGCTTTAAGTCTAAATTTGAATTAAAAATAATAAGAGGATAAAAATGAACGGATTCAAAACAGTTATTTTAATGACTGCAATGATGGTTTTGTTTATGCTGGTTGGAAATTTGATTGGCGGTCAAAGCGGAATGATGATCGCATTTCTATTTTCACTTGCAATGAATTTCGGATCGTACTGGTTTTCAGATAAAATTGTTCTTTCGATGTACGGGGCTAAACAAATAACAAGAACCGACGCTCCGCATTTGTACGACAGCGTTGAAAGACTTTCTATGAAAGCCGGCTTGCCGATGCCAAAAGTGTACATTATGGAAAATCCAACTCCAAACGCATTTGCCACAGGCAGAAATCCAAATAATGGCGCTGTTGCCTTTACTACAGGCATTATGAACATGCTAAACAAAGAGGAACTTGATGGCGTTATAGCTCACGAGTTAGCTCATATCAAAAACAGAGATATTCTTGTTGCTACTATTGCCGCCACTTTGGTTGGTACAATAACTTACATTGCTCAGTTTGCAATGTTCTTTGGCGGCAGAAGTGATGACCGCGAAGAGGGAACAAACCCTATTGTAGCAATATTGATGTTAATTCTTGCGCCTATAGCAGCAATGTTAATTCAAATGGCAATCTCCCGCTCGCGCGAATATATGGCGGATGACAGCGGTGCAGATATTTCCGGCAAACCGCTTGCACTTGCTTCGGCATTAAATAAACTTCAGCGAGGTAATGATATAATTCCAATGAGAAATGCCGGACAGTCATCGGCACACATGTTTATTGTTAGCCCGTTACATGGCGGCGGAGTTATGAAGCTGTTTTCAACACACCCGCCAATTGAAGAAAGAGTTGCACGCTTGCAAGAAATTGCTTCCGGAAGAAGATAAAAACTTGTTTAGTCTCTCTTTAGAAATTTAGAGAGACTTTTTTATATCTGGAATTGCTTGAAGAAATCACTCGTCATATTTTTTGTTTTAGTTTACGCAACAACACTGCACTCACAAACTAAATCAAATCTCGAAAAGTTTTATCAGCTTATCGATAATTCGGTAAATAAAACATCTGTGCTAGTAAAAGATATCAGCGCTGTTTCAATAACCGTAACATCCCCGCCTTCGTTAGAGCTGTTAAAACCAAAGGTTTTGGAATCTTTTTCTAAGAAAGGTTTTATAATCAAAAGCGAAAATTACGGCGGTGCTGCAAAAGTTTCATACTTGTTAAGCCGGGCAAGCGTTGAATATAGCGAAGCAGAAAAAGATGGGTTCTTCGGTAATATGATTTGCGAAAGGAATGCTTCGTTGAATGGAATTGTTTCTGTTACTTTTACAGATGGCAGCATAAAATCTGCCGAGTTTAAGGAACATAAACGCGACACCATAAATGTTGATGAAATAAGTTATTTAGAAGACTCGGCTTTGGCTTTTACACAAGGTTCAAAGCCGGAAATTTCGTTTCTTTCAAATCTGTTGGAGCCGGTTTTGGTTGTTGCTGTTTTAGTAACTACAATTGTTTTACTGTTTTCTGTAAGGGGCAGGTAAATATTTATGCTGTTTTTCGGGAGAATCTAATTGATTATTTTTGCACGCTAATTAAGGAGAAGAAATTGTTTAGAAAGTTTAATGTTGCGGCGCTTTCACTGCTTGCATTGCTTTTAGTTAATTGCGGCAGCGCAGTTGATACGAGCAAGTATAATGTTGAAGAGTATTACAATTATTTGATGAGTCTTTATAATGAAGAAGATTATGAATCTGCCGTTCCAGAGTTTCAGAATTTCTTGCTGCAATACTCTGGAAGCGCTTATAACGATGACGCACAATATTACCTTGCTATGACCTATTTTAAGCGGGAGCAGTATTTGCTTTCGGCTTACGAGTTCAGCAAACTTATCAGAAATATTCCCGCTTCTCCTTTTGTATCAGAATCACAATACATGCTTGCCGAATGCTATTATCAATTAGCGCCGCCGTATCAGTTAGAACAGTCATATACAAAAAAAGCGATTGAAGAATTTCAGGCGTTTATAGATTTCTTTCCGGCTGATAAAAAAGCAGAAACGGCATCCGCAAAAATAAAAGAACTTAACGAGCGTTTAGCCGAAAAAGAATATCAAGCTGCTGTAATTTATGAGAAAATGGAATACGAAAGAGCTGCTATTAAATATTACTCTAATGTTGCCGAGTATTACCACGATACACAATTTGCACCTCAGGCACTTTACAGAAAAATTCAGCTCGAAATTAAAAAAGGAATGAACAGCGAAGCGTTAAGCGATGCAGTGGTGTTTCTGAGCAGATATCCATACGATGTAAATGCAAAAGAAATTCAAGAAATTGAAACAAGGCTGAGTCAAAATAAATGAGCAAAGTAGTTTCATCTAAAAAGGTTAGCCAATCGGTTGTAACGATGACTGAATTAGTTTTGCCCAATCACACAAACCAGCTCGGAAATTTACTTGGCGGACAGTTAATGCACTGGATAGATATATGTGCTGCGCTTGCTGCTGCAAAGCATTCGCAAAGAGTTTGTGTTACAGCTTCGGTTGATAAGATTGATTTTCATCACCCAATTCGGCTTGGCAACGCCGTTACTATTTTGGCTTCGGTTAATAGAGCATTCAAAACTTCTATGGAAGTTGGTGTAAAAGTGTTTGCAGAAAATTTTTCCGAGGGCACTCGTGTTCATACAAACTCTGCGTATCTTACATTTGTTAGCGTAGATGAAAAAACCCGCCCGGTAGAAACAATTGCTATTATTCCAGAAAATGAAGATGAAAAGAGAAGATTCGATGAAGCATTACAAAGAAGAAAAGCTCGCCTTGAAAAAAGAAATAACTCTTAGCATACTTCTTTTTTTATTCTTGTCAGCAGATTTCTTAGCACAAATTCCAATCAACGGATTCTGTAAACTCACAGAAGTTCAGGTGAAATCAAATTACACTTCTTTAGCGGCTATTGATTATAACCTTGACGGCTACCGCGATTTAATTCTCTACAATCCGGCTCTAAAAAGCTATTGTACAATAACCGCCGATTCACGCGCAGGCTTTAATAAACCAAGCGAAAGATATTCTTCCTTTTTTTTATCAGATATTAAAAGCAATAGTATTGAAAAAATCAGCAAGAAGTATTTAGCAGTTTCAAGAAAAACAAAAGAAGCGGGCATTCTTTCTTTTTCTAATTCTGGCAGCTTTACGGTTTCCGCTAAAATAAAATTTGATGGCTCGCCGGCTGCGCAAGACGATGGAAAAATTGAAGATAGTGCAGCACCTACCGTGCTGTATGCCGGCACCGGGATTGACGGTTTAGTTTTAGCAAAATTTTTTAATGGTAAACCGCGGGAAACAGATAGAATTAAAGGAAAAATATTTTCATCTGCGGTTTTTATCGATTTGAATTACGACGGTTACGAAGACATTGCGGCTATAGATTTAATTTCGAACTCAATAGTGTTTTATAACAACGATGCCTACGGAAGTTTTGAAGAAATTCGCTCAATCGGAACAGGTTCAGAAATTAGAGGTTTTCAAACTATAGATTTCAATTCGGATAATTTTACAGACATAATTTTTATTAAAAATAATAAACTGGAAATACTTCTTGGAGATTCGGTTTCATCGTTCCAAAAGAAAATTGTTATTAGTACGGTACCAGGAATAGAAAAATATTCTATCATGGATTTTAACGGCGATGGATACAATGATGTAGCTTTTATCGACATCAAAAAAAGTAAACTTTATGTAATGTTTGCAAAAACTTATAACTCATTTTATGAGCCAATAGCTTACGTTACTAGAAATAATCTTACCGATGTAATATCGTATGTTGATAGAGGCGGACGAAAATTAGCAGCGCTTTCTTCGGATGGAAGTGTGTTTGTTATTAGCAGGATTTCTATTCTTGATGATTCTTTTAATCTGGCTGCATCCCATAAGGCGGTTTCAGTTCAAGCCTTTGATTACAACAATGATAAATATAGAGAGCTTGCATTTATAGATGCAGGCAGCAATTCCTTAAAAATTGGATTGAGCGAGCGAAGAAATTTATTTAGAACTTTCTATTCTTTGCCTCTTTCTTCCATGCCAGATCAACTTGTAATTGACGATTCAAAACAAAATTCTACATTGTTTATTTGCTATAAAGCAGGCTCACGGGAAATTGAGGTAATTCGTTATAACTTCGAAAAGAACAGTATTAACAGGCAAATATTGTATGCCAGCGCACCTATTAAAGAGGTAAAGTATATTACCGATAGATTAAAAGATAGAATACGTATCTGTGCTTTAACAATTAAGAACAAAGTTCTCTCCTTGCAGGAGTTTGAACTTAAGAATTTTAAAAACCCTGTAATTGATATATGGGAAGTAGCGCGTAATGTTGAAGACGCTTCTTTTAACTTCAACATTTACAAGGATGTCTATGCTGTAATTCGGCACTGGAATAGCGTTGACCTGGTTAAAATTGTTTTTGACAAAAGAGAAATTGAAAGAACTCCCCGGTTGAATTTTCAATTAACCAACGAGGAAACAATTGAGTCTCAAATGGTTACTGTAAACGAGTTTGTTTTCCGTACAAAGCCTGCAGCAGCACTACTTACATTCAAAAATAAATCGGTACTCTATTATTTTTGGAATCAAAATAACATTAGAATGGAATTGAAAGATAAACCGGAACAAAGCACGCCTTTGAAATATTACATCGAAGGCGAAAGTGTGTATCTGCTTTGCGCTACAACAAAAGAGAACAGGATTTTGAAAATGGAGCCGTCTGCAAACAGTACAAAAACAATTGCACGTATTGAAGAGGGAAAAATCATTGACTATTTTGTTGCTTCCTTATACCTAAACACTAAATTTCTCGTTTACATTGGCAGTAATAACAACATAATCACCATAAAAAAATATTTATGAAAAAAATTGTTGCTTTTGTATTTGCTCTTTACGGTTTACAATTTGCGCAGAATCTAGATTCGCTTTATGCAGAGTTTTTGGGAATAAGAGGAGTTTCAGTTTCAACGGTAAGCGGTGTCGTTTCTGACAGCCAGGATCCTATTAAATGTTCTACCGGCTTAATTAACAGCATTAAACAAAACTACAATATGTTTACAGCAAAGCAGAAAAATGTTTTGGCGCCTTTGGTTAGCAGGCCAAGTTCTGACACCAGCTTTGTAACACCTTCAGGAAAATTTAGAATTCACTATGATAAATCCGGCAATAACAAGCCCGGTTACGATTTAAGCGAATTAGCAAAAGCTGTAGATTCTTCCTACAACTACGAAGTAAATATTCTTAAATACCCTCCGCCAATATCTGATGGTACATTTGGCGGTGATAATAAATATGATATTTATATTAAAAATCTGTCAAATGGCGAGTATGGCTACACCACAATGGATGAGAATAATGTATCGAAAGGAACAAATTATATAGTTATAGATAACGACTTCTCCGGTTCAAACTATGCTACAAATGGAATTAATGCAGCCCGTGTAACAGCTGCTCACGAACTTCATCACGCTATTCAGATGAGCAATTATATATACCGCGCTTCCGATTCGTTTTATCACGAAGCAACATCTACGGCAATGGAAGAATTTGTTTACGATGATGTGAACGACTATTACTATTATATTGATTCATATTTTCTAAATACAAGTAGAGCTTTGGCAATGTACCGTGGTTATAACCTTGCTATTTGGAATATTTTCTTGAGGGATAGATTTGGCTTTGACATAATAAAAAGAATTTGGGAAGAGATGCCGAAAATGAGAGCCGTTGAAGCGTTTTCTAAAGTACTGCAAGAATATGGAAGCTCGTTGAAAACAGAGTTTAATAATTTTGGAATTTGGTGTTATTTTACAAATGCAAGAGCCGCCGGTTTAGCAAAAGATAAATATTTTAAAGAGAAAGAAAATTATCCGTTAGTTAGCGCTTCTATGAGTTCGAGTTTTGTGAATGGTAAAGCCGAGATTATGACTTCAACAGAACCAATCTCAAATAACTATTACAAGTTCTTTGATGGAAAAAATACTTTGGTATCAATAATAACTAATGTAGATGTTCAAAACTCGGTTCACTCGCCAACAACTAAACTATCGCTTAATTATTCAATTGCTTCTTTTACTAACAGCGGATATAGAAAGCTGCATTCTAACTACAGTTATTATTCCAAGCTAACCAGCACAGATTTACAGCTACTTGCAGAGTCTAATATTTTGAATGATATACCGCTTAACCAAGGAAATATTTCTGTAGAAACAGCCTCTTATGCATACCCGCAGCCATTTAAGTATTCAGAGCATCAGTACTTAAACCTGCCCGCTAATCTTAACAGTGGCGGAGGAACGGTTGATGTTTATATCTATTCAACCAATATGAACTTGGTTTATTCAGGTCAAAAGCGTATAGTTGCCACCGAAAAAATCATCGCACCTTGGGAGCCTGTTGATTCAAATAAGCACAAACTTCCTACCGGAGTTTATTTCTATGTAATTAAGTGCGGCGATGATACTCTTAAAGGAAAGTTTGTTATCTATAATGATTAATTACTCAGTCGAAATAAACGGTCTTGTTAAATATTTTGGGAGAAGGCTGATCTTCGACGGCATAAATTATTCTTTTCAATCAGGGCATGTTTACGGCATTGCAGGTCCAAATGGCTCTGGCAAATCAACTTTTGTAAAGATTGTTTCTGGTTTAATTTCTCCCAACAAAGGTAGTGTAACGCATATTATAAATGGAAAGAAGATTGAAGAAGAAGATTTGCATAATTATCTCGGATTCGTTTCACCTTATCTTTTTCTTTACGATGAGTTTACTGCCGAAGAAAACTTAGCTCATATTTCTAAAATAAGGGGAGTTGCGTTTAACAAAGAACGAAGCAGTTTCCTTTTGAGCGAATTCAGCTTATATGAAAGAAGAAACGATCTGCTCAGAGGTTTTTCTTCAGGTATGAAGCAAAGACTGAAATTCGCTTTCGCATTACTTCACGAGCCGCCGCTTCTTATTCTAGATGAACCAACATCAAATTTGGATAACTCCGGCAAAGAAAAAGTTTACGAGTTTATTAAATTGGAAGGGAAAACGAATCTTGTGTTAATTGCATCTAACGAAGATGCTGATTTGGCTTTATGCGAAAATGTTTTAGAACTACAGAATTATAAGAACAAACAAAGTAAGTAATGAAATCATTTGCACTATTTAAGAAAGATTGGGTATCGGAATTACGAACGCGCTATGCAATTAATGCACTTGCAATGTTTGTTCTTGTAACAATCAGCGTAATTATGTTTTCGGTAGGCAATGAAAAAATTACAGAATATTTAACGGGCGGACTTTTGTGGGTTGTAATCTTTTTCTCAGCAATGTCCGGGTTATCAAGAGCATTTGTTTCCGAAGAGGAAAGAGGAACAACATTAACACTTCAGCTAATTGCATCGCCTTCTACAATATTCTCCGGAAAGTTAATTTTTAATCTCGTTTTAGTATTCTTGATGAATATTGCAATCACGGTTTTATTCTCACTTCTGTTTGAATCCTTTGTGGTTAAGAACTTCTCTTTATTTCTTATTTCCTTTTTGCTGGGCAATATCGGAATAGCTGTTTCATCAACTATAATTGCCGCAATAATTTCGAAGGCAAGTTCCAAAGGCACACTTTATCCTGTACTCTCTTTCCCAATTCTGCTTCCACTAATTTTAACTCTTCTTGAACTAACTAAATTTTCTATGGATGGAAAAACAATTTCTGCCTCTTATGTAGAAATTGGCGTGCTTTTCTCTTACGATGTAATTATGGGAACCGCTTCCTATTTACTTTTCGATTTTATTTGGAAAGATTAAGAGCCGTTCTGAAAATTAGTTTTTAACCGCTAATCATTCATTCGGCATTAATTTTGGGGTTCAGATTTAGGAAAAAGATTTTAAGCGATTGTTAAGTAAGCAGACACACGCCTCGAATAAAACAGTAAACAAGCGCTGCGTGTATCTGCAAAAAGCAAGATTAAATAAACCAAAATTTGGGATTAATAATACAGTTATGCATATAGACATATTTTTGAAACCACTCTTGAATTCTCTTAGCCTGCCTCTATTACAGTTGTTGCCAAAATTCCATAAGTAAAACAAAACTTAACTCAGTTTTTCTATTGGCATTATAACTTTTCCTAATAGCAAATCTGGGATAAATGTAATGCCAGCATCCTTTCGCAGTCGAAATTCAAAAATACTTTTGGTTACTTACCGAGCAGATTATACAAAGGAGGTGCTGAAAAATTGTTGAATAGGTAAACTTTATATCATACTTACCATTTATCTCAGTAAAGTCATCTTCTTCGTTTCAAAAAAACCTTGTTTCAAGCCATCAGAATTTTCTCTGGCGGTTAACCGATAGAAATAAATTCCTGATGGTAATTCTCCATTTTCAACTTTCCATTCGCAATTATAAGTGCCCTGTTGTTTAACTTCATCAACAAGTGTTTCGACTTCTCGTCCTAAAACATCGTAAACTTTTAGAGTTACATGGCTTGCCGATTGTAACTTGTACCTTATAACTGTTGTTGGATTAAATGGATTGGGATAATTCTGTTCTAAATGATATTCGGCAGGTAAATTGAATTCCTCTTTTACATTTGTAGCGAGATTGATTCTATACTCTGGAGAAATTGACACAACAGTTGAGCCATTCTTAGCCAATCCATAAAAAGAAATTTCTCCAAGGGATGATGATGTAATTGAAAGCGAATCTCCAAGCACAGAAAAACTTGTGCCGGTATTTTTACTTACAAAACTTACAGATGTAATATTCTTAACGGTTCCATAAAACAATCTCATTGGCAGCTTTATTGTTTTACCGGTTTGATATAATAACCAACGCTTTCCTGGTTGTTTCCAATCAATATCCGAATAATTTGTTGGGAGGTTTTTGTTCATCCAATCATATCTTTGATAAACCCAATTTTTCATATAGGTCAATTCATCGTTATAATTAGAAAATCTATATTTGTTAGGCCAGATGTAAACACTGGTATTAAACAAATCTGTCCACTTAGCAAAATTTCTGTTTCTTGCTTCCGCCAAGTACAAAGCCTGCTCATCCAGTAACTTCATTATCAGCAAAGGATCAAAAACAGTATCTTTGATGGTGTGCCATCGTTTAGCAATTTTGTTAAAGATTACCGGGTCATTGAAAATTTTCTTAATCCAAAATGGCGGGCTAACGGTTCCCTCCCAAGGATTAATTTGAGCAACCCAGCCGCTTGCAAGCCAGCTGTTGTTATAATCGGCAAGCCCAAATGCTAAATCATAATCCCACATTGGTCCAAATACAAGTTTTCCGTTTTTGCTGTCTCGGTCTTTATGCAAAAAAGCGCTTAGCCTGTATGCGTCCGTTGCTTTTGTAAATTCGCTAGCCAAAAAATAATCTACAAAAGAATCCATATCTATAAAACTATAATATCCCTCAAATGGATCGGTGAATGTTGTTTTTGTAAGTGATGTTTCAAACTTTCCAACGTAATCTTTTATGTAAGCCAATTGTGCCTGCTGAAGATTATTCCTGCTTGGAACTCTAATTAGATAATTAATTGGCGATGGCTGTCGTGGTACAGATGGAAAAACTGATGGATAGTTCGAAACAAAAAACTTATCGCCGGGGTCAATTCTATCAATATGAATTATGTAGCCGCCTGTAACTGCATCGCCGGAAACATCTGTGGTTTCCATCTTGGTAATATTAACACGGTTTCTATCTCGCTTTATTCTTTCTTGAAGAATGTAAATTCCCATATACTGATTATTAATAATTAGCTCAAAGAACTTTGTTCTTGTAGCGTATCTGCCAAGCGCATTCCCTAATTTATATGCAAGAACATTTCGGAGAAGAGTTTTATCTGTATAGTTTGCATTAAACACCCAGTCGCTTTCTGAAGGCAGTCCTATCAAAGATGCGTTAGTACCGCTGCCGGTATTGTCTCTAAGTTCAACGCTGTACTGCTTTTTAGGAAACATTTGAGAGCTGTGCCCGCGCACTTCAATTCCAATTTTTCCATTGTAGTTATTAAATGCATCTGTAATGTTATTTCGTTTACCTTCCCCGTTATAAATTATTCCCATTGTTGCAGTTATCTTAGGCTCATCGGGAATGTTTTGTCCATTAGTGTTAATAATAACGATTGGTAAGTTAGATGATGTTAACGTTACTTGTGCTGCTGAATTAACAGCGAAGATTAATATTACAATCAAAGCAAGTGATTTTTTCATTTTTCTTTTAATCTGCATTAAACAGCCGCTTAAAGCTATCTTATGTTTTGGTTGGTATAATTTTGCATTGTACTTAGTATTGATTTGCTTCGGCAGCCGCCAACTTGTTAATGTAATTGAATCGAATTTTTCTTCTATTTTCTATCAACTAGTTTTATGGCAGTTTCTTGTAAACTCTTACATAATCAACTTCCATTTTCTGCGGAAACACAGCAGCATCAATACCTTGAGCGCCGCCCCAAGTTCCGCCAACTGCAATATTAAGAATTAAATGGAAATCTTTAAAGAATGGCCAAAACTCCCAGCCTCTTTGCTCGTTAACAACTGTAAAGTAATGTTTATCATTTACAAAAGCTTTTATAGAATCTTTTGTCCACTCAATAATGTAATTATGAAACGCTCCTACTGCATCTGGAATATTTATTGTGCCTGTTTTTTGTGTTCCTTTTGTATGGTTGTATTTATTAGAATGTATTGAAGCATGAATAACGTTTGGATTATATCCAACGTGTTCCATAATATCAATTTCGCCGTTGTCCGGCCAGCCTCCGTTGCCAAGGTTCCATATTGTAGGCAGCATCCATATTGCAGGCCAAGTTCCTTTTCCGTAAGGTACTTTTGCGCGTATTTCAAAGCGCCCGTAAGTCCAATCGCCCCTGTTCTTTGTAACCAATCTTGCAGATGTAAAAGAACTGCTTTCAAATTTTTCTAATTTTGCTTCAATAATAAGTTTGCCGTTTTCAACTCGTGCATTCTCTTTTCTTGAGTTTGTATAATATTGAAGTTCTTGATTACCCCAGCCGTGTCCGCCTACATCGTATCCCCATTTTTTAGGATCCGGCAAACCAGTGTAATTAAATTCATCAGCCCAAACTAATTCGTAACCAGCAAGCTGTGGTGTTTCCTGTTTTTTCTCGGGCTCTGTAGTTTGCGAAGAACAATTAATTACAAACAAACCGCCTAATACAAATAGTGCAGCAAATATCTTTTTCATAATACTCCCGTCAAAAAGTGTTTTCATTAGTATTCTAATTCAAAATCGGCGCATAAATCATACCAATAAGTATAGATAGAAAGAATTTGTTTTGGAATCTTAATACTGTTTCAAAGCATGGCGGTTCATTTACTTTTATTAGAATGATAAGATTAGTTATTAGAATAATAATTACAGTGAGCGTGGGCGGCTTTTTGCAGCGTTAAATTAATGAACCGAGATTGAATATTGGATAAGCAGCAGGCATAATAATACGCCTGCCGTTTATTATTATAACTTAACATCAGTTACTAAACATAATTGTTGTTCCGCCGCCAGAACTTCCGAAGCGCGGGTTAACAGCATTATTGAATATTGATCCAAATGAATAAGAAATGCCTACGTATGCATAATAGTTGTAAGAGGTTTCCAATTGTTTGCGTCTTAGCAAAACCTCTTCTCTTGTTGCGCCGAGAAATGGAAGCGTTATTTGTTTTCCTAATCTTGAATAATCCGCAAAAAGATTAAGTGAAAATCCTTTGAATAACCTTAGATTAGTGTACGTAAACACTCTGTAGCTTATATTTACAAAATCATTTAAGTAATTTTTTGCTTCTGTTCCTACGCTAATATTTCCCCAAGGTCTTATGAGAGAAAATGTAACACCCAAACTATGTTCTAATAAACTTTCCTTCTTCTTGAAGTAGAAAGTTTCCTCTACATATTTATGGAATAAACCGGATATTTTATACTCAACTCTTAATTGTCTTTCGTTCGATTTGCTGTAAGGGAAAAAATTATATTCTACACCCGGAGCCAAGCTGGCTCCAAAATCAATATTGTTATAAGTAGAGCTGTTCGCTCCAAGCCAAATACCCCACGACCAGTTGCTATCAATTGCTTTCACTAAAAAGGCATTTGCAGATTGGCTTCTTCTGGTATCGAGGTAAGTTTCTTCGCCGTTTGGTGTGTCGTATTTAAATTTGCTTTCGTTATAGTTGTTCGATAGTGAGAAATTGAGTTTCAAGTCTTCGGTAGTTCTATTTGCAGTAATTGATGTGTTAATTCTTAAATTCTTGTATCTTTTTTCTCCGATAAAACTTCCGTTTGTGCTAATTCTAAACAGCCAAAAATTCCACGGGTCTTCATCTTTATTTATAGAACCGCCGGACTGAGGCGCTTTAAAAGAAATGCTCATTTGATCTGCAACCTTAGATTTATAAACATATTTAACTAAACCTAACTTTAAGGCTCTTACAAGTTTTTCGCGGGCTTGGTCTTCAGAGTCCGTTCCAAAAGTTGTGTACTTAATTGTATCTTTTATGCTTGCATACTCTTTTTGTCCAATAAAATAAAGCGTGTAATCGTATCCATTAGAACCTGTTCTCTGCGAGGTAGAAAGTACGTGCACATCTGCATCGTTTCGGTCTCTTACATAATTAACAATTGAGATTTGTTCCTTGATATAGTTCATATCACAATAGCCGCAGTCAATATAAATTTTTGGCGCGCCTTCTTTGATGTTCTGGCTTGTTTGTGCGGAAACTATTGATAGCAACACCCCCGATAGAATAGGCAGCAAGAAATATTTTTTAACCATACTACTCCCATTTGGTTTGTGATTAAAACAAATATCGAAACGCTACTAAATTTATTATGTTGATTAATTTGGACTCTTGAAAACAACTTTGGTTGCTGCTCAGGTTTGTTTTCTTATGAGAGCGATTTGCCCGCTGTGATAAACATTGTGCTCCATTAAACCAACAAGCATTTCCCTAAACGTAAATCCAGTACCTAATGCAGGGTTTCTTTCTATGCCAACCTGCTCCTCAAGTTTATCAATGGTAAGTGCTAAAGTTAATTTTGTAACGCGTTTATGTTCTTTAAAAATTCTGCTTATTATATTTTTCCACTCCCTTTTTTCTAAAGCAGCAATATTCTGCCAATCACCTCGTTTTGGTACTTTAGGTTCGTTTCCATCCAATCGGCTTGCAGTTTCTTCAATCCAGGCAAGTATATGCAGTGCAATTTCTGCAATAGAATGTGTTTTGGGATGAGTGCGCATTACCGCTTGCTTGTGATCAACTCCCGCCAAAATAGATTTTAAAGAAGCGCCGTACCAAGGGTCTCCATCTATTGCTTTGTTAAGTTCAATTATTAGCTTGTTGATTACCGGATTCATTTATACCGCCACAATTTTTGCATAAAAATCCGGCGTGTGCCGGATAAACTTTTTTACTTGTTTATGATTTCAATTAGTATTTGCCTAAGCTCTTCTTTTGTAAAAGGCTTCGATAGATAATAATCGCACCCGGATCCAAGAAACTCTTCCTTATCGCCTCTCATTGCAAAAGCGGTTTGCGCTATTATTGGCAGATTTTCTTTCCCCTCCATTCTTCTTATTTCCGCAGTTACCTGCAGTCCGTTTTTACCTTTTCCTAAATTAATATCCATCAGCACTGCTAAGTAATCATTCTCTTTTACTTTTGCTATGGCTTCTTCGGCAGTTGAAGCATAATCTAATTCAAACATATCTTGTAAGAAAAAACCAAAAACTTCTTGAGTAACTAAATCGTCTTCTACTACAAGTAATTTTTTACTGCTTGCTATAATTGTGCTTTTCCCTTTTTCTCTTTTTTCCATACAGCCTTCCGATTTAAGTATACTCCTATTGCTTATAATAATTGTATCAACAGGGGAATGAATCTCTAAGTCTTGTTGTTGGTTGGGCTGCAAGAGATATGCCTCCTAACTTAGTCTAAAAACAAGTTTGACGGGAAACAAAAACATAAAACGTGTTTTCATTATTGGTTAAAGTATAGCGCCATATTTGGAGTGAAATTTATAGCATTAATATTTTTAAATCAATTAATTTATTTCTTCTGGTTTTTAGAAGAATGCATTCTTCGTTTCGAGCAGCTAACCTCACACTTAAGGCTGGGCTTAATAAATCATCAGGGTTCTTTTGCTTTAACAGCATTATGCGCAAGGTGAGTTATTAAAAGGACCCGGGACAGGTACCTGTAAATTTTTTTTATACATATAGATTTAAACACGCTGGTTTCTTACTTCGCACAAAAACAGTATTTGTATATTTATGCACAATTCTGTATAATTATGCTCCTAATTTCTGAGGTTGTAGATTGGTAAAAGTTGGTATAATTGGTGCTGCCGGTTACTCCGGAGCTGAGTTAATAAGGCTGCTTTTGAATCATCCCGGAGCTGAGATTGTAAAACTGTTTGGTTACTCGACTGCTGGAAGCAGAATAGACAAAGTGCATACTTCGCTTCGTGGAATGATTTCTCTCGGAATTGAAGAATTTAGCAAAGCAGCTTTAACCGGGCTCGATCTTGCTTTTGTTGCTCTGCCTTCTGGTCAATCAACTAAAATTATTGCCGATGCTTATGAAACAGAAGTAAAGTTAATTGATTTAGGAGGAGATTTTAGATTAAGCAGCGTTACCAATTATGCCAAGTATTACAAGCACAATCATACAGCCATTAACCTACTCGGAGAAGCTGTTTACGGATTAAGCGAATGGAATGAAGAAGAAATTTCTAAAGCTAAATTAATTGCCAATCCAGGCTGCTATCCAACAAGCATTCTTCTTCCTTTAATACCTCTTTTAAGGTCGGGGGTAATTGAAAGCACTTTTGTTAGCATAGTTTCTTACAGCGGTACAAGCGGCGCTGGCAAATCTCTATCACAAAATATGCTTTTCAGCGAAGTGAACGAAAGCGTAAGAGCTTATAAGGTTGGCACCCATCAGCACATACCCGAAATAATACAGTATCTGCAAAAATTTTCTTCAAAAGATGCCGCTTTTAGTTTTGTTCCTCATTTACTGCCGGCTACAAGAGGTATTTATACTACAATCCACGCAAAACTAAAAAATAAAAGCTGCGAAGCTGAAGTAAGTAATGTTTTTCAAAGTGTATATTCTGAAAAACCGTTTATAAGATTAACATCACCTGAAATACCTGATTTGAAAGACATTCATCATACAAATTTTTGCGATATTGGCTGGAAACAAGTAGATAATGATACGCTTGTTGTTTTTTCTGCGATAGACAATTTGGTAAAAGGCGCTGCGGGGCAGGCAATTCAAAATATGAATATCATGTTCGGCTTCGATCAAACTGAAGGATTATTAAAATGTTTCAAGAAACACACGTTGAGCGAAAAGTGAGTAAAGGAATAACTGCACCAAAAGGCTTTAGGTCGGCTGGAATTCACTGCGGAATTAAAAAATTTAAGAAAGATTTAGCTTTGATTGTATCTGACATACCGGCAACAGCTGCTGGTGCATTTACATTGAATAAGGTGCAGGCAGCGCCTGTTCTTTTATGTAAAGAAAATTTAGCTAATGGCAAAACATTTCGCGCTATTGTTTGCAATAGCGGAAACGCTAATGCGTGCACGGGTGAAAGCGGCTATCAAGATGCTTTAGCTATGGCTAAAGAAACTGCCGATGCTTTAGGAATTAACGCTGAAGAGGTTTTTGTTTCTTCGACCGGCGTTATAGGCGAAAAATTACCGATGGAAAAAGTTATAGCGGGTATTAACAAAGCTGCAAGTGTAATTTGTGAAAGTGAATTTCTTTCTGCTGCTGAAGCAATTTTGACAACAGATACTTTTGTTAAGTCGCATCAAACATCTTTTGTAATAAACGGTGCAGTAGTAAGCATTGGAGGCGTAGCAAAAGGAAGCGGAATGATTCACCCCAACATGGCTACTATGCTTGGTTTTGTTACTACAGATGCCTCTATTGATAAACCTACTTTACAAAAACTATTAAATACTACGAACAATAAAACTTTCAACAGAATTGTAGTAGATGGCGATACAAGCACAAACGATATGGTTATAATACTGGCAAACGGAGCAAGCGGAATTACAATTGTTGAAGGAACTGAAGAATACAATTTGTTTGAACAAGAATTATTCTGCCTTCTAAAAAAACTATCGATTGACATTGTAAAAGATGGAGAGGGCGCAACTAAACTAATAGAAATTACTGTTGATGGCGCTTTAACAGATAAAGATGCAGAAAAAGCTGCCAGAACAGTAGCGCTATCGCCTTTGGTTAAAACTGCTATCCACGGAGAAGATGCAAATTGGGGAAGAATACTTGCTGCTGTTGGTTACTCTGGCATAGAATTTAACCCGGAGAAGTTTGAAATAACAATTAATAAAGTGCCAATTTTGAAACAGAACTATTTTGTTACACTGCCAAATGCAATTGCAAATCAAACACTAAAGCCTTCCGAGATTAATTTATTATTAGAGCTGCATTGCGGCAAAGGAAAAGCAACTTGTTGGACGTGCGATTTCTCCGAAGAATATGTGAAGATTAACGGGAGCTACAGAACTTGACAAGTCCGGTTTATAGAAAAGAAGATATACTAATTGAAGCTCTGCCATACATTCAGCAGTTTGAACAATCAACTTTTGTTATAAAATATGGCGGAGCTGTAATGACAGATGAAAACCTAAAAGCTATGGTTGCTCAGGATGTAACACTGTTAAGAAAAATTGGAATTGATATTGTAATTGTTCACGGAGGCGGGAAAGAAATTACTTCGCTTGCAGATAAGCTCAATATCAGAACAAAATTTGTAAATGGACAGCGCTGCACAGATGAAGATATGCGCGATGTTGTTCAAATGGTGCTTGGCGGTTTGATAAACAAAGATATTGTTAGACGCATAAATATTCATGGCGGAAGAGCCGTTGGTGTCAGCGGTATAGATGCCAATCTTATTACAGTAAAACAGATTAATAAGGAGCTTGGTTTGGTAGGCGAAGTAACTGATGTAAATTCATCTTTTATTAGAAAACTTTTGAATGATGGATATTTACCCGTAATAGCGCCAATTGGAGTTGATGCTAAAGGTATAACATATAATGTAAACGCAGATATTGCTGCTGGACCAATTGCAGCATCGTTAAGCGCAACCAAACTTGTTTATATGACAGATATTGAGGGAGTAATGATAAACGGAAAGCTCGCTTCTCATCTAACACAAAACGAGGCACAGAAATATATTTCGGATAAAACAATTAGCGGCGGAATGATTCCAAAAGTTGAATCTGCTCTTTCTGCTTTAGACTCCGGCGTACAAAAAGTTCACATAATAGATGGACGCGTTGAACACGCATTGCTCTTAGAAATATTTACTAAAGAGGGTATAGGAACAGAAATAGTAAGCGAATATATATTAACCAAATAAGAGGAAAAAATGAGTAAGAAATTAGAAGATATTCACAAACGCCACACTGTAATAAAATCAATTATTTCTTCTCAAGATATTTACAGCCAGACACAATTAGTTAAAGTATTAAAGCAGAATGGAATTAAAGTTACACAGGCTACTTTATCGCGGGATTTAACAGAGCTTGGCGTGGCTCGTGTGCCAACTGCCAAAGGTGCTACTTACAAAATTAATGCTAGCGGAAATGAACCAGCACTGAAACTTCACATCGTAGAGGAGATAGTTTCAATTAACTCGAATGAAACTTTGGTTGTTGTAAAAACATTTCCAGGAAGAGCCCAAGGAGTAGCTTTATTCTTAGATAAAAGCGCAATTACTGAAAGTATAGGAACCTTAGCCGGCGATGATACAATCATCGTAATTCCACGCTCTCATAAAACAATTGAAAAAACTATCACTCAATTAAAAAATATTTTAGGAATTAAATAATGGCAAAAAACAAAATTGTTGTTGCTTATTCGGGCGGGCTCGATACTTCGGTTATGGTAAAATGGCTTAAAGAAAATTATGATGCCGAAATTATTACTTTTACAGGCAACTTGGGGCAAACAAAAGAATTAATCGGTCTCAAAGAAAAAGCAATTATGTCGGGCGCATCAAAAGTGTATGTTGAAGATTTAACAAAAGAGTTTATTGAAGATTATGTTTACCCGGCTTTGCGCGCCGGTGCGATGTACGAAGAATCTTACCCGATGGCGTGTTCTTTGGGCAGACCGCTGCTTGCAAAAACACTTGTTGAAATCGCTCGTAAAGAGGGCGCAAATATGGTTGCCCACGGCTGCACAGGCAAAGGTAACGATCAAGTACGTTTTGAGGTTGCCGTTGGAGCTCTTGCACCAGATTTAGAAAATTTGGCTCCGCTCAGATCTTGGGAATTCAAAAGCCGCGAAGATGAAATTGATTACGCCGCAAAACATAACATCCCCATCATGGTTACCAAAGAAAATCCTTATTCAATTGATGAAAATATTTGGGGAACTGCAATCGAATGCGGCGTGCTCGAAGACCCTATGATTGAACCGCCCGCAGATGCTTATCAACATACAGTCTCTCCAGAAGAAGCGCCTGATGAACACGAATACGTTACTATTGATTTTGAAAAAGGAAATCCCGTTGCAGTAAACGGTGCTGCAATGGACTCCGTTTCTTTAGTTAAAGAATTGAATAAGATTGGTGGAAGAAATGCTATTGGAAGAATCGATATGATTGAAAACAGATTGGTTGGAATTAAATCGCGCGAAGTTTATGAAGCTCCAGCCGGAATAATTTTACATTCTGCTCATAAAGAATTAGAAAGAATTACTTTAGATAAAGCTGTTGCACACTTCAAAACTCATATCTCGCAAGAATACGCAGACTTAGTTTACAATGGCTTGTGGTTCTCGCCGCTCAGAGAAGCTTTGCAAATGTTTGTTGATAAAACACAAGAAAAGGTAACCGGAACAGTTAAGATGAAACTTTACAAAGGAAACACTATTATTTCCGGAAGAACCTCTCCCTATTCCTTGTATGACCCCGAATTAGCTACTTATACCGCGGCAGATCAATTTGATCATAAAGCCTCCGAAGGGTTTATAAAAATTTACGGCTTGCCATACAAAACAATTAACAGAGTAATGCAAAAAGCAAATACACAGAAGAAAGATGTTGCCTGATGGCGTTATCAAACCTGCAGGCTTTTAGCAGTTAGTTTTTAAGAAAACCAAAGTTATAAATGGAATTGTTATGGCGATTTGGAACAGCAGATTCAAAAAAAGTTTTGATAGAAACGCATTAAAGTTTTCAGCCTCGGTTGATGTTGATGGAAAACTTTATAACGAAGATATTGATGGAAGCAAAGCGCACGTAAAAATGCTTATGAAGCAGAAAATTGTTTCATCAAATGATGGGAATGCTATAATAAAAGCGCTCGAAGAAATTAGAGAAGAAATAAAAAGCGGTAAACTGAAATTAGATTGGCAAAAGGAAGATATTCATTCTATAGTTGAAGAACGATTAGTAGATAAGATTGGCGAGCGGGGAAAGAGGCTGCACACCGCCCGTAGCAGAAACGACCAAGTTGCTCTCGATGAACGACTTTATATGCGTAAAGAAATTACTAATCTTGTTAAGCTTCTTAAACTTTTTCAGCGTACACTTTTGAAACAAGCTTGGCTGCATAAAGAAACAATAATAAGCGGATACACACACTTACAGCGTGCGCAGCCGCTTTTGTTTGCGCATCACTTAATCGCATACGTTTCAATGCTGCAACGTGATGTGGAAAGGTTGAATGATTGTAACAAACGCGCAAACTATTCCCCTTTAGGCGCCGCAGCTCTCGCCGGAACAACTCTTGTTATAGACCGCGAGTACACAGCCAAACTGCTTGGAATGAGGGGAGTTATTGTTAACTCGCTCGATGCCGTTTCTGACCGCGATGTTGTTATTGAATTGATAAGCGCTTGCTCGGTTATTATGATGCACCTAAGCCGCTTTTCCGAAGAAATGGTCTTGTGGAATTCTCAAGAATTCTCTTTTGCTTTTATCGATGATTCTTTTGCAACAGGAAGCAGCTTAATGCCGCAAAAGAAAAACCCCGATATTGCAGAATTAATAAGAGGAAAAGTTGGAAGAGTTTACGGTTCTTTGTTCGCCATTCTTACGGTTATGAAATCGCTTCCGCTTGCCTACAACCGCGATATGCAGGAAGATAAGGTTCATCTTCTTGAGGCTGTTGATACAACCAAAGACTGTTTGAACATGGCTTCAGAGCTATTAAAAAATACAAGATTCGACAAGAAGCGCTTTGAAAAAGAATTAGACGGCGATCTTCTTCTTGCAACTGATCTTGTGGATTATCTTGTTCACAAGCAGGTCCCTTTTAGAAAAGCTCATCTCATAGTTGGCGATATTGTTGCCTCGTGTGTTGAACTGAACATAAAGTTAAATAAACTTTCTATGGCTCAGTACAAACAATTTTCTACAAAGTTTGATGAGGACATATTTAATCTGCTCACTTCTAAAACAAGTGTAAAGAACAAAATTTCGCTCGGAAGTACTTCACCAAACGAAGTTCTTAAACAGATTCAGTTCTGGAAAGGTAAGCTAAAGAAAACCGCCATTTAACTTTTCTAATTACTCTTCTTGCAATAGAAAATTGACTTGCCTCAAAAGTACCGAGCCCGTTTCAATTTCTCCTTATCTGCCCTTTTATATTTTTGTGCAAAACTAAAAACCACATTTGCCGTCTAAATCTATCTCAAATATTATTTTCAAATGGAGTTAATCATGAAAACCAAGCGCAGTCTATGGTGGCTATCAGCTTTATTTCTAATTGTTTATTCATTTTTGGTGCTCAATGGAACAATCACTGCTCAAAGCAGTAACGGTTTCGATTTGAAAAACTTGGATAAAACCGCCAATCCAGCACAAGATTTTTACCAATTTGCTGTCGGCGGCTGGGTAAAGAATAATCCCATTCCAGATGATCAGGTTAGATGGGGCGCTTTTACAATGCTCGCCGAGCAAAATAATGTAATTCTAAAAAAAATTATTGAAGATGCCTCCTCTAATCAAACTTGGGGAAAAGGAACAGCTAAACAAAAGATAGGTGATTTCTACGCCGTTGCAATGGATTCGGCTCGAATAGAAAGATTGGGCTATAAACCCATTGTTACTGATTTGAAAAAAATTGATGCGTTGAAAGACAAAAATGAAATGTTAAAGTATTTGGCTCAAGAATATGTAAACGGCAGCAGTATGCTCTTTAATTTTGGTGTTACGGTTGATGCTAAGAAAAGTGAACTGTACACGGCGCTCTTATCCCAAGGCGGTTTAGGGTTGCCCGATGTTGAATACTACACAAAAGATGATGCTCGCTCGAAGGAAATTCGCCAAAAATATTCTTCTCACGTTGCAAATATGTTTATGTTGATTGATGTTGTGCCACAAATTGCCGCGGATTATTCAAAGACAATTATGAACATTGAGGGAAAACTTGCCGCTGCCTCCAATACCCGTTTAGAAAACCGCGACCCTCTAAAAACATATAATAAGATGACTCTTGATAATCTGATGAAAATCTCGGGAACGTTCGATTGGAAAACCTACTTCGAATTAATCGGGCTGCCAAATTTGGAATTGTTAGTTGTAAGCCAGCCAAAATTTTTCTCTAAACTCGGCTCTACTATTGATGAAGTTTCTCTTAACGATTGGAAAGTATACTTGAAGTGGAATTTATTGCGCAGTTCCGCTAACGCTTTAAGCTCCTCATTTGTAAACGAAAGATTTGATTTTACACAAAGATTTTTGAACGGCGCTAAAGCTATGCAGCCGAGATGGAAAAGAATGGTACAAGCTGTTAATGGCTCTTTAGGAGAATTGCTTGGTCAGCTTTATGTAGCAGAAAACTTTCCGCCAGAAGCAAAACAAAGAGCAAAGGAAATTGTAGATAATTTGCTTGTTGCAATGGGAGAAAGTATTAAAGGTTTGCAGTGGATGAGCGATGAGACAAAGAAACAAGCGCTTGTTAAACTTAGCACCTTTGGTGTTAAAATTGGTTATCCAGACCAATGGAAAGATTACACAGAACTCGAAATAGTCCGCGATTCTTATTATAAAAATTTGGAACGCGTTGGCGCTTGGTCGAGAAAACAAAATCTTGCTAAACTTGGCAAACCGGTTGATAAACAAGAATGGTTTATGAGTCCACAGACAGTTAATGCCTCTTACAGTCCTACTAAAAATGAAATCACTTTCCCCGCTGGAATTTTACAGCCTCCATTCTTTAATTTGAACGCCGATGACGCTATCAACTATGGAGCAATGGGTGCGGTAATCGGACACGAAATTTCTCACGGATTCGATGATCAAGGAAGAAAGTTTGACGAAAAAGGAAACATTAGAGATTGGTGGACAAAAGAAGACAACGAGAAATTTCAAGCGCGCGCTAAGAAATTGGTTAATCTGTACAACGGTTTTGTAGTAGTTGATACATTTAAAGTAAACGGCGCTTTAACACTTGGCGAAAATATTGGAGACCTTGGCGGGCTAACAGTTTCTTACGCGGCTTTTAAGAATTCAGGTCAATACAAAAAGAACGAAATGATTGATGGCTTTACTCCAGCACAAAGATTTTTCTTAGGCTGGGCGCAAGTTTGGGCTACTAATGCACGGGATGAATTCTTGAAATCGCAAGTAAAGACCGATGTACACTCTCCGAGCGTGCAAAGAGTTAATGGACCGCTAATGAATATGCCTGAATTTTTTGATGCGTTTGATGTTAAGCATGGTGATAAAATGCGTTCTGCTGATGACAAGATTGTGAAAATCTGGTAAGTAATTTATGTCATTCTGAACGGAGTGAAGAATCTCCTAACAAATTCATTGAGATATTTCACTTCGTTCAATATGACAATTCATTAATCTTTTTTTAACATCTTTCTTGTTATATTAAAACCCAAAAACACTAATACACAAAAGGATAATTGATGTATTCACTCGAAGTTAGAAATCTTACAAAAACATTCGATAAGGTGGTGGCGGTAGATAATGCTTCTTTTGAGGTCCCGGATGGTTCTATTTTCGGCTTGATTGGAAGAAACGGCGCCGGCAAAACAACAACTATAAGAATGATGATGGGAATTTATTTGCCCGATAGCGGCGATGTTGTTTTGAAAGGTGTAAAAGTTGGACAAGAATTCAAAAACCGTGTTGGTTATTTACCGGAAGAACGCGGGCTTTACAAAAAAATGAAAGTAATAGACACACTGCTTTACTTTGCAGAATTAAAAGGAAAATCGGGCAGACAAGTTCAAAAGAAAGCCGAAGAGTATTTAAAGAGATTTGAGTTGTATGACCGCCGCTTATCTAAAGTTGAAGATTTGTCAAAAGGCAATCAGCAAAAGATTCAGTTCATCGGTACAATTCTTCACGAACCCGATTTCGTAATTCTTGATGAACCTTTCAGCGGACTTGACCCGGTAAACACAAACCTGCTTAAAGATATTATTCTTGAGATGAAGAGCAGAGGAAAAGTAATAATCTTTTCAACTCACTTAATGGATTTTGCAGAGAAGATGTGCGATCATATTGCTATGATTGACCATGGTAAAATAATATTGAAAGGCTCGTTAAATGAAATTAAGAAAAAGCACTCGCAAAGAAATGTTAGTTTAAGTTACGATGGCGATATTTCTTTCTTGTACAATCATCCAATAATAGAAAAAATATCTAACTACGGTAATTCAACCGGCATTAGACTTAAAGAAGCAAATCAAACACAACAGCTTCTCAAATTACTTGTAGAACGAAGCGTAATAGTAAAGAAGTTCGATGCCAACGATATTTCGCTTCAAGAAATTTTTATTGAGTATGCAGGAAGTGAAGAAGGAGGCTCTAATGTTTAATTACAGAATACTTGGAATTATAAAACGTGAGCTTAGAGAAAAGTTGTTATCAAAATCGTTTATTCTTACAACCGTTCTGTTCCCCGTTTTTTTGTTTATTATTGTAGGGATCCAAGCGCTGCTCCAAATGGATGAAGCCGCTTCTAAACTAACTATCATTACAGAACAAAAATCACTTACGGATTCTCTGCAGGCTCAATTGCTCAGGTCCGATTTAATGAAAGAAGGTAAGAACACTTTCAAATTTTACACTATGAATAGGAATGAACTTAGAAAGTATTTAGACAAAAACAAACAAGCCTTACTCGATGATAAACTTACCGGCGTAATATTTATTCCCGATACTGTATTTAATAATAAACTCGTTCAATACTTCTCTAAATCTCCAAATAATTTAACACTTTCTCGTAAAATTGAAGGACCAATTAACAAAGTGTTGATTGATGCTTATTTCAGCAGTAAAGCTCTATCCGGCGAAGACCTGGATTTTGCACGCAAGAGCGTTGATTTCAGCGGCTTTAAGGTATCTAAAGACGAAAGCATTAAAGAAGAAGGATTTGGAAGTTTAATTCTGTCTTACATCTTTGCTTTTTTACTTTACATAAGTCTTCTTATGACAGGGCAGCTTATGCTGCAATCTGTAATTGAAGAAAAAGCAAGCAGAATTGTTGAAGTAATTCTGTCTTCTGTTAGTCCAAGTGAAATGATGACCGGAAAAATTATAGGTTCGACTGTTACCGCAGTAATTCAAATGGGAATTTGGCTTGGTGCAATTATTACCGTTGCTTCTTCTGCAGTCTTTGCCTTACCGCCAGATATAGTTGTAAGCATCAAACCCGTTCAAGTAGTTTTCTTGATGGTAAATTTTGCGGTTGGTTTGGTTCTATTCCTCAGTTTGTTTGGAATGGTCGGCTCTATATTCGATAATCCGCAGGACGCGCAAAGTGGTTTGTGGCCTGTAATGATGCTTATTATGATTCCTTTCTTTGTTGCAATGGCAATGATGCAGAATCCAAACAGCCCAATTGGAAACGTAAGCGCTCTGCTTCCGTTTACATCAATTATGGTTATGCCCGTAAAAATGACAATTGTAGAAGTTCCTATTTGGCAGTTAGTGTTAAGCATTGTTGTTAACATAGCCGCTATATTTTTTGTGTTTCCTATTGCAGGCAAAATTTACCGCGTTGGAATTTTACGCACCGGAAAAAAACCCAAATGGAGTGAAGTTATTAAATGGCTTAAATACAAATACTAAAAGTCCATACACTACCAATTTCCGAAAAGAATCGAGTTAGTGTTCATTGTAAAAAGACAAAACAGACGATAGAATGACAAAGGAATTTTTGCTGCATAAAGAATATAATAGTAACGGAAACTCGCTGCACATTCAGGCACATTTGGCTACCCAAACGCACTGGCGACAGCTTCGCAGCCAAACGAGCCTTCATTTGCCTTTACTCAAAAACTAATAACTTTGTAAAAATTAACTTTATGAATATATTCCAAAAAATCGAAGCTTTTGTATCAAAGACTTTTTAAACAACATTAGAAATATTTTTAGAAGCATTAAAACTTAGCCCCAATGCTCAAGGATATGTAAGTGGTTCTATAACAGAACTTCTTTTAAAGAAAAAACTTGAAGATTCAGGGTATGAAGTAAAAAGAATAAGAGAAAAGTGGGAAGGAAGAAAACACCCCCAACATCATGGCGATTTTTATTTTCGTAAAAATGACCAAAGTCCTTGGTATGTTTTGGAATCAAAAGGAGTGAAATCAAATACTGAAGATTGGAATAAGCTTTACAATTATCCTAGACTAAAGAAAATGTTATATGATTACCATGAAATTATACATTGGATTAATCAAGAAAAGGAAATCGAACCTCAAATTGAAAAATGGATAGATGAAAATTTGCAAGGATTAAAAGAAGTGCCGACACTTTACTCATATGAAGAAATTCAAGGCTATCTAAAAAATCCCCCGAAAAGAGAAACAGATAAACTCGCCGCAATGAGATTACTTGCCGATAAAACACGAGAAGAAATTGATAAAATGATTGATGACCAATTGGCTTTTGTGATGAGTAAAGTAATGGTACTTGATACACACTTTGTTTCTGGGACATCTGGTGCAAGTGAAAGAACGCAAGCTACTCCAAGAAAGGACGATTTTAATTTAATTTCAATTGACGTTGTTTTAAGATATAAGGAACACAAATTTTTATTTGCTAACCCAAAGCATTTAGATTCTTCTGGAAAAGATTCAAATCATTTGCAACAAAACTACATTATGGGATTTGTCTTTCCCCAAACTGACGGCTCTTTAAAACTTGACCTGACTGACGAATGGTATGAAGACTTTAATGAGATGTATGAAACACTTGATATTGCGGATGCAGTTAATGAAGAAGTAATGCAGATTGACATCAGGAATATAATTGTTGAAAACTAATTTGTGTAATTACACAAATGTGAATTATCTTTGCCACAAATGCGTAATACTATGAATTCATTATTTGACATCCAATTAACTAAAGAAGATAATCTTCTTAAAAGATTTGAAGAAATTCACGATTATATTTATGCAAATGACGGTTTGTCGCCCCAACAAACACTTGAGGAGTTTGTAAAAATATTGTTTATTAAAATCTCTGACGAGAATGAGAAAACCAATCTGTTTTCAATTTCTGCTGAAGAATGGGATTACATCAAATCAGGAAAAATTAACCAAACATTTACAGAAAGAATCTCAAACTTGTTTGAAAAGACCAAACAAGAATTTATTGATATTTTTGAGAATGATGATAGAATTAAACTCTCAGTTGTTTCGTTAGGTTTTACAGTAAACAAACTTCAAAGCATTTCTCTTTTAGATTCATCCCAAGATGCTAAAGGTCTGGCGTTTCAAAAATTTCTTTCACATCACGAAAAAGATGGTAGAGGTCAGTTTTTTACACCGGAGCCTGTTATTGAATTCTGTGTAGATATGATTCAACCAAAACCAAACGAAACCATTATTGATCCAGCTTGTGGTAGTGGTGGCTTTTTAATGTCTTCACTTAAATATCTACAACGAAACTATTCAGCATTAAAAACATCAGAAACAGTTTCACAACATCTTTTCGGATTGGATATAAACAAAAGCATTGCAAGAATTGCTAAAATGAAGTTGTTGCTAGAATCTAATGAAAAAACAAATGTAATTTGCATTAATTCATTAGAAGATATAGATAACATAAAACTTTCAATATCAAATAAAGATGGTTTTGATGTTGTTCTTACTAATCCGCCATTTGGTGCAAAAATTACTAACAGAACAACTCTTTCTAAATTTGATTTAGGTCATAAATGGTCAAATCACAAAAATGAATTTCATAAAACAAAGAATGTTTATCCAAATCAAAATGCTGAAATATTGTTTATTGAAAGATGTATCCAGCTTCTAAAAGAAGGCGGAAGAATGGCAATAGTATTGCCAAACGGAAACTTTGAGAATCCTTCTTTAGAATATTTACGATACTATATTAAATTGAAAACAAAAATTTTAGCAATCGTAAACCTACCTCAAGAAACATTTATTCCATATGGTACAGGAGTAAAAACATCGCTTCTCTTTTTGGAAAAAGATACGCCAAATCTTACTAAACAATATCCTATATTTTTTGGTCGTGTAACTAAATTAGGATATCAAGGAAATAAAAATGGAACTCCAGTCTATCAAAAAGATAGGTACGGTCAAATAATTAAAGACTCTAATGGACAACCTATTATTGATGAGGATTTTAGTAAAATTATAGATACTTATAAAGATTTCCTGAAAGGTAAAGAAATTGAAAGCAACAATGCTTTTTCCATTAATTACAATAAATTGAATGGTAGATTTGATTTTGATTTTTATTCGCCCGAAAATAGAAGGATGTTTACTCATCTCGATAATTGCAAAACAGTCCGATTAGGTGAGATTTGCGAGATTGTAAAAATCAAAAGTAAAAAGCTTAAAGAGCAATATTCAACGGTAGAGTACGTCGAACTCTCTGACATTAATACACATTCCTATGAGATAATAAATTCAACAACTTATCAAGTACATGAACTACCCAGTAGGGCAAGTTATGAATTGAAAGAGGGAGATATTATTACGGCAATAGCTGGAAACTCTGTTGGAACAAGGAAACACGCAACTGCTATAGTTACACAAGATTTTGAAGGAAGCATCTGTACAAATGGTTTTAGAGTTTTAAGGAATTTTAAAATTGATATTTATTATTTGCTGTATTTTTTGAAATCTGAAATCTTCTTGAAGCAAATGTTTATGTATAGGACTGGTGCGGCAATACCAAATGTTTCAGACAACGACCTATTAAACATTGTTATTCATGTTCCCGAACAAAAAATTATTGATGAAATAAGTAATAAAATGAAACATGCGTTTGAGTTGAGACAGGAATCAAAAAAACAAATTGAAAGTATAAATTTGGAGCTTGGGTAACCAGCGCTTCGTAGTCAAGCATATTTGCATGTCGCTCCAGCCAACGCTAAAACCAAAACATGCAAAAGAGTTTGCATACCCAAACGCACGGACAGAAAAGACAATGCAGC
Organism: uncultured Melioribacter sp.; assembly: GCA_964575995.1. Taxonomy (GTDB): domain Bacteria; phylum Bacteroidota; class Ignavibacteria; order Ignavibacteriales; family Melioribacteraceae; genus Stygiobacter. The sequence goes on along the minus strand of CAZNTN010000005.1, from coordinate 92,981 downwards.
AAAAGTGTTGAAAAATAACAGAAAAAACGAACAACGACATGCTAACATAGTGTATATGTCATAAGGATTTGAGTCGGTAATCAAGCGTTGTAGCCCGCTCAAACATTCGTGTCTGTAGACAGGAAACTACTCGCAATCCGTTACGGCACATACACTCAAGCGCTGTGTGAAAAGTTGAATTTATGAGCAATCAAGAAAATGTAAATCGTTTTGATTATCCATTCCCTTTCGAGGAAGGGCAGGGGATGGGGCTGCTTGTTGAGAAACTACACAAAGATTTTTCTTTAGACAAAGAAACTTTGCCCGCAGTGGATAATCTCGAACTAATTCGCAAACATTTAGTGGCAAAAGTTAAAGAATTAATGTCTCGCGATTATGACCGCTTTTTAAATAGTCTTTACAGAATAGATGTTAACGAAATGAAGGTTCGCGAAATTCTTCACTCTAAAGATAGAACTACAATACCAGAACAACTTGCCGATTTAATTATAGACCGCCAGGTGATGAGAGTTAAAACACAACTGCTTTACAAGCAGGGAAAGCTGGGGTAATTTGTTGTGTGCACTCTTTATAATTAGCGGGATTGACAGGCTGCACTTATGTATGCTTTTTTCAAGCTGCCGCAGCACCTCAACTTGCTGAAGACCAAGTATAGACAGGCAATGCTGCATATTAATGAAAAAATATACCCACCAAGAAATGGAACTCCGATAACACAGATTTGATTCAAGGAAATCAGCACGGACCGCTTCATCTGCGTTCTATCCAAACATAACATGACAGCATTTGTCTCGACTTGTACAGCGTTTTTACGTTAAACGAAACAAATTAAAAAATTCTTACCAGCAGGTCGTCTCTACTAACCAATTCTTCAAAAGAAGTATAAATGAATATCACATTTTTGGCGAGAGACCGGTAGTTCATTACAGATTCTGTCTTTTCTTTTGGATTAAGAACTATAATTATTTTTTCTTCTGTAATGTGTTTTTTAAAAAGAGCCTTAACGTGTACATCCGCATTGGAAAGAGAATAGCCAATAAACACAATTTTCTTAGCTGCTCTTATTTCACGCGCCGCCTCGCTTAAAAGGAGTGATATTATAGGATGATGCAGCGTTTTGAGGTATGAGGGCGGCATTATTAACGTTTGAAATTCTGTACCATCTATTGGGCAGCTATACTCATACTCTTCATTACTAGGATATGAGTAACCCAAAAATTTCCCACGATTCAAATCTATTTTTCTATCCCAAGGAGTTAACAAAGTCTGATTGCAGCAATTGCAATATTTCCAAGTTAAGCTCCCATGCGTTTTAATTATTTTGTAAGAGAAGGGGCTTTCACAACTGCTAACTTTTATCGGCTCCTTAGGGTTCACCCAAAAATTGTATCCTTTAAGCAGCGGATTTTTTTCATAATTCATTAGAGGAATGCAGTAATCAATGTAACCTGCTCTCTTTTGAAAAAGAAAATCGAACGCTTGTTCAAGAAGTGTATCGTAATTTAAGGTGATAATAGAAGTGTTTGTAGAATACTTTGTTACCGCTTCCCAAAATTTATGATAGTATGGGCTGCGCTGATCTGTTTTGATGTTTACAACAAAATGTAAAAGCTTAATAAGATATTCTTTTATATCTCGTATTTTTTCATTAGAGTATTTTGCATTTAGGCTTTCTTCTTGTTGAATAAAATAATCTATAAATCCAAAAACAGCTTCTAACTGAGGATAAAGATTATTTTTTACATCGAGATGAAAATTTTCACTTATAAACTCTGTTACAATTTTGCCAATTTCGGAGTTACAGATTTCTTTAACTTCGCCGGACATAATCATTGGCAGCATTTCTTTTTGAAGAGGAACCCCATCCGGGTTAGAAGCGCCTGCCCCTAAAACAAAAACAACATCACGTTCCGGTAAGTAGTGTAAAAACTTTTCGTTACTCATCTAATACCCGTTTCGCCCTTTATTTACTATGTAAATATCGTGCTGTTGTTATTTGTTTAATTCGATTAGAACCAGCTTTTTACCCTTTTCATTCCTGGTATTAGTTGGCTTGTAGGCAAGGTCAAAAATTGTAGATTTTTTAATGTACGATTTATACTTAAGCTCAGCGGTTTTGAACTCATCCATTAAATCGCCGCCCTTAAGTGCTGCTATATAAGCCTTCTCTTTTATTAAAGGCAATGCATAACGGAACAAGATTATTAGCGGTACTGTTGCACGGCTAACAACAAGATCAAATGAGTTTGCATATTTTTGAATAAACTCATCACTTTCAACGCGTGCATTTTCTGCTGTTAAATTATTCATCTTAAGTTTGCTGATAAATTCTTTTACTGCATCAATTTTTTTTGCAGTAGAATCAACAAGTACGCCGCGCAAAATTGGACGTGTAATAGCAAGTGGAATTCCGGGGAAACCGCCGCCGGTTCCTACGTCTAAAAACCTTGAAACTTTTGGGGGAATAAATTCCGATACATAAGAAGAAATAAAGATATGATTCTCGACTACTTTTTCTACATCTTTCCTGGAAATGATGTTCAGCTTTGTGTTCTTTTGATTAACAAGCGTTCCAAATAATGCCAAACGCTCTAATTGATATTCATCGGGACTAATCCCATTATCCCAAAAGAAAACTTTTAACTCGTGTAAATACTTTTCCTGAAGATCCAACCAAATTTTCCCGTATTAGCTTTTCAAATATACTAACAAAACGGAAATATCTGAAGGAGTAACACCCGATATTCTTGAAGCCTGTGCAATTGTTCTTGGTTTTACTTTGCTAAGCTTTTCTCTCCCTTCTGTAGACATAGTTTTTATGTTTGAATAATCAAAACTTAGTGGAATATTAATCTTTTCATACTTTTCCATTTTCTTAATCAACTCCTGCTGTCTCTGAATGTATCCTTCATACTTAATATTAATTTCTACTTGTTCATAAATTTTTTCACTACTAATAAGCTGTTTCATTTCATCTTCATCCGGCAAAATATTTAGCACATCATTCAATTCAAGCTCCGGTCTTCTTACTAATTTTGAAACTGTATCTGAGTTATCTGCTGTAGCAAGCCCTTTAATTTCTAACACCGGGTTTATTTCACCTGGCGTTATTCTTTTCTTATCGGCAATCTCTCTCGCCCTGCTTATAATAATTTCTCTTTCTGTAAGTTCATTGTACATTTCTTTTGTAATAAGCCCAAACTCAAATCCATATTTCATCAGCCGATGATCTGCATTGTCCTGGCGCAATAGCAATCGGTGTTCTGCTCTTGAAGTAAACATTCTGTAAGGTTCATTTGTAGATTTGCCAACAAGATCATCAATTAATACGCCTATGTAAGCCTCGTTTCTTGTTAGAACAAACTCCGGACGCATCTGAATTTTTAACGCAGCATTTATTCCTGCAATTATTCCTTGACCCGCAGCCTCTTCATATCCGGATGTTCCATTAATTTGTCCGGCAAAATATAATCCCTTTATTAACTTTGTCTCTAATGTTAAATCAACTTGATAAGGAGGAAAGTAATCATACTCAACAGCATAACCCGGGCGAACCATTTCAACTTCTTCAAGTCCTTTAATTTTTTTTAGTGCCTCTATTTGTATTTCAACCGGGAGCGACGTTGAAAACCCATTTATGTAAATTAATTCTGTTCTCAATCCCTCTGGCTCTAAGAATAGTTGGTGTCTTTCCTTATCAGAAAATCGATTTATCTTATCTTCTATCGAAGGACAATATCTTGGCCCAACTCCTTGTATCTTTCCGGTAAACAAAGGTGATTCTGAAAAACCTTTTTCTAAAATTCCATGAACTGTTTTATCAGTGTAAGTGATGTAGCAGCTAACTTGAGGCTGGTAAGGAAATTCATCTTTTAGTGTTCTCAAAGAAAATGGCAAAGGTGGAGTATCGCCTGGCTGCTCATCTAAAATATTCCAATTGATAGAGTCTTTATGCAAACGAGGCGGTGTACCGGTTTTTAGTCTTCCAGATTCAAATCCCATTTTGACAAAAGATTCAGTTAAACCAACAGCCGGCTTCTCTCCAAATCTTCCCCCCTTTACAGAAGTCATTCCAGTATGCATCAATCCATTAAGAAAAGTGCCGCTGCATACAACAAGAGCTTTACATTTTATCTCATCACCTTTCGATGTTCTAACGCCAATAATTTTTTTATCTTCTTCAATTGCATCAATTATCATTTCTTCAATAATTGTAATGTTCTGTGTCTCAGCTACAAGTTTAGAAGCAATTGAAGTATAAATATCACGGTCGTTTTGACTTCTTCCCGCCCAAACTGCTGGTCCTTTAGATTTATTCAAAGTCCTGAACTGAATGCCAGATTGGTCGGCGGTCAAACCCATTGTCCCTCCCAAAGCATCAATTTCGTGAACTAAATGTCCTTTTGCGCTGCCGCCAATAGCCGGATTGCATGACATTTTTCCCATTCCATATTTTTCCATAGAAACGAGACCAACACTACATCCCATTTTTGCGGAGGCAACCGCTGCTTCTATTCCGGCGTGCCCGCCGCCAACAACTAAAACATCAAAACTTTTCATTACATCCTTTCAGTTTCACGTGGAACGAGATAAGCAAGAAATGCAAAATCAGATATAGGAAAACAGTTTTCTGTTTTTTTTCAAATTTCTGATTTTTACCGTTTTTCCTGCTGCTTCAAAATGTTTCACATGAAACATTACTTACCTATGCAAAATTTTGAAAATATATTGTTGAGAATATCATCCGATGTAATTTTTCCAATTATTTCTCCCAAGCACATTTCGGCGTTTCTCAAATCAACTGAAATAAACTCACCCGTTAAACCTTGTTCAATAGAGCGCTTTGCGGACAAAAGACTATCTTTAGCTTTGCTCAAAGAATCAAAATGACGGATATTGGTTACTACCGCTGTTTTTTCTGTATAAATAGACGAACCAAGAGCAGTTTCCTTTAGCTTAATAAATAATTTCTCTATTCCCTCTCCGGTTTTTGCAGAAATCAAAACATCATACTTTTCATCAATTGGTTTTTCTAAATCCATTTTGTTTGCTACACAAACAATTCTATCTCTGGAATTCAGCCCAATTATTTCTTGATATAAGGTTTCCGCAAATCCAACAGTTGCATCATTCAGAAAAAGTACAATATCGGCTTCTTTAAGAGCAATACGACTTCTAAGCACTCCCTCTTTTTCGATATTGTCTTCGGTGGTGCGTATTCCGGCTGTATCAAAAAGCCTAAATAAAATTCCATCGATGAAAAGGTCTTCGCGAATTATGTCGCGTGTTGTTCCGGGCACTTCACTAACTATAGCTCTTGCCTCCTTTAGAAAATAATTTAGCAAAGAAGACTTACCGGCGTTTGGCGGACCAACAAGGGCAACATTAACTCCATCGCGAACAACTTTACCAAAAGAAAAAGTTGAAAGCAGCTTCTCAAGCGCCTCTATAATTTCATCTAAATTGTTTACAATCTCATTCAATGACATAAACTGAATATCTTCTTCAGCAAAATCCAGCTCAAGTTCTATCAGCGATGAAGCGTGAATTAGCTTTTCTCTCAAATTATCTATTTCTTTTGATAGAATTCCATCTAATTGATTGCGGGCGCCGCGAAGTGAAACTTCGGTTCTGGAATTAATTATGTCGGCAACCGCTTCGGCTTGAGCTAAATCTAATTTTCCATTTAAGAAAGCGCGCTTGGTAAACTCGCCCGGCTCTGCTAATCTAACACCTTCCTTTAGCAGTATTGAAATTATTTTTTGTACAACGAATGGGCTTCCGTGAGTGCTGATTTCTATACTATCTTCGCCGGTAAAAGACTGTCCATTCAAAAAAATTGAAATCAATACATCATCAATCGCTTCACCGCTGCAATCTAAGATTTTACCATAATGAATAGTGTGGGAGGCACAATTCACAAGTTTCTTTTTACCGATGAAGACTTTATCGACAGATGAAATTGCGTTCGGTCCGCTTACTCGTATAACAGAAATTGCACCAACTCCATTTGGAGTAGCAAGAGCAGCTATTGTATCTTCGTTTTGAGATAATAACATATTTCCATCCTAACCGATTGCAAAATTAATCTAAATGAAATGCAGTAACAAGCCGCCGACTGGCTATCCGGCACACATAATAATACGATATAGTATATTACGAACTCGTAATTTATTATTTTTTAGTTGGCAGCACTAAACCATACTATTCGATTGCTGCTTATGCGGGAATGTCTGATTAATGATTTATCCCAACCCTTCTTAATGGAAAATTTGGGATAATATTTTGCAGCTAAGAATAATTGCTTCTACGGTTGGTAATAAATCTGCATCGGTTTGAAAAAAAATTTTTATGATTAGAAATGCGCACTGTCGTTTTCAAAATTCACTTCTCCCCCGAAAAACTCCGGAGGAGAAATGAAAAAGCTGATTATTTCAATCCTCTTTTTTGAAGCAGAGCATCTACTTTCGGTTCTCTGCCCCTAAACTTTATATAAGAAACCATTGGGTCTTCCGTACCGCCTTTAGCAAGAATATGTTCACGAAATGCATCTGCTAATTGCTTATCAAACAAAGATGTTTCTTTAAAAGCTTGAAATGCGTCTGTATCTAATACCGCTGCCCAAATGTAGCTGTAATATCCGGCTGAGTATCCGCCAATAATGTGTGCGAAGTTAGTAGTTTGATAACGGGCTTCAATTTCTGGAATTAACCCGATTTTCTTAAGTGATTCTTTTTCGAATGCTGTAACATCTCTTTCGGTATTGTCTGTTAGTGTATGCCAATCCATATCAAGGAAAGAAGCTGCTAAATACTCAACTGTTTCAAATCCTTGATTAAATAATCTTGAGTTTTGCAGCTTTGCAATTAAATCATCTGGAATTACTTGTCCGGTTTGATAATGTTTTGCGTACATTTTTAGAACTTCCGGTTCAAGCGCCCAGTTTTCCATTATCTGGGAAGGAAGCTCAACAAAATCGCGGGGCATAAAGCGCCCGCCCGGGTAACTCGAGTTTTGAAACAAAGAATTTAATCCGTGACCTAACTCGTGAAAAAGAGTATTTACTTCGTCAATACTCATCAATGCAGGTTTATCGGTGGTTGGCTTTGAAAAATTACCAACATTGTAAACCAACGGTGTAATAAATTTTGCTTCTATGTTGGATTGCCCTCTAAATCCGCTTGCCCAGGCGCCGCTTCTTTTACCATCGCGTGGATAGTAATCAGAGTAAAAAATTCCGATATGTTTACCATCAGCCTCTTGAACTTCAAAAACTTCTACATCAGAATGATAAACTTGAATATCGCTGCGTGGAATAAATTTTATTCCGTACAATTTGGAAGCAACTTCAAAAGCACCAGCTCTAACATTTTCCATTTTGAAATAAGGTCTCAACATCGAATCATCAAGCGCATATTTTTCTTTTTTAACTTTTTCGGCGTAATACCACCAGTCCCACGCGGCTAATTTGAAATTACCCTCTTCTTTATCTATCAAGTTCTGCATATCGGCGATTTCCATTTCAGCACGCTTGAGAGCCGGAGTCCAAAGACCCCATAAAAATTTATAAACTGCTTCAGGTGTTTTTGCCATATTTCTTTCGAGTACAAACTCGGCGTGGGTCTTATAGCCTAACAAATTAACTCTATCGACTCTTAGAGAAACAATACGCGAAACAAGTTTTTTATTATCAGCTTCGTTATCATTATTGCCGCGGTTGATATAAGCTTTAAAAACTTTCTCTCTTAAATCCCGCTTTTTTGAATAAGTTAAAAAGGGAATGAAACTCGGTTTCTGAAGTGAAAACACCCATTTGCCAGAAAATCCTTTTGCGTTTGCTAATTCAGATGCAGCCTTTACAACATCATCGGGTAAACCAGCAAGGTCTTCTTCTTTTTCTAAAATTAACGCAATTGCATTTGTTTCCTTCAGTAAATTCTCGCTAAACTTTAGACCGAGCATAGACATTTCTTGATTAATCTTTCTTAATTTCTCCTTTCCTTCGGCATTAAGATTAGCGCCGCTCCTGATAAAATTTGTGTAATAATTATCAAGTACTGTCATCTCTTCCGGCGAAAGGGCAAGTGATTTTCTCTCATTGTAAATTGTTTTTACTCTTTCAAAAAGTTTTTCGTTTAGACTGATATCATCGCGGTGTTTAGATAAAATTGGTGTAGCAGTGCGCGCAATTTTTTGAAGCTCATCATTTGTATTTGCGCCATTTAACCCGCTAAATACTCTATTGACTCGTGATAAAAACTCGCCTGCCTTCTCTAAAGCGATAATCGTATTTTTGAAAGCAGGTTTCTCTTTGTTGTTAATTACCACTTCAATTTCAGTCTTTTCAAGCTTAATACCTTCTTCAAGAGCAGGTAAAAAATGTTCTGGTTTTATTTCATTGAAAGGAGGTGTTTCGAATGGTGTTTTCCATTCTCTGAAAAACGGGTTGTCCATTTTGTTCTCTTGAGAATAATTAGTTGTTGAACAGATAATTAAAACTGCTGATAATAAAAAGAATCGTTTTTTCATGTTTATCTTCCTCATATTGGTTTCACTATATAATATACTTATAATCCCAGAAGAAATATTAACGCGTACATCTTTTTATCCACGCAAAAATAACAATTCAAGAGTATATTATTTTGACAGAACAGAATACCTGAAACGAAAACGCTTAACTTTAATCGACTAATCTGTGTTTAACTGCGCCGTTATTGTTACACGGAATATTTTCTTTTCGTCATTGCCGTTTAGAGCCAGTAGAATATGAACAGCATGTATTGCTTAGATTTCTCGTTATGTAAATTGAACTTCACTTATCAAGACCTCGTTATCTACTGTAATAGAATTCATCTAACATTATTATTAAATTAATAGTGTAAATGAATAACACTAATGGCTATTACGAGGCATCTATATCTTTTTCCCCGATGAGTAATGGCGTTTCTTGTAAAGAATAGAAACAGAGGATTAACAAATGAGTGAGCAGAGCAGCAACGGTTGCACCGAACTTGATGAACTGGAACTGAAAGAGTGGCTTGAGTCTCTTGAGTATGTACTTCAATCGGGCGGACCTGAAAAAGTAAAAGAACTTCTACATAATTTAGATACTTACGCGCAGGAAGCGGGAGTAGAACTACCGTTTACGGCAAACACACCACATATAAACACAATTCCAAAAACAGCGCAGCCGCCGTTTCCGGGCGGAAGAGAAATTGAACGCCGCATAAAAAGTTTAATTCGTTGGAACGCAATGGCGATGGTTGTAAAAGCAAACAAGGAAGAAAACGGAATAGGTGGACACATATCTACTTACGCTTCGGCTGCAACGTTATACGAAATTGGCTTCAACCACTTCTTCCGCGGCAAAGACGGCAACCACGATGGGGATATAATTTATTTTCAAGGGCACGCCGCACCCGGTATTTACGCACGTGCTTTTTTGGAAGGAAGATTATCTAAAGAGCAGTTAGAAAATTTTAGGAGAGAATTAAAGCCGGGAGGCGGTTTATCTTCTTATCCGCATCCATGGCTAATGCCGGATTTTTGGGAGTTCCCAACTGTTTCTATGGGTCTTGGTCCAATTCAAGCAATTTATCAAGCAAGATTTAACCGCTACTTAGAAGACCGCGGTTTGAAAAAACAAAGCGACCAAAAAGTTTGGGCTTTCTTAGGCGATGGTGAAACAGACGAACCGGAAGCGCTTGGCGCTATTTCGTTAGCTGCACGCGAAAAGCTGGATAACTTAATTTTTGTTATCAATTGTAATCTTCAACGTTTGGATGGACCTGTTCGCGGCAACGGAAATATTGTTCAAGAGTTGGAAGCTGTATTTCGCGGAGCAGGCTGGAACGTTATAAAAGTAATTTGGGGAAGTGATTGGGACCCACTTCTTGAATCAGATAAATCCGGTATGCTGCTCAAAAGAATGAATGAAGGTATAGATGGAGAATCTCAAAACTACATTACGCGCGGCGGAAAATATGTACGTGAACATTTTTTTGGAAAATACCCCGAGCTTGCTAAACTTGTAGAAAAATATACAGATGAACAATTAGAAAAGATGAAGCGCGGCGGTCACGACCCGGAAAAAGTTTATGCCGCATTCAAAGCTGCAATTGAACATAAAGATGCGCCAACTGTAATATTAGCGAAAACGGTTAAAGGTTACGGACTTGGTGAAGCAGGCGAAGGCAAGAACATTACCCACTCGCAAAAGAAATTAAACGAAGATGAGTTAAAAGAATTTAGAACACGTTTCTCGATTCCAATTAGTGATGATGAAATAGCAAAGATGCCATTCTTCCGTCCTATTGAAGACTCCGCAGAAATACGTTACATCAAAGAAAGAAGAAAAGTACTCGGCGGTTACGTTCCTAAGCGTGTTGTAAAAGCAGCTCCGCTTAAAGCACCAAGCCAAGAGTTGTTCCAAGAGTTTTATACTGGTACAGAGGGACGCGAAGTTTCTACTACTATGGTTTTTGTAAGAATGCTTGCCAAACTTTTGAAAGACAAAGAAGTTGGTCATTTGGTCGTTCCAATTGTGCCAGATGAAGCACGCACATTTGGTATGGAGTCTTTGTTTAGACAAGTAGGAATCTATTCTCATGCTGGACAGCTTTACGAGCCGGTTGATAAAGATATATTCTTGTATTACAAAGAAGCAAAGAATGGACAGATTTTAGAAGAAGGAATTACAGAAGCCGGTTCGATGTCTTCGTTTATTGCTGCGGGCACCGCCTATGCAACACATGGAGTAAATACAATTCCATTCTTTACACTCTATTCGATGTTTGGAATGCAGAGAGTTGGAGATTTAGTTTGGCTTGCCGGCGATATTCGGGCTAAGGGATTTATCTTTGGCGCAACAGCCGGAAGAACAACACTTGCCGGTGAAGGACTTCAGCATCAAGACGGCAATTCTCATTTGCTTGCCTATCCGGTTCCAAATTTAGTGGCTTACGATCCCGCATTTGCTTACGAACTTGCTGTAATCATCCGCGATGGAATTTATAGAATGTATGAAAAACAGGAAAACGTTTTTTATTACATAACGATAATGAATGAAAATTATGCTCAGCCGGGCATGCCTGATGGCGTTACGGAGGGAATTTTAAAGGGCATGTATAAATTCAAGAAGAGCGAATTAAAAACGCCAAAAGCTCAAGCTCATCTTTTGGGAAGCGGAACAATATTAAACGAAGTAATTAAAGCCGCAGAGGTTTTGGAGAAAGAATACAAAGTTGCTTCCGATATATGGAGCGTTACAAGCTACAAGAATCTGCATCTTGATGCGCAGGAAACAGAAAGATGGAATTTGTTCAACCCGGATAAAGAAGCTAAGATTCCTTATATAGCAGAAATTACAAAAGATGAAAGCGGTGTGTTTGTTGCTGCTTCCGATTATGTACAAATTCACAGCGATGCAATGGCTAAATGGCTGCCAGGACCGCTTCACTCTCTCGGCACTTTTGGTTTTGGAAGAAGCGAAGGAAGAGCCGCTTTAAGAGATTTCTTTGAAGTGGACGCAAAACACATTGTCTATGCTGTTTTATACTCTTTGATGAAAGAAGGCAGGGTTAAAGTTGATCTTGTAAAGAAATCACAGAAAGATTTGGGTATAAATCCCGAAAAACCAAATCCGGCTAAGGTTTAATTGAACGCTGATTTTTTATGATGTTATGATTTACTAAGATCATAATTAATCATAGAAGATCATTTTAGTCTGCGTTCCATTTTTATTAAATAATTATTGGAAAGAAAATGATAGTAGATTTTAGATTACCGCTTTTAGGAGATAACATAAACTCGGCTGATGTGATTAAGGTTCACGTTAAAGAAGGCGATAAAGTTGAAGCTGATCAAATAGTTGTAGAAATAGAAACCGATAAAGCTGCCATCGAAGTACCAAGCGATATCGCCGGAATTGTTAAACAAGTTTTTGTTAAAGAGGGAACAAAAGCAGTTGTAGGAGAGCCGGTTATTTCTGTTGAAACGGGAAATGTAAAAAGTGAAACGCCAAAGGTGAATGAGCATTTCGCAGGTTCTTTTAGGAAAGAAACGGAAGCAGAAGTGAAGAACGAAGAACATATAGTGAAGAGCGAAACAAATATTTCTAAATACTCAATACTTAACACTCAATACTATTCATTTGTTATTCCAACCCTTGGCGAAAATATTTCTACTGCTCAGATTACAAAAGTTCTTCTTAAAACCGGAGAAAAAGTTTCAGTAGATCAAATTGTTCTTGAAATAGAAACCGATAAAGCAACTGTAGAAGTGCCGAGTGATGTAGAAGGAACCGTTAAAGAGGTAAAAGTTAAAGATGGAGATAAAGTTGTTATTGGCTCGGTTGCATTTGTGATAGAAACGGCTGCTGTTAATGCCGTTAGTGGAACCGTTAAAGTGGAAAGTAAGGGAGAAGAGGCTGAATCTGCTGTAGTCCCGCTCAAAACTCAAAACTCAACGCCCAGCACACAAAAAGAACACACGCACATACCTCAGATAATTAATCTTCCTAAGAATATTTCTAAGACTGCCGTTGCGGCGGCGCCATCTGTAAGAAGATTTGCGCGCGAAATTGGAGTTGAAATTAATAACGTTCGCGGCAGTGGTAAGAATGGTAGAGTTTCTATTGAGGATGTTAAAGGATTTGCAAAAGTACTGAATAAGCAGCTGCAGCAAAGTGGTGTTTTTGGCGGCACTGTACTTGGCGTTCCGAGAGAAACCCTGCCCGATTTTTCAAAGTGGGGCGAGATTGAACGCAAGCCGATGAGCAATATCCGCCGCAAGACTGCAGAACACTTGTCTTACGCCTGGGCATCTGTTCCACACGTAACCCAATTTGATAAAGCGGATATTACAGAACTTGAAAAAATCCGTAAGCAGTTTAGTAAACAAGTTGAAGATGCCGGCGGAAAACTAACTGTAACCGGAATCCTTCTTAAAGTAATTGCCAGCGCTCTGAAAGTTTATCCGCAGTTTAACAGCAGCGTGGATATGGAAAAGAATGAAATCATTTATAAAAAATTTGTAAATATAGGTGTTGCCGTTGATACGGAAAAAGGTTTGCTCGTTCCGGTAATTAAAGATGTTGATAAAAAGAATATAACTCAACTTAGCTTGGATTTAGCCGAAGCATCTAAGAAAGCTAGAGATAAAAAACTCGGCATCGAAGATATGCTTGGAGGCTGCTTTACTATTTCTAATCTTGGCGGAATAGGCGGCACATACTTTACGCCAATTGTAAACTCTCCCGAGGTTGCTATACTTGGTGTTTCTAAATCAGCTTTCGAGGCAGTTTACTTAGATGGTGAATTTAAACCAAGATTAATGATGCCGCTTTCCCTTTCTTACGATCATAGAATTATTGATGGCGCAGATGCGATTAGATTTTTAAGATGGATTATCAACGCACTTGAAAACCCATTTTTAATGTCTCTCTAACATTAGGTTGTTGGTTTTTTTTATAAGGCTGTTCAAGAAAAAGCCTTTTATTTTAACCCAGATTTTCTGCCTGCTGCAGGCGGTTTAGGAATATTTCGGTTTAACTTAGTTAGCGTCTTAGCTAGAAATGAAGTTTCTCACTAAGACGCTAAGCTGCAAAAAAAACTTAATCCAACTTTCCATTTGGCAATAGATTATAAACTTTTCCTAATGACAAACCTTGGATGGATTAATTCCGCTAAAACTTATTTCTTTTCTTCCTTTCCAGTTTCTTTCGAGTTCTTTACATCTTTCTTCTTTTCAAGAATAATATGCACCTCTTTTTCATTTGAGTCATCGCACTTCACTTTCCACTTTATATTTCCTTTATCGCCAGACGAACACTTAATTTGTTTTTCGCTGCTTTTGCAGCAAGAGCTTATACAGCAGCATTTACAGCAGTTATCACCAATGCGCTTATTAAAATGAATTAAATGGTCTTTGCAGGCAGATTCTTCATCGCCTAATTTCTTAACCATCACTTTTACTTTGCCATCGGCACCATTCTCTTCTATAAATTTTTCTGCTTCTTCACCTGTATAAGTTTTAGTCTCTTCTCTTCCATCTTTTTTTGTAGTTACGGTAACACTCTTTGCCCCATCTATAATTTTAACCTTCACCTCTTTATTCTTTCTATCGGGTTTTAATTCTGTTTCATCGGATGAACAAACGCCGGAGCAGGAATCACCGTCGCTTTTGAAAATCTTTACTCTCTTTTTTTTGCAAGGAGATAGAAGATCATTTTCGTCCATAGTAAACACGAACGCTTTACTTCCGTTTGCTGCTTTAGCAGCCTTAGCAATTCTTTCTGCTTCTTTTCCTTCAAATACTACCTCTTTGCCATCAACTTTAATGGTTACTTTTTCAACTTTCCCTTTTAGGTTATCTAACTTGTCTTTTGTTTCCTTTTCTTGTGCGTTTAAAGCGATACCCAAAACAACTAACAGCATAATAATTGCGGTTTTCAGTTGGCTGATTTTCATGTTTAGTTCTCCATTTTTTAGTTATAAAGTGTTGGTGGTTTATACAACACAATTAAGTAAAAGTGCCGTTAAAAGTTTTAAAACTCAAAAATATTTTATAAATGAATATTTTTGGTTAAGTTTTATCAATCCAAAAACAAGTTAACAGCAGCGAGAACAGAATGACAGCCCCGTCAAAAATTAAACTGCATAAACAAGACTTTTTAGAAATAGTTTGGGATAATGGCAAGACGCATAGATTTGATCTCAAGTTTCTGCGCGATGAATCTCCGGATGCTGGAAATAAAGGAGAAACAATTCTTTGGAAACATTACGCTCCGCCGCCCAAAAAACCACTTACTACACAAGCATACGAAATTGAAAAAATAGAGATGGTTGGTAATTACGCAATTCAGATTAAATGGAAAGATGGTTACAATTTTGGAATTTACTCTTGGGATGTTTTACTGCGGTTTGGAGATTATTTAGAAGTGAAAAACAATTTACGCTGATTAAAAGAAGTGCAAGAACAAGAGTAGTATTGAGCATGATCTTAACTCTTACAATTTGAAGTCTCTCCGTTTTAGTTTTTAAATTGTAAATCCCTTTTTGTTAGTATGTAGATTTGGCAATGCGTTTACTAAACACTCCAGCTGTTTTACTTTTATTAACAAATACTCTTTCTAATAAAATTTTTGCGGGTTAATTTGCTCTATTCTTTAAGCATCTTAACTTTAAACCGGAGTTTCTCGAAAATGCCGCTTCGCAGCTTATACGTAGATTTTAATTCTTACTTTGCTTCTGTAGAGCAGCAGCTAAACCCAAAACTTCGTAACAAGCCTGTTGGTGTTGTTCCTATTATGACAGATAGAACTTGCTGCATAGCGGCAAGCTACGAAGCTAAGAAGCTCGGCATTAAAACTGGTACACCTGTTTCAGAGGCAAAGAGAATTTGTCCCGATATCAATCTTATAGAAGCTCGCCACAAAGTTTATATCGAGTATCATCATAAACTTATAGAAGCAATAGAAGCGTGCATTCATGTAGATCAAATAATGTCTATTGACGAAGCAGTTTGTTCGTTAATTGGAAAAGAACAAAACCCGCTTACAGCAATTGGTATTGCAAATAAGATTAAAGAGGAAATATCAAAGACTGTTGGCGAGTACATTAAGTGTTCTATTGGAATTGGTCCAAATAGGTTTTTATCTAAAACAGCAACGGATATGAAAAAACCGGACGGGCTGACAGTAATAGAAGAAAAAGATTTACCCGGAGTTTTATACAGCCTAAAAATAAATGATATTGTTGGCGTTGGAAGAGGTATGGAAATCCGTTTACGAAAGAATGGTATTTATACAGTTGAGCAGCTATGCAGTGCATCAAAACTGAAACTGCACGAAATTTGGGGAGGCATAGAAGGTGATAGAATGTACGCGCAGCTTCGCGGCGAAGTTGTAAAGCGTCCGCCTACTCATCGAACTGTAGTAGGGCATTCGCATGTACTTCCGCCGGAGCAGAGAAGAAAAGAAGAAGCCTATGCAGTTTTAAACCGCCTGCTGCAAAAAGCCGCTATGCGCATTCGTTATATTGGTTATGCTGCCGGCGCCATATCTATTGGTGTAAAATTTTTTGATTCACGAAAATGGAGAAACGAGATGAGCTTTTCTCACACGCAAAACACTCTTACTCTGTTAGAGTCTTTGAAAGCGATGTGGAAAAACTATCCCGAAGAAAACCTCACGCCTCTTGCCGTTGGTGTAACTTTATACAAATTAATTGAAGAGGGAGATAACACGCCTCTCTTTTTTGAAGATTATGATAAAATCAAATCTCTCAACACGGCTATTGATAAGCTGAACAAGAAATATGGCTTCGCTTCTGCTTACTACGCTCCTTCGCATACAGCTATTAAATCTGCGCCTATGAGAATTGCTTTTACTCAAATTCCCGACTTGGATATCGAAGATGATGATAAAGAATTCTAAAAATCTTTAGTACATACAGAAATGTCTTGACCTGAACCGAGAAAAAAACTACTTTGCCACCACTTTTCAGAGGGATCGTCAAATTATAAAAAGAGGAGTTAAGCATGAAGAAATATTTCTTTCTGCTAAAATTAGTATTATTTCTTTCTGTTCCATTCGTTCAAGTTAATGCGCAATCTACATTAACATGCAATGTGAATGGAGATAATTATACAGGTATTGTTGCCGAAGCCGTTCAGGTAACAATTGCCAACGAGGGTTTTCTTCAAGTTCGTACACAACAAGAAAATAACGGATTACATTTATACATTAAATTAACAAAGCTATCGGGCGAGTTTCCTATTACACTTAAATATGCTCCTCATAGTACCGAAAACCAAACTCTGCCAGATGCAGAAGTAATTTGGGTACCAGACCCAGAGCAGCCTCAGTGGAATACTATTGAGGGCGAGTTGGTTGTTACTGCTTTCAGTCAGGCAGACAAAACAATGGCCGGCCGTTTTGAATTTGTTGTTGAAAAAGCTGAGTACGGCTCCAAAAAGAAAAAAACTATGGACGTTGAAGATGGAAGGTTTTCCATAACAAACTTTAATGTTGAAAAACCTGCAAAAAAGTAATTGTTTATTTTATTTCTTTACTTTCCGCACAGCATTATTTCGTTGTGCGGATTTTTTTTGTTCACAATATTTACACACTATAAGAGTAATTTCTTGGAGATTAGATGAAAAGTAAGATTCTTTCACTTTTATTTATTTTTTTATTAAGCACAACAATATGTGCCTTTGGCGGTAAAGTTAAATCTTTGGATGGTGTAGATATAGCCTACTCTGTTTATGGTAATGGCGAAACCACGCTTTTGTTTGTTCATGGATGGGGCTGGGATCAATCCCTTTGGAAAGAGCAGGTTTCTAAATTTTCTTCGAGCCACAAAGTAGTTACTATTGATTTAGCCGGACACGGGCTCTCTGGAAACAAGAGAAAGAGTTATACTATAAAGGCTTTCAGCGATGATGTTATTGCCGTTATTAATAAACTGAAACTTACAAAAGTAATTCTCGTTGGTCATTCTATGGCGGGAATTGTAAATCTCGAGGTTTATAGACAGGCTAAAGAAAAAATTGTTGGCTTGATTGGCGCAGATACTTACCAACTCTTTCAACAAGGGGAAAACCCAAAAGCCGCAGAAGACTATTTAACTACTTTCAAAGAAAATTATTTGGCAAGCGTGCGCGAGTATGTTAGAACATTATTCTTAGATGGCACCGATACAACTTTTATAGAAAACATTGTAAAGAGAATGCAAAAGTTACCGCCTAAAACCGGAATGGATATTTTTAGAAATATTTATCAGTACAACTCTCTAAAAGCCGCAACAGAATTGCAGCCACTAATAATTACTGTAAACGGACAAAAATTTAGAGTCAAAGAAGCAGAAAACATAAAGCTCCTTCCAGGTTTTACTGCTAAATATATTCCCGGAACGGGGCACTTTCCAATGTTAGAAAAGCCGGAGCGTTTTAACGAACTTCTGCTAGAAGCAATTATAGAAATATCAAAAGATAGAAGTGAAACAAGACATTAAGCGAACATTTTTTTGAGTGCGCTGCTTCAAAATTTTGATTTTTTTTGAAACTACATAAGGCGCTAATCGTTTTGCCTGCTGTAAAAAATGATAAGCAAACCCAAACATTAAAAACTCAGTTAGGCTGTAAAGACATAATAGCTTGGCTAAATATAACAGAGTTGAGTTTGTAGCTGTAAAAGCTATAGGAATCTGAATTGTAATACGAAATGAAAATCTTTTGCTTGTGAAATTATGAATTTATATATGAAAATAATTGATTAGGAGAGTTTATAGGGATGTTGAAAAGCATTGATTACTTTCTTGCTGCATTGAAATATGAATTAGTTTAATTACACTCTGTATAATAACTTTTCGTTAAGTGAGAATATGATTAGAACATGGTCTGTATTGATTTTACTCGTTTCTGTTATTCACGCACAGAACAAAGTTGATTCAATTATCACATCAATCAAAAATCAACCTGTAAGTA
The DNA here is from genome assembly GCA_964575995.1 of uncultured Melioribacter sp. GTDB lineage: Bacteria > Bacteroidota > Ignavibacteria > Ignavibacteriales > Melioribacteraceae > Stygiobacter. The sequence goes on along the minus strand of CAZNTN010000005.1, from coordinate 74,492 downwards.
AACAAATTAATATTCTTAATGATTTTAGTTGGAGCTACCGGGATATTTATCCTGAACAAGCGCTACGCGCCGCAGAAGCTGCGCTTGCTTTTGCCGAAGCTGCTGATGACATAAGTAACCATGCTAAATCACTAAATTTTTTAAGCGTTATTTATAGAGATCAAGGTGCTTACGAAAAATCTTTAGCTTATTCTACGCATAGTTTATTGTTGGCACAATCTGTAGGTGATTTAACACAAGAAGCGTACTCTTATAACAATATTTCTACAATTTATAGATTAATGGGTAATTACCCGGCGGCAATTGAAAAACTTTACGACGCACTCGAAATCTTTGAAAATATAAACGATCAGGTTGGCATAGGTTACTGTTATTATAACCTTGCGCTGGTTTATATGAAACAAGAAAATTATGACAATGCGTTAGAAAATTTTGAAGCAACCATTAAAATACGTGAGATATTAGGAGATGTTGAGGGAAAAACAAAAGCGCTTGCAAGAACAGGCGAAATCTATCTGCATAGGAAAGATGACAAAAGAGCTTTTTCAATTTTTAGCGAGGTAGAAAAAGTTTATAAAAAAATTGGAGACCAAAGAAGCTTAATTGTTATTAGAATGGGTTTAGCTGAAGTTTATAAGAGAAACAAAGACTTCCAAAAAGCCATGCGCGAAAGAAAACTTGCCCTCGAATTATCCGAAAAGTTTAACGATGTAATGGGCATTGTAACTAATTCTAGCGAGCTCGGTGTGTTGTATGCTTTAACAGGAAATATGGCTGAAGGCAAAAATGTTTTAGAACAGGGAAGAATAACGGCTCTCAAATACGATTCCTCCGAGCTAAAACTGATTAACTATAGAAACTACACAGAGTATTTCGAAATTCAGAAAGATTATACAAACGCATTTAAGTTTGCTAAACTCCTTAAAGAGTATCAAGATTCAGTTTCAGAAAAACAAAAGAATACCGCCATAAGCGAAGTTGAAGCCGCTTATCATATCAACAAAAAAGAAAAAGAAAAGGAATTATTACAAAACAACTTGAAAAGGCAGCAGGAGCAAACCAAGTATGCTGTGCTAATTGGTATTCTTTTAATTGGTCTTGCTGCAATTGCCGCCATTTTGTATTTCTTTAAGAAGAGAACTTCCGAAAAGTTAGCTGAGTTAAATGCAACTAAAGATAAATTCTTCAGCATAATTGCCCACGATCTAAAAAACCCAATTACTACACAATTTGGATTAACATCGCTGCTGATCCAAGATTACAACGATTTATCTGATACAGAACGATTAGAGTTGATAAAATCTGTAGATAATGCTGGTAAACAAACTTACCGGTTGTTAGAAAACCTGCTCTACTGGTCCCGTTCCCAAACCGGGCACTTGGATTATTTGCCAACCGAACTCAACCTTAATAAACTTATTGATGATTGCTTCGATTTGTTGATGGAGAACGCGAAGTTTAAGAATATTAAAGTTGTTGTGCCTAATGAAAAAATTTTTAGTGCTTACGGTGATGCAGATATGATAAAAACAGTTCTTCGCAACCTAATTTCCAATGCTATTAAATATTCGCATAGCGGCGGAACAATTAAAGTTGAGCTTGAAGATAAAGATGAGAATACAATTGTAAGTGTTGTTGATGAAGGAATAGGCATTTCGCAAGAACAACTCGAAGGAATATTTAAAATTGATGTTATAAACTCTGTTCCCGGAACTATCGGCGAGCGAGGCACCGGCTTGGGCTTAATTTTATGTAAAGAGTTTGTTGAAAAAAATGGTGGCTCTATTTGGGTGAACAGCAAAATAGGTAAAGGTTCTGCTTTTACTTTTTCTTTGCCTGCCGCGAAAAATGTACAAGTAGTGAATTTATAACTGAGTACCAAATTTGAACTTGAGTAAACCATTAATAAAAACCTGCTAAAAAATATTTTTTTGATGATAGAAACTGATTAGCTGCTGCTTGGGTTGGGCTTGCTTATGTACAAATAAGAAAAAATATTTTACTTTTTACCAAAGTTTATGCACTAAAAGCAAATGAGCTGTCAAAGAAAATTTCTTATTTCGAAAGCGTTGCATATAGCTACAGTAGGTTAGCAAAGATTTACAATTTGCTTGGACAAAACAAGAAAGTCTTGGTTTCGCTAAACAAAGCTCATAAAACTGCTTCGGCTTCTCAAGAAATCCAAGTTAAATTAGAAACTATAAAGTCTCCCGCCGAATTTTTTTTTGCTGTTGGCGATTATAAATCTGCTCTTTCATTCTACAAAAGATATCATTCACTGCGCGATTCTATTTTAAATTACGCATCTGTTAGTTTGAATTCGCAAATCGATAAAGATTTTAGAAAGGCGCGGGATGAAAAAATAGATCGCTGGCTGCCGAAAAAACTTATAGAAAAAAGAAGAAACTTTGTTATCGTTCTTTCTCTTTATCACTTGCTCTTGTTGTCTAATTTGCAACTGTTGGGAAACGTTTCCATTTATGCAGAAGAATTAACCAATTCTTGGAAACTTTCTGTAAAAGAAAGTGGAGTTGGAATGGGTGAAGAAAAACTAAACTCCTTTGTTCAAAATTGATAAGATTAACTCAACACAAGGTACTCTAAGTGAGCAGGTAACCGGACCGAGACTTATACTCTGCAAAGAATTTATAGATATACACAAAGGCATGATAGAGGTCGAAAGCCCCTTGGGTAATGGTACTACTTTTTCGATTATTCTGTACAAAGAAAACTCTAAAGATTAAGTTCTATACTTATTCGTTTCTCCTCTTTAATAACCAACGGAACTAAAAGGGCAGTGCAAAACATTGCTATTCCTATAAAAATAAAAATATTGCCTATTAAACTATCATATTCAATAATATCTATTTTGTTCAGCAAGTATGTCCAATCGTGGTAAACTTTGCCGCTTCCAAGCAAAGGGAGTTTTTGCGTCTGTGCGTCTGAAGCATAAACACTAATGTTAAAAAAGTTTTGACCCAGCCAGACCAAAAATATTTGTACACCTATTTTTATTTTCTTAATAAAGTAATAAACAACAAACATTGTTGGAATGATAATCTGCATTAACGTTCCGCCAAGTGTGTAAATAAAATCTCCAAAGATTCTAAAAACACCGTGTCCTCCTTCGTGTATTAACAAATTCAGATAATCTATTAACAGAAAACTTCCTATGTTGAAATAAAAATATATCATAACAGGGAAAAGAAATATGGAAACTAACCAGGGTATAATTTTTTCTAAAAAGGAATTTTCTTTTAGCGTGTAGTTAAGTTTTCTCATTCAAACATTTTTTTTAGTTCTTCATTGTTTTTTGTTATGCCTAAACAGACCATAAGTTTTATTCTTGCTTTTTGTCCGTTCAAATAATCTGCAAATATTACACCAATTTGTTTAAGCCATTTGCCTGCGCCTTGATATCCATAAGTGTCTAAAGTTTCTCCGGCTGGGCAGCGGGAAACAAGCACAACAGAAATACCTTTTTCTATTGCGTACCTAATACCCTCAAATGCTTCAGGCGGAACGTTGCCTACGCCCATAGCTTCAACCACAATTCCTTCTGCTCCGCTGTCAACAGAAAAACGGAAAAACTTTTCATTCATTCCTGCATAAACTTTTATAAGATCCACGTTAGGGTTTATTGTCTCTGCAATACGTGTTTCTAATTTTCTTGGAAGCCTGTTAAACCAAACTCTCCCGTTTTCAACAAAACCTAGCGAGCCAAAATCTAAACTATGAAATGTTTCAACATCTTCTGTGTGAGTTTTAGTTACTTCGCTTGCTGCATTAATCTCTCCATTAAGACAAACCAAAACACCCAAGCCTTTACTGTTGGAATTATTTAGAATATGAATTGCATCAACCAAATTTTTTGGGCCATCCCACTCCGGCTCAGAGCATGTTTTCATAGCACCAATAACTACAATTGGTATTTTTACTTCCAAAGTTAAATCTAAAAAATAAGCTGTTTCTTCTAATGTGTCTGTTCCGTGAGTTACAATAATTCCATCGTACTTATTTTCTTGAATGACTGATTTGATTTTTTGCGATAACTCGATCATCCTTTGTGGCGTAATATGAGGTCCGGGAAAATTTCCAAACTCATAAATAAATAGATTTGCAAGTCCGCGTGCCTCTGGAATCATGCCAATTAGTTCATCACCATGAAAAAATGGAACGGCTGCTTTTGTGTTATCATCAATTTTCATTGAAAATGTCCCCCCGGTAAAAACAATCAATATGTTTTTCATGCTTTGCTCTTATAATTTATTTGCTTAACTAACATTTACCTCTTACAAAAGTAATTTTCTTTGGCTTCTTGTACATCAAAAAATTATAAAAATATTTTCCTTTTTTGTAAAAAATAATTTGCTTCAATCATAACCAAAAATTATTTTGCCCGCCCCTCGAAAGGAACTTTTGTTGTGTTGATATTTTGTGGATAACTTTTGGGTGTGAAACGTTTCACTCGTTAAATAAGTCCCCTTGTTTTTGTTTTTTTGGTTGCTTATATGTTTGCTTTTCTTTAATAGTGTCTCTAAGTCTATATAAACAAATATATTAAGCAAATAAATTAATGTTAATAATTTGTGAATTAGATATTAATTAAAAAAAATATTTTTTTTATTATTTTATTTTTGCCGGTTTTCCGGTTTCTATTATGTGGATATTATGGTAAATACAGCCAAAGGTTTGATCTTTGAAAAAGATGCAAAGGATATTTGGAAAGATTGTTTAAGTATAATAAAAGAGAATGTTCCTAACATAACTTATAATACTTGGTTTCTTCCTATTAAACCCTCCGAGGTTACCGATAATACTTTAAAGGTTTTTGTTCCAAACAATTTTTTTATAGAGTGGATTGAGCAGCATTTTAATACTTTAATAAAAAACACTGTATCTCAAGTTCTTGGTGAAAACGGAAAGCTTCTTTATGTAATACTAGAAGAAAAAGAAACCGAAGTAGAAACAGAAAAGAGTTTTCTTCCCGAGAAAAAAAACCTCAATATTGCCGCTCTACAACCTCAACAAAAGGATTTTGAATCTTGCTTAATTACCAAATACACGTTTGATAATTTTATTAAGGGTGAAGGCAATCAGCTTGCAAGAGCTGCTGCTTATGCTGTTGGAGATAATCCCGGACAAACTTCTTTTAACCCGCTTTTTATTTATGGCGGAGTTGGTTTAGGTAAGACTCACTTAATTCATGCAATAGGTAATAAAGTATTAGAACGTGCACCGGAAAAAAGGGTTATTTATTTATCTTCAGATGCGTTCACCGTAGAATTTGTAGAGGCTATTCAATCTAACACAGTTAATGATTTTTCCAATTTCTACAAAAGTATGGATGCGCTTATTATTGATGATATTCAGTTTTTAGTTGGTAAAGAAAAAACGCAGGATTTGTTTTTCCATATTTTCAATACGTTACATCAAAGCGGTAAACAAATTATTCTTTCCAGCGATAGACCTCCTAAAGAGTTGAAAGGATTAAGTGACCGCTTGGTATCAAGGTTTTTGTGGGGATTGCAAACCGATATCCAACCGCCAGATTTTGAAACACGCATTGCTATTCTTAAAAACAAGAGCGAGTCTTACGGAATTATTCTTTCGAGAGAAACACACGAGTATATTGCTTACAACATTACTTCAAACATACGCGAGCTTGAGGGATGTTTAGTTAAACTACTTGCTAATGCTTCGCTGACTTCAAGAGATATTGATTTTGATCTTGTAAAGAAAACTGTACGCGAAGTTTCTACTAACAAACAAGTAAATGTTTCTATAGAACTTATTACTAAAATTGTTTGTGAGTATTTTGAAATCGAAGAAAATAAGTTACGCGAGAAAAACCGACGCAAAGAAATTGTGTTAGCAAGACAGGTGGCTATGTATTTATCTAAACAGCTTACTAAATCATCTTTAAAGACAATTGGTTTACATTTTGGCGGAAGAGATCATTCTACCGTAATACACGCACAGACATCTATAGAAGAAGCATCTAAAACAGATTTCAAAATGCAGGAAACGCTTAATTCAATAAAAAATAAAATAGAGTTAGCAGTAACTTAAGTTATCAACACTGTTTGTGTAAAATTTGTTGAACTGTTGTTAAAGTTATGTTAGTAAAGCACATAATAAATAATCTGTCTTAATAAACCAAAGTTTTCCACATTATTGAAGCGAGTAGTTTTTTCAATTAATAAGAAAAACAAATTAAAAACATAATAAATAAGAGTTACCCACATATCAACACACTTATTATTATAACATACAATTACTTATTACATTAATTAATAATAAGAGTGTGGTGAAGATTGTTAGTAAAATTGAAGTTCTATCCGATTTTTGATATTTTTTGATGCAACTTGGAGATAATTATGGAATTCAAAGTAAATAGTAAAGAATTAGAAAAGCTATTAGGAAAAATAATACCTGCGGTTCCTACAAGAACGCCAATGCCTATACTTGAACACTTTCTTTTTGAAGTAAAAGATGGACAGTTGACCATTTATGCTACAGATTTGGAAATATCTCTAAAAGCTGCCTTGAACATAGTAGCGGAAGAAAATGTTAAAATGGTAGTTCCTGCACGTTTACTTTATGATATTGTTAGAGCATTAAAAGACACAACAATTCATTTCAAATTATTGCCGAACCAAAAAATTAATCTAGTAACCGATGCAGGAAAATATACTATCAGTTATTTAGAAGCTAATGATTACCCGGAAATACCATCTTTAAGCGCAGACACAGATATTAACGAAGTATCAATTAACGGCATAGAATTACGTACTGCTTTGGAACGCTGCTCTTTTGCTATGAGTAAAGAAGAAATGCGTCCGGCAATGATGGGAACACTTTTCGAGTTTACGGATGATGGTTTACGATTTGTAACTACAGACGGACATAAATTAGTAAACTTGTTAAATAAGAGCATTAAATCATTAACCAATAATCAGTATGTAGTACCGGAAAAAGCAATTTCTGTTTTAACAAAAATTTTAGATGAAAAAGATGTAAAAATATATATGACTAAATCATATATGTCTTTTAAGCTAAATGATATAGAACTAATTACTAGATTAATTGCACAAAAGTATCCGGATTATGCAAATGTTATTCCTGTAGAAAACGAATTTTTTATGAAGGTAAAAACAAAAGAACTTCACGAATCTATAAAAAGAATGATGTTGTTTTCTACCACTAACACACGCAAAGTAAAATTCGCTATCGAAAAAACAATATTAGAAATTTCCGCAGAAGATATAACGCTAGGAGCCAGCGCCGAAGAAAAAGTAATTTGCGATTTTAGCGGCGATAATCTTGAAATAGGTTTTAACTCTGTTTTTGTAAATGATGTATTGAATCATTTATTAAGCGAAGAAGAAATTACTTTTAAACTACACTCGGCAACTAAAGCTGTTATTATTGAACCAGTCCAGAAAAAAGAAACACAAGAAATAACAATGTTATTAATGCCGGTGCGTTTGAATACTTAAAAATGGTTCTTAAGCAAATAGAATTGCAAAACTTTAGGCTGCATAAAAACACATCGCTGATTTTTTCCGACAAACTCAATCTGATAATTGGCGGAAACGGGCAGGGAAAAACATCAATCTTAGAGGCTATTTATTACTTGTGCACTACCAAAAATTTGAACCTCTCTAATGAGAGCGACGTTGTTTTATTTGGCGAACAAAATTTTGATGTTAGAGGAAAGTTTACAGATTTAACTACTAACAACAGTAGAATCTATTTCGACTTAGAGAGAAATAAAAAAAGTTTTTTTCTTAACGAAAAGATTGTTTCTAACTCTTCAGAAATTATAGGAAAATTTCCAGTTGTTACTCTTATTCAATCAGATCATGCAATTACTTTAGGAACGCCGGCAGACAGAAGAAAATTTGTAGATTCGGTTATTTCTCAAGCGAGCCAGACTTATCTAAAAATACTTCTTGAATACAATAAAATTTTACGGCAGCGCTCTTCTCTTTTGTGGAGAATTAAAGAAACCGGAGATAGAAGTTTATTTAATCAACTCGAAGCATGGACGGAGTCTTTAATAACATCAGGTGCAGAAATTATTAAACATAGAGTTCGGTTTATTAATGAATTTAATGAGTATTTAATAAATTCTTACAGTCAAATAGTAGAAGACAAAAAAAACCCTAAAATAAATTACTGCACTATTCTAACCGATGAAGAAGAAGTATCAAAAAGGTTTAGAGAAATGCTTGAACAAAGCAGAGAAGAAGAGCTGCGCCGCGCAATGAATTTAATTGGACCACACAGAGACGATTTTGTTTTTTACAGCAACGGAATAGAGTTAAAACGTTTTGGCTCTCAAGGGCAGCACAAAACTTTTCAAATAGCACTTAGGTTTGCACAATTCTTTTTTATAAAAGATAAAATAGGTAGAACACCCGTATTTTTAATGGATGATGTTTTCGGCGAACTCGATTCTAACAGAGCTAACAGAATTAGCGAACACTTTGCAGCTATAGGACAAACGTTTATTACATTGACAGATTTAACGCGCATAGAAGAATTTCACAATAACAATAAAAACCTTTTAATAAAAATAGATAATGGCACGGCAGCGTATATCCGGCAGCTTTAAAACTATAAACGAAGTTCTCGATAAAGAAAAAGAGTTTGAAAAACTTCGTGAGAGCTTAAAGAACTACAACATAGCTGATGAGTTTGAAAGAATATTTCCGGAACTGAAGTTAATAGCAAAGGCAGTAAAAGTAGATAAACGAATTTTGTTTCTCAGAGTAGAAAACTCGGTTTGGAAAAGCGAACTTAATTTTCAGAAAGCGCAGTTGATAGAAAAAATAAATAATTATTTCAGCGATACAGTAATAAAAACAATAAAGTTTTTGTAGGAGAAGGTTTAGTTTTATGGCAAAAGAAAATGGAAATTACACGGCGAGCAGTATCAATGTGTTAAAGGGGCTCGAAGCAGTCCGCAAAAGACCAGCAATGTATATTGGAGATGTTGGTTCGCGCGGGCTTCATCATCTAATTAACGAAGTGGTTGATAACTCAATTGATGAAGCGCTAGCCGGTTATAACGATAGAGTGAACGTAACTATTCATAAAGATGGAAGCTGCTCCGTAGAAGATAGAGGACGCGGTATTCCGGTTGATATTCACCCAGTAGAAAAAGTTTCTGCTCTCGAAGTGGTTTTAACTGTATTACATGCCGGAGGCAAGTTTGATAAAAATTCTTATAAAGTTTCTGGCGGCTTGCACGGAGTAGGCGTTTCTGTTGTAAATGCTCTTTCAGAATGGTGTAGAGTAGAAGTTAAACGCGATGGAAAAATTTATCTTCAAGAGTTCAGTCAAGGAATTCCGAAAGCGCCCGTTAAACAAATTGGCAACTATAAAAGCGAAACAACAGGAACAAAGGTTACATTCAAACCGGATAGAGAAATATTCAAGACAACTAAATTTCACTTTGATACCGTTGCCGAAAGATTGCGAGAACTTGCTTACTTAAATAAAGAAGTTACAATGACTTTGAAAGATGAAATAGATGGACAGGAAGAGGTTTTCAAATTTAAAGGCGGATTGGTTGACTTTGTTAAATATTTAGATGAAAATCGTTCGCCTCTTCATAAACCAATTTACTTTGAAGGTGAAAAAGACAATGTTCCCGTAGAAATTGCGTTTGAGTATTCCGATTCTTACAGCGAAAACGTTCATACTTATGTAAACAACATTAACACAATAGAGGGCGGAACCCACTTAGTAGGTTTTAGAACAGCGCTGACAAGAACCTTTAATAATTACGCATCTAAAAACGGGTTGATTAAAGAGAACAGTAAAATCAACTTAACTGGCGATGATTATAAAGAGGGTTTAACAGCAGTAGTTTCTGTTAAAGTAATGGAACCTCAGTTTGAAGGACAAACGAAAACCAAACTTGGAAACAGCGAGGTAAAATCTGCTGTTGAAATGCTGGTGGGTGAAAAGCTATCCGAGTTTTTGGAAGAAAACAGTTCTACTGCAAAAAAGATTTTTGAAAAATGTATGCGAGCAGCAGAAGCACGCGAAGCAGCGCGAAAAGCGCGCGAGTTAGTACGCAGAAAAAACGCTTTAGATTCTATGCACTTACCCGGCAAACTAGCCGATTGCTCGATCAACGATCCTGAGCATTGCGAAATATACATTGTAGAAGGTGATTCTGCCGGAGGCTCTGCTAAACAAGGACGCGATAGAAGATTTCAGGCAATTCTTCCTATTAAAGGAAAAATTCTTAACGTAGAAAAAGCAAAAATTAATAAAGTACTAGAGAATCAAGAAATACAAGCTATGATTTCTGCAATTGGCGCCGGCTTTGGAGAAGACTTTGATGCGGAAAAATCGCGCTACGGTAAAATTATTTTAATGACTGATGCTGATGTTGATGGAAGCCATATTAGAACTTTACTTCTTACTTTCTTATACAGGCACATGAAAGATTTAATTACTTCTGGTAAGGTTTATATTGCACAGCCTCCTCTTTATAAAATCAAAAAAGGAAAAGAAGAGCATTACGCTTTTGATGATGAGGAAAGAGACAAAGTTTTGAAGCGTTTTAAAGCCGGTAAAGACGAAAAAATAATTGAAGCAGAAGAGGCAGAAACAGTTACAGAAGAAGATGGAACACAGCCCATAAAAGGAATTGTAATATCACGTTACAAAGGACTTGGCGAAATGAATCCGGAACAGCTATGGTCAACAACAATGAATCCAGAAACAAGAACTGTGTTGCAGGTTAATGTTGAAAGTGCAGCGGCAGCAGATAAAATTTTTGAAACGCTGATGGGCGATGCAGTTGAACCGCGCCGCGATTTTATTGAGAAACACTCTAAATACGCCAAGCTAGATGTTTGACCAAAACTGTACAAGAGAAAGAGCAAGAATTTTCTTGCTATATCTTCTTAAAATTAAATGAACGACAAAACAACATATCACCACCTGGTTGTAGATTATGCGCGGAAAGATTTTAACGCACTTAACAAAAACCTTTCCGTTGATGAAGCGTTAAAAAAAATCCGCTTTGAAGGTGTTGGCGAAAGAATAGTTTACTTTTATGTGATAGATGATGAGCAAAAGTTAGTTGGGGTTCTTCCAACAAGAAGACTGCTTATTGGCAAGTTAGAACAAAAATTAGAAGAAATAATGGTAAAACGAGTTGCAGCACTGACAAGTAATTCTACTGTTTACGATGCACTAGAGTTTTTTGCTACATACAAATTCTTGGCGTTTCCGGTAGTTGATGACGAAAGAAAAATTATTGGTGTTGTAGATGTAAATATTTTTACAGATAAACTTCTTGAAGAAAAAGACTCTGAAGAAGCTAGCGAAGTAGAACCGCAAGATTACGATGCAATCTTTGAAACAATTGGTTTTAGAATTAGCGAAGTTAAAAATGCTTCTCCTGTAAAAGCATGGAGCATAAGACTTCCTTGGCTATTGGCAACTGTAACAAGCGGAACGATCTGCGCTTTATTAGTTGGTTTGTTTGAAGCCACTTTAGTTGAAAGTATGGTTATTGCCTTCTTTTTAACTCTTGTACTTGGATTAGGAGAAAGCGTCAGCGTTCAATCTATGACTATGACAATACAGGCTCTGCAGACTGCAAAACCAAACATAAAGTGGTACTTAAAAAACCTCTGGAAAGAAACACAAACCGCTTTTCTGCTGGGGTTAAGCTGCGGCTTTATTGTAGCGGCAATAATTATTATTTGGAAAGGCGCTTTACTTACTGCTATTACTGTTGGCTTAAGCATTATTTTTGTTGAGTTAATAGCTGCTTTTTGGGGATTGAGCGTTCCTTCACTTTTACACGGAACAAAGCTCGATCCTAAAATTTCTGCCGGACCCATAACTCTGGCGTTAGCAGATATTAGCACTATTGTCTTTTATCTTGGTTTGGCAGCAATAATTTTATAAACTTCTTTTGATAAGGTAAAAAGAAGAGTAATGAGAAGAGAATAAAACAACTTAAAGGCAAAATAATATACTTATAACATTTGATTGCAGTTATTAGTCTTTTTTGTTTAGTTAGTTTGCATGTGGCAAAGAAAGTATAGTGAAGAAATAAACAATAAATCAAAATCTTAAATAAGAAAAAAAACATGACCACAATTTTTGAAAAAGTAGTCCCAGTTTCACTCGAAGAAGAAATGAAGTCTTCTTATATAGATTATGCGATGAGCGTTATTGTAGCCCGCGCACTTCCGGATGTAAGAGATGGTTTAAAGCCTGTTCATCGCCGTGTTTTGTTTGGTATGCACGAGCTTGGTGTGCAATACAACAAACCGTATAAAAAATCAGCACGTATTGTTGGTGAAGTTCTAGGTAAATATCATCCGCACGGAGATGGCGCTGTTTACGATTCTATGGTTCGGATGGCGCAAGAATGGTCGCTTAGAAATCCACTAGTAGATGGACAGGGAAATTTTGGCTCTGTTGACGGCGACAGCCCGGCAGCAATGCGTTATACAGAAGCGCGTCTTGCAAGAATTGCCGAAGAAATGCTCCGCGATCTTGATAAGAATACAGTTGGGTTTGGACCAAACTTCGATGACTCTCTACAAGAACCGCTCGTACTTCCATCTTATCTGCCTAACTTACTTGTAAATGGTGCAAGCGGAATTGCTGTAGGTATGGCTACTAATATTCCTCCGCATAATCTTGGCGAAATTATTGATGGTCTTGTTATGATGATTGATAACGCTAAAGTTAAACCAGAAGATTTAATGAAAATAATTAAAGCGCCAGATTTTCCAACAGGCGGAATTATTTACGGCTACGATGGCGTTAAAGAAGCATACTTAACCGGAAGAGGAAGAGTTGTAATACGTGCCAAAGCCAACGTAGAAACGCTAAAAAACGACAGAGAAAATATTGTAATAACAGAACTGCCTTATCAAGTAAATAAAGCAACACTAATTGAAAAAATTGCAGATTTGGTTCGCGAAGGAAAAATTGACGGCATATCAAACATACGCGATGAAAGCGACCGCGACGGTATGCGCGTAGTTATAGAACTAAAACGAGATGGACAGCCGGCTGTAATTCTTAACAACTTGTTTAAACATACTTCTATGCAGGTAACTTTTGGCGTAATAATGCTGGCGCTTGTTAACGGAGCGCCAAAAGTACTTACCCTTCAACAAATGATGGAACACTTCTTGGTTCACAGAATGGATGTTCTAATACGCCGAACTAAATTTGAATTAGATGCCGCAGAGCGGCGCGCTCATATTTTGGAAGGCTACATAATTGCGCTGGATAATATTGATGAAGTTATACAAACCATAAAAAAATCGCGCGATGTTGAAACAGCCAAAATTTCATTGATGAAAAAATTCAAACTGAGTGAAATTCAGGCTAAAGCAATTCTTGATATGAGATTGCAGCGTTTAACCGGTTTAGAAAGAAAGAAAATTGAAGATGAATACAAAGAAACGATTAAATTGATTAACAAATTGAAAGCAATTCTTGGCAACGAAAAGCTGAGAAAGCAAATTATTAAAGATGAACTTCTTGCTCTTCGAGAAAGATACGCTGATAAAAGAAGAACCGAAATTATACGAGACTACAAAGAATTTTCGCTCGAAGATACAATAGCAGAAGAAGATGTTGTAGTTACAATTTCGCACGCCGGATTTATAAAACGATTTCCTGTAAGCGGATACCGTAAACAAGGGCGCGGCGGCAAAGGCGTTACAGGCGCCGGAACCCGCGAAGAAGATTTTATCGAGCATATGTTTGTTGCTTCTACTCATCACTACATTATGTTCTTTACAGATAAAGGAAAGTGTTATTGGCTTAAAGTTCACGAAATTCCAGAGGGAGGACGAGCTACAAAAGGAAGATCTATTCTTAATCTTATTGAAAAAGACAGAGAAGAAAAAATAACTGCATTTGTAACCGTTAAGGAATTTGTAGATGATAAATCAATTGTAATGGTTACCAAGCAGGGCACAGTTAAAAAAACTATTCTTTCTGCTTACTCAAATATAAGACGCGGTGGAATTTTAGCAATTAATCTTTCCTCCGGCGATAGCTTAGTTGAAGCTAAATTAAGCGATGGCAACAACGATATTATTATTGGAACCAGCGAAGGAATGGCTATCCGCTTTAAGGAAAAAGACGTGCGCGATATGGGAAGAACTGCAACCGGTGTGCGTGGAATTAACTTAGCCAAGAAAGATTATGTAATTGGAATGATTGTAGTTCGCAACGCAACTACACTTATGGTCGTTACAGATAAAGGATTTGGCAAGCGGTCTGAAATAGAAGATTATAGATTAACCAAACGTGGCGGTAAAGGTGTTATTACGGTTAAGACTTCTGATAAAAATGGAAAAATGATAGCAATGAAAGAAGTAAACGATGGTGATGAGTTAGTTATTATCACAACGGGCGGAATGGTTCTCCGCCAAGCAGTTAGCGAGCTTCGGGTGATGGGAAGAAATACTCAAGGCGTTAGATTAATTCGGTTGAACGAGGGTGATGAGATAGCAGACATCGCAAGAGTGATTCCCGAAGATGAAGAAGAATAAAAATGGAAAAGGCAGTAAGAAAAATACAGCTTAAAGATAAACACAATTACGATTTGAAGTATCGGCTTTCCAAAACTCCGGAAGAACGAATTACCGCAGTTGAATTTTTAAGAAAACAATTTTATGAGAGTAAAGATGGTGCTGCATCAATACTTCTTTAATAGACGGAGTTGAAGCAAGCTGCATTAGCAAAAACGATTTCAGAAAAAACAAAAAAGCTTCCTGCAGATTAATAGATTTGGCAGATATCGAAGCTATCACGGAAAAAAATGAAAAGCGAAAACCTACAATTTGATTCTAAATGTGTTCACAGCGGTGTTGGGGAATATGAGTTTGGTTCTGTAGTTCCGCCTATTTATCAAACATCTACATTTAAATTTAAAAATGCAGCTCACGGTGCAGCGTTATTTAAAGGCGATGTTGAAGGTTACATTTACACAAGAATGAAAAACCCAACTATTGAAGCTATGGAAAAATCTGTAGCTTCTTTAGAAGCGGGACACAAAGCGCTTGGCTGCGCAAGCGGAATGGCGGCAATAAGCACAACTTTTACAGCTTTGTTAAAAAGCGGCGATCATGTAGTTTGCAGCAAATCTGTTTACGGACCAACACTAACTTTACTACAAACCATATTCAGCAAATTTGGAGTTGAATCATCCTTTATAGATACAGACAAAACAGAAGAAATAGCGAAAGCTGTTAAACCAAACACAAAAATTGTTTATGTAGAAACCCCTGCAAACCCAATAATTGCAATTACAGATTTAGAAGAAGCGGCAAATATTGCCCACAATAACAATGCTTTGTTAGTTGTTGATAATACTTTTATGAGCCCGGCTTTACAACAGCCATTTAACTTTGGCGCCGATGTTGTAGTTCATAGCATGACTAAATTCTTGAACGGACACGCCGATGTAGTTGGCGGAATTATTGTTGTAAAGAATGAAGATGATTACAAGATGATGCGCAAGATTCTAAATCAAATGGGTGGCGTTATTGATCCGTTTAATGCGTTTCTCGTTCACCGCGGATTAAAAACACTTGCAATCAGAATGAAGAAACACACCGAGAATGCACAAATAATTGCCGGTTTTTTGGAAAAACATCCTATGGTTAAATGGGTGCGCTATCCCGGATTAAAGAGCCATCCCAATTACGAAGTTGGACTAAAGCAGCACAACGCTCCCGGCGGAATGATTTCTTTTGAATTAAAAGCTGGTTTTAAAGCCGGTGAAATTGTAATGAATAGTGTAAAACTTTGCTCGCTTGCGGTTTCTCTCGGCGGTGTTGAAACTTTAATTCAGCACCCGGCAAGCATGACTCATTTAACTATGGGTGAAGAAGCGCGCTTAGCAGCAGGAATAACAGAAGGTTTGGTTCGCCTCTCGGTAGGTATTGAAAACGTGAACGATTTAATAAAAGACCTGGAACAAGCGCTATCCAAAATATAGTTTTAGTTTATTCCAAACTTCCACGAATGAATTCATAGGTCAGCTATACTCACACACTTACTTTGTGCATGGCTTACTTCACATTGTTACTTGCTGCAATTATCTAACTACGGAGTAAAGTACATTTAGTTTATTTGCTGATTTACTTAATCATCTTCTTCAGCTTTTCAATTTCATCTCTTAAAATGGCAGCGCGTTCAAATTCTAAATCTTTTGCAGCAGCAAGCATTTCTTCTGTCATCTGTTCAAGTAAATCTTTACGCTGGTCATCGTTCATATATTTAATAACAGGCTCGGCAATTTTACTGAATGCTTCCTCCTGTTTCTCATAATCTTTCTTACGTACATCGGCAATAGAAGTAGAGTTAAGAATTTCTTCTACTGTTTTATAGATAGTCTTAGGTATAATTTCATTTTCTTGGTTGAATTGCATCTGAAGTTTTCTTCGGCGCGTAGTTTCTTCTATTGTTTTGCGCATAGATTCTGTAATCTTATCGGCATACATAATTACTTTGCCATTTACGTTTCGCGCCGTTCTTCCGGCGGTTTGCATAAGTGAGCGTTCGCTTCGCAAGAAACCCTCTTTATCAGCATCAATAATTGCAACCAAAGAAACTTCCGGCAGATCAAGTCCTTCGCGAAGCAAATTAACGCCAACCAAAACATCAAAATCGCCGATGCGCAGATCGCGTATAATTTCCACGCGTTCAAGAGCTTCAACTTCGCTGTGAATGTAACGGACTTTTATTTTCAGTTTATCAAGATAATCGGATAAATCTTCCGCCATTTTTTTTGTAAGAGTTGTAACAAGAATGCGCTCTTTTAATTCAACACGCTTGCGTATTTCTCCAATGAGATCATCAATCTGTCCTTTAATTGGCCTCACTTCAATTTCGGGATCCAGCAATCCGGTTGGGCGGATCACCTGTTCAACAAAAACGCCTTTAGATTGTTCAAGCTCGTAATTTGCCGGCGTTGCGCTTACATAAACTACTTGGTTTGTAAGTTCTTGAAACTCTTCAAATTTTAATGGACGGTTATCGAGTGCGCTTGGCAGCCGAAATCCATGCTCAACCAAAACCTCTTTGCGCGAGCGGTCCCCATTGTACATTGCGCGAATTTGAGGAACTGTAACGTGGCTTTCATCTATAATTAGCAGATAGTCTTTAGGAAAATAATCGAACAGGCAAAAGGGACGCGAGCCCGGCGGGCGTGCATCCATATGACGCGAGTAATTTTCGATTCCAGAGCAGTAACCGATCTCACGCATCATTTCTATATCATACTTAGTGCGCTGCTCAAGACGCTGTGCTTCTACATATTTCTCTTGCGACCAAAAATATTTCAACCGCTCGCGAAGTTCTTCATCAATTGCCTGTATTGCCTTATTAACTTGATCTCTTGTAGTAACAAAATATTTTGCCGGATAAATAGGAACGTTATCAACTTGCTGCAAAACATCGCCTGTGATAGAATCTATTATAGAAATCCTTTCAATTTCATCACCCCAAAATTCTATGCGAACAGCTTCTTCGTATTGATAAGCTGGAATAACTTCCACAACATCTCCGCGTGCGCGGAACGTGCCGCGAGTAAAATCCGCATCGTTGCGTGTGTAATATATATCAATAAGGTTACGCAATAACTTCTTACGCTCAACTGCTTGCCCTTTGCGAAGAAACAAAATTTGGCGCGCGTATTCTTCTGGCGCACCAATTCCATAAATACAAGACACGCTGGCAATTATTATTACATCAGGTCTTCCTTCAATAAGAGCCGTAGTTGCCTTCAAACGTAAGCGGTCAATTTCTTCGTTAACGGCAAAATCTTTTTCAATGTATAAATCTCGTTTAACAACATAAGCTTCGGGCTGATAGTAATCGTAGTAGCTTATAAAAAATTCAACAGCATTATTAGGGAAGAAAGTTTTGAACTCAGAGTATAGCTGTGCAGCGAGTGTTTTATTGTGAGAGATAATTAAAGACGGCTTTCCATACTGCTTAATTACGTTAGACATTGTGTAGGTCTTTCCGCTTCCTGTAACACCGAGCAATACCTGGTGTTTATCGCCGCGCTTTAATCCTTCAACCAATTCTTGTATGGCTCGAGGCTGATCGCCAGACGGCTGATAACTTGATACTAACTCAAAATTTGGCATGTATATTATTTCTGTAATTCAATTTGTAAAAGATAATATTAGATAAGGAATTTTGTTGGGAATATTTACCGCGCTAATTAAGTTTGACACAAAAAAATGCTTAAATCCAGAGTTGTCAACCAGAAGAGCTTTTAATTACCGCCAGCAAAAAAGTTGAGTTAAGTTGTTTTGTAAACTCAAGTTGAGTTTAATGTAAAATGAGTACAAGCCGGTATGCAAAACAGAGTAAGAAAATAAAAGAGGCGTATTCAAAAATATAACTTTATGCCCGCTGAATTCTTAATGACAAATTTTGGTTAAATTCGTTTATTCAATTAAAACGAAGAGTAAGAAGAACTCAATTAAAGAAGGTTTGTAAGCATGTTTATTTATACCGTATTCTAAAAATGGATTTATAATGACAATAAAAGAAAAACAAGAAGACATCGTAAAAGAGTTTGAGCAGTTAATCGATTGGGAAGAAAAATATACGCGCATTATTGAGCTTGGAAGAAAACTGCCTGCGCTTGATGAAGAATTTAAGAGTGAAAAGTATAAGCTTAACGGCTGCCAAAGCCAAGTATGGATAAAAGCAAAGCTGGCAGATAATAAAATTGTTTTGGAAGCCGACAGCGACGCAGCCATTGTAAAAGGTTTAGCAGCGCTGCTTGTTAATGTTTATTCTAATCAAACGCCAGAAGAGATTCTTGCTAATCCGCCTGAGTTTGTAAAAAAGATTGGAATTGACAACCATCTTTCTCCAACACGAAAAAATGGACTTGGCGCAATGGTGAAACAGATTCAGATGTTTGCTCTGGCGTTTAAGTTGCTTGCGAAAAAAGTTTAACAGGTGTTTTTACATACTCACTTATTCTTTCCAACTAAACCTGCTTCCTGGCAGCGGTTACACTCAAATTGTAATGTAATGTGGTGAATACTGAATTTTTCCTCAAACATCTTTACCAAGGCTTCTCTAAGCTCATCGCTTTGGCTAATCATCATATCAGTAATGTTTACATGAGCTTCTAAGTGAACATCGTTTTCACCAATCATCCACACGTGTACATGGTGTATATTATCTACTTTGGGAAACTTTTCTACTTCTTCCCGTATTTTTTCTACATCAACATGCGGCGGTGTTCCTTCCATTAAAATATGAATTGCATTGCTGAGAATATCATAACTTTCGTAAACAATGTAAATTCCTATAAGAAGCGTCAGCACCGGGTCAATCCAATAAACTTTCCAGTAAGCGATGGCAATTGCGCCTAAAATTACTACAACGGAAGAAACCGAATCGCTTAGAAGATGCATGTACGAAGAGCGGATATTCAAACTGTTTTTTGAATCGCGTTTAAGAAGAATTGTGCCAATAATGTTTGCTATCAAGCCAACGGCAGCTACAATGCTCATAGTAAGCGGTTCAATTTGCTGCGGTGTCATAAACCGCTTTACTGCTTCGTAAAACAAAAACGCATATATAACAATTAATCCGGATGCATTTATAACCGCGGCTAAAATCTCTGCCCGCTTCAAACCAAACGTGTGCTTGTATGTATTTTCTTTTTTCTTTAGCTGAAGGGCAAAGTAAGATATAAGAATAGAAACGGCATCGCTAAAATTGTGAAGAGCATCTGTAATTAGAGCAAGACTATTAGAAATAATTCCCCCGGCAATCTGAACTATAGCAATTACAAAGTTCAGAAACATTGTGGTAAATAATCTTCCTGTTGTTGAATTTAACCCGCGGGGCTGCTGCTGATTTTTGTTTTCTTCTTTTTCCAAACTTTAATTTCGTTCTCTCTGTTATTGATTTCTTTAATGATTAAATTACAACAGCTTTTTATGGTATTCCATTAATCGGCAAAAATTTTTGGTACTTATGAACAACACATTTTATAACGAGTTTGATTTTGAGAGACTTAAAAAAAGCAACCGTACAGAAGATTACCGCTCTCCGTTTCAGATAGATAGAGACAGAATAATTCATTCATCAGAATTCCGGCGTTTGCAGGGAAAAACGCAAGTGTTCTTGCCGGGCGAATATGATTTTTACAGAACGCGCTTAACTCATTCTATCGAAGTTGCACAAATAGGCAGATCTATGTGTAACTATTTATGTGCAACCCAGACCGATATTTTGAACGAAACCTATTTCATTGATCCAGATTTGGTAGAAGCAATTTGTTTAGCGCACGATTTAGGGCATCCTCCTTTTGGGCACGCTGGTGAACGTACATTAAACAGATTGATGAAAAAATATGGTGGGTTTGAAGGTAACGGGCAGACACTTCGACTGGTTACAGAAATTTTTTACAGACGCGATGATCAGCACCGCGGCTTAAATCCATCCCGCGCTTTTCTTGATGGATTACTTAAATACAAAGCTGCTTTCAGCGATTTCAAAAACCCCGATAATCATTTCATTTATGATAAGGATAGAAAGTATCTCGATTTTGTCTTAGGCAAAGCTAAATACCGGTCTTTCCTAAAAACTGTAAGTCAGCTTAATAATTACAAAAGCATCGAATGCCAAATTATGGATTGGGCGGATGACACTGCATACGCAATTAACGATTTAGTGGACAGCATCTCCGGCGGATTTATAACTATATCAAAGCTTTATCAATGGCAGAACGAACAACAATTATCAGAGCATCAAATTACCATCTTAGAAGAAATTATCGGCTGGATTAAAAAAGGAAATTACAAAGCACAGTTTGGCGCACAGATTGGCTCTTTTATCCGCTCTTGCAAACTAAAGAGAAAAAAAACTTTTATGGATAAACACACCAATCGTTACAAATACGATTTGGATGTACCTCAAGAAATTTTTGAACGCGCAAAACTATACAAAAAAATTTCAGTCGATTTAGTTTTCCGTTCTTCAGCTCTTCATCAAATTGAGTTTAAGGGTAACTCGATGATTGAGGGCATTTTTAATTTGTTCGAGAAAAATTATGTAACAACACTCGGCAGCACAAAACTTCTGCCCGATTTTAACGATAGAATTATCCGCAAAGAAAAGAATAAAAAATTGCGCGCACGTATGGTTTGTGATTATATTGCCGGCTCCACAGACTCTTACGCAACAAGAATGTACAGAAGATTGTTCGATATAGAATACAGTTCACTAACAGATTTAGCATAATTATGAAAAAACTAATATTTATTACAGTGTTTTGTTTTTCAATCATCAGCTTTGCTCAAGAGTCTCAAGTAAAAAATTTATCTGCCGAAGACTTAAACGGAAATCTTGTAAAGCTAAGCCAATACAAAAATAAAATCCTTTATATAAGTTTTTGGGCTTTGTGGTGTCAGCCGTGCAGAGCAGAGCTTAAGGTGCTGCAGGATATATTTGAAGAGTATAAGCAGAAAGAAGTTTACTTTGTTGGTATTAACATTGACACACCTAAAAGCTTAGCAAAAGTAAAAGCGTTTTGTTCATCGCAAAAAATTACTTTTCCAATTCTTTTGGATCCAAACTCGCAACTGTTGAATGCTTTAAACGGTCAGGCGCTTCCTTATTCGCTTCTTGTAGATAAAGAGGGAAAGATTGTAAAAATTAGAACCGGATATCAAACAGGTGATGAAAAATTTATTAAAGATGATATTAATACTCTCTTAAACAAATACAATTAATGTATGAAAATAAAAATGCTTCTAATTCTGTTTTTACTTTCACCAATTGTTTACGCCCAAAACATCTCTCATTCTGTTTCCAATAATCTAAGAGCTGGAACCGGCAAGGAGAATTGGGGCGAAGGCGGTTTTGTAGGAACACAAAACAAAAAGTATTTTGATTATTATACAGATGCAAAAATTTTTTATGGCAGCTTTAATGCTGGATTGCGCTATGAGTATGTAAACCCGCCCGAGTATGGAATTAAGAGAAATAAATTGGCACGCCGTTTTGTTGAATACTCAAGTGATGGAATTACTGCACGCTTAGGAAATTCATTCTCTCTCTTTTCGCGCGGGCTCTCTCTAAACCTATTCGAAAACCGTTCATTAGCCTTCGATACGAACCTTGATGGAATTAAAGTTGGTTACATCTCACAAAATTTTAAGACTGCCGGCATTTATGGAAAAATTAATTTCGTTGAGCCTTCTACTGTCTTGCTCGATAAGCCGCGAGAAGAAAGCTATTTAATTAAAGCAGCTTCTTTAGAATACAAACCGTTCAGTAAATTTTCTCTTGGCGGCAGCATAGTAGCATCCGAAAATGAATTTCCAGATTTGTTGGATCTTAAAACAAAGGATAATTCTAAAATTTTTCTTCCCGAGTTATTCATTCGTTATCAAACTTCTGCCTTAGATTTGTTTATTAATTACGCTTACAAAACAACTACTTACGTAAATAAAAATTATTATGGTTCTGGCTTATACGCTTCCTTTTCATACTCAGATGAGAACTATGGCTTTACTTTTGAGTATAAAGACTACCGTTTTGATTTAGTTGATCCTGTTGAATCTGCAGATCAGTTTAGAGCAACAAGAATGCTGCCGTTCCAAAACCCGCCAACCGTTCACAAAGAGCATTCTTTTACTTTATTAACCCGCTATCCACGTACGGCTAATTTTAACGACGAAGTTGGATTTCAGTTCGATTTATTTTATTCGTTTGATGAAAGAACAAGTCTAAATTTAAATCTATCATCTTCGAGCAGGCATTACACTTACGCGCTGAATAAATCAAGGTTTCTTTTTCTGAAAAAAGAAAACAACGCATCATGGATCCCTTCCTTATCAAACGAGTATTCCCCATTTACAGAAGCTTATTTAGAATTGGAGCATTATCTTAAACAGCAGGAATCTCTTGTACGGGTTGCATTTAATTACCGAAACGAAATTACCTTTGATCCCTTTTTAGAGACAAACTCAGTACAGCCTTTAAAGCAAATATCCATGCCTGTATTTTTTCAATATTTGTTTAACGAAAATTTTAACATAAAGGCGGTTAATGAAAGTCAGTGGGTTTTGAAATATCCCAAAACAAATTATTTTTACAATCAGTTGATCTCCATTCAAGTTGGTTTGTTTAAAGATTTTAATGTTGGAGGAAGAATTGAGTTTACAACAAACAGAGATGAACCCAATGGAGAAAAAAGCTGGCTTGTTCTTGAAGGCGGTTTTAGATTGAGCACAAATCATATTTTTACACTTTCTTATGGAAGTGAACGCGGCGGACAAATATGCTCAAACGGTTTATGCAGGCAGGTTTTACCATTCAAAGGTTTCCGATTGTCATTTATAAACAATATATAGGTGCAAAATGAAAAAGTTTTTTGTAGTTGTTTTCGTAATCTTCTCGAGCATTATTCTGTTTAGCCAAAACAAAGTTGTGCTTCTAGAATCATTCACCAGTACAACGTGTCCGCCTTGTGTCCCCGCGAATAAGTATATAGATAATTGGTATGCTAATTTTGCAAACAAGAATTCTGTTGCAATAATTAAATACCATGTTTGGTGGCCTGCTCCAGGAAGCGATCCCTTTTATTTGGAAAACACAACCGATGTTCAGAACCGCCGGTCTTATTATAGCGTAAATGCTGTGCCTTATGGTTATGTAGATGGAGTTAATTATACTAGTAATTTTCCAACTTGGGTAACTGCCATTCAAGGTAAAGTTGGAAGCGCTGTTAATCTAAATCTTGTTATTTCTAAAGGACTAATTGCTAACGAAGTAAAAGTAAGCGTAGAAAGCCGCAACAACTTTGCAGTGCAAAATTTAACACTGCATGTAGTTTTAGTAGAATCAAATCTTTATTACACAGGAACAAATGGGGACCCGATTCACAATTTTGTGATGAGGAAAATGTATCCTAATCATAATGGTGAAACTTTTTCTATTACTGCAAATCAAAAAATGTCATTTACAAAAACTATTCAGACAAATAATAACTGGAACAAATCAAATTTAGCTGTTGTGGCATTTATTCAAAACAATTCGAATAAAGAAATTCTTCAAGCCGTAATGATGGACTACACGGTTTTAACCACAGTAGAAAATGAAAGCAGCATTCCAGAAAAATTTTCACTCGAACAAAATTATCCCAATCCATTTAATCCCCAAACAACTATAAGATACAATGTTCAATCAGCAGCCCACGTAACTCTGAAGGTTTACGATGTTTTAGGAAGAGAAGTTGCAGCACTAGTAAATGAATACAAACAAGCCGGAACTTATAATTCTCAATTCTCCACTCTCAATTCTCAATTAAGCTCCGGTGTTTACTTTTACCGCTTAACAACGCCAACAGCTACAGTAACGAAGAAGATGCTGCTAGCCAAGTAGGGGCAACTTTTAAGCTGCGTAATTGCTGCCGATAAAGTAAAATAAACCCGGCGCCATACGGTTTAGCTGGGCGAGAGTAAGCGCCTACGCTGCGCTGAATAAATACTCTTTTAACGCTCTGTAATCGGAAGTTAATTCTACAGACTTCTTTTCTTTTGTTAAACAAAGCGCAAGCCGTTCCGGAATTTCAACATCAATAAATAATTGCTCTTCAATCACGTCTTTAAATTTTGCCGGATGTGCAGTTTCTAAAACAACAGAATAAAACTTTTGTTCAGAGTTTTCTTTCAAGAATTTTTCTAATGCCAAATAACCAACCGTGCCGTGAGGATCGATAACATAATTACATCTCTTGTAAAATTCCTTGATAGCTTTGCGTGTCTGTTCATCGTTAAAAGTTGCTGAGTAAATATCTTTTCTAATATCGTCAATAGAGTTTGAGTACAAATCAATAATTCTGGCAAGGTTGCTTGGGTTGCCGACATCCATCGCATTGGAAAGTGTGAGCACTGATTCGCGTGAATTAAAAAGTCCGGTTTGAATAAACTCGGTAAATACATCATTTTTATTTGTAGCGCCGATGAATTTGTGAATTGGCAACCCCATTTTTTTTGCTAGCAATCCGGCTGTAATGTTGCCAAGATTTCCGGAAGGAACAGAAAAAACAATGGGCTGCAATTTATCAGGTATCTGCTTGTATGCTTCAATGTAATAAAATGATTGAGGTAGAAGCCGGGCTATATTTATTGAGTTTGCGGAAGACAAATTGATCTTCTTATTTAGTTCAGCATCAACAAAAGCTGCTTTTGCCAAACGCTGGCAGTCATCAAACGTTCCATCAATTTCAAGAGCGGTAATATTTTTATCAAGCGTTGTAAGTTGCTGCTCTTGGATCTTGCTGATTTTTCCTTTCGGATACAAAATGTAAACATTAATTCCATGAGTATTATAAAAGCCATTGGCAACTGCGCTTCCGGTATCACCGCTTGTGGCAACAAGAATGTTTAGGTGAGAATTTTGCTTCGCCGCAAAGAAGCCCATAGTTTTAGCCATAAAGCGCGCACCAAAATCTTTAAAAGCAAATGTTGGTCCATGAAAAAGCTCAAGAACAAATAAATTTTTATCTGTCTCAATAATCGGTGCGGGGAAATTGATTGCATCCGAAACAATTTCTTGAAGTGTTTTTTGTGGTATTTCATCTCCGGCGAAATGTTTAGAAACTTCGAGTGCAATTTCGGCAAAAGATTTTTTTTCTAAATTCTCAAAGAAATCTTTACCAAGATGTGGAATGAACTCGGGCATAAACAATCCGCCATCATCAGCCAACCCTTTCATAACCGCTTTTTCAAATGAGAATAATTTGTTTTTATTATTTGTGCTGTAGTATTTCATTTTATAACTGTTGGACCTTTTTCGTTTATTTTGGAAACATAAGTCTTGCTGTCAAAACCTTTTTGCTTTGCGGCTTTTTTCATTTCTAGCGCGATCTTTTCTGCTGATTTTTGAGAAGTAGAAAAAGCAAACATAGATGGACCGGAACCCGAAATGTTGCAATTAATTGCTCCGGCATAAAAAGCTGCTTTGCGTATTTCATCGTAGCACGGAATTAGGGCTGCTCGCTTTGGCTCGGCAAACTGATCAATTATCGAGCGACCGATTAAGGAAATATCTTTGGTTAATAAACCAGCCACTAAACCAGCAGCGTTTCCGGCTTGTGCAACTCCGGTTTTTATGTCAAATGTCTTTTCTAAAATTTTTCTCGCATCAATTGTTTTTATAACAATATTTGGATACACAATAGAGCAATACAAATTTTTTGGGTAATCGAGCTTAATAATATCAATTGGATTGTAAGAGCGTATCAAAACAAATCCACCAAACAAAGCAGGCGCTACGTTATCAGCGTGAAGACTTCCGCTTGCAATAAACTCACCGGCAATAGCGTGCTCAAGTAAGTCGTATTTGCTAACGTTTAAGCCGAAAATTTTATTAGCTGCAAAAACTCCGGCAACAGCACTTGCGGCGCTGGAACCCAGTCCGCTTCCAATTCCCATTTTTTTATGAATTGAAACATCGAGCCCGGTATTAATATTGCATTTTTTTAACAAAGAGCTAATTGCCACTGTTGTTGTGTTTTTTTTCGGATCGAACGGAAGCTTTCCTCCATCACCTAAAATTTTTGTAATTCTAACTTCATTTGTGCCGCTTAGTTTTAATTCAACTACATCGCCCGGTTCACAAAGCGCAAAGCCCATCATATCGAAACCGGGACCAACATTTGAAACCGAAGCTGGCGCAAATACTTTAATTTTTTTCATCCAACAATTCCCTTTGCCTTCATTAGTTCTGCAATAAGTATTGTTCCGCCGGCAGCGCCGCGTATTGTGTTATGAGAAAGCAAAACAAATTTATAATCGAAGAGTGAATCTTGGCGGAGCCTTCCTATTGCAACCCCCATACCTTTGCCCAAATTACGATGAACCCGCGGCTGCGGATATTTATCTTCTTTGAAATAATAAATAACCGGATTCGGCGCAAAAGGCAATCCCAATTCTTGAGGAAGAGATTTAAACTCGCTCCATACTTTTATAATATCTTCTTGGCTCGCTTTCGATTTCAATTTCACTTGAACGCATTCCGTGTGTCCATCAATTACTCCAACTCGGTTACATTGAGCGCTGATTTTGAAATCAGCATCAACAAATTTATTGTTGATAACTGAACCAAAAATTTTGAGCGGCTCGGTTTCCATTTTTTCTTCTTCGCCGCCAATGAAAGGAACAACGTTATCTATAATATCCAAACTTGGTAAACCTGGATAGCCGGCGCCGGAAACAGCTTGCATTGTTACAACGTTTACGGCTTCCAAACCAAAATTATCATAAATAGGTTTTAGCGCAATTGATAATCCAATAGTTGAGCAATTCGGATTAGTAACAATTCCCCCTTTGTAGTTTTGTGATTGTAGAACATCGAGGTGATAATAATTCACTTCGGGTATCATCAACGGAACGTCTTTATCAAAGCGGTGGTTGCGCGCGTTTGAAATAACATAGCAGCCGGCTTTTGCAAAAGCAGTTTCAATTTCACCGGCAGCGCTTGCATCCAAACCGGAAAAGGCAACTTTTGTTTCCAAATTTGGCTCACACTTTTTTACAATCATATTAGAATATTTTTCCGGAAGAGGCGTTTGCATTACCCAATTTGCTGCATCGGAAAATTTTTTACCTGCTGAACGGTCTGAAGCAGCTATTTCTACAACTTCAAACCAAGGATGGTCCAACAACAATTCGATGAAACGTTGACCGACGCTTCCTGTAGCGCCTAAAACTGTAACTGGAATTTTTGTGTTCACTTTAACCTCGCTAATAAATCTTTATGAATGGATACCAACGCCTTTGATAAATCGCTTTTATTAATCACGAGAGAAATATTTAACTCGGAAGAACCCTGCGCTATGGCTATTATGTTTATTCCTTTCTTACCGAGCGCATTAAAAACTTTTCCGGCGATACCGATTGTGTGGCGCATCTTTTCGCCAACTACGGCAATGATAGAAAGCTGATCTTCAACAATTACTTCGCCTATTTTACCTTCCATAATTTCAAGTTTGAATTCACTTTCAATAACTTTTTTTGCTTGCTCGCCATATTTTGGCAGAATGGCAAAGCAAATGCTGTGCTCGGAAGAAGCCTGCGTAATTAGAATAATGTTGATTCTGTGCCGGGCAAGCGCCGCAAACAACCTTCCCGCAACACCCGTAACGCCAACCATTCCGCTGCCCTGAACTCGGATAATCGAAATATCATCTATTGACGATATTCCTTTAATCAACATTTTTTCACCGCTGCACTTTTCAACAATTACTGTACCGGGATGAGTTGGATTAAATGAGTTCTTAATTACAATTTTAATTTTCTTTTGAAGAGCAGGCAGCATAGTTGGCGGATAAATAACCTTTGCGCCAAAATGTGAAAGCTCCATTGCTTCTTCGTAGGTAACAGATTTAAGTGGAAATGCCTCTTTCACCTTGCGCGGATCGGCAGTAAGAATTCCATCAACATCGGTCCATATTTCTATTGCTTCTGCATTTAAAGCCGCACCAAAAATGGAAGCCGTATAATCAGAGCCGCCGCGACCAAGAGTTGTAATTTCATTTTTATCTGTTGATGAAATAAACCCGGTTATTATATGAACCTTGTTGTGCTTCTTAAAATGTTGAGCGATGTTTTTGATTGTAACCGGGAAATTAACTTTTGCATTTCCAAACTCGCTGTTTGTTTTTAAAAGCTTGCACGCGTCAAGATATTCAGCCTCAACGCCTCGGTTGCAAAGAGTTTCTGTAATAATTGTGTTGGATAGTCTTTCGCCAAAACTCTGAATATAATCTAACGTGCGTGGAGTAAGCTCCCGAACAAGATAAACCCCGTGTGTAACTTCTTTAAGATCATCAAAAAGAAGATCAAGCCTTTCAACAATTTGCTCATGTTTGCCGGTTGGATTCAATCTAAAAGCCGTATCGTAATGTCTCTCAATTAATTGTTCTATTTCTGCTTTGTAAGAATTCTTGCGCTCAAATGCGAGTTTACCGATTTCAATAAGCTTATCTGTTACTCCCTGAAATGCAGAAAACACAACCGCAATTTTCTTTTTCTTGTTTATGTAGCTGTGTATAAGAATTGAAATTACACCGTCAATCCTTTCTGCGCTGCCTACACTTGAACCGCCAAATTTTAATACTATCATGATAAACTTTACCCTTGTTGTTAATTTAATTATGTGGAAACTAAAAAGGCTGCGTTAGTATTAACGCATCATAGCTGTTTGCGCGTACGTGGATGTAGCCTGAAGCAGTATAGAGATAACTTTACTTGCGCTTGATGAGCAGTAAAACTTTCTATCGGGGTTATATTTAGAAGTCTGTCTAATCATTTTATAAAAAGTACAAATCTGGAAGCGATTATAATGATGAAAATTTTTAGATACAAGAGAGAGAATAAAAATTATTCATTTTTTTAAATAATTATGCATTGCAGTGTGAAAAGAGAAAAGTTTTCTATTTTTCGCACCGTCAAAAAAAACTTTAACATAAAAAATAGAACGCAGATTAAACGCCGCCCGACTTTCTTGTTCGAGGCGGAGATCGAACTGATTAACGCTTCTTGAATTGTATAATTAGTTCTTCGCTCTACGTTCTTCGTTCGAAGAGATGGGAAGAAAAAAACATAAAAAGATTGCAGAAGTGAGATCGTTTCCAAACGTGTTTGACTACAAGAACGAAAACGTTGAAGAGGGAATAAAGAGCTTTTTCAGTAACGGCAGACCCATTACAATTGAGCTTTGCTGCGGGCAGGCAGACTACTCAATCGGATTAGCGGAGCATTATCCCGAAAGAAATTTTTTGGGAATTGACAGGAAACCAAACCGCTTATGGAACGCTTCAAAAAATGCCGTGGAGAGAAAGACAAACAATGTTGCTCTACTTATCGCTTACATTGAACGCATTGATGAAGCGTTGAAAGATTTTATTGCCGAAGAAATCTGGATAACATTTCCAGATCCTTATCCGTTTCAAAGCAGCATTAGGAAACGCTTAACTCATCCGAGGTTTTTAGAGATTTATAAAAAAATATTAGCTGAAAACGGAAAAATATATTTGAAGACTGATGATGACACTCTTTACGAATACACGCTTCAAATGATTGAAGAGGGAAAACTAAAAACTCATTTTGTGCATAACGATATTTACTCCCTTGAGCATATTCCTTACGAGTACACAATTAAAACCAAATACGAAAAGATGCATTTGGAAAATGGAAAGAAAATTAAGTTGGTGAGTTTTTCGTTCTGAAATTCCGAAGATGTTTGTTAAAATATCATTTGAAAAGGTTGATAACCCCAAAAAATTCATTAGAAATGTCCCGCTAAATATAAGCGGGATTGCCGTAGGGCGTCCCGAAAATCGGGATATTTTTTTATTACAAGCAACGAAAATTTAGAATCATTGCTAAGGCAAGTAAACACATATAGTTACAGTTTGCGGCTCGGAGCGCAAATTATTCTATTGAATAATTTGGGATAAATATTTTTCGAGATGTCCGCGTGTTCAATTCTGTCAAGGTCAACACCTAAATCTTTAGCTTCAACATAACATGTTTTCTTTTGTGTTCCGTCCCAAATTCTAAAATCTGGATTTTCGGCTTCGGTTTTTTGTAGAGAGTATAGTTATATCAATTTTCTTTTTCCGTTAAGATTCAGAAATCTGTAATAAAATCTGCAAGATGTTTGTAATAAGATTCTTCTCTTGCATCACATTTTTGGTAGGTCTTAAATAAAGCTGATAAGTAACTTTTGGTCATTAGCTAAAACAAAGTGAACAAAATTCTTTATATACAGCCAAATTGCTCAAAGAAAGACTAATATCTATAACCCAGAGGCGATTGCTTTATGGGCTTGCCATCTGTTCCGGCTATGTTTAGAATTACGGTTCCTGCCTGTCCGCCAAGGTATTCTTTAATTTTTCTCAAATCAAACCGAAAAGTTTTTGTGATGTAAGCTTCGCACATGTCATTATTGGCGTTATGAGAAATTATAAGATTCATCTGGGGCGGATTGGATTTAAGTATTCCCGTGTAAGAGTAAAGATCAATTATATGATTAGCGCAGCCGCCGCTGTAACTAACAGACATTACCAGCTCGTCTTCTTCAATACTTGCGGAGTTAATAGCAAGTGCGTCTTTCTTCAAAACCCAATCGTTATTGCTGTTAATAAAGTAAACTTGTTTCTTATCAGAACCAATGTTGTGCTTAAACTTCAGCTGAATCGAATATTGACTCGGTTTAATAGTTTCGTTGCTTTTGCGGGCGGGAAGTAATCTTGAAAGAGTAATCTCATAACCATCGAACAAAACAGAGTTTGGAATTAAACCGGTGTGAAGAATAACTTCTTTATTAAAACTTCCTTTACTTAGTTTCAGTTTAATTTCTGCATCGCCCTGCCAAACGCATATTACATCTATTGGGCATCGGCTGTCTTGGACTATGCCCGTAAAAGTAACAAGCATTTCGTTATTCAGTAAAACTGCATCTCCAGCTTTCAGAGTGGCTTCTTTAGGAAAATCATTTTTTACATCAAGACTGCTATGGCTGGGAAGCAAAACATCATCATGGCAGCCGTTGAAGGCTAAAAGAACTATTAAACCGATTGATAAAAATATGTGCCGTTTCATAAATCACTCCAACTACTGTTCTAATTTTGCGAAATTTAACCCAGCTTTGTCAACAGAAAAAGTTTTAATTACTGCCGATAGCAAAAAAGCTAAGTTAAGTTCACTAACTCACATTACGCAGGAAATAATTTTTTGCCACAAAATCAAAAAATCACAAATGAAACTTGAAAATTTATTTGCCTATTCAAAACTTCTTAGCACCTTGGTGGCGAAGTAAGCTGGGTATATTCACAATGTGAAATAATAAGATAAATTTTCCATTGCAATGAAAATGGAAAACTTAACAAATAAGAAAAACAGATTAAGAAACTTAAAGTTGCGGTATAAAAATAGGTCTTTACAACCAATAGTGCTCTTTTAGTTTTATTCAAAATAATCTTTAAGCTCGCCATAATTTATTTGGGATAGTTCTGCCGAGTAATGTAAGGTTTTTAGTAAACTGTGCAGAAAATATTTTTTCATAAACTTTTTACAATAAATTATTTGATGCTTGTCTGCCGCAAGGACAAATTTCACTAATCAGTTTACGGCAGGCATAGGCGGGCGGAAAATCTCGGTTTATTTTTTTATTCCTACAAACCGTATAACATAACCAGTTCCGTTATGCCCGCTTCCCTCATTCATTTGTATAGTTTCTTTAGAGAGTTTTTCAAAATCCAGATCAATGAAATCGCTAACAGCATCTTCTAGAGAATACAAAAGGTCTTCATCCTTGGGTCCGGCGTAGGGAACTTTGAACTGTTCTTTATCAAACAATTCCAAAATTAGCTTTCCTCCCGGCTTTAGCGAGGCAACAGCTTCTTTGTAAACATCGCTGCGGCAATCCGATGGCAGATGAAAATATATTATTGCTGCGGCATCGTATTGCTCTTTTGGAAATTTATAATACTTAAGATTTACAAGCTCGTAATTAATATTCACATTATTCTTCTTGGCAAGTTTTTCCGCTTTTGTTTTAGCTGCTTCGCTGGAGTCAAGCGCATTAACATCCCAGCCCAATGCCGCGGCATAAACAGCATTTCTTCCCTCTCCTTCTGCGAGGAACAAGATTTTTCCGGTAGGCTGGTTTTCCAATTCTTGTTTGAGAAAAACATTAGGCTCTTTTCCATAAAGATATTCTTCTTTACCAAAACGCTCGTTCCAAAACTCGCTCATATAACTCCAAACTTTTTTATCAAAATTAATGTTGAGAAAGATAAATCACCAACAAATTGATTTGCCGTTTAATATTTTTAAATCAACAAATGGATTAAAAATGATCAACACAGACAAAATAATTATTGTAGGCGACAGAGTTTTAATTAGACCAGAAGAAAACGCGGCTAAAACGAATTCCGGACTTTATCTCCCGCCCGGAGTTTATGAAAAAGAAAAAGTACAGGGCGGATATGTAATAAAAGCCGGTCCAGGCTATCCAATTGGTATGCCGGCTGATGAGGATGAGCCGTGGCGCGAAAAGAAGCCAATTAAGTATATTCCTCTTCAAAGCAAAGAGGGAGATTTTGCGGTTTTCTTACGTAAAGACGCAATTGAAGTTGAAATCGAAAAACAAAAAATGGTCATCGTTCCGCAAAGCTCTATTCTAATGCTTTACAGAGATGATGATTTACTAAGCTGACACTAAAGGAATGCAGTGAGTAACCCGTTTGAAAAATTTCTTCAAGATTTAGAATCGAAAGCAGTTGAGTTAAGTAAGCAAACCGCCCTTACTTATTTTAATCCTCTATTAGCGGAAAGCCGGAAGATTATCAAAGCAAATAATTTCCTTAGCAGCAAGGGTTGAAGATACATTTGCAACTCACCGAGCGGAAATAAACAGAAAGAACCTAACCGATAACGAAATAGATTCTGTTCTGATTGAATCCACAAACCAAGAAGAATTGGAAAAGGTTTGGAGTGTATCAAAACAAATTGGCGGGTTTGTTTCTAATGATGTTCTTGCGCTTGTAAAAATGAGGAACGAAGCGGCTAAACGGCTTGGCTATAATAACTAACATTCAATGAGCGTTGACGCGAGAGGCTTTCTTTAAGCCGAAATCGATTTATACCTGAGCAAAAAGTATTCTATTGAAGTTAATCAATTAATGCCGTGGCATTATCAAGATAAATTCTTCCAGCAATGCCCAAAGATTTACAAAGTGGATTTTGATTTGTACTTCAAAGAGAAGAAAATTCGCAGTCCATTGATGAGTCTCCGTTTGTTCGCTTCTATTTCTTCTCGTACAGCGAACGTCTGGTCTCATCTAATGCTTCATTCATTTTCTTGATGATATGAAATTTGTCGAACACCACTATCACGTTATCCGTGTTCTCTACCACAGATTTCAAATACGCCGGACACATATCCATTGCTACTGCTTTAAGCTTCGCTCCTGATGATTTAAGCCGTTTCCAGAAGGGCTTTAACCCTTCGCTTTCTCTGCCATTACCAACAAAGATCGCTCTGCTGAGCCTCTCTTAATTACATTCTTACTCCTGCACTCTCCACATCGCAACAAATGCTCTTTGGTTTGTATGTGAACGGTGATTGCCCCTCCTATGATGAACGTGGAAATAATTCTCATATTTATGCTGTTAAGCTGTTTTCGTTGTCAAACTTTAGAATAATCCAAGCGTCAAATAATTCGCAAATGAAATGGAAATTCTTAATATTTTCACATCAAAAAACTGTAAAAATGGCTATTCAAATCGATTCTAAAAAGGAGTAATAATGAAACGCAAACTCATTTTGTTTTTAGCGCTTCTTAGTTTTGTAAGCGTTTCTGCTCAGAGTAAAAAAATTGCTTTCGAGCAGTATAAGCTGGATAACGGCTTAAAAGTAATTCTTCACAAAGATAACACCACGCCTATTGTAAACGTTTCTGTGCTTTATCACGTAGGCAGTAAAAACGAAAACCCCGAACGCACCGGGTTTGCACATTTCTTCGAGCATCTAATGTTCGAAGGCTCGCCTAATATTAAACGCGGCGAGTATTTCAAAATTATAGAAGCTGCCGGCGGACAGTTAAACGCCAATACTTCATTCGACCGTACTTTCTATTACGAAACTCTCCCATCTAACCAGCTTGAACTTGGTCTGTATATGGAATCTGAAAGAATGCTACAGTTAAAAATTGACAGCATAGGTGTAGAAACCCAAAGAAAAGTAGTGAAGGAGGAACGCAAGCAAAGTTTAGAAAATAGACCATACGGAACACTTGGAGAAAAAATTTTCAGCAACGCATACAAAGTTCATCCATACAGATGGATGCCTATCGGCTCTGCTCAATACATTGACCAGGCCAAACTTGAAGAGTTTATAGAGTTTTATAAAATGTATTACGTGCCAAACAATGCAACCTTAACAATTGCCGGCGATATTGATATAGCAAAAACAAAAGAGCTCGTTAAAAAATATTTTGCCGAAATTCCTAAAGGAACAAAAGATATTGTTAGACCTAAAGAAGTTGAACCCGCTAAAACAGCTGAAGTCCGCGAAGTGGTTTATGATAAAGTGCAGCTTCCTTTAGTTGCGCAAGCTTATCACATGCCGGCACAAGGCACACCTGATTATTATGCGTTAAGTATGGTAACAACGCTGCTTTCCGGCGGAGAAAGTTCCCGCTTTACAAAGGAAATAAAGGACAAGCAGCAGAAAGCCCTTCAAGTTGGAGCCATACCGTTTTCTTTGGAGGATCCAGGTTTGTTTTTAGCATTTGGACTTTGTAATGTTGGTGGAAAGGCAGAAGATCTTGAAGCTGCTATGGATGCCGAAATTGAAAAAGTAAAAAAAGATTTAGTCAGCGAGAACGAATTCCAAAAACTGAAGAACCAAGTAGAAAGTGATTTTGTTACAAGAAACTCTACTGTAGCTGGAATAGGAGAAAGCTTAGCAAACTATTCCGTTTACTTTGGCGATGCTAATCTTATCAATACAGAACTTCAGCGCTATCTGAAAGTAACCCGCGAAGATTTAAAGAGAGTTGCTAATAAATATTTAACAAAGGAAAATAGAGTAGTTCTTTACTATCTGCCTAAATCAATGGAAAAGAATTAAGCGGTTGTTGTTTCTAAACATCATTAAAATTTTTGTGAAAATATAAGGGAGTAAAAAATGAAACGTTTTTTGATTTTCTTTCTCTTGCTGAGCGTAACAGTAAATTTTGCTCAGATAGATAGAAGCATTCTGCCAAAGCCCGGACCTGCACCCGAAGTAAAAATAGGTAATGCAGAAACTTTTGTTTTGGCAAACGGATTAAAGGTTTTTGTAGTTACAAACCACAAACTGCCCAAAGTTACGTTTAGCTTGATGCTTGACAGAGATGCTGTTTATGAAGGGAAAAATGCCGGATATGTTACCGCCGCCGGACAGCTATTACGCACTGGTACCAAAAAGAGAAGTAAAGATAAACTTGATGAAGAAGTTGATTTTCTTGGCGCTAACCTCAACACCTCTTCTACAAGTGTTTTTGCTTCGGGGCTTTCCAAGTACTCCGAAAAATTAATGGAATTAATGGCGGATGTTGTTCTCAATCCAGAGTTTAAGCAGGAAGAACTTGATAAAATTAATAAGCAAACTCTATCAGGTTTAGCGTTTTCAAAAGATGACCCCGATGCAATAGCAAACAGAGTTAAAGGCGCGCTTGTTTATGGCAAAGAACATCCTTACGGCGAATCTGAAACTGAAGAAAGTGTAAAATCTATTATGCTTGATATGTGTAAACAATACCATGAAACTTACTTTAGACCAAACATTGCGTATTTAGCTATTGTGGGCGATATTAAACTTGCCAGCGCAAAATTATTAGCAGAAAAGTACTTTGGTAAGTGGGAAAAGAAAGATGTTCCAAAGAATACTTTTACAAATCCTAAAGCGCCAATTGTAAACAAAATTTCTGTGGTTGATAAAGCAGGCGCTGTTCAATCTGTAATTAATATTTGCTATCCGGTCGATCTTCCGGTTGGCAGCGATGACGCTATGAAAGTTAAAGCTGCAAACATGATTTTAGGCGGAAGCGCAACCGGCAGATTGTTTATGAATTTGCGCGAAGATAAAGCTTATACTTACGGCGCTTATTCCAGCATTAACCCAGATAAACTTGTTGGTAGTTTTACCGCCTCTACTAAAGTTAGAACAAGCGTTACAGACAGCGCTATTACCGAAATTCTTAACGAAATGAAAAAAATTAGAAACGAGAAAGTTTCTGAGAAAGAATTAGAAACCGCTAAAGCTTTGCTTGGCGGCGATTTTATCCGCAGCTTGGAAAGACCGGCAACAGTAGCAAACTTTGCTATTAACGCAGCTATCTATAATTTGCCAAAAGATTACTACAAAAACTATCTAAAAAACCTAAGCGCAATTACTGTTGATGATGTTCAATCTATAGCTAAAAAATATATTAAACCGAGCAATGCAAACATTTTGGTTGTTGGCTCTGCAGAAGATGTTGTTAAGAATCTTACAAAGTTTAGCGCCAGCGGCAAAGTAGAACACCGTGATATTTACGGCGAAATTTTTGATCCTAATCTCAAAAAAGCGCCCGAAGGGTTAACAGCAGAACAAGTGGTTGCAAAATACGCAGAAGCACTTGGCGGCAAAGCTAACCTTGAAAAAATTCAAGATGAAACGCTTAAGATGAGCGGCTCGATGCAGGGAATGAATATTAACATTACTTTAGTTCGTAAAGCGCCAAACAAAATGTATCAGTTGATTGATTTTGGCGTTGGGCAGCAGAAAACTGTATTCGACGGTGAAAAAGGAAAGAGCAGCGCTATGGGTCAAGAACAAGAAATGAGCGGCTCTCAACTTGAAGCTATGAAAGTTGAAGCTACATTAAACTCTTATCTCTATTATGACAAACTTGGCGTTAAAGTTGAACTGAGCGGATTGGAAACCTTAAATGGAAAAGATGCCTACAAAGTAAACCTTGTTTATCCATCCGGCAAAAGAACTACACAATACTATGATGTTGAAAGCGGTTTGCTTGTAAAAACATCTTCTTCTGTAGAGTCTCCGCAAGGGGTAATTAATATTTCAATTGAATATGCAGATTACAAAGAAGTTAAAGGAACAAAAGTTGCTCACAAAGTTATTCAGGGAACGCCAATGGGTTCTATTGAATTAACGGTCTCTTCCGTTGAATACAACACCAACCCAAGCGACGATTTGTTCAAATAGAAAATCGATTTTAATTATACGCTATCCTAAGCCGCATCAAAAGTGCGGCTTTTTTTATTAACAAAATTTAAAGTTCGTTATTGCACTTTATTGTTTCTTCCCTTGTTCGATTATTTAATGGAAAGAAATTGCAGAGCAGCCGAAAAATGAAATCGATAGGCAAATATTTAAAGAGTGTTTTTTTTAGTTCGCTCTATATTCTAATTCTTTTTCTAGAAGTACTTTATTGCCAAAATTTGGTTGAGGAAAATCTTTCTACTGAAACACGAGAACTTAAATCTGCCGATCTTCCGTTGGAACAAATCGAATTTAACTCTTTGTCAGGGAGTTGGTGGGGAATTAGAACGGCTCTGTACAAAAGCGGTTATCAGTTTTCCTTTTCGATGAAAAATGATTTCTTTTCCACACACTCTCACAGTTCCAAAGGCTACTGCTATCTTAACATGTTTACATTCAGCTCTACATTGGATTTGGGTAAATTATTTGGCTGGAACAATACCGAATTTTTTACGGAGGTTATCGGACTTCACGGAACAGCGCCAGAAGACAAAATCGGCGCTCTTCAAGGAATTAGCAACATTACTTCTCCTCATCAATGGCGGCTTTATCAATTCTGGGTCGAAAAAAAACTTGCCGGCAATTCAATTTCTGTTTTGGCAGGTTTGTTCGATCTCAACAGCGAATTCGATGTTCGTTCAACTACGGCATTGTTTATAAATCCATCTTTTGGAATAGGTCCAGATTTTTCCGGCAGCGGTTTGAACGGTCCATCTATTTTTCCTTCAACATCTATAGCCGTAAGAGTTAATTATGAACCAAACGAAAATATTTCTTTAAAGATTGGGTTTTTCGATGCTGTTCCGGAAAATCATAACGAAGCCTACTTAAAAAATGTTTTTAATCCTGGCAGCGATGGCGTTCTGCTCGTTGCCGAAGTTAGCTGCTCTCGTACCGAAGAAGAAATAAGCGAAGGTTTTTACAAGTACTCAATCGGCGGCTGGTACTATCCACAATCATTCGATGATTTAGCGGAAACGGATCATTCTGGAAACCCAATAAAACATTATGGAAACAATGGTATATATCTTAATGCCGAAAAATTTGTGCTCTCTAAACAGGGCTCGCCGGAGCTTGGGTTATCTCTGTTCGGGCGACTTGGCTTTGCCAACAAGAACTTAAACGCCGTTCAAACATTTTGGGGATTTGGGCTTAAGCTTAGCGGCGTTTTTTCGGTTAATCCGGACGAGGTGCTTGGGTTTGCCGTTGCAAATGCACGTTTAAGCGGTAAATATCTTACTGCAAATTCTACAAGTCATTCTAATGCAAAATTCAACGAAACAATTTTGGAATTGACTTATAGTTTTAACGTACTCAATTGGCTGAGGGTTCAACCGGATTTGCAATATATAATCAATCCGGTAGAAGGGGTTTACGGCAGCGCATTTGTTGCGGGAGCTAGAATAGAATTAAGTCTCTAAATTCAAGATGTTGTAATAATATTTATCCAAGATTTATCATTAGGAAACGTTTCTACTGCCTTAGAAAAAACTGAGTTAA
Source organism: uncultured Melioribacter sp. (assembly GCA_964575995.1). Taxonomy (GTDB): domain Bacteria; phylum Bacteroidota; class Ignavibacteria; order Ignavibacteriales; family Melioribacteraceae; genus Stygiobacter. Next base: position 35,093 of record CAZNTN010000005.1, on the reverse strand, counting down.
GTTGTTTTATGAGAATAAGACAAATTTTATTTCCCTAATGGAAAAGGATAAATTAACAAGTAAGAAAAACGGACTAAGAAACTTAAAGTTGCGGTATCAAAAATATCTCTTTCCAGATAAACTGAATTCTTAATGACAAATTTGGGCTGCATTCAGCGCTATTCCTTTGAATCTTAATTAAGCTGAATAGAAATAAAATTAATATTCTGTTCACTATTTTTTTGTTTCTACACTTCTCATTTTCTCTCATGCCTTTTAAAAAATCTGCCTCAGGATACTTTAGCGAATATTACCTTTCCCGCTTAAACGTGCGGATACGTGGTATCTATGTGCTTAAAAATGAGAGGAACGAAATTATTCTTATGCGTTACTCGGAAGACACAATTGCAGAGCTTAAATCATTGTACAACAGCAACGATTACTGCTGGCGCTACAACCCAAAGAAATTTGAAATTGAAGATGTGTACTTTAAAGATTTGAATGCCAGGTATGCCCAGCTTACAAGAGAAATTTCTACACTTATGCAGCAAGATATTGATCTGGTTTCCGATTGGTAATATTGTTCAAAACTTTCTCTAAGAAAACTTTGAGATGGGGAAATGAGAAATGATGAAGTTGTAATAGTTGTCTTAGCAAATTCCTAACGACAAATTTTGGTTTTGCTTATTATTGTAAGTAAAAATTATGGACTTCAAATGATTCGCTCTACTTTAATATTTGTATTACTTGCGCTCTTGTTTACAACTTGCACAAAAGAGGTTCGCGAAAACGTAAAAATATCTGCTAAGTCTGCTGATGAAACTTATATACGTGAAGTAATTGAAAATTATACCGCTGCCTATAACGCGGGCGATATTGAATCTGCAATTGAGTTTATAGACATAAACTACCGTGGTATGACAGCAGATTCATTAGACATATTTGGTCAGGAAGGTATACACGATGATTTGCTTCAGTACAGAAGACAATACCCCGAAGGCAAATGGGAAACAAAGATAGAAGAAATTACAATTGGAGATGGTTATGCTTATGTTCTTTGTTCGAGTTCATTTTTAATGCCTCATCCAATTGAGCAAAAATTTAGCCCAATTTATTCCGAGCGGAGTGTGAGAATACTTAAAAAGGAAAAGCCGCGAGGCTGGAAAATTTACAGATATTTAGCTGCGCCAACATTTACGTACGATTAACTGTTACAACTGCCATTCAATTTCCTGCCACCATCGGTAAAGCATTTCTGTATCCAGACGAATAATACCAGCGCGTGTTACACTTTCTGGCGGAGGAAATCTGTTGCTTATCTCTTGAAAAATTATTTGACGCTGCAGTTGAGGAACAACAGGAATTAGTGCAAGGAGAGTAAGCATATCTTGTTCTTTAGCTAAAGAAATTATTTTTTCAACGGCTGCTTCTCCCCCATCTTCAAAATCAAAAGATTCAACAGATGCTCGCAGGCTGTCCGATGAAAAAATATTTACCGGCGTTCCCGGCCTAAATCCTTTCTTGAGCTTGCAAATATGGTTTTCATCAAGCAAGTAAGAGCTGCCGTTATGCACTATTTCTACAAAGGCATAGCCTGCTTTCAGTTTTGCACCAAGCATAGGAATATTTTCTATTTCAAACTTTCCGCCCCGGTTTATCACTTCAAAACCATTTACGAAAATTGAAAAATCCGGCATTTCTTCGTTGTTGATTACATTAATTTTACCTTGATTTAGTGTAACCTTATTGGCGCCATCCTTTGCTTTGTTCAATAACAACTGTGTGTTTATACCAATTTCCATTGTGCCAACTTTAGGAATATGAACAACGGCTTTTGATTTATCATCTGTGCTTAATAATTCTCCTTGTTTCCATTTATCATTCTCATCTGTTCTTGTACCAATAATCGGTTTTCCTGTTACATTTATTACCTGCCAAGGGTAATTGTACTTTTGAAAATCATACAGAAAGTAAGCGAAAGCAATTACTGCTAAAGGCAAAACAGTAAGAAGTAATTTTTTTATTTCGGCTGGCGTACTGGTATTGTAAGGCTTTTTGTAAATTCCTTTTGTTACTCTGCTTTTTCTAACCGCTGCACCATCTTTTCTAATTTTCTTTTCTTGTTTTTCTTTCTCTTTTCTAATCTTGCGGGCAGCTTTTGAAGAAATTTGCTGATCGGCGTGAGTAATAAGTCCGTGAATACTCATTAGTTCGGTTTTAACTGAATCTAAAATATTTTTAGGCGGGTCAATGATAGCAGGCAGCTGCCTCAGTTGATCAAAAAAGACAATCATCTTTTTGTATTCTTTAAAGCATAAATCGCAATTTCGAATGTGCTGTTCAACTTCGCGCTTAGTTAAATCATCAAGCTGCTCATCAATGTAATCATGAAGATTTATTTTAACTTCTTCGCAAATCATTGCGCTAAGTTTCCAATTAAATACTGTCTTGTTTGAATAAGATTTGTCTTTAACTCGTCTTCAATAAGATCCGGAAAAAACCGCATAATCTCTTTGTAAGAGTAACCTTCAAGATCGTGAAGCACAAAAATTATTCTATTCAAAGCTGGCAAAGTTTTAATTAAACTGTTCAAATCGCGTTTGTTATTCTCTATGCAGTTTTCAATTAAAAACATTTGAAAGTTGGAAGTGTTCTTATTGAGTTCTTCCATAGAAAGCAAAACTGCAATGCTCTTAATCCAAACTATAAATGATTTTCGTAGATCAAAACTTTTAATTTGATGCCACGTTTGCATAAGAGTTTTTGCTGTAATCTTCTTGGCAGAGTCTTCATCATTGAGCATGCGGAATATAACAGTATAAACATTGGGCAATATTATTTCGCATAAATCTAAAAAGCCGCGCTGCCTTCCGGTTTTGGAAATTTCGATAAGGTAATTAATATATGTTGTGTTTTCTGCTGCCATTTTAGTTGATAATTGTTATTTTTATTCCATCTTCATTTACGCGAGCCGTTACCCGTACATTTGTTATTCCATTTCTGCCAATAACATTTCCGTCTCCGCTTAGTTCTACGCGGTCGGCTCTTACCACCTCGCTAAACGAGCCTGATTGAGTGTTGTGAAACTGAGACGGAATTGTCCAGCCGATGTAGCTTCCCCCTCCTCCGCCCTGTGTTGCATCTTTCTTAAAATGTTGCTGAGCAAGAAGTCCAAGATCGTACAGCCTCGATACCACTTGATCACGGTTGGCGTTTTCCATGTAATCCCGACTGATATTAAAACCGGCATAAATCATCAGTCCAACTACAAAAACACCAACAACTACCAAAAGCAATTGTTGAGAGCCCATCATTACCAACTATTTTCTTTTATTAACTTTATTCCACTTGCCGTGCCTTAATTTATGCAGGCGTAGAAGCATACTTCTTCTTTAACACGGTTTCAAAATAATAATATTTGTTCTCTTTTCTATAAGCCAAATTTTGCAGATTTTTCATACAAAATAAATTTGCCCTATGTCTAACGTAACATTACCCAAAATAATATTTACGCTGCTCTTTCTTACTGCACTAATTATACCTTTATTTTACATAAACCTTTTACCGGACCGTGTTGCTACTCATTTTGATTTAGACAACCGCGCCGATGGCTGGATGAGCAAAACTGGTTATTTGTTTTTTCATTACTGTATTATACTTTTTTTCTATTCAATTTTTTGGGGATTAAGCGTGCTTCTCCCAAAATTTCCTCCACCACTTATAAATCTGCCTCTTAAAGATTATTGGCTTCATGAAAGCAGGAGAGAAACAACATTTAAAACCTTACAAACTATGATGCTGTGGATCGGGAATTTATGCTTAGCACTATTTATCTATGTGTTTCATGAAATACTGAAAGCCAACATTGGTGGTTCTCAACAAATTAGCAGTTTTTCTTGGGTAAGTGTTGGTTTGTTTTTAACGGGCACCGTGCTTGTGGTAATAAAATACATTATGCGGTTCACTAAAAAAGAAAATCAATTGGAAGAACTATGAGGTGTATATTCATATTTAGTTGAAAATAAAAAAGAGACTCCTGTAAGCTTTAGTAATTCATAATGCAAAAAACAAACAGCTAAAAAAGAGTCTCACATATATCAATCCATAGCGAAACCCTACATATTGATATTCCCTGAGTTGATTAACCTTCGAATTTACTTCTTTCGGAAACAGCGGGGGTTGTTTACTTGTTTTTCTATCCACTCTTATAGACTCTCTTTTAATTTCTTTAGTCCATAATGTTGTGCGTGCTGCATATTTGCTTGATGACTACAACCCTTCGTTCTATATATTCTACTATCTGAACAGCAGCATCTTTTGACGAAGCTTTTGTCGTACGAACGCGAAACATTCTGTTTTTGTGCCCTTAGTATGACAAATATTGGTAATAATATCGATTTCATCCTTATATCGCATCTATTTACTCGCTTTTATGCGTTGATACAAGCCGGGAAACATTCTGGAAATAATAGGAGCACTTTTGCTAACATGGCTTACAATTTTTTTAATGAGAAAAGCCGCCGGCAAAATATTTGCTCATTCAATTCTGTTATAAGATAAGTGGCAAAGCGGGAAAGAAACGGCAAGGCGGCTTAAAGAAGCAACAAGTTAATCTTACTTCAGTTTAAGTTCCGAAATACATGTGAAAGCAGAGAAATCTTTTTAGTTATTTAATTTTTTCTTCTCCAGTAAAATTGAGTTGAATATTTATAATTTCTGGTCTGCTGCCGGTTCTTACAGGCGGTCCCCAGCTTCCGACTCCGCAAGAAACATAATAGTGTGTGTTGTTAATAAATTTATAGCCCCAAGCCAATTCATAAAATTTTTCTACAATATAATTAAACGGCCAAAGCTGCCCGTTATGAGTGTGCCCGCTTATCTGCAGATCAACGCCGTTAAGAGAGGCTTGTTTAAGATTATGAGGCTGATGATCCATCATAATTACAGGAAAAGATTTATCAACATTTTTCATTATCTCAGAAAGCAGCTTACGCGGTTTGCCGTCAAACCGAATGCTTGAGCTGTCTTCTCTTCCAACAAGATAAAAGGCATCAGCAATTTTTAATGCTTCATCTCGGAGCACACTTATATTATGTTTTTGTAAATATTTAACCGCCTGTTCAGAACCGCCAATAAACTCGTGGTTGCCGGTTACAGCATAAACTCCATACTTTGCTTTCAGGCGGTGCAAATGCTCGCCGACATCATATTTAATTACTGATCCCAAATCTTCATCTATTATATCTCCGGCAAGCAGAATTACATCAGGTTCAAGGCTGTTAATTTTTTCACTTACATTATACATAAATTCATAGCTGTTGATCATTCCAAGATGAAGATCTGAAGCTGCAGCGAGATTTAGCGATTTCAGCTCGCCAGCATTTTTCTTTATATCGATAGAATATTTTTTTATTAAAATCATTTTAGTGTTTATGTAGCCGCCAATAACCGAGCTTAGTACAAAAACGCCAATAATAATAGCCACAACCCGCTTGGTTTGTACACGGTTTGCAGTTATAAAAGAAGGAAAAAACGGAAAGACATAATTAATTAACCTAAGCAGATCAACTATAACTAAATAAAGGAATGAATAAACCATAATTGCAAGCCAGAAAGAACCAAGCCAGGTTAAAACAATACTTAACGGCGAAATCCAAACATTATCAATCATCCTGCCAGCCAAGTAAGAAGCTGCGGCTAAAGTGGATACAATAACAAACACTGTCTTGTATTCTGTTGGTACGATAGATAAACTGCGCCTGATAATATAGAAGTTGATTAAACCGTAAACAGAGAAAACTATACCGAAAAAGATGAGCATTAGATAAACCCTTATATAACCAATTATAAATAGATAATCGAATAACAAAAGAAAAGGCGATTAAGTTTTCAAGAATAGAAAAAATCCCCTAAGCGCGTTTTTTTATTAAAGCTTGTTTGTAAAGTTCAACGTATCTCTCGGCAGATCTTCGCCAAGAATAATCTTTGTTCATACCGTTCTGCTGAATTTTTTGCCAAACATCTTTTAATCGGAAATCGTGAATTGCTCGTTGTACAGTTTGAACAAGAGCGCGGGCGGTATAATCATAGAAAGAATAACCGGTTCCTATTTCATCTCCCTTTGCAAGATGCTCGTTCCAATCCAAAACTGTATCTGCAAGCCCGCCTGTTTTGCGAACAACCGGAACCGTTCCGTATCTGAGGGAATAAATTTGATTAAGCCCGCACGGCTCGAATCTGGAAGGCATTAAAAAAATATCTGCTGCAGCTTCAATAAAATGAGAAAGTTCGTTGTTAAATCCTCTGTAAAAATAAAGTTTGTGCGGATTTTGTTCTTTGGCATACAAAAACATTTCTTCGTAGCGCTGCTCGCCGCTGCCAAGAATAACCCATTGAGCATTCAAACTCATCAGTTCATTTAATCCGTAACCGATAATATCAAATCCTTTTTGAGAAACCATTCTTGAAACAATTCCTATTAACGGAACTTCTTCTATAAATTCAAAACCGAGCTGTTCGAGTAAAAATTTTTTATTCTGTAGTTTACCGGAAAGATTAGCCGCTGAGTATTGAAACGGAAGAAGCACATCTTTTTCCGGATTCCATACTTGATAATCTATTCCATTAATAATTCCATAAAAATCATCAGCTCTTTCGCGAAGATAACTCTGCATACCTTCGCCATACTCCGGAGTCAGCAGTTCGTGAGCATATGTTTTACTTACTGTGTTTATTACATCGCTGGTAAGAATAGCGGTCTTCATAAAATTTACACTTCCTTCAAACACGCCAATCCCGCCATTTAAGTAATGTTCTTCTTTGATTTCTGCTTTGCCGAAAGATTCTTTAGAAAATTTCCCTTGATAAGCAATGTTATGAATTGTAAAAACCGTTGCCGTATTACGAAACAGCATATCCCATCCATAGTTTTCTTTTAGCAGCAAAGGAAGCAGCCCGGTTTGCCAATCGTTGCAGTGAATTACATCTGGCGCCCAGCTAATGCGCTGCAAAATTTCGATTACTCCTTTCATAAAAAGTATAAACCGCTCATCTTCATCGTTATCGTTTGTGTAAACGCGGAAGCGATGAAAAAAATATGGACAGTCAACAAAATATACTTCAACGTTAGAGCGGGGAAGCTTTGCTGTATGAACGTGAACAGAATGAACATTTCCGGCTGTACGAACAGGAATCTCTCCAATGTTCCATAGATAGTGCAAGCCGTGCTCAGCTTCGCCAAATATGTTGTACTTTGGCATAAAAACTTTTATTTCGTTACCAAGTTTACTGAGCTCTATTGGTAAAGAACCTGCAACATCTGCAAGCCCGCCTGTTTTAGCGTAAGGAAAAACTTCACTTGATACAAAAGCTATTTTCATTTGCGTTTAATTTTATTGGTCGAAAAATAATGAAAACTATTGAGCTTTAACTCTTACATCAACGGCAAAAAATTTACCGGTAACATCAACTATAAGCGGATTAAGATCGAACTCTTCGATGTTTTTGTTTTCGAGCATTATCAAAGAACATTGTTTGATTATTCGTTTCAGCTCCGTTATATCAACAGAAGGCTCGCTGCGTACGCCGTGCAAAATTTTTCCGATTTTGGTTTTGATAATTATGTCGTCAATGTCTTCACCGCATAAATAACACGATTTAATTTTCACATCGTCGAATACTTCTACATACTTTCCGCCTGAACCGAACATAATAATAGGACCAAAAGAAGGATCGCGGAAGCCGCCAATAAGCAACTCGTGTTTAGCTTTCACAAACTGCTGAACAAGAAACTCATCAACAGAAAAGCCGGCTTCGGCAAAACTTGCTTTTATTTCTTCTGCCGAGTCCAACAGCTCATCGCTTGTACTAATGTTTAGTTTAACGGCGTTAAGTTCGGATTTGTGAATTATGTTTGGATTAATTCCTTTAAGCACAAGAGGAAAAAAATCTTGTTTAATTCTTTCAAGCTCGGCAGGTTTTACAAGAAGGCTTTTAATTAACGGCAGCTTATACTCGTAACAAAGCAAAGCAGCTTCTTGCTGCGGAATGAACCCGCTTGAAAGATTATTTGATTTATGCGGCGTATTAATTGCAGCTGAGTATTCTTCCTTATTTCGTTCAATTTTGCTTTTCACCGAAGAATGAAAAAGCATGTTCGATAAAACTTCTGCTGGGTCTTCCGGGCTTCTGAAAAGTGGAAGTTTCTTATAGCTTTCGCTTCTATACTTTTGCCAAAATTCCGGCAGAGGAAGAACAGCTTGAATAACCGGCTTTTCATTTACTACTGAAGAAACACTTTCTACAACAGAAAACGGTTCAACCATAACGGGTTCAACAAAAAGAGAAATAACAGCCTCCACGTTTTCATCGGCACATACAATTTCGATAACACTTTTAAAACTGTCTTTGTTTCCGCCGGGCAATAGATCAACCGGATTTTCAACACTTCCTTCCGAATGAACAATCTCACGAAGTTTCTTTTTTGTTTCATTTGAAAAATCTGCGAGTGTTAGGTTTTGGTTTTCAAGCGAATCAACGCAAAGTATAGCCGGACCACCGGCGTTTGTAACAACTGCAATTTTATTTCCTTTAGGAAGAGGAAAATTTTCAAAACCTTTAGCCGTGTTAAAAAGTTCGTTCAAAGTTTCTGCGCGGATAATCCCAAACTGATTAAGCAGAGCATCTACTACTTTATCTTTACTGCTAAGTGCGCCGGTATGAGAAGAAGCGGCTTTCATTCCAATTTGAGATTTGCCCGCTTTTAGAACTATAGCTGGTTTTGCTATTTCTCCTTTTGCAAATGGAAGAATAAATTCCTGTCCATTAATAAAACTTTCTAAATAGAAAGTAAGAGTTTTGATGTTAGTATCTTCCTGCCAGAAGCGTAAAATATCGTTTTCGTTCAAATCACCTTTGTTGCCAACACTAACAAAGTGTGCAAACTTAATATCAGATTCGCGAAGAGAGTTTAACACCGCCGCACCAAGTCCGCCGCTTTGCGATAAAAATCCGGTTGCGCCGGCTTCCGGTTTTTCTGCTACAAAAGTTGCATTAAGTTTTGTTTCAGAAAGAGTATTGATTACGCCCATACAGTTTGGTCCAACCATTCTAGCGCCTGCTCTAATAATTTTTTCTACAATGCGTTGTTCAACTGCTTCGCCCTCTTTTCCGGTTTCCTTAAACCCCGCTGTAATTAAAATTATCGACTTAACATTTTTCGCGAGAAAGACATCAACAGTTTCTTCGGCAAATTGCTTTGGTACAACTATAATTCCAAGATCAATCTGCTCATCAATTTCTTCAATTGTGTGGAAGCACTTGTAGCCAAGAACATCATTGGCTTTGGGATTAACCGGAAGAACTTTCCCGGTGTAGTTGTAAACTTTAATAGTTTTCAAAATTTCGTAACCGATGCTTTTCTCTTTAGTTGATGCACCGGCAACACAGATAGTTTTTGGGTAAAAGAAATTTGTAATTGGATTCATGTTGTTCTTTGCGTCTTAGCGGCTTTGCGAGAAATATTTCTTGTTAAGCAGCTAAGCATCAACACCTTATATTTATTATATGCAAATTAGGAAAGCGCGCAATAAATTTCCGAAGGCAGCTTGCCGAATTCTTCCTTATCTTTTGCTATAAAATTAATAACCTAAAAGGCTAACTTATGTTAGAAACGTTAAAGGTTTCGGCAGCACTTCCGGCAGCAGCAAAAGTAATTTATAAAGCGTGGCTTAACAGCAGGCAGCACACAGAAATGACCGGAGGCAAAGCCGTTGTTTCATCTAAAATTGGCGGCAGGTTTAAAGCGTGGGATGGTTACATAACCGGAAAAAACATAGAGTTGGTTAAAGACAAAAGAATAATTCAATTGTGGCGCTCTTCCGAGTTTTCAGAAAACGATTTGGATTCCCTTCTCGTTGTTAACTTAGAAGATGTTTCAGACGGCTGTAAAGTAACTATTGTTCACAGCCAAAATACAAACTACAAACAGGGGTGGATAGATTATTATTTACTGCCGATGAAATCTTACTTCAAAAAATAATTTAGGGCGAAAGAATATTGAAAAAAATTACCTTTGTTCTACACGGAAAGCATCTGCGCAAACATAAGATTCAATATGAAGCAGACAAGCATCTGGGAAAAGAATTTGTAACAGATTACTTCATAACAAAATCCAGCAAATCTGCCGAAAACTTTGCAGAGAAAATTGCGAACAGCGGTACAGATTATTTGATTGCCGTTGGCGGCGACGGAACGGTGCACGAAGTTATAAACGGAATTATGCACGTTCCTAAACAACAGAGAGAAAAATTGATTGCCGGGCTGCTTCCGGTTGGAAGCGGAAATGATTTTGCACGAACGCTTAAACTTTCCGGTAAGATTTCTTATCTGCATAAACTTATAACAAACAACAGTGTAATTGATCTAGATATTGGAAAAATTGAATGCTCAACTTTAGATGGAAAGGAAACAACAGTTTACTTTAACAACATTGCAGGCGTTGGCTTAGATGCCGAAGTAGCTAAGCGGGTTAACGAAGGAAACAAGACCTACGGTCCAAACATCGCTTATTACACGGCAACTATAAAATCATTTTTGAATTATAGAAAGAAACAGATAAAAGTAAGCTCGGCAGAGTTTAACTACGAAGGAAATGTTCTGCTGCTCAGCTTTGCAAATGGAAAATATTTTGGTAGCGGGCTGGGAATAGCACCGCATGCAAAAGTGAATGATGGGAAAATGGCGCTTACTTTAGCTGGAGATGTGAGCTTGATAGACTATTTAAAGAATGTTGTTAATCTAAAAAAGTGTGTTCGGCTAAAACATCCCGGCGTTGTTTACGGCGAAGCCGAAACTATAATTATTGAACCAATTGGCGAACCATGTTATATTGAAGCAGACGGCGAGCTTGTAGGCAAACTTCCGCTGAAGGCGGCAATGCTGAATAAAGAATTAAAGTTTTTGGCAGAAGTCCAAGAATGAAGTATTATGATATTTAATGATACATACACTCACAAGTCATTCGTTGATCAACTTCTCAATAAGAAGCGGCCGCTGAATTTAAGCGGGTTAATAATTCCCAAATCATTAAAAGTTCTTCTGCTCGCACCGCATCCGGATGATTTTGACGCTATTGGAATTACAATGCGCGCGTTTTACTTAAACGGAAATGAAATAAACCTAGCAGTTTTAACAACAGGCGTTAGCGGCGTGGAAGATGTTTATGCAGAAAAAATTGGAAACCAAAACAAAGCAGCAATCCGGGAAGAAGAACAGAAAGCGAGCATAAACTTTTTTGGTTTAGAGCCGGAGCATCTTACCTTTCTTCGTTTAGATAATGATGAAACACAGCACATGGCGGTAAACGAAACTAATTTTTTGCACATCAAGAAAATATGGGATAAGCACAAACCGGATATTGTTTTTCTTCCGCACGGCAGCGATACAAATGTTGATCATAGACGTACTTACGGTATGTATAAAAAAATTTTGGAAACAGAGACAAAGCCGGTTATCGCTTTCTTGAATAAAGACCCCAAAACAATTGAAATGAGATACGATGTTGTAACGACTTTCTGTGAAGCAGATGCCGTTTGGAAAGGAGAGCTGCTTCGCTTTCACAAATCTCAGCAAGAAAGAAATATGCGCACACGCAGTCACGGTGTTGATGAACGTATTCTTAACGTAAACAAAAAGGACGCCGAAGAACTTATGTTACCGGAATGCTTTGTTGAAATATTTGAACTGGAGTTTCATCCAAAAGACAGAACGCAGATCTGTTATGATTATTATGATAGACCCTAACAAATCGGCGTTCTAATTTTATTTTATGTAAACAACTTCGCTAATTTTTGAAACACCATTCTCGTTAAACACTTCAATTGCAAAGTAATAATCTTGATCAACAGTTAAAGCGCGCAGTTCAAGTTTGTTTTCTTCATCCGCCCAAACTTGATAAGTTTGATATAGTTTCTCTTTTGCTATTCCCCAAAGAATATTGTAGCCAACCGCGTTATCAACTTTATCCCAGCTTATAAAAGCGTTGCGCGTGTCTTTATCGCGAACAACAGTAAATCCGGCTGCTGTTTGAGGTGCATTACCTTTCCCGTTTCCAAAAACTCTGATATCGCTTACTGCAAGATTAGGAGTCGGAGCGTAAATATTTTCATACTTGATATAACGAGCGGCAACAGGCTCCTCAAGTTCAAAATATCCGTTTGGTCTGTCTTGTTTTGTTGTCGTTAAATCAACAACTGTCTGCCAAGATTTTCCATCTACCGAAGAATAAAATTTGTATTGTGTATAAACTTTAGCAGAGTCGTTATCAAAGATATCCGATTGATAATCTACAAAGTGAATTTGAACAGCTTTAACTTCATACTCTTCTCTTAAATCAATCTGAATCCACTCTCCTTTCTTGTTTTGTTCTGCAACCCAAAAAGTGCGTGGATTTTCGTCTGTAACTTTAGCCGAATTAAAAGTATCGTTTTCAGAAGAAGCGGTTGCAGGCTTTTTATAAGATAGAAGCATCCAGCCAGTGAAGAGTTCATCCTTGCTCGTTAATTTTTTTGTTGGCAGATAATGAGGAAAATCTCCAAAACGGGTGTTGGCAAACATCAAATTGTCTTTATCAAAGAAAGCCGGAAACATTGCAATGCGCCGTTCGAAATTCCAATTAATTGCAATCCATGGCGTTCCGGTATTCCAGTAATTTCCATAATTATCTTGAAAAGTGTTTCCGTGTCCCGCGCCGGTCATAAATCCGCCAGGCTTATAAGAGATTGGATTGTTAGGCGCATATTCAAAAGGACCAAGCGGGTCGCTGCCAATGTAAGTTCCGTTTGCGTAAACATTATATTCTGTGCCTGGCGCGCCATACTGCAAATAATATTTTCCATTGTGCTTTGTCATCCAAGCGCCCTCAATAAATGGTTTGATTGTTGAAGTGTGGTTTGGACCAAATCTTTCCCAGCCATGTTTTTGGGGATGAAGAGCAATTAAACTTTTTATTGGGCCTTTGTAAATTAAACGCTTAGTGTGGTCAAGCTCGCTTCCATAAATTGGATAAACATTTGAAGACCCCCAATACATAAACCAGCGCTCTGTGTCTTCATCATGAAAAATTGCCGGATCCCAAGGACCAATTGTATCGGGAAGAAGCGGAAGCCAGCGGTTGAAAAATTTTAACTTACCTTTTTCCGGCTCGGTAGAAAAAAATATAGGACGCTGCTGAAATGTAGATTGAAACAAATAAAGAGTATCGCGAACAGAAAGAGCAGCCGGCGCGCAATTATCCTCCAACGGCCATTTGTTTGGTTCAATGTATTTCCAGCGAAGTAAATCTTTTGAATGCCAATAACCGCCGGAAATAGTTACGAACAAAAAGTATTCGCCCTTGTGATTAACGATTACCGGATCAGCGCCGCTTCTGTAAGAAATTTTCTGGTTAATCTGTTCCCAGTTGTATCGGTAATTAATATCCATTGGGTTGCAGTAAGTTTTTTGATTTGGACTCTGTGAGTAGTAAACTGAACTCAAAGCCGTTACGAGAAATAATATTTTTGAGAGTAATTTCATTTTATGATTTCCTAAGATAATTTCTAACACTTTTCATATTTCCAGTTGCGCGATTTTCCATCGGCAAGCCATTCGATTGCCGTAGCCATTCTTTTGCTTCTTGTTTCTTCAGTTTTGGCTCCGGTAATCCATTCTACATAATCTTTCCTTTTTGAATAAGAAAAATTGTTAAATGTTTCGAGTGATTTTTTGTTTTTCTTTAGAGCTTTGGTAAAATAATCGGGCACAACTAATTCTTTCGGCTCTTTCGATTTTGGTTTGGGAGAAAGTTTAACTCCATCGGAATTTAATTTTGCCGCTTCCTTCAAATAGGAAATTAAAACTTTGTCTTTAGGAAGATCCTTAAGAGAGGTTATTCTGCCTAAATGCCCCATAGCGGTTTCGGTTTGTGCATTGGCGATTAGTTTAGCGTCTTTCATCAAAGCCGCCTTCCAAAATCCAATAGCGCAGTGCTGTTTAAACGATGCCATGCTGCAATATGGACCCTTGTAATCAAAGAATGCAAAACCCCACTTAATAGTTTCTTCAACATCTGGACACGCTTTGTGAACTAATGCCCTAAAGTGTTCTAAGATTGGTTTTGCAAACTCTTGAGACTTAGCAATGTAAACATCTACACGCGGATCTTTCTTTCCCATTGTTGTTCCTTTTTGTTTTTGCAAACTCAAAATTTATAAGGTAAGATGCAAGAAGCGAAGAGGGCTACACAAACCAGCGCTATAATCAGAAAGGGGGATAAAAGCATGATGTCTTACATTTATTACATTGACTTACAAATAAAAATAGTATAGCTTTATGATGAAAGTAAAACAAAAAGGTGAAAAGATGGAATTCGGATTTTCAACAACAAAAGGACAGGTGGTTATTCCGTCTAAACTTCGCAGAAAGTATGGAATAAAGCCGGGCACACGGCTGCACTTCTTAGATGAAGAAGATGGGATTAAAATTATTCCTGTCACCCCAGAGGTAGTAAAGGCAAACATTGGATTTTTAGGAAAAGAGGGGGACCTTCTTAAAGCGCTTATGGAAGAAAAAAAGAAAGAACGTGAATTATGAAGCGTTACGTATTAGATAGTTACGCATTAATTGCGTATGCAAAAAATGAAAAAGGTGCAGAAGAAGTTGCCGGACTGTTAAGCAAAGCATTGCACAACGAAGCGGAACTGTTCTTATGTGTAATTAATTGGGGAGAGATTTATTACATCACACTGAGAACTCAAGGTAAAGATAAAGCGGAACTATTTAGAGCAACACTTGCCCGCTACCCGATAACAATAGTTGAAGCAAACAAAGAACTAACACTGCAAGCGGCTCATTATAAAGCTTATAATAAAATGTCTTATGCGGATGCATTTGCTGCCGCACTGACGAAAAATAAAAAAGCAGTTTTGGTAACGGGTGATAAAGAATTTAAATCACTAGAAAGCGAAATAAAAATTAATTGGTTATAAAAAAGGGGAACCCATGAAAGAAAAAGAGTTGTGTCTAAGTCTAGTAGATGCCAAAGCTGAAGAAGAAGTAACCCGAATCATTAATGAGAGCGAAATTCTGAAAGACGAAAGAAATTGGGCTATTTATGGAAATCTAGAGAATAATGTGGGAACGTTTCTTTCGCAACAATCTTCACCAGTAGCTGCCTTGACCGAGAAAATAGTCAATTCGGTGGACGCGGTTTTGTTGGCTGAATGTAGAAAAAGGAGAATTGACCCAGAAGGCGCTAAAGCACCGAGGACAATGCAAGAAGCAGTAGAACATTTTTTTGAAATAAAAGATGTGGACTATACAGAAGAGCCAAAAAGAGAAGGCGTGAGATAGCTAGTAATATTATGATAATTACCGATGGTGATATGAAGAAACCAAACATCCATTTTACTTTACTCATTAGTCATCTATAACGATCTGTTAAAGAAAAATAATGGCGCAGAAGAATTATTCCGGATACTTATAAAAAGTATATCAAAAATATGTCTTGACTTAGCTTACAGCGAAGCATTAATAAAATCGGTGGAATAATAGCATTTGTTTTCAAAATGGAAAAAAGATGAAAGAAAAAATTGTTAAAAGTGATAAAGCCAAGGGAGAAATAATTCTTTACCAAGCGCCCGATGGCAACTTAGCAATAGATGTCAAGTTGGAAGAAGAAACAGTTTGGCTGACTCAGGTGCAAATGGCAAGGCTTTTTGAGCAGACTAAACAAACTGTTAGCGAACATGTAAACAATATCTATAAAGAAGGAGAAATAGAACGAGATTCAACCGTCAGGAAATACCTGACAGTTCAAACTGAAGGAAAACGTTCAATTTCCAGAGAGCGGGAGTACTATAATTTAGACGTTATTATCTCAGTAGGTTACCGCGTTAAATCAAAAAGAGGAACACAGTTTAGAATTTGGGCAAATAAAATATTAAAAGAATATTTGGTAAAAGGGTATGTGCTAAATGAGAAGAAGCTAAAAGAGCAATCTGAACGAATTAGAGAAATTGAAGCAGCTCTAAAGATATTTTCCAAAGTGGCAGCCAATTATGAGCTTAGTCAAAATGAATTTGCCGGAATATTAAAAGTCGTTTCAGATTATACTCACGCACTTGATCTGCTTTACTTCATTATTAAAAAACATTCTTTTGTAGATGGAAACAAAAGAATAGCCGCCGCTATTTTTCTCTGGTTTCTAGATAAAAACCGAATACTCTATAAACAGAACGGAGTTAAACGGCTTGCGGACAACACACTTGCTGCGTTATGTCTTATGATAGCAGAAAGTAAGCCAAAAGAGAAAGAAATTATAACTAAGGTTGTTGTAAATCTTATAAACAAAAACAATTGAGAGACAATGAGCAGATTTAAACTTTACATAGAATTTGACGGTACGCGTTACAGCGGCTGGCAGATGCAGAAGAATGCAAAGAGCGTTCAAGGTAAACTGCTAGAAGCGGCGGAAAAAATATTTAAAGGTGAACGTGCTGATGTTCAAGGTTCCGGCAGAACCGACGCCGGTGTTCACGCAATTTGTCAAACAGCTCATCTTGAAGTAAACACAATGCTTGCACCGGAAATTATTAGAATGAAACTCAACGATGAGCTTCCGGCAGATATTAATATTCTGGAAGTTGAAAAAGCTCATCCAAAATTTCACGCGCGGCACGATGCAAAAAAACGAAGCTACATTTATCAAATTTCTACAAGAAGAAGTGCGTTTGGAAAACCGTATGTTTGGTGGATTAAAGACAAACTTGATTTTACAAAAATGCAGAACGCCGCAAAGCAGTTTGTTGGAATGTACGATTTTATTTCATTTGCCGATAAAGACGAAACCGAAAAATCAACCAAAGTTTTTATTGAAGATGTTCGGCTAAAAAGAGAAGAAGATTTAATTTTAATTCGCGTTGTTGGTTCTCATTTTTTGTGGAAGCAAGTGCGAAGAATGGTTGGCGTTCTTGTAGAAATTGGACGCGGAAATATGAACGAAGGAAAAATTAGGCAATTTTTAGAAAGAGAATCTAACGAACCGGCAAAGTTTACAGCACCTCCTTCCGGACTTTTCCTCGAACAAATTGTTTACGAAGGAGAAAGGCTCGCCGAAGACTTTTCTTCGTTTATAAGCATTGGAAGGGTTTAGTTAATAGAAATTAAAAGAGGAAATAATGAAAAACCTACTCACTATTATATTGATTACTTCGGGTATGCTGTTGTTATCAAATTGCGGAGATACCAAAATGGAAAACATTGCAGATCTCATTCTGAGGAATGGAAACATTGCAGCGCTGGACGCGCAGAATACAACTGCCCAATCCATTGTGGTGAAAGATGGAAAAATATTGTTCGTTGGCTCGAATGAAGAGGCGGACAAATATGTTGGCTCATCTACTAAAATGATTGATCTTGATGGAAACTTTGTAATGCCCGGTTTTATCGAAAGTCATGCACACTTTTTAGGAATTGGGGAATCGTTGATTAATTTGGATTTACGCAGCGCGAAAAACTGGAACGAAGTTGTTGGCATAGTTGCAAAAGCTGTAAAAAATAACAAACCGGGTGGATGGATAATTGGAAGAGGCTGGCATCAAGAAAAATTTAATCCGTCTCCAAATCCAAATGTAAACGGCTATCCAATCCACGTTGAGTTAAGCAAAGTTTCGCCGGAAAATCCAGTTATGCTTTCCCACGCAAGCGGGCACGCTGTTTTTGCAAACGCAAAAGCAATGCAGCTCGCCGGAGTTGGTAAATCAACAAAGAATCCAGAAGGTGGAACTGTTCTGCGTGATAAACATGGAAACGCAATAGGCGTGTTTGAAGAGAACGGCGAATACTTAATCCGCAAAGTTTATGATGAATATTTGGCAAAGCGGACGCCGTTAGAAATTGAAGAGCATTACAAAAAAATAGCAAAGCTGGCGGCTGAAGAATGTTTGAAAAAAGGAATTACTTCTTGTTCGGATGCAGGACAACCTTTAGAAGTAATTGATGTTTACAAAAAATTGGCAGATGAAAAACTCCTGCCGGTTAGAGTAAACGTTATGGTTCAGGATAATTATGAAAAGATGAAAGAGAAATTATCTCATTATAAAATGGAAGGTTATGCAAATGGATTTCTAACAGTAAGGTCAATCAAACAATATATTGATGGTGCGCTAGGCTCGCGAGGCGCTTGGCTGCTTGAGCCATATTCGGATTTGCCAAATCACTACGGCTCGAACGTAACACCAATCAGCGAATTGAAAAAAGCAGCCGAGCTGGCAATTGTAAATGGTTTTCAAATGCGCATACACGCAATAGGCGATAAAGGAAACAGAGAAGTGCTTAATATTTATCAAGAAATCTTTCAAAAATATCCAGGGCAGAAAAACTTGCGCTGGGCTATTGAGCACGCTCAGCATTTATCCGAAAAAGATATTCCGCGCTTTGCAAAGATTGGCGTGATCGCAGCAATGCAATCGGTTCACTGTACAAGTGATATGGGTTTTGTTCCGGAACGACTTGGAATTAAGCGCGCTGAGGAAGGTGCTTACGTTTGGAAAAAACTAATAAACAGCGGAGCAATAATTTCTAACGGCACAGATGCACCGGTTGAAGACGTTAATCCAATAGAATGTTTTTATTCTGCTGTTACAAGAAAAAATTCAGAAGGGAAAACGTTTTACCCGGAACAGAAAATGACTAGACTGGAAGCACTCAAAAGCTATACTGCGAACGGTGCATATGCATCTTTTGAAGAAAACGTTAAGGGAACAATCGAAAAGGGAAAGTATGCCGACATAGTCGTGCTTTCCAACGATTTATTAAATTGTTCAGATGAAGAAATTAAAGCCACAAAAGTTTTGTACACAATAGTTAATGGCAAAATTGTATTCCAAAATTAGAAGAAGAGCAGCGATAGAGCCGGTGATTAGTCATCTAAAAACAGATAACCGGTTGTCAAGAAGCTTCTTAAAAGGAATAGTTGGAGATCAGATAAATGAAATGTTAGCTGCCTCAGCATTTAATTTGAAAAAATGATGCGTAAAGCAGAAATTATTTTTTTCTTCTTTTTCAAAACGGTTGAACGAGAAGTTTTCCGGTTTTGGCAGCGAACCATTCTGTATCAAATCTAAAAATTACTTTTTAAGGATCGACTAAGTAGTAGTGAGCAGCTAGACAAAAGCCTTAAGCCGCAAGGTTCAAGTTACATTGCACAAGCAGAGCTTAACAAACAACGTGCGGCTATCGATAAAGAGCTTACCTTACGCGAGGTGTGGCTAAAGCCGAAGTTTATTGTTTTGTTCAACGCGAAGAACAATACGGATTTTAGTCCAAAAAAATCAAACTCTGCGTAAGGGGAGTAACGAAATATTTTTTGCGGATTTGCAGGTTAATTTTATATTGAACCGCAAAAAGGGATACAACAATCCCTCTTGGATTAAATGGCCCCTAACATGACTAAAAACATGCGAACTGTATGATAATGAAAGGGTTCACACTTGGAATATTACTTTTCCCGATTATTTTGTTTTCGCAAGAATCTTCCGAATTTTTGACCATAGATCATGGTCTTTCACAAAACTACATTTACAGCATCTGTCAGGATAAAAAAGGATTTATCTGGATTGGTACTAAGGATGGGCTTAACCGTTATGATGGATATGACTTTATTTGCTACCGACATAATCCAGCAGATTCAACTTCGTTATCGGAAAATAATGTGTCCATCATTTTTGAAGATTCCCATCAGAGATTATGGATTGGTACAAACGGCGGGGGGTTAAATCTGTACGATCGTACTAAAGAATCATTCGTGCAAATTACAAACCGTGCAGATACAACAACTCTCAGCAGTAATTTTATTACGTGCATATTCGAAAGCCGCGATGGATTTATCTGGGTTGGCACTACAGACGGAGGATTAAACAAATTAAATCCGACAACATTTGCAGCTCAGAGGTTTGTGCATCAAGCATCAAATTCAAACAGCGTTAGTTCCAATTATATTCATGCAATTAGTGAATCCGATGACGGATTTTTGTGGATTGCAACTGCACGGGGCGGATTAAACTGCTACAATCCCAAAAGCAAATCATTCTCACATATTCTTCCAAAAGATGAAGATGGGCTTGAATTAAAATACATGAATGAGGTTACCTCTGTTTCAGTGAAGAAGAAAGGAATGGTTTGGTTCGGGACAGCATCGGGATTGAATTTGTACAATACACAAACGGGGACGATTCAACGTTTTCCAATAAGGGATTCTAAAGGAAACCCATGTTCAATTAGTAATATTCTGGAAGCTGATAACACACTATACATTTCTTCATTTCAGATTTTTGCAGAGTTTGATTTACAGAACAAAAAATACACTGTTCTTAGGGAACCCGCAGATAAATGGTTTACCAACGCAGTGTGTAAAGATAAATCTGGTATCTTTTGGCTTGGCACTGGAGGCTGGGGAGTTATGAAGTATAACCCGAACACAAAAATGTTTTACTCAATGCCAGGTGTGTTTTTGAATGAAACCTTCCCAACAGCTATAAATGCTTTTCGTAAATACTACGGCAGTCTTTCAAGAACTTTGTTGTATGGAAGAGGCGCGGAGTTTCTTCCTATTATAAAAACAAAAACCGGAGAATATTTAATTGCAGCTCCGCACGCAGGTCTTTTTAGAATAAACAACTCCGGCAAACTAATTGAACGTATAAACACAAATCCTTCTAACGTACCGGCAGTTCCGGTTTGGGCTGTATGCGGTGTATTTGAAGATAATTTTGGTACAATCTGGTATTTACAATACAAATTCTTACAACATCGCTTAGTCTTTACAAGCAAACTGCAAGCATTGTTATTACCAAGATTCTTTAAGAAAAAATAATTTCAGAGCTTTCCGGCAACAGCGCTACAGAGTGTTTAAGAACCAAATACTGCTCGATGCTGTGGGAAATAAAGCAATTTTGTAAATTTATTACCTACTAAATCAATTATCTTTTGGAGGAGTGATGAAAATAATAGAAGAATTTAAAGCCTTTGCAATGAAAGGCAATGTAGTTGATATGGCAGTAGGTATTATTATTGGAGCGGCTTTCGGCGGCGTAGTAACTTCACTTGTAACCGATGTACTAACGCCTCCAATTGGCGCTTTAATAGGAGGAATAGATTTCAGCGCTTTCTCAATTAAACTTTATAATCCGCTTAACGGCGGCAGCCCGGTTGAAATACTATATGGAAAATTCTTGAACGCAGTCTTCAATTTCTTTATCGCCGCATTAGCTGTTTTTATTTTAGTAAAAGCAATAAACCGTTTGAAAAAGAAAGCAGAAACTACACATAACGCACCGCCTTCTACAAGCGAAGAAGTTGTTTTGCTAACTCAAATTAGAGATTTGCTAAGCAAGAAATAATTTGTGCAGAATATACTTCATTGCTAAAAAGGACAGCCTCAATCTGTTAGGCTTTCAATGCACAGTAGTACAAAATAAATGTCAGCAAAAAAATTCGTTGGGATTATCGTGCTTTTTCAGAAATCGGGACGTGGTTAACCACAACAAGTACGGTAAGAATTTCAGAATCTTTGCTGCTTAACAATACGGGAGTAAAAATTGCTTGACAAAACAGGGAAAGTCTTGTATTTTGGAAACCAGAAAAACTAAAATAGTTTCCCATAATGAACGAAATAGAAAAAATAATAGAACATGCAGAGGAAAAATTCTTCAGAGAGGGTTTTTATAAAACCACTATGGATGAAGTAGCTGCTGATTTGCAGATGAGTAAAAAGACAATTTATAAGTTCTTCCCTTCAAAGAACGAACTTGTAAAAGCCGCAGCTCATCATTTTATGAACAAGATGAATGGGAAGATTCTCCCCGCATTGAATTCCGACAAAAATGCAATTGCAAAGCTTGCGGATTTAATTTCTCTGCTTGCTTCTGTTTCGGTTAAAGTAAGTCCCAAAATGCTTGGTGAGCTAAAAAAGCATATGCCATCTCTATGGGATGAGATTGATCGGTTTAGAACAGAAATGATGATGAACAATATTTCTAAAGTGATTGATCAAGGGAAAGCAGAAGGATTGTTTTTGGACTATCCAACTTCAATTTTGATTACGGTTTTTGTTAGCTCGGCACGCTCGGTAGTTAATCCGGAGTTTATTCTTGCAAACAATTTTTCAATAATACAAGCTGCGCGCACGGCTTTCTTGGTAATAATTGGCGGCATGCTTACGGAGAAAGGACGCGAAGTTTTTAATGAAACATTAAACAAAGAAAAAATATGAATAAGAAAATAATTCTCGTGTTGATTGTTTTTGCATCGGCAGCTTCTGCACAAACAAGGCTTACTATTACTGAGTGTTACGAAAAAGCACGCGCTAATTTTCCACTGATAAAACAGAAAGAATACATTGCACAGAGTAAAGATTATAGTGTAAGCAATATTTGGCGCGGTTATCTTCCGCAGATTACTATAAGTGGACAAGCAACTTATCAATCGGATGTAACAAACCTGCCATTTTCTTTGCCGGGAATAAAAATTGAGCCGCTGACTAAAGATCAATACAAAGCTATTGCGGATATAACTCAAGTTGTTTATGACGGCGGAATTATGAGCTCACAGTCAAACGTGCAAAAGGCTTTAGCAGAGGTTGACAATC
The DNA here is from genome assembly GCA_964575995.1 of uncultured Melioribacter sp. Taxonomy (GTDB): domain Bacteria; phylum Bacteroidota; class Ignavibacteria; order Ignavibacteriales; family Melioribacteraceae; genus Stygiobacter. The sequence goes on along the minus strand of CAZNTN010000005.1, from coordinate 12,430 downwards.
AGAAAGTTGAAGTTGAACTGTTGAAAGTGAAAGAAAGAATAAATCAGCTTTACTTTGGAATTATTTTGATTGATGAACAGCTTGTTCAAACAAGTCTGCTTAAAAAAGATTTGCAAGCAAGTTTAGATAAACTGAGCGCTGCTTTTGCAAACGGAACCGCAGCAAAACCAAGCGTTGATGTTCTAAAAGCCGAGTATTTGAAAGCTGAACAGCGAGAGATAGAAATAAAATCTTCGAGAAAAGCTTTTGTGGAAACGCTCGGTTTGTTTCTTAATCAATCATTGAACGAGAATGTTGTTTTGGAGCGAGTAAATTCCTCAGAAGATTTTCCATCAGAGATAAACAGACCGGAGCTGAAGATTTTTTCATCTCAAGAAAGAATGATAGATAAACAAAGCGTGTTGGCAGCAGCAAAAATTCTTCCTAAGGCAGGTTTGTTTTTCCAAGGTGGATATGGAAAGCCAGCTCTTAATATGTTAAAAAATAATTTCGATTGGTTTTATATCGCTGGTGCTAAACTAAGCTGGTCGCCATCAAGTTTATATACGTTTGGATACGAAAGCGAAATTTTTGAGTTGAATAAAAAATCCGTTGAAGCGCAGAAAGAAACTTTCTTGCTGAACACTAATGCAGCGCTGAAGCAGCAAGCGGCAGAAATTGAAAAGCTGAAAGCATTGATAAAAGTAGATAAACAAATTTTAGAAATTCGTGCGAGTGTTAAACTCTCTGCAAAAGCGCAATTAGAAAATGGAGTAATTACATCGAATGATTTTATCCGTGAGCTGAATGCCGAAGATCAGGCAAAACAGAATTTGGCGATTCACACAATTCAACTTTTACTCGCACAGCAGAATTATAAGCTAACTACAGGAAACTAATTTTTATTATAAATAATTATAGACACGAACATGAAAACGATATTTAACAAAACCAGCTTGACCATTATGCTCATTACGTTAACTTTAGCAGCTTGCGGTAACGGCAACGGAAAGTTTGATGCAACAGGTACATTTGAATCTGAAGAAGTAATTGTTTCTTCCGAATCAGCCGGAAAATTGGTTCAGCTTAATCTTGAAGAAGGCTCTCAGCTTAAACAAAATGATGTGGTTGCTCTTGTTGATACAGTTCAGCTTCATTTAAGAAAGAAACAGCTCGAAGCCTCTGTTAAAGCAGTTCTTAGCAAGCAGCCGGATATTAAAATTCAGCTTGCGGCTATAAAAGAACAAATTGAAACCGCTGAAACAGAAAAGCGAAGAGTTGAAAATCTTGTTAAAGCAAATGCCGCCACAACAAAACAACTTGATGACATAAATTCTCAGCTCGTTGTTTTGAATAAACAGTACAATGCAGCTAAATCCAACTTAACAATTACAAAAACCGTATTGCAGAATGAAGCACTTTCATTGCAAGCACAAATTGAGCAGATTCAAGACCAGATAAAGCGCAGTGTTGTAAAAAATCCAATTGAAGGTACAGTACTAATCCGCTATACTAAACAAAACGAAATTGCTGCACCCGGAAAAGCTCTTTATAAAATTGCAGATTTATCTGAAATGACTTTACGCGCTTACATCAATGGAAATCAGCTCGGAGAAGTAAGGCTTGGTCAAAAAGTAAAAGTGTTTGTTGATAAAGGTAAGGGCGAGCAAAAAGAAATGAGCGGCGAAGTTTATTGGATTGCATCCAAAGCAGAGTTTACACCAAAGACAATTCAAACAAAAGATGAGCGCGCTAATCTTGTTTACTCAATTAAAGTAAAAGTTAAGAACGACGGCTATTTGAAAATAGGAATGTACGGAGAAGTAAAATTCTAAACTCTGCGCCTTAGCGTCTCTGCGAGAAATTTTCTCTCGCCAAGACCTGTATGCCGATAAGGCATGCGCAAGCCCTCAAAGTATAATACTATGAAAGCAGTTGAATTAGAAAATATTGTAAAAACTTATTCGGTAAAGAATTCCAGCGTTACCGCAGTTGATGATGTTTCTTTCTCGGTGGAAGAAGGAGAAATCTTCGGTTTGATTGGTCCCGATGGTGCTGGCAAAACATCAATTTTTAGAATTCTTACTACGCTTCTTCTTGCAGATAAAGGATCGGCAAAAGTTCTCGGCTGCGATGTTGTTAAAGATTGGAAAACTATCCGCAATAATATAGGTTACATGCCTGGCAGGTTTTCGCTGTATCAAGATTTAACAGTTGAAGAGAACCTGGGATTTTTTGCGACAATCTTCAACACAACAATTCAAGAGAATTACGATTTAGTTGCCGATATTTATAAACAACTCGAGCCGTTCAAAAGGCGCCGCGCCGGAAAACTTAGCGGCGGAATGAAACAAAAGCTGGCTTTAAGCTGCGCTTTGATTCACAAACCAAAAATTTTGTTTTTAGATGAACCAACAACCGGCGTAGATCCGGTTTCCAGAAAAGAACTTTGGGAAATGCTGAAGAGATTGAAAAAGCTGGGAATTACAATTCTGGTATCAACTCCTTATATGGATGAAGCAAAGCTTTGTGATAGAATTGCGCTTATGCAAAAAGGAAAGATAATGACGATAGATACACCTGATGCAATTGTGAATCAATTTGGACAAAGTCTGTTTGCTGCACATTCTGAAAGTATGTATAAGCTACTAAATGATCTTCGCGCATATCCTCAAACGGAGAGTTGTTTTGCTTTTGGAGAAAACCACCACTTAATACTAAAAGATGAAAACGTTGATGAGTTAAAATACTATTTATCGGGCTGCGGACATAAAGTCCTGACGTTAAACAAAATAGAACCAGGAATAGAAGATTGCTTTATGCAATTGATGAATGAGAAATGAGATCGAACGAAGTTGTAATTAAAACAGATAAACTCACAAAAAAGTTTGGCGATTTTACCGCGGCAAACGAAATATCTTTTGAAGTTTACAAAGGAGAAATCTTTGGCTTTCTTGGGGCGAACGGCGCAGGAAAAACAACTGTAATGAAAATGCTGATTGGAATTTCAAAGCCAAGTTACGGCAGCGCTCAAATTGCCGGTTACGATGTTTATAAACAAACTGAATGGATAAAGAAAAACATCGGCTACATGAGCCAAAAATTTTCTTTGTATGAAGATTTAACTATTAAAGAAAACATTCAGCTCTTTGGCGGTATTTATGCCTTAAGCGATGAACACATTAAAACAAAAAGTGATGCTCTGATAAATAAACTTGGTTTGCGATATGAAGCCGATAAGCTTGTTTCTTCACTTCCGCTTGGGTGGAAACAGAAACTTGCGTTCAGCATAGCGGTACTTCATCAACCCAAAATTGTGTTTCTTGATGAACCGACCGGAGGAGTTGATCCAATTACCCGCAGACAATTTTGGTATATGATTTACGAAGCAGCAGACAGCGGAATTACTGTTTTCGTTACAACTCATTATATGGATGAAGCCGAATACTGCGGACGCGTTTCTATAATGGTGGATGGTGTTGTTCAAGCGCTTGATTCGCCGGAAGGATTGAAAAAGAAATACAGTGTAAAATCAATGGAAGAAGTTTTCTTAATGCTTGCTCGCGGCGCAAAACGCGGAGAATAACTTCCCGCGCCCGTGCGTCTTGGCGAGAAATTATTCCCTCGTAGAGTCGCAAAGAACGCAAAAGTAAAAGAGGAAAAATGAAGCAGCTTCTAATATTCGTACGAAAAGAATTTCTCCACATCTTGCGCGATTACCGCTCGATGATGATTCTGCTTGGTCTGCCAATAGTTCAACTTTTGATTTTTGGCTATGCAATAACTAACGAAACCAGAAATGCAACGATAGCAATTCTTGACAACGCAAAGGATGAAACGACACAGAAGATTATCACAAAATTTGAAAGCAGCAGATACTTTGATATTGATAGGACACTGACAGCAAACAACCAAATTGAGGCAGCATTTAAAACCGGAAAGATTAAGCTGGCTGTTGTATTTCAAACCAATTTTCAAAACGAACTTTCTCACGCTAACAAAGCTCAAATTCAATTAATTGCCGATGCCACCGATCCTAACCAAGCAACAACTTTGGTTAACTATGCAAGTTCAATTATAATGGATTATCAAAACGAAATAAACGAGCAGAACAAACTTCCATATACAATAAACGCAGAAATGCGAATGCTTTACAATCCAGAGCTTAAAGGCGCTTACTCTTCGGTTCCAGGTGTAATGGGAATGATTCTGCTTTTAATCTCAATAATGATGACTTCAATTTCTATTGTAAAAGAAAAAGAGTTAGGCACAATGGAAATTCTTTTGGTTTCGCCAATGAAGCCGTTGATGGTAATTCTAAGCAAAGTAGTTCCATACTTTGTTATTTCGCTTGTAAACATTGCAACAATTTTGCTTTTAAGTGTTTTTGTTTTAGGAATGCCGATTCATGGAAGTCTATTCTTGTTAATTGCGGTTACTGTTCTTTATTTAATATGTGCGCTTTCGTTAGGATTATTAATATCTACAATAACCGAATCGCAGCTTGCTGCTATGCTTGTTTCTTTGCTTGGATTAATGCTTCCGATTGTAATGCTTAGCGGTTATGCATTTCCAATTGCAAACATGCCGGTTGTACTTCAAGCGCTAAGCAACATTATGCCGGCAAAGTGGTACATCATTTTGGTAAAATCCATAATGATTAAAGGATTAGGGCTTTCCGCCATTTGGTATGAAGTCATAATCTTAGCAGCGATGACATTATTCTTCCTTTTTGTAAGCTTAAAAAGATTTAAGATTAGGTTGTAATGAGAACACTTATATTTTTACTTCGTAAAGAGTTTCTACAAATTTTTCGCAACAAACTGATTTTGCGATTGATCTTTGTTATGCCGGTTTTTCAGCTTATTGTTCTTCCTTTAGCCGCCAACTTCGAAATGAAAAACATTTTGTTATGCGTTGTTGATCATGACAATTCAGAATATTCAAGAAAATTGATTAATAAAATTACTTCTTCCGCTTATTTCAAACTCGTAAAAGATTCTAAAAATTACGATGATGCTCTTAAGCTTATAGAAAAAGATGAAGCAGATTTAATTATTACAATTCCTCAGAACTTTGAAAAAGATTTGATTAGAGAGCATAAAACAAAGGTGATGATCTCTGCAAATGCGATTAACGGACAAACAGCCGGGATTGCTGTTTCTTATTCCAACTCAATCATCCGTGATTTCAATAATGATGTTAGGGCAGAATGGATTCAGCAGCCAAGATTAAATCCGCAGCCGCTAATTGAAGTAACAAGCTCTAACTGGTTTAATCCAAAAATGAATTACAGATATTTTATTGTTCCAGGCGTTTTAGCTTTACTCGTTACTTTAGTTGGTTTCATACTAACATCATTAAATATTGTTAAAGAAAAAGAAGCTGGTACAATTGAACAGCTTAATGTTTCTCCAATAAAAAAATACCAATTCATTCTTGGTAAACTTATTCCGTTTTGGATTTTGGGAATGATTGTGCTTTCAATCGGTTTTCTTGTTAGCTTTATTTTTTATGGAATCTTTCCAGCCGGCAGCTTAATAGTTGGATTTTTATTTGCTGGAATTTATCTGATAGCTCTTCTCGGTTTTGGTTTACTTACTTCTACTTTTGCAGAAACCCAGCAGCAAGCAATGTTTATAGCTTACTTTTTTATGATGATCTTTGTTCTGTTGGGCGGATTATTTTCGCCGGTTGAAAACATGCCTGACTGGGCAAGGTATTTAACTTATATTAATCCCGTTAGCTATTTAATCGATGCAATGAGATTGTTGATTCTTAAAGGAAGCGGCTTTTGGGATTTGCGTATGCACTTTTTAATTGTGTTTGGGTTTGCTGTTTTGTTTAACACTTTAGCAATTTTGAATTATAAAAAGACAACATAACAAACAATGTATTTTAGACTATACTATGAACGGAAAAGAGGAAGAAAATAATAATCAATGGTTATTAATTTATTTGTACTTTCTTTTTCCATTATTGCTTTTAACCAGCAAATAAACGCACAAACATGTTTGGCAAAAACACTTCCCGCCGGAATATCACAAATAGCGAATGTAAATCTCACCGATACTTTACAAGTTAATACCGAAAAAGAAAAAAATTATTGGCTTCCTGCAGTAGAAGTAATGGGTCTTAATTTTGGTGTTTGGGCTTATAATAGATATTTAAGCAGCGAGGGTTGGTCAAACATCAGCTGGAAATCAATTAAAAGGAATTTTGAAAATGGTTTTGAATGGGATAAGGATGGTTATTTGATGAATCAGTTTTGGCATCCGTATCATGGTTCTAATTATTTCAATTTAGCGCGCTCGAACGGTCTTGAATTCTGGGAATCTTTACCTTACGTATTAGGTGGAAGTTTAATGTGGGAATATTTTATGGAAAGCGAACCGCCATCTTACAATGATATAGTAAACACACCGGTTACAGGAGTTATACTTGGAGAAATTTCTTATCGCGTTTCAAATCTTATAATTGATGAAAGTAAAACTGGGTTCGAAAGATTTCTTCGTGAATTTACATCAACTCTTATTAATCCGATGCAAGGGTTAAATAGACTGATTAGAGGAGATATGTGGAGATTATCAAATTCTCCAGAAGAAACGGATTACAATTTTGTTATTTCTAGCGGTGTTCATAACGTGTTTTTTAGTGGAAAGATTAACAACAGTAAGTCTTATGCAACAATTAGAGTGGATTTAAATTACGGCAATCTATTTTCAGTTAAGAACCATAAAAAACCATTTGATTATTTCACACTGCGCACAGAATTTAATTTAGCCCCGAATGACAATATTGGCGCCATTTTTGCCAGCGGTGTTCTTTGGGATAGAAACATTAAACTGTTCAAAGAATCCAAAAATATTATTGGCATTTACAAAGAAGTAGATATCCACATCAATACGGTTTACAAACTTTCGGCAACCAGCGTTACCGGACAAATCATAAATACAATTCTATTTTCATCAACAATATCAATGCAGAACTATTTTGGCTTTTCTGCAATATTGATGGGTGGAACTAATTCTCATTATGCAAGCGAATACGGAAAAGATTACAACATTGGACCAGGCGCAGGCGCAAAGTTAGGAGTAAAAATAAAGATTGATAACTATGGAGATATCTACACTAATTATAAAAGATACTGGATTCATACGCTAAGCGGAGCCGAAAGCGAAGAATTTGTTGGGCTGTTTAATGCGGGAATAAACTACCAGCTATCCACGAGAACATTTTTGGGTTTGGACTATTTGTTATATGAGCGCTTTGGCGATTACAAATACTTTCCTAATACAACAACTACCAACTCGGCTTTGAGAATGTATGTCAAACAAAAGATTTAGGACTGCAATGAAATGTTATTGTTAAATGATGTGGTCTCAGGTAATATGAATTAAATATTCTATAATGAAGTTGCTGTTATCGCTGTTGTTGTTTTAGTGGTTCCGCAATTTTGAATAATAAAAAGACAACCTAAAAAAGCTGTCTCAAAAGTTAAATCTGGTAAATTTTTATTCTCTTGCTCAAATTATGATACTTTTAAAACAGCCGCACCAAACCATAAAAATTGGTACGTAACACAGAGCTTTTCTATTGATTAAGATTGTTGAGATAATAGAAAGCGAAATCCATATCTTCCCAGCAAATTATTTAGAAAGGTAAACACATGGCTGCTCTTAGTAACGAACCCGGAGTAATTAACTGGCACGATCTTACAGTTCCCAACGCCGAACAAGTGCGCGATTTTTACAGCCAAGTTGTTGGCTGGAAGTTTGAACTTGTTTCTATGGGAGAATACAGCGATTATATAATGCTGACACAGGACTCAAAAATCCATACAGGCGGTATCTGCCACGCTCTCGGCACTAATGCTAACATTCCGCCCCAATGGTTAATCTACATTAACGTTGCCAACATCGATCATAGCATTGCATCATGTATAAAACTTGGTGGCAAAATTTTGGCAGAACCTAAAAGTTACGCCGGCATGGGAAGGTATTGCGTTATTCAAGACCCTGCCGGCGCCGTTTCTGCTTTATTTGAACCTGCCGCAAAATGAAAAGATTAGACTTTCGTCCTGCAAAATCGAAAGAGGAATTTCGCAGCAATTATAAACTGCACGACCTATCCGAACATGTTGGGAAAAATCTTCTTGTTCAATGGGGTATTGAGTTTAAACCCTTTGGTGAAGACATGCGTTACGAAAAATTGTGGGAAAAGGGAGAAGACAAACCCGACATAATCTTAACCAGCAAAGGGAAGAGCGCTTTGCTCGATTGGAAAGGAAAGCGAACAAAAGCATTCCTCGTTAACGAACGTGCAATAAAATCATACGAAAGATGGCAGCACAAGCTGCGCATACCAATAATTATAGCCTTTCTAATTTTTAATGAACAGAATAAACTAATTGAAAGAAGATTTGCTTTTCTTGGTAAGCACAAGTATGTAGTTTCAGAAAGAAGACAATGGGATTTGAACAAAACAATTGAGTTTGTTGATGAACTGCCAATATTTAACAAAACCAACATTCTATCTTTCTTAACTAACGAGGAATAATTGTGGATAGTTTTTTGCTTCGTTTGGAAAATATTTTCCGAAACTCAGCATCTTCGGATGAACTCTTCGATGCTTTTAGAGAAGCAATTAACGCGCGTGTTGTTGACATGGATTTGTATAAAATTCTTCTTGGCAATCCAGCTTTATCTCCCGACGAAATAAAAATGTTTACGGAAAAACTTGCTAAAGATATTCCCGAGCATAGGGTTAGTGCGTTTATGTGGACAGCTAATGTATTTGAACATGAAAAGGAAGATTATAATAAATTAGAAAATGCAGTCGGTTACTATCAACGAGCATTTGAACAAGAACCCGCAAATGCCGTTCCTCTTATTAGGCTGCTTAACTTGTACAATTATGATTTAGAAACTCAGATCAACAAAACGATAATTGATTTTGTAGTGCAAAACGTAAAATCTGTTAACAAAAAAAGCGGAACATTTTTCTCGCTGGCAGATTTATACAAACGCAAAGGAGATTACCTGCTCGCTTCTAAATATTTGGCGCTTGGTGAAAAAGCAACAGAGAGAGAGGCAAATTCAAAATTCTAAGCACTAAATTCAAAACTCAAAATTCAAAGATCTAAGTACAAAACTCAAAGGAAAATACTTTTGAGAGGCAAATTCAAAACTCTAAGCACAAAATTCAAAACTCCAAATTCAAAGTTCTAAACACAAAATTCAAAGGAATATACTCTGGAGAGAGAGGCAAATTCAAAACTCTAAGCACAAAACTCAAAGGAAAATACTTTTGAGAG
>CAZNTN010000005.1:0-3035 GCA_964575995.1 uncultured Melioribacter sp. | reverse complement strand
CTCTAAGTACAAAACTCAAAGGAAAATACTATTGAGAGGTAAATTCAAAATCCTAAGCACTAAATTCAAAACTCCAAATTCAAAATTCTAAGCACTAAATTCAAAAGAAAAAATGGAAGAGAAAAGAAAATTTGATTTAGAAGAAAGAACGCTTTGTTTTCTTAAAAATGTAATTGCATTTTTACGGACGGTTAGAAAAGATTTTGTAAATATTGAATTAGGTAAACAACTAATTCGATCTGCCGGTTCGGTAGGAGCAAATTACCGCGAGGCGAATGAAGCAGTAAGTAAAAAAGATTTTGCCTATAGAATACGAATTTGCCGTAAGGAGGCTAAGGAATCTTCATTTTGGTTGTCAGCATATGAATGCAATAACGAATTAGAAGAAAAAAGAAAAATGCTTTTGCAAGAAGCTACCGAGTTAGCAAAAATATTTGGTTCGATGGTTAAAAGACTCGAAGAAAACGGCTTCTAATTTTTTTTTTGTATTTAGATCTTAGAGTTTTGAATTTTGTGCTTAGAGCTTCGAGCTTCGAATTTAGAATTTAGTGCTTAGAATTTAGAGTTTAGTTCTTCGAGTTTAGAATTTAGTGCTTAGAATTTAGAGTTTAGTTCTTAGGGTTTTGAATTTAGAATTTAGTGCTTAGAATTTAGAATTTAGATCTTAGAGTTTTGAATTTTGTGCTTAGAGCTTCGAATTTAGAATTTAGTGCTTAGATCTTAGTGCTTTGTATTCTTTAGTCCATTAATGTTGTGCACGATGCATATTTGCTTGATAACTACAACCCCTCGTTCTATATATTCTACTATCTGGGCAGTAGCAGCTTTTGACTAAGTTCTTGTAGTACGACCGCGAAACACTCTGTTTTAGTGCCACTTAGTATCACAGTGTTTGGTAATAATATCGATTTCATTCTTATACGCATCTATTGTTATGCTTTGTAACAAGCGGGAAAGGGATTTAGTCTTGTAATGATAAATCTCTTAATTATTTATTTGTAAATGCAGTTTCTATTTGGAGATTATTATTATTTTTGAACCAGACTTTTATAACCTTTTAATATTTGGAGGAATCCTTTTATGGCAGTAATGATTACAGATGATTGCATTTCTTGCAATGCTTGCGAAGCAGAATGCCCAAATAATGCTATTTATGGACCTGGTGTTTCTTACATTTATGGTAAGGAAGAAAGACCAGCTTTAAATGATGAACACACATACATTGTGCCTGATAAGTGTACAGAATGTATCGGCTTTTATGATGAACCACAATGTATTCCCTCTTGTCCAACAGAAGCTATTATAGCCGATCCGGAAAGAGTAGAAACAAAAGAACAATTAATGGCTAAGAAAGAAACATTAGATCAAGTCGGCCGTTAATTATAGTTTTTCTTTAAGAAACCCCGGTTAGCTAAAATGCAACGGGGGTTTTTTTGTTTTAAAACAACACAGTAAAAATTTCTCTGACTTTGTAAATTTTTTTTGGATTATAAATTTTGCTTCTTCTTTATCTAGAATACCAGCAATTCTACTTAGGCTTATAATGTTTTTTTGTACCTATAACCCATATTTACCTTTAAGATTTCAGGCATGCGTAAATGTATGTTCTTGAAACCACAACTGAAATTACTTAGTTATTTTCTAACTCGATATTTTTTCTGCTTCCATTGGAAGAACAAAATTTACCATAATCTAATAAATCAACTTAACTCAGTTTTTTCTATTGGCAGTCATTAAAAACTTTTCATAATGATAAATCTGGGTGTAACCAACCGTAATCAAAACACTTACGCGTCTTACTTTAAAAAATTAATTAGGTTAATTATAAATCTTCTCGTATGTTTGCTTCCGTAAGGCAGTAACTTTAGAAGTAGATGTAGAAGTAGACGCAAGCCGTTTTACCCCACAGTAGTTCTTAAAGCCTGTCGTAAAATAATCATTAACAAATTACAAAGGAGCTTCTGTAATGGCAGAGCGCAAAACAGGAACCGTAAAATGGTTCAACAGTTCTAAGGGTTTTGGTTTCATTTCTCAAGAAGGCGGAGAAGATGTATTCGTACATTTTCAGTCTATTCAAGCTGATGGTTACAAAACTTTAAACGAAAACGACAAAGTAGAATTCTCGGTAACTCAAGGCCCAAAAGGTCTTCAGGCTGCAGATGTAAAAATTATTAGATAATTATCTGTAATTACTTTTTACTTAAAAGCCCCGGTTCTAATCCGGGGTTTTTAGTTTTTCTAAATTAATATTCCCTCTTTAGAACCAATCCTAATCAAATCTATCCCGACTTGTAACAATTAGTATAACAAGGGATTTAGCCGCAATGATAGGTGAAAAGATATTTTCAATGCCATCTTAATTTAAAATTTGTTTGGCTTCGCTATTAATAATTGAGCGTAGCGTGAATTTTTCCCCGCTATTACGCGTACTAATTCAGCGTCAGTAACTCCTTTTAATATTTTCAAAACCGACTTAATGGAACTTCCAGTTTTTAGTCCATTAATGTCGTGCGCGCTGCCTTATGCTTGATAACTACAGCCCTTCGTTCTATTTATTCTACTATCTGAGCAGCAGCAGCTTTTGACTAAGTTCTTGCAGTACGAACGCGAAACATTCTATTTTTCTGACATTACATGACAGAGATTGCTAATAATATCGATTTCATCCTTATACGCATCTATTTTACTCGCTTTTATGCGTTGTTATAAGCCGGTGGTTTAGAACTTAGAATTTAGGGTTTAGTTCTAGGGTTTTGAATTTAGAATTTAGAGCTTAGAATTTAGAGTTTAGTCCTTAGAGTTTTGAATTTAGGATTTAGAGCTTAGAATTTAGGGTTTAGTTCTTAGAGTTTTGAATTTAGGATTTAGAGCTTAGAATTTAGAGTTTAGTTCTTAGCTCTTAGAATTTAGGGTTTAGTTCTCAGCGTTTTGAATTTAGGATTTAGAGCTTAGAATTTAGAGTTTAGTTCTTAGCTCTTAGAATTTAGGGTTTAGTTCTCAGCGTTTTGAATTTAGGATTTAGAGCTTAGAATTTA
>CAZNTN010000004.1:0-175406 GCA_964575995.1 uncultured Melioribacter sp. | reverse complement strand
AAATAAACAACTTACGCCACTTTTTCTGCTTTTCGTTTTAGAATTTTAGGTGGTAATCAAAGTTTTTTTTGTGGTGTATCAATTGCTAATTATGGTATTATAGACAAGGTTAAACATAGTGGTTTGCCTAATTTATTTAAATATGGTAACGTTAATTGGTTAGGGTATTGGAATTCAGCAGGTCAGTATTTTTCTACAAATCAAAATAAGATTTACAACTTAAGTTATAGACGTAGAGTTTCAAGTGACATATTGGGTAGAATAGCACACCTTCTAGCGGATATGAGCGTACCTGCTCATTGCCATGACGATGCTCATTCTCCTGTCAGTGAAGAAGCAAAGGATAACTATGAACAATGGGTTATGAACAATTACTCAAATTATACATGGGTGGATGCACTTAATCAAGGCGGTACTATTTTTGATGTTATAGAAAAAAATTTTCCTATACGGTATTTAATGTATATTGTAAATCAATATGCAGACTTTTATCCTAGCGATGGTTCATGGATGGGGTTGTATTATGGTGATAAAAATTATAGCTCTACATATACACGAGATGGTAAAACTGACACATACCCTATCCTTAACTCAATATTTAGTAATCTGGGCTCAATCCCAACAAGTATAAATCATACTGAACAGGCTTCTCGTTTAATACCATTTGCGATTAGAGCAACTGCCGGGCTATTATATTTATTTGCAAAAGAGGCGGGTCTATTGCCTATACCAATCACCGGGGTTAATGTTTCCGGTACAGATATACTTTACCAAGGAGCTACAGGTGTTTGGGGTGCAGCACCAGAGAATGGCTTAGCGCCTTACACGCATAATTGGCAAATAAAGTATGTTGATGGAACGGGTTATTTACAAAACTTTGCAAGTGTTAAAGCGGAAAAGGAGAAGAAAGAAAAAGAAAAGAAAAAGGCTGGTGATATTATTATAGCTTTAGCTCCAAGTAATGAATGGGTTCCGCTATATGTTAATTCGGATGTTTTAACACGCCCTCATAACCCAACTGATTTGCGAGATTATTATTTAAAATGTTCTGTTACAGATGCATCAGGTACAACAAAGACGTCAAATGAATGGTTTGTTGATGTTACATCCGATCCACCGCCGGTTAATCCGCCGCAAACGAATACTTTACCAGTAGATAACATGAAATCAAAACTAAGTCCATTAGCAATGGAAGGTGAAGAAACTGTAACCTACAGTTTAGATAACTATCCTAATCCATTTAACCCAGCAACAACAATAAGCTGCAGTATGCCGCAAGCAGGTCATGTAGTTTTAAAGGTATATGATGTTCTTGGCAGAGAGGTAGCAGAGTTGGTTAACGGATTTAAAGAAAAAGGAAAACACATTGTAACATTTAACGCAAGCAGTTTTGCGAGCGGTTTTTATGTTTACACAATAAAAGTGAATGATTTCTTTGCTTCTAAAAAAATGTTATTAACAAAATAAGTAGTTGTAATTAGTGAGGAAGGGTAACACAAGCCCTTCCCTCCCGCTTCCTGCTTCGCCTATGGCTCGCCAAGTCGGGTAAGATCGAAGCGGGGCAGTTGCGCGAAGGGCTGGGCTTGCCCGCTGCCTTTTGGCGGGCTGGGCTTTTATTAAGCCATCTTTTGATGGCTTTTTTGTTCACATTACTGAAACAATTTGTTTCAATTATTATTCCTTACTTATCTTTACATTAAGAAACAAGGTTTGTAAATGCCCATCAGTGATAATCTAAAAGATCATATACTTGATTCGATAGGCGAAGGTGTGTTTACTGTTGATAAAGACTTCCGGATAAATTTCTTCAATAAATCTGCCGAAAGAATTACAGGAAAATCCCGCGATGAAGTTATGGGGCATTTTTGCAAAAATGTTTTCCGCTCCGAAGTATGCTTTACAGACTGTCCAATTGCCATCGTATTAAAAACCAAAAAAATCATATACGATTTTGAAAACAAGATTCAGTGTAAAGCCGGCAATATGAAACCGATTAAACTTAATGCCGCTGTACTTTATAATGAAAATGATGAACCAACAGGCGGAATAGTTTCATTCCGTGATTTGAGTGAACTTGAAACCATCGGGATGAATCTGCAAAGTGAATCACAATTTCATGGAATTATTGGACACAGCAAGCAGATGAAAGACATTTTCCAATTGATTGAAGAAATTGCCGAAACCGATGCGCCGGTTTTTGTCCATGGAGAATCGGGAACCGGTAAAGAATTAGTGGCTAATGCAATTCAAAAATTATCAACACGAAATAAAAATCCATACATTAAAATTAACTGTTCTGTTTTTCCGCAAAATCTGCTTGCAAGCGAATTATTTGGACATGTAAAAGGAGCCTTTACAGATGCAGTTAAAGACCGCATCGGCAGATTCGAACTTGCTGATCAAGGGACAATTTTCTTAGATGAAGTTGCGGAAATGCCTCTTCAAATGCAGATACAGTTGCTTCGTGTTTTACAAGAAGGTACATTTGAGCGGGTAGGTGAATCGGTTACACGAACATCGAGCGTTAGAGTAATTGCCGCTACTAATATTAATATTAAAGAAGCTTTGAAAAACGGAAAGTTTCGAGAAGATTTGTTTTACAGGCTAAATGTTATTCCAATTGAAATTCCCCCTTTAAGAAAACGAAGGGAAGATATTGTTCCTCTCGCTCGGCATTTCTTGAGTAAGTTTTCTTTATTCTACAAAAAGCAAATTCTTGAAATTGAAGAAGAAGCATTAAATATTTTGCTAAACTATTCTTGGCCCGGCAACGTTCGCGAACTCGAAAACGTAATTGAATATGCCTTTGTTCGCACCACTAAAAGAGATGTTATTGAAAAATCTAAACTTCCACCAAATGTTGTTGATGCCGCTGCTAACGGAACAATAACTTCAAGTACCAATGCATTTTTCTCAGATTCCAGCGCCCGTGTTGTACTTTTGGCAGCATTAGAAAAATTCCACTGGAATAAAACGCGCGTAGCTAAAGAGTTAAAAATTGGGCGCACTACTTTGTGGCGGCAAATGAAACAATTTGGACTTACAAAATAGTGTTTCATTTGTTTCATTTATTTGGAACACTGTTTCAACTCATAAACTCATTTTTTTCAACCATAAGTGCTTTAATAACCAGACCATTTATCCAAATGAAACAAATCGTTTCACTTTAATAGATAAACAGGTCGTTTTTATTCCATTTTAATCAAGGCATCTATTTTGCAATACTGCGTTCAACAATTGTTATTATGGAATAAAAATGAACGCACTAAAATCAATCCTCCTTTCTTTTTCCCTCTTTCTTATTGTTGTATTCGTTGGATGTAAAGAGGAGCCAAAAGATGAACCAATAACTCCCGAACCAACAGTAACTAAATCTGTTGCTTCCTGCGAAGGATGCCATACTAATTATACGCACTTAAAAAAGGTTTATACACCTGATCCTCCTGCTTCAAGCGCACCCGGTTGTGGTGGAGAAACGCCTCATTTTGAACCTTATGACAGAGTATATTTAGGCGGCGCTGGTTATTCAAGTTTTAAAAAAGATATTCACGGTAAAATTCCTTGTACAGCCTGCCATAATGGTGTAGATGGTACAGACGATAAAGCAAAAGCCCACTCTAATAATTTTATTTCTCAGCCCTCATCCCATGCAGAACAGAAGTGTGCCGGCTGCCATACCGGAATTTACCTAAGGGCGAAAAACAGTTTACACGAACAGGGCTGGGGACAAAAATCTATGGTTGTTCTCCGATCTGGACTGCCAAATATTCCTTCCGGATTCGATCAATTATCTGCAAAGATGAAAGAGGGATATAAAGATAATTGTGCTAAATGCCATGCAAGCTGCGGCGATTGCCACGTTATGAGGCCAAAGGCTGGAGGCGGTGGTTTATATCAAGGGCATAACTTTGTAAAACCAGATATGCGCGATCATTGTGTTACCTGCCATACTTCGCGCGTTGGACACGCTTATTTTGGACAAGCTGTTGGAACTGTTCCCGATATCCACTTATCGAAACGTGGATTTACATGTATGAGCTGCCATAATGAACAAGAAGTTCATGGCGATGGCCAAATTTACGATCAAAGATATAAAATGAAAGCTAAGCCGGAATGTACGGACTGCCACAAAGGCTTAGAATCTAAAAATCAGTATCACTCAGTGCACTACAAAACTTTTAGCTGTAATACGTGCCACTCACAAGATTATAATAATTGTGCAAGCTGCCATATTGGCGGCGAAGGAGCTCGTGTGCCTTCTTATCAAAGCTTCAAAATTGGGTTGAACCCGATTCCTGACATAAAACCATTTAAGTATGCTGTCTTAAGAAGATCTTTAATGGCGCCTGATAGTTGGAAAAATTATGGGGTTGCCAACTTACCTAATTTTAACGTACGCCCTACTTACAAATATGCAACGCCTCACAATATTCAAAAGTGGACAAGCAGAACAAATGTAGCTGCGGGTAAAGCATGTTACGATGCCTGTCATATTATTAAAAATTCAGATGGTACTTATAAAAACAAAAATATCTATTTATTCAGAAGTAACTTAGAAAGCTGGGAGCTAAGCGCAACATCATCTATTACAGTTGATGGAAAACTACCATCCAAATGGGATGTAAAATAATTAAACAACCAATAAAGGAGATGTAAAATGAAACAACGTAAATTATTCTTTTTATTAATGATTGTACCTATGCTGTTTGTATATACCGGCTGTAGTAAAGATGAAGACCCGGTAACACCGCCACCGCAGATTAATGAGGCGCAAGTATTAGCCGAATATTTAGAAGCTAATGGAGATTTTATGAATACAGCAGCTCCGGCTGTTACCAGCGCTAACGTTCTATATGCCGATCTATTAGCTAAACCGGATAAAATTCATGTTATTGATATAAGATTACAAACCGATTACGAAGCTAAAGGGCATATCAGCGGAGCAATTAGAGTTGATTTGAAAAATATTGTTACTTATATGAAGAGTTTGGCTAATGCTGCTTCTTACGAAAAAATTGTAATTGCTTGCTACAGCGGTCAATCTGCAGGTGTTGCAGTTTCTGTTTTAAGATTATTAGGATACAACAATGTATCTTCGCTAAAATTTGGTATGTCTTCTTGGAACGCTG
This sequence comes from uncultured Melioribacter sp., assembly GCA_964575995.1. GTDB lineage: Bacteria > Bacteroidota > Ignavibacteria > Ignavibacteriales > Melioribacteraceae > Stygiobacter. The sequence continues at coordinate 170,277 of CAZNTN010000004.1, read as the reverse complement.
CATGCGCTGCCTCTTGGGTACCAAATTCAGGCTATGGCAATAACTACACAAACTTTGTAACAACCGATGCACCTAAAGCTGCTGCCGGCAGTTTACCAACAATTAATACCGGAAAATCAACTGGTAAAGAAATCTTGGAAGCAAGAATTACTCAGTTATTAGCTACAACAAGTGCTTCACCTTTTGATGATATTAGAGTTACTTGGGGAACAGTTACTGGAAATTTAGCAAACTATTATATTGTTAATTATTGGACAGCAGCAGATTATGCTAAGGGACATTTACCAGGTGCAATTCAATACACGCCAAGAGCGGATTTTAAATTATCAGCAGCGTTAAAAACATTGCCAACCAACAAGCCGATTGCTCTATATTGCTTTACAGGTCAAACATCAGCTCAAGTAGTAACAATACTCAAGCTTCTTGGATACGATGCTAAAACTTTAATGTTCGGTGTTAATATTATGAATTACGATTGGATGAAGGCTAACGGAATTGCAAACTGGTTTGATCCTGCAAAAGATATTTTCAACTACCCATTTGTTTTAGGTCCAAATCCAAAATAATTTCTATTTTTGTAATGAAGCTCTCGATAAGAGAGCTTCATTTGATAACACGAGTTATGAACTATGAGCGAAATGTTAGGCAATCAATATTTTATGGCGCGGAACTATTCCGCTGCGCAAAAAGAATTTGAAGAGGTTCTTCTTAAATATCCGGAGAACCGCCCCGCTAAAAAGAAACTTGTTGTTTGTTATACTCAAACCGGAAGGTTAAATGAATCATTTGCTTACTTCTTGGATATCATTAAATCTGATATTGAGTTTATTGTAAAAACAGATACTATAAGAGACGATTGCCCCTGTGCCGAACTGATAGAAAAACTTGAACCGAGAAGTAACGATTACCTCGATACTTTTGATTACAATTTAACATTAGGAATAATTTGGCTTTACTGCGATATACTTCAATCCAAACATTACTTCGCTAAACTAAAAGAGATGGATCCAAGCAATCACCAGATAGAAGAAGTATGTTTCCTAATTGAACATTATCTGCATCCGGTTAGTTAAACTTGTAGCTGCCACCCATTAATTCTTCCAATTGTTAAAAACATTTCAATTAACTTGTTATTTATTGAAATTTATATTTCTTGTATGTATATATCAATTATAAACGAGAAAAGGTGTTAATGTTATGAGCGCTGTACATAAAGTAACAAAAGAATTATCAACAAAACAAAAGAAAGAAATATTTGAAATTATTAAAGCTCGCTTTGAGAATAATATGAATCGACATAAAGACGTAGATTGGAAAAAAATTCAAGCGAAACTGGAGGCTAATGAGAAAGCAATTAGGATATTAATAGAAATGGAAAACACTGGTGGTGAACCCGATGTGGTTAAACTGAATAAAACTACTGGGCAATACATATTTGTTGATTGCTGTGAAGAAAGTCCAAAGGAACGTCGAAGTTTGTGTTACGATGCAACAGCGCTTGACAATAGAAAAGAGAATAAGCCCAGGAACAATGCTGTTGATATGTCGGAAGAAATTGGCATCGAGATTTTGACTGAGAAAGAATATAGAGAATTGCAAAAACTTGGTAAATTCGATTTAAAAACATCCAGTTGGGTTAAGACCCCGGAAGAAATAAGAAAACTTGGTGGAGCGATCTTTTGCGATAGACGATACGACAAAGTTTTTACGTATCACAATGGAGCTGAATCATATTACGCATCAAGAGGTTTTCGGGGCAAATTAAAAATTTAGTTTTTCGTCTCGAGTTTTATGTATTTTGTTTCTAAGAAAAAACTAGCTTAATGAAACTCTCACTAATTATTCCTGCCTACAACGAAGAAAAGAAAATTGAAAAAGATATTCTTCTTGCAGATAAATTTTTTACTGCAAACAGAATAGAAGGAGAAATAATTGTAGTTGATGATGGAAGCAGCGATGCTACTTACTCTAAAGCAGAAGTGCTAAAAGGAAAAGTAGACTGCTGGCTTAAAGTTTTACGAAACGAAACAAATTTGGGAAAAGGTAGCGCAGTTAAAAAGGGAATGTTAGAAGCATCGGGAGAATTATTTGCGTACTGCGATGCCGGAGCTACAGTTCCTTACAACAATCTGCTAACCGGAATAAAATTACTTGAAAAAGGTACTTGCGAAATTGCGCACGGTTCAAGAATGCTGCCCGATTCAGTTATTAAAATTTCTCAAGCAAAAGTTAGAAAGTTAAGCTCGGCAGTAATTCGGCTTCTGGTTGTTAAATTACTCGACGTTCCAAATTATCTTACTGATACACAATGCGGTTTTAAAATTTACAATAAAGCGGCTGCTGAGAAAATATTTTTAAAACTTAAGACAAACGGATTTATGTTTGAAGTGGAAAACATACTAAGAGCAAATAAGAGTCGTTTCCGCATAAAAGAATTTCCTATAGAATGGAGCTGCGATAGAGACAGCCGCATTACATTGCTTAAAACGCCATGGAAAGTTTTGTCTGAAATTGTAAGAATAAAACTTATGAAAATTGATTAAGTTAAATTAACCAACCTGGGAAGCAAACCGAATTCATTTACTACGATACTGCTGGAAGAATTCTCATCTATTACAATAGCAGAAACATCTTCTTTGATAATCTTACTAATCTCATTATTATTCAAAACCATAAAGGCAGTTGATAAAGCATCGGCATCGCAGGCGTTTTGTGCAAATACCCAGCTTCCGGCTTTCTTAATTACTGGTCTCCCTGTAATTGTATTTATAATGTGGCTCCCTTTTGTTAAACCCGAAGCACCTAAAGACATATCCGAAATAAAAAATGTTTGGATTACTTTTTTATCTGCTGGATTAGAGATTGATATTGACCAGCCGGATTGGTTCTCCGGTTTGCCAATGGCTTTTATTGAACTTCTGCCTGAACTAAGAAGCGCACAATTGATATTCCATTGGCTTAATAAATTCGTAACTGTATCAATTGCATATCCTTTTCCGAAAGCGCCAAGATCAATTGTTGTTCCTTCCTGCAATATTTCCAAAGTATAATCCTCTTTGTGCAGAACAATATTCTCAATGAGCGATAGGCTAATAGCGGTTTCTATTTCTTCTTCGTCAGGATTCTTTAATGTATAATCTGGATTGAGCCAGCATTTAAGAAGTGCGCCGCAAGCAATATTAAATGCTCCGTGAGTTTCTTTATGCAGTTCAATGCTTCTGCGGATACAATTGAAAGCATCTATAGAAAGAACAATTTTCTCACCAATATTTAGATTGTTAATCCGGGAAATATCGCTGTTCGGTTTGAACCTGCTCAACTCATTTTCCAAACGATCGATTTCTTTTATGGCTTCCCAAGCAGCCTGCTCTGCATACTCCTTACTTTCATGTATAATAATCAAATCAAAAACTGTAGCCATTGCAACGTGTGCAAAACGATGAGCGTTTTCTATTTTCTGATGATATGGCAAATTAATCCCTACTTGGAAAGTGAGTTTAAGTAGTTGTCTAAATAATCTTTTCTTATGTATCCGCGGATTTCTTTGCCTGGACGAATATACATAGTACTGTCAAAAAGTGGAACGTAAAGATTAACACTTCCGGCAGGCGGCAAGGTGTAAAGATTTTTAATCAAAACATTTTCTAAATCCGTAGAAGCAAGAATTATTGGAAACTTATAAACATCATTGGTAATGGTTTCATTCCATGAAGTATTTTTGAATTTTCTCAAGTACCAAGGCAAAGGCCAATAATCGCTTTTTGAAGCAGCAACATAAATTGGCGTGCTAAGGTATTCACTTTGAACAGCAGTAATTTCTGTAAGAAGCGGCTCAACTGCTTTTATTTCTCTTTCCGCGTGAGAATAAACAAAAGGGTTTTCGGGGCTAGAAGAGTAAACAACCGCATTAAAATAAGCTTGAGCAAACAAGAAAACTGCAATTAAAACGGCAGTTAAGTTCCAATAAAAAGCTGAAAAGAATTTCTTTAACTCAGCTAAACCAAATGCTGCCACTAAAATAATTCCCTGCCAAAAGCTCATCATAGTCCATGGCGTTTTATATGGAATAGCTGAATAAACAATTATTAGCACAAGTGTTAAAACCGAAATAAATTTGATAAAATCAATTCCCTCTACTGCCGAATTAGCTTTTAGAAAAACGCGTAAAAGACCAAAAATGAAAAAGCTAATTATGATAAGCTCGCTAAAGAAGATACTGTCTATATCGGCAAAAGTAATAATTGTAAAATAGTAGTAGAAAGGATGAATGTGTTCTGAATTGCTTCCGGCTTTTGCAAAATAGTTTTCAAATGTTAGCAGGGAATCTACAGCGCCAATTGGATTTGAAAAAAAGGAAGTAAAAAAGAGCAGAGAAGTTATAACAAACGTAACAGCAAAGATTAGAACGGCTTTTGAGTTTAATGGAACTATGTTTAGTGTATTCCGATTTATCATACTAAGCACAAAGTGTGAAACAGTAATAGCAAACACTGTAATTATGAATGTCTCTTTACTTGCAAAAGCAAGTGCAAAGAAAATAGAAGAAAGCACTAATAAGAGAGTTTTTTGATTTCTAAAAAACTTATAGCCTAGAATTATTCCAGAAAAACTAAAACTTACGAGAAGAGATTCGTGAATGTAATACCTGTTGTAAAAAACGATTAGCGAGGAAAATCCCGTTAGAATAAGAGCAGCAATTAGAAATTCTTTCCCAAAATTTTTTAGCAAGAATAACATCGCGAGTAAAAGAAGCCCTGCAAAAACTGGAACAAACCGTAGCATAGCTTCTGTTACTTCGGCAATGTTCTTTTTTCCAAGCAGCCAAGAAGGAATGAGTGTAAAATAATTTAAGGTCGGTCCATGATATTCAACAGGATCATACTTGTAATAATTGTTTTCTAAAAGGAAGCCAAACTTTACAGCGTGAACAGCTTCATCAACGTGCATAGGTTTTTCGTATAGCCTGTATACACGGATGAAGACACACAATAAAAAAATAGCGGATAGTAAAACTATACAGCCATTTTTATAAAAATAATATTTGCTATTTGCCGTAAACTGCAACTTCTATATAGTGGTTTAAGTCGTCAGCGGTGCTTCCTTTGCTGAACAAGCGAACGTAACGTGCTTTTACTCCTTTGGCGTCAATTAATTTACCTTCTGAAGTTTCTACGTAATGCATGTCCTTGCCTTTACCCTGTTTGCTGGAATTATCTATGTCGTTATTAAAAAGTGTTCTAACATTTTTTGTAAACTTAGCATCATCGGCAGCTTGAACAATTACATCATAATAAACTCTTGCCTGCATATGATAGTGCCAAACAACAATTGCATAGATGCTATAATCTTTCTGTAAATCAATAACAATGTTTTGCTGGAAAGGTCCTAGTTCTACAAAGTATCCATCGGAAGCATCTTTTTTCCCATCAGTAATATAAGATAGCTCCCCGATTACCGGGTATTTATCTGTGCTTGTTACCGGTTTTTTTAGTGCTACGTTTTCAACACCTTTTGGTGCATAAAACGGCGGTCTTGGCTTCCCAAGTGGTTTTTCAAGATTTGGAACCGCAAGATTAGTCGGCGTACCAACGAACATAGGCTTGGGTAAATCTAACTTTATTGGAGCTAAGTCTTTATTTTGTGCAAAAGTATAATTTGATGATAAAATGAAACCAACAACCAGCATTAACATGATAAAACGTTTGAACATTTTTAACTCCTTTTGAATTCTTGATCACCAAGATTTATTGTTGGACTAAAGTTTATAACTATTTTATTACTAAACCATTCGCTCAAGTACCTTTGCAAATATTAATATCTTTATGGTAGAGGCAATCTTCAGTTTGCTTTTTTTCTGTAAATGATTAAAAGTTGTGTGTTCAAACTCTGTTAATGATTTAATCTAAAATACCTTTTTTAACGATACTGAAATACTGAACAAAAATTAGTGAAATGGTAAGAAGCAAAACAGACCATCGGTGAACATCAGCTAATAGTTCGAGCCCTTCTGTACCAAATAGAGGAAAGAGCATCAAAATAATAGAGAGCATTGCCGGAAGGATTAAAGCGATGATTATCCAGTACAATGCTTTTAACATTATCTGCGGTTCTAAACTCCTTTTAGATTTTACATCTTCGTATAGTTTACTTAATTCTTCAAGTGATAATTGATTGCTGTTTGAATGGAGAAAAACCAAAAGTACAACTGCAACACTCATCATCAGCGCAGCCTGAACATGCATCATCATAAATATTCCACTCATTTTATAACCGAAAACTACCGGAATAAAACTTGTTAAGAAAAGAATAAAAAATAGCAGCGAGCAGATGTATCCAACTGTGCTTTTTGTTTTTTGAAATAGGGAAACATCATTTTCCAGCCAAACCCTAAAAAGATTATTCCGAAATTCCTGCATTGATAAGTGCCAAAATTCTTTTGGAGAAATCTTTAGCTTTTTCAATTTACTAAGCACGTAAATTATAGATGCAGTAATAGTTATGATAGCAACGACTCTGAAAAACAAAACAACCTCTCGTTAAACTTTATCTTTAGTAACAGCTCTTGTTAGTGCTAAAACTCCTTTTGCAGAGTATATAAGGAAAACAAAGAGAACTAATATGAACGATATAATAATTAATACTTTAAGCCAAGGTCTAAAAAAGAAGGAAAAAGAAAAAGCATTCTGATAAGCCGTGTTCAAACCTTGAAACTTAGTCATAGTAATTAAAGAATCCATTTCGGACTTTAGAGATGACGCAACATTTACTTTGCCGTAAAAGAAATTGGAATTAACAGAGTGGCAATCGGCGCAGCCGTTAGCGCCCAAAGCTTGTGAAGCGGGCCTTACGCTATGTGCAATTGGCCAGCTAAATGCTTTTGCAGATTCATGTTCACTTTTTCTCAGTATGTTTCCTTCAAGCTCAATTACCTTTCCGCCAGTTATGTAAACGAAACTCGAGTTTTGCTTCACTGAATTTTGGTTGAGCTTTTTAAGAACAGAAATCATCATACTGTCGCTTATAGAGTGCCACTTGCCATGATTAAGAAGTGTATCAAGTTCAATTTTTCCGGCAACTGAATTGTCAATCTCTGTAAGTGAAAGAGGAGTAATGCTGTTGCCGGATTTCTTAGCCCAGAAAGTTGGCCAGATTAAATAGTTAGGCTCAATCATTCCTTTATCATTTCTTACATAAACCGGAGATTGAATGTGTGGAAATAAATCACCTTGTTTATTGGATTTTCTTATTCCAAGTTTGTGTGCACGGGATGTTTTTGTTAAACTTGTTCTTTCTACGGGCAAAGTACCGGAATGGCAGACCGTGCATTCAAGTTTTTCAAAATGAATTTGCGGAATGCCTTTATGGAGTGGAACAGGCGCGCCGCTTTTACCCGGTTTTGCACCTCCGCTTTTAATATGACAGCCAACGCAAGAGAATGAGGCAACTCTAAAATTGCTTTTGTCGGCAGCTTCATTTCTGTAACCGCGAATCATATCGTGGTCAATCCCACTTCGGTGGCAGTCGGCACAGGTAATTCCTTTTTGAAGATGAACATCTTCATCTTCATCCCATTGATTGAAATTACTTGCATTATAAGTAACGCTTGAATGGCAATAATAACAGCGTTCTTTTTTTGCTTTTCTTGTTATATCAAAAAAGATTTGGTTGTTACTGCCGAATTTTGCTTTATCGTAATCAATGCTTGGCGGTGCGGTAGTGCTTCTATCAATATCAGCGTAAGTAGAAGAATTATAAACATCGAAGTTATCCGGCATCTTGGATGCGTTGCCATTAACTTCTGCAATAGCGCTTGCTGCTGCTGCTGCCCATTTGAAATTTTGCTTCTGCATCTGTGCAGAGTATTCTGCCGGGTCATATTCTGGATTTGCATCGTGGCAGGCTAAACAGTTTATATCAAGTCTGCCTGATACTTCCCAGCGGAAAAAATCATTTGGATTTTGCAAGCTGTCAATTTCGCCTATTCCTCCGCCTGGGAAATGTGTGCCGAATAAATCCAAAAACTTGAAAGATGAAATACCCAAAGAAGAAGGAGTGTGAGTCCCTTTCCATTTTCTTTCTGAAACCGGAAGAACAGTTAGGTTCCTCCAATCAACATAAATCCAAGGTTCTCCTTTTCTCCCGGGAATCACCTTCTTATCGTATGCATTAAAATGAAAACCTCTATTAATTATTTCGTACGAATGGCAAGTGCCGCAAGTGTATTTTGTTGAAAATGGAAGAAGCGGATTATCATTCTTCAATACAAGAACACTGTCGGCGTTATAGAGTTTTATTAAATGAACCGGAACAGATCTGCTTCCGTCCCGCAAGTCACCAATCTTTTGCTGCGTAAATAAAGTTAAGCCGAAAGCAAAAAAAGTAATTAGAAAGATTGCTGCATAGGCAATTCTAAAAATCTTTTTCTGAAAATACTTAGTGCGGAGAAGGAAAAGTAAACTCAGAGTATAGGAAGAATGCTGCTTCATTTTCGAATCGCTCTCAGAAGTTGTAGAGAAATTAATCATAGCTAAATCTTAAAATCTGATGGATTGAATTTCAATTCACGCTTTGCTTGTACTGCTTCGTTTACTTTAAGTACAGTAACAGCAGTTTCGTAGCCAACTTCTGGCGGACAGTTTAATTTTTCCAAACCTTTAACCGCATTAAAGAAATTTTCTAAATGAGGTTTATGATATGGATCGTTAAACTTAATTGGCAAAGCATGCTTTGGCGGAGCTATTGTTTCTCTTGCATCTAAAACTGCAGAAGCAGCAGCGGGCGTATCATTTTCAGGAGATTCTATAATTCCTTTCTTAATCCATTCATCCCAATTTGACGCCGCGGGTTCTTTGTAGATTCCAACTCGTCCGGCTGATTCTGAAATAGTAAGCGCACCGTTATCACCCATAAAACTTTCGTAGTAGCCCTGGCTGCTGTTAGTTGTTATTGTTTGATAAAAAGCTCTCACAACGCCTTTCTTAGTTTTGTATTTAAATGTAGCAAGAACAGAATCGTACCATTGATGAGTGTTTCTATCGTAATAATCTGTTCCTCCGCTTGCCATAACAGAAAAAGGATTTGCGCCTAAGAACCAACTGTAAATATCAATTTGATGCGAGCCTAAATCTACAATTGGTCCGCCGCCTAAATTTCTGTACCAGCGCCAGTTCCGGTGCTGATGCATATTCTCGAAACCATATCTTGTTAATGTAGCAAGAGGAATTGCTTTTCCCTCGGGCCAGCCCGTATCTGGCTGTACTGCTCTGTTCCACTGTCCGTTGATTGTTGTAATCTTTCCAAGCAAACCGGCTTCGTTAATAACTCTTTGGTAGCAGTGTAGATAATAAGGATTGCTTCTTCTTTGATGACCAATCTGGCAAAGTTTTTTTGTTCGGCGTGCAGCCCGAACAATTCTTTTAGCGCCCTCAAGTGTGTTAGACATTTCCTTTTCGCAATAAACATGCAAGCCGGCTTCCATACAATCTACTGCGTGCTGAGCATGCCAAAAATCTGGTGAGGCTACAAGAACTGCATCCAATCCTTTTTCTTTACTGAGCATATCTTCATAATCAACATACGCACGGAGTTTGTGTCCATACTTTTCGAGCAAGCGGAAAACTCTTTGCAGGTTATAAGATTCCCAAATATCGCACACGGCTTTGAATTTTATATTAGGAATTTTGAGACACGCATTGATTAGCGCTTGTCCTTGTGCCCCGCAGCCTATTAAAGCAACATTAAGTGGTTTATTCTTATCTGTTTTTGCTTGTGTAATTATGTATGGCGAGAGTACTAAACCTGCGCCTATTGCAGAAGATACTTTTATAAATTCTCTTCGGTCTAAATTCTTTTCTGATGCCATTCGTTTTTCTCTAATAAAACTATTTATGACTTAAGTTAAAAATGAGCCGAATTTCATAAACTATTCTTAGTGAAACTCTGCAGCTTGGGGTTCAAATCTTTTAGCAGCTAAGTCAATGCAAAGCGGCATTACAAATAAAGTTATTCTAAAGACCAGCCGTCTCTGTATTTAACCTGCATAAATTGATTTGCTTCGGGCAGATTAGTTATTTCCATTTTTACCGGGTCCCATTCCAGCACAGTGTTTTTTTCATGCATTCTAATTGCAATATTTCCAAGAAGCATTACTTCAGTCAATTTGCCCGAGTAAGAGAAATCTGTTGTACTCTTTGTTCCTTTTTTAATAGCCTCAAGCCACTCTTGATGAATTCCTGGAGAACGCGGAATAGTTTTTTCTGGTCTAACATATTCTTGCATTTTGGTTTCGGGAATAATTCTAAGACCTTTTCCATAAATGCCGTGCATAATAGTTCCTTTTGAGCCATAGAATAAAACGCCGCCATCACCATCACCCATTCTTCTGCCCTGCTCTAATTCTGCAGGTCTTTGCGGTATCAATCCGCCATCGTACCAAACTAATTTTACCGGCGGTTTACCTCCTCTTGCAGGAAATTGATAAGTTACCATTGAAGCGAGTGGATAGTAATCTTCATTAAAGGCTGATGAAGAAGCTTGTACTGTTAGCGGATGACCTAAATCTAAAGCCCAGAAAGGTTGATCAATAAAATGAGCGCCCATATCGCCAAGTGCGCCTGTGCCAAAATCCCACAAACCGCGCCAATTAAATGGATGGTAACTTGGGTGATACGGACGAAACGGTGCCGGCCCTAAAAACAAATCCCAATCGAGTGTGCTTGGAACAGCATGAGTTTCGGTAGAAAGTTTAATATCACCCTGAGGCCATATCGGCCTGTTTGTCCAAACATGAACTTCACTAATATCGCCTATAGCTCCATCAGCAATCCACTCATTTAATAATCTGGCTTCCTCTCCGGCGTGCCCTTGATTGCCCATCTGAGTAACTAAATTCTGTTCTTTAGCAACTTCTGCTAATCTTCTTGCTTCATAAATTGTATGAGTTAATGGCTTCTGAACAAAAACATGTTTACCTGCCTTCATTGCTGCCATTGCAATAATTGCGTGTGTATGATCCGGAGTAGAAATTACTACTGCGTCAATGTTTTTTTGTTTTTCAAGCATCACTCTGTAGTCTTTATAAAATACAGCATTCGGAAAATCTTTTTTAAGCTCTGGATTTAGCGTTTCATCTACATCACAGAAAGCAACAAGATTTTCTTCGGCAAATGCACGTGCATCAGAATTTCCTTTGCCGCCAATTCCAACTACTGCAATGTTTAGTTTCTCATTTGGCGATTTCCGGTTAAAGCCATATAAACCGCTTGGCAAAATCGTAAATGCGGCAGCAGCCATTCCGGTTCTTGTAATAAATTCTCTTCTGCTTAGTTGATTGCTCTGCTCGGTAAAATTCATTTTTCCTTTTTCCATTTTAGTCTCGTTGTGTGTCTGAAAATCATTTATTAAAAAAACTTATGCTGTTCAGAATAAACTTGAGATGAATTATATAAGAAAGCAGCTCTCATTTTGCCAAAATTCTGTTAAGATTTCTTTATTAAGTTACAATGCTTTCAATAACAATCTAAAATTATCTAAAAATAGTTTTTGAACACAAATTTTTCTTTAGAAAATTTCTAGTTGGCTACTCTTAAAAATGTAACAGTACTACACATTTTGAAGATTTTGTACTTTTCTAAAAAGTTGGCGCCAGGCTGCTTCGAGGTTTTGCTCTTAGAGCGAAGGTTGAGGATTAACTACTTCGACCGAGCTTAAAGTCCTTCCCCTTGGGAAGGGTATGGATTGGCTTCAATTCCTAAGAACTTAAGTGGCTGCATGTTTCCAAAGTAAAGTTGTTTAAAACAAAAAATCCGGTATAAGCCGGATTTTTTGTTAGTAATGTAACTAATGTTACTTAATTACTTTTACATCACTGGCTTGAGGACCTTTTTGACCTTGAGTTACTGAGAACTCAACTTTTTGTCCTTCTTCCAATGAACGGTATCCATCACCAACAATAGCTTTGAAGTGTACAAATACATCTTCGCCGCCTGGTTGAGAAATGAAACCAAAACCTTTAGAACTATTAAACCACTTAACAGTTCCTTGTACGCGCTCTGACATGAAACAGAACTCCTAATAAATAAGTTGAAAATAACAAATTGAACAGAGCTTGTAGATAAATCAGTAATAACTTTTCTTCCCAAGTAACTGTCAATTGTTGCTTAATAAAAAGAATTTCCGAAGAAATTCTTCGCGGAGGGAGAGAGATTCGAACTCTCGGTACCGGTTTACCCAGTACGACGGTTTAGCAAACCGTTGGTTTCAGCCACTCACCCATCCCTCCGTGCTGAACAAATTAACTTTTTGAAAGCATTGCCGCTTTTGTAGCGCTTAATCTGCATTTCACGTTTAAATGCTTCTGACTTACTTTCAAAATGTTCTAAATAAACAATTTTCCAAGGAACATATGCTTTTGTTGATTTCACTTTTTTCAATTGTGTTCTGATAATCTCTTTTCAAAATCAGCAGAATGACCGGTATAATATTTATCAAACAAAAGGCTTTTCAATATATAAACAGAATAACTCAATCTCACGTTAGGTTTTCCCGCCTTTGGCGGGACGATGGCAGCCTTTACCCTGTATTTATGCGCGTGTTCACCCATCTCCCCTTGTGCTAAATTTTTACATTGCCAATACAAAAAGAACAATTCTGCTGCTGAAATATAAAAGAATTAACCTAAATAAAAAATCAAGTTACATATGGAAATAAAGTTTATACAATAGCTTAACATTGATACCGGCTTCAGGGATAATCTGCTTTACTCTTGAAAGATGGTTTCTATACTCTTGATTTAGCATATTATCAATGTTAATGGATAATGTATGGAATAATATTTTATTTGAGAAACTATATTGAAAATATGTGTTTAGTATAGCGTAACCTGCTGTAGGTTCTTCAAAATCATCCAGGCTGGTTTGCTTTAAAGCAAACTCGCATGTAATGCCGTAACTTATTTGATCGCTTGAATATTTTACACCTACGTTACCCTTAAAAGGCGGTATTTGTGGCAGATGTTTTCCGTTTGTAAACCTGCCAATTGTGTAACTGCCAGATGTAATTAGACTAATATTATTTATTGCTTTCCAATCAAACTGTGTTTCAAATCCGTATAGATTAGCAGCAACCCCGCTTGTAATATAAACAGGAAGAAAAGTAGCGTAGTTAATGTTTCCGGAGCTTCTAGGAATAATATAATTGCTTATGTTGTTCCAAAAGAAATTAATGTTGTAAAACAGATTTGTAAATTTATGATAGACAAAGACTTCTGCTCCAATGCCGCTTTCTGCTTTTAAGCTGGGGTTACCAACTTCGTAAGAATAAGCAGCTAAATGAGGTCCTTCAGAGTACAATTCTTCAATTGTTGGAACTCGTGATGACTTGCTTATATTTATTCCGGCGTTAACTTTTTGTGTCCATTCATATAAGAGCGAAGCCGAAAGGGAATAAGTATAAAATTCTCTTTGCTGCACTTTACCTATAGCCGAAATTTTTTCTCTTCGAGGAGTAATAATATCGTAGTTCAAACGTGCGGCTGCTTCAATGTTAAACCGGTTTATTCTAAGAGATTGAAATGAATAAAAGGCAAGATTCCAAGATTTTGTTGGCGATGTAAAAACATACCCGCCAATATCAAAATCTCTAAATTCAGTACTGATTCCAGTTAAACTTTCCGAAAAGACTGTAGATGGCGGGTGAAATAGTTTTGCAGAGAGCTGGTAATTATAAATTCTGAACTCAGAACCAATTTTACCACTCTTCTCAAATTCTTTATGCCTGTACAACGAGTTGGAGTACAAAATTTCTACATTCTGAAAATACTTTGAATTAATAGGTAAATCTGCTCTACCGTTAAGTTGTTTTCTATACATACTTATATTAACGCCGAACGGATGAGCTCCAATAAAACCACCTGGAACACCATAGTCTAATTCAAAATCTCTGTAAGAAATTCCAAAAGAACCTAAAGAAGGAAAAAATCCGATACCTATACTGTAATTCATATTTTCAGAATTAGAGTTCTTTAGCTTACCAAGAGCAGAATTAACATCTTTAGTTTTTCTTTTGCTAACTTCAAATCTTGCGTTGAAAGGAGAGAAAGGAATCTCGGAGGAAATAGCTGTAAGATAACCCAAGTTAGCGCTTTCTCCATACATTCCAAAAGTTCCAAAGATTTCATCGTGTACTTGTAAAGGGATTTCATTACGAATAACATTAACCACTCCTCCAATAGCTACCGGAGTTTTAGTTAATACTTTAGGTCCGCGAATTACTTCAATTCTTTCTATAGAAAAAGGTTCTATTGTTACAGCATGGTCCGGCGAGGTTGCCGATAAATCGGAAGTCTTGATCCCATCTTCGGTAATGAAAACTCTATCTCCGCCAAGCCCTCTAATTACTGGTCTTGCAGGCGCTGGTCCCATCGTTCTTATTGAAATTCCGGTTTCGTTTTTTAATGTAGCCGCAAGAGTTAAACCGAGTTCCTTTTGCAGTTCTTTCCCTTTCAATACATTGACAAGTTCATTCAAGTCTTCAAATTTTGAGACGTACTGCTTATCAGAAATTATAACGGAAGAAATTTCAATTGATTTGGGCAGCAAATAAATTAAGAACTGCGATTTACTATTATCATCTAATTTTATTTTGACTAACTTTTCTTTGTAGCCAATGTGCAGCATTCGCAATGTATAAACACCCTCTTCAATATTGGAAAAGGTAAAAGTTCCTTCTTGGCTTGATTCAGTTCCAACATTTAACTCAATTATAATAACAGAAGCAAATGGAACCGGTTTGCTTGTTTCCGAATCAATTAATAGTCCGGCTATATTTCTTTTTCCGGTTGCCGTTGTTGTTGTAAATAGAATTACTAAAAATAGAACCACCGTGCTTAAAGCAGGGTGGTTCATAAAATTTCTTTTAGCCATTATCATTTTATCACAAGTGGAAATTTACCAGTTCTGAAGTCATTATGACCCTCATGTTCTATGAAAAACTCTACATGTGTTTTACCGGCTTTTATTCCTTTTATATGAAATTCAAAATCACCCTCTTCGCCCGGATGCTGCCAAATAGTTGCAATCGAAGTATCATCAACTTTGTAGGTGAACTTAGTATGGGGATCATCTGGTGCATCTATAATTTTTTCATTTTCATCGTAGAACTTAACTGTATGATGCTCTGTAGTTGAACCGACTGTACCTTTAAGAGTATCGGCAGTAACACCACGAAGAATTTTTGCAATCTGCTTGCCTGAGGCATCGTAAATAAGCATTCCAATTGCTTTAAAATGATCTTCGTCCGGTGAAAGTGGTTCTTCTTTGCAGCCTGTAAAAACAATTAATGAAGTAAATAAAGCTAAAAATACACTCAACCGAAATTTATTTTTCATGGGTTTTCCTATTCAATTAAAAATTTTAATGATTTCTGAAATTACTCAAATTCAAAATTCGCTTAATAAAATATGTTTGTCTTCCATAATGGTCATCTAACTATAGATTCCGGTTTAACCATGCTTGAATGACATTTACATTTTGCCGTAAGCGTAACTTCTATGATTAACCACTCATCTCCTAACGGAAATTTGCGCTGATAAAATTTTTTGTAAAGTAAGGATAAGAGATCCTTGAAAGATTGAAATGCACATAGACGCTGCATTATTTAATAGAACGGAGAGAAAACAGATTTGACTGATTTTAGCAGATAAAATTCCTGTTAATGCCACCTCGAACGACTCCCGCTTAGACGAGCCCAGCAGCCGCGCGGTAGTTCAATCTGCCTCTATACTATTCTATCTTTAATTTTCAGAGGTCTCTATAAGGAAATTAAACTGCAGGAGGTCCGCGTAAGTGATATGTTGATATTAAATGAGAAAATACAAATTCTTGGTCATTGATTATGATCTGAAGCTGTAGATCATCTAATCTATCTGTTGATGAAAATGTATGACTAAGTGTATAACTATTTTGTGAAAAAACTAGAACGCTGCATACAGAATCAGAATTTGCAAAAGGATCCGTATGATGCTTGCCCGTTCTTTTTTCTGCAATTACTTCTTCTTTAACAAAACTATGATGATGTACGTGAAATGCAGTTAGCGCAAGTACATTTAAGTACGAAGCTAAAGTTATTATTCTAAGTATTTTATTTCTCTGCATGTTCACTTTCTAATAACGCCTTTTGTCACCTTAAAGCAATTTGATTTTGAAAATCAGTTAAGCTATCTTAAATACAAAACTAATAAAAATCTGGTTCGGAGTACAAATGAATAACACAAAACTTTCCGGAGAAGTTTACTTTCCATCTAAAGATGTTCTAGATAAAGCGCATATAAAAGAATGGGATACGCTAAATGAATATGCTTTGAATAATAATGAAGCCTTCTGGGTAGAAAGGGCTAATGAGCTTCACTGGTTTCAAAAGTGGGATAAGGTTTTAGATGATTCTGAAAAGCCATTTTATAAATGGTTTGTTGGCGGTAAAACAAATATTGCATACAACTGCTTAGACATTCATACAAAAACATTTAGAAGAAATAAACTTGCTCTAATTTGGGAAGGGGAAAGTGGTGAAGGGAAAACTATGTCTTACTTTGCTTTGCACCGCGAGACTTGCAAGTTTGGAAATGTGCTTAAAAGTTTGGGCGTTAAGAAAGGGGACCGCGTTACAATTTACATGGGCAGAATTCCGGAAATAGTTATTGCTATGCTGGCTTGTGCAAGAATTGGCGCAATTCACTCTGTAGTTTACGGAGGATTTTCTGTTGAATCTTTAGCAGAAAGAATTGAAGACAGTAATTCAAAAGTTTTGATTGTTAGCGATGGCGCATACCAACGTGGAAAAGTTGTACCTCTTAAGCAAATTGCAGATGAAGCATTACAGCGCTGCGGCACTGTAGAACACTGCGTTGTTGTTAAAAGAACCGGTGCCGAAGTAAATATGGAATTTGGACGTGATATGTGGTACCACGAGTTAATGAATCTTCCTCAAGCCTCACGAGAATGCTCGCTTGAACAAATGGATGCCGAAGACCCGTTGTTTATTCTTTATACTTCTGGAACAACCGGCAAGCCGAAAGCTATTCTGCATACTCATGGCGGCTATATGGTTGGAACTTACACCACATTAAAATATGTTTTTGATATTCAAGAAGAAGATAGATACTGGTGTGCAGCAGATCCCGGCTGGATTACCGGACACAGCTACATCGTTTACGGTCCATTCTTAAATGGAACAACTTCATTTATGTACGAAGGCGCACCAAACTTCCCTTATCCAAACCGTTGGTGGTCTATTATAGAAAAATATGGCATTAACATTCTTTACACTGCTCCAACTGCAATACGAGGATTAATGCGTTTTGGTGAATCTTGGGTTAACCGCCACGATCTTTCTTCTTTAAGACTACTTGGCTCGGTTGGTGAGCCTATAAACCCCGAAGCATGGAAATGGTATCACCGGGTTGTTGGAAAAGAAAAATGTCCAATTATGGATACTTGGTGGCAGACAGAAACCGGAATGTTTATGATAACGCCGCTGCCTTGCGTACCATTAAAACCAGGAAGCGGTACAAAACCTTTCCCTGGTATTGTTATGGATGTTGTTGATGAGAATGGAAATTCTGTTAAACCAAACGAAGAAGGATTCTTGGTAATCAAAACTCCTTGGCCTTCTATGATAAGAACAGTTTGGAAAGATCCGGAACGCTTCGTTCAGCAGTATTGGTCTAAATTCCCCGGTGTTTATTTAACCGGCGATAGTGTTCGTAGAGATGAAGATGGTTACTATTGGATTATAGGAAGAGTTGATGATGTTATCAAAGTTTCGGGTTATAGGTTAGGCACGGCAGAAATTGAAAGCGCACTTGTAAGCCACAGCGCAGTTGCAGAAGCCGCTGCAATTGGTCTTCCTCACGAAGTTAAAGGCAATGCAATTTATGCGTATGTTATTCTTAAATCTGGCGCTGTTAAAACAAATACTTTGGCTGATGAACTCCGCCAGCACGTTAGCCACGAAGTCGGTCCAATTGCTAAACCAGAGCATATCGAAATTGTGGATTCTCTACCTAAAACTCGTTCTGGTAAAATTATGCGCAGAGTGCTTAAAGCCCGCGCATTAGGGCAGGACCCAGGCAATATCTCAACATTAGAAGAATAAATTTTTTGATGCCAAAAAAAATGCACTTAAGTTTGTATTTGAAAAAAGCTAACTTTTGCTTGTAACTGTTAATCACCGAGGATTCTTTTGCGCCACTTTTCTTCTTTATTACTTTTCCTCACAGTTTTTTTAAGTACAAATTCGGTTTATTCTCAAGATACCGGAACTTTGAGAGGATTAGTTTCTGATTCGCTTTCCGGCGAAGTATTAGTTTATGCAAGCGCTTATATTGAAGAAATCAATAAAGGCGCTCATACCGATACACGCGGATATTTTATTATTCCATCTGTTCCAGCTAACAAAACCTACACTTTAGCTGTTTCGTATGTCGGCTATCAAACCAAGTTTATTTCTGTTAAAGCCGCCAACAATAAGCTTACTCATTACAACATTTCTCTTTCTTCAAAAGGGATCCAGATGCAGACAATAGAGAAAGTTGGAGAGCGATACGAGTTTAAGAATGAAACTAAAGTAAGCGTTCAAAGGATTGCGGCGCGTGAGCTTGAGCTGCTGCCCAAAGGTGTAGAGACAGATGTCTTTAGAAGCATCAAATATCTGCCTGGAGTTCAATCTACAGGTGATGTTTCTGCTAAGTACTATGTAAGAGGCGGCGCAGCTAATCAAAACTTAGTTTTAGTTGACGGCGTTACAGTTTATAATCCTTTTCACGCATTAGGTTTGTTTGGTGTAATTGACCCGGATATTGTGAACAATTTAGAATTTTACAAAGGCGGGTTTGCAGCCGAGTTTGGAGGAAGGCTCTCATCTGTTATGAGCATTAGCACCAAAGATGGAGATAAAAATAATTTTGGAGCTTCTGCAACTGCAAGTTTTATGGCTGCTAAGCTTTTGCTTGAAGGTCCAATTCCAAATGGATCTTTTATTATAAGCGGAAGAAAAAGTTTTTCAAACAAAATTTTAGATAATTTTTTTGATGAAAATCATGTGCCGGTAGATTTTTACGATGTTTCTATGAAAGCAAATTTTGCAAGTCCGGATTTTATCCCCGGCGCAAAATTTACCATTAATGGAATGTTTAGCGGAGACAATCTGAAACAAGATAATCCTCGTGTTGAAGATTATAAGTGGTCTAATAATATAATGGGAATCCGCTGGCTGCAAGTGCCGGATAGCCCTTTGTTTTTTGAACTAGCTCTTTCTGCAAGCCAATTTAAAGGTGAGCTTATCAGCAAGCAAAGCGGCGCTCCTCCTAAAATGAATATTGTTGATGATTTTTCGATGGAAATGAACTTTAACTATGTATTCGACAGCAAAGATGAAGTAGTAAGCGGATTTCATATAAGAGATATTTCTACAACTCTGGCTATGAATAACGCCGTAGGTGTTCCGGTCGAAATTAAGACTGACGGTACTTCGGTAGTCTTTTTTTCAAAATATAAAATGCTCCGCTACGATGAATTTGATATGGATTTGGGAGTTCGCTTGAATGCGGTAAATCTTAGTAGAAATTCCAGTGTTGTAGTAATGGAACCTCGTCTAAATTTAAAAATTAGACCAACCGAATATATGGCTTTAATTGGCGCCGCTGGTATTTATCAACAAGAAATTTCAACTGTTACAAATGAATATGATGTAATAAATATTTTTGAGCCTTGGGTAATTTCGCCGGTGTATATTAAACCGCAGATAGCAGCGCATTACATTACCGGAATTGAATTTGTACCTTCAGATAACTTTCTTTTAACTGCTGAAGGTTATTATAAAAAGATAGATAACTTTCCGGTAGTTAATCAGAAGAAAATATTGGTTACGGATCCAGATTTTGTAACCGGCGAAGCTGAATCTTACGGAATTGAAGTGTTTAACAAGAGTAAAATTGAGTTCATTACATTAATGGCTTCTTATACTAATGCTTATACATACAAAACTTTGGATGGGCTAAGATATTACAACAAATACGATATCCGCCATCAGGTTAATTTTAATTTGGATTTTGATCTTGGAGGCGGATGGAATGTTGGCGCAAGCTGGATTTACCATTCCGGGCTGCCTTATACCAAAATTATTGGCTACTATGATAAAATGTACCTCGATGATTACTTTTACCAAAATTCTTATGCAGATTTTAGGCAGCCTTATACAATTTTAGGAATTGATAACTTACACCGCCTGCCGGAATATCATAAACTTGATGTTACTCTTTCGAAGAAGTTTGATCTTAGCTTTGCCAAAGTTACACTTGATGCGAGCATAATTAATGTTTATGACCGTAAAAATATTTTCTACTTTAAACGGGAGAATGGGCAAAGAGTTAATATGCTTCCGTTCCTTCCAACTGCAACAATAAAGGTGAAGCTGTGAGGAAAAAATTGTTTCTTTTGCTTTCTATAATAGCCGCTCTGTTTACTTTTTCTTGTTCGGATACAAACTTTAATCCTTATGATAACTATCAAGAAAAATTTGTAATGAACTGCATTTTGCATCCCGATTCTTCATTCCAAATTGTTACGCTTAACAGAAGTTACATGGTAAACAATTATGATCCGCTTTCATCAAAAGAAGACACTTTTGTTGAAGGCGCACTTGTAAGATTGTGGAATGGAAATGATGAAGTAGTTATTCTGAGAGATACAACATTAACAAGAGCATCCGGCGATCCTTACAAAAAACCATACCGCGTTTACTATACAAAGAACTTTAAGCCCAAAACCGCAGCAAAAATACAGTTAGAAGCATTGCTGCCTAACGGTAAAAGATTAACCTCAAGTACTTTTATGGTAAAGCAGCCGATGAAAATTGAGCCGATTGATTCGATGAGATTTTATCCCAAAGAAGGATTGGGATATGCAGGCGCAGTTTGGGAGACAGATCAACGCAATGCCGTGTTTGCTGCCAAAGCAACTATTCTATACTCGAGGCAGGGAATGTATGGCGGTAAAATTCAGCGGGTTTCTATTCCAGCCTACATCAACAACATTAATGGAAATATAGTTAAATATTATCCACAGCCTACAATCTTAAATTACTGGCAGATAGATTCTTCCGCAATCAATTACACTCTGCGTTCAATTTCTGAAGGCGATCCCGAGAAAAGCAAATATTCTATTTATAGTATGATTATAGAAGTTTCTATTCTTGATAACAATCTTAGCTTGTACTACAACTCTACAACTCGCGGTAAAGATTTGTACTCTGTTGTAATTGACGAAGCTGACTACTCGTGCATTAATGGCGGGTTTGGTGTTTTTGGTACTTATGCAAAATACTCCGTTGTTATGACTTTTAATCCAATGTTTTTATACAAATTAGGCTATAAATCCGGCATTTATGGGTATTGACAGCATATGAAATTACTAAAAATTAAAAAAGCATTACCGTTACTCGCTCTATTAATTCCTACAATCTTTTCTTCTTGCGAAAAAGAGATATTTACAGAAGCAGAAGAAAAATCAACCATTAATAATAGTTTGATACTTGAGAGTAATCCCACTAATGCTTTAATCTATTTGAATAACAGAAATTCTGGTTTAAGAACGCCGGGCAGTTTAACTTGGCTGCAAGATGGAGCCCACACAATAACTCTTAAGCATGAATTTTTTATAGATACTACTATTACGCTAACACTTAATGGCGGAAAAGAAACAAAGCTGGTAATAGATTATTATAAAAACCCGGGACACTTGGGAAAGCTCTCTTGCCAAACCCATCCGGAAAAAGCTGCTATTCATATCGATGGAAAGCCTACCGGTAAGTTTACGCCGCATACATTTAGTGGAATGCTGCCTGGAATGCATAAAGTAAAATATACTTATCCTATGCACAGAACAGACAGTCTTGAAATAGCTGTGATTGGCGGAGCTTTAAAAACTGCTTACATGTTTCTTGATGATACTACGAAAGGACTTTATCACACTACAATTAATTCTAACATTACAACAGATTATACTTATTGCGTGGCGGTTGATTCTTCTAACATTAAATGGATTGGAACTGAGGGACAAGGAATAATTAGGTTCGACGGCAAAAAATGGAGCGTGATAAATACCAATAACTCTCCAATTCCATCAAACGTAATTAAAAGTCTTTATGTTGATAAATCTAACCGTGTTTGGATTGGATTTGATATTGGTCTTTGTGTTTACAACGGAGGCATAATAACAAACTACTCATCACAAGTAAATAATAAAATGGTTACAAGTATTAATTCAGATAACAGCGGTAATATTTGGATTGGCGCTTTTGGCGGCTTGACGAAGTTTAATGGCTCATCATGGTTTACATTTACAAGAGAAAACTCCGGCTTATTAGATGATTACATCTACACTATCGCTGTTGATAAACAAAACAGCATTTGGGTTGGCACAAACGGAAAAGGAATTGCAGTTTACGATGGCGCAATTTGGAAAAAATGGGATATGACAAATATGGGCATAGGAACAAGAATAGGAGATGTTATTCATTCATTAGTTTGTGATAATGATGGAAATATTTGGGCTGCACATATGCGGGAGGAAACCGGTACTGGAATTAAAGCAGAAGGCGGGCTTTCTAGATTCAACGGCGCTAAATGGAGTATTATTTCTGTTCCTCAAATTAGTACTCAATATATTCTATCTCTTCATGTTGATAGGAGCAACAACAAATGGGCAGCTACAAAATTTGGATTAGGCAAGTTTGATAAACTTAATGCTGCTTCGCTATTTACAAAAGTAAATGCTAAACTACAGACAAGTTTAACTACTGCATCTGCGTTAGATAAACTTGGCGATCTTTACATTACAACTTTAGGCGGCGGATTATCAAAATTTAGAAAAGGAAGTTTTTAGTCAAGCCTCTTTCTGATCCAGTTTTCCAAACTGCCGGCTGTAATTAATTCTTGCGCTGCGGTTCCAACAGATGAAAACGCAAACTGTTTTCCATTTACGATGATACTTGAAGCAGCAAAATCTATGTGAGCAATCCAATCAGTTCTAACAGTCAAATTATTTGTTCCAAATTTGCTTTTCAATTCATTTACAAGTTCTGGGCACTCAATAACTAATAGTCCATTATTTAACGCATTGCGTTTGTAAGTTTCATTGAAAGAACCGGCAATTACTACTCGTATCCCTTTGTATTTAAGAGAAGTAGCAGCCTGCTCTCTGGAGCTGCCTGTTCCAAAATTAAAACCGCCCGCTAAAAAATTTCCCTCCACTGCAATTTTGCCAAAGCTGGGGTCATAGTTTTCCATTACAATTTTAGCTTGCTCTTCTGGAGAAATATCATCGTTGTAGGTGTACTTGCCTGGGTAGATGCCATCTGTGTTCAAATTATCTTGATAGCAAAAAACTAACTCTCCCTTAATAGCCGAAGGGAAGCCTTCTATAACTTCCGCAAATTTCTCAATTGCAAAAGCTGCAGCATTTGCTTTAATAGAATATATAGTTTCTTGCGCTGTATCATACCAATCATAACTTATACAGCCGTTTATTGCAGAAGCTGCTACTACGGCTGGAGATGCGAGATATGCCTGAGCGTTTGGAGAACCCATTCTTCCCTTAAAGTTTCTGTTGGTTGCAGAAATACCAACTTCGCCATCTTCAAGAAGACCAATTCCTAAGCCAATGCACGGACCGCAGCCCGGCGAAAGGGGAATGGCACCGGCTTCCAATAATGTTTGCCAATCACCACGTTCTTCACTTTCTGCCTGCACTTCGCTGGATGCAGCGCCAACATAAAACTTAACATGAGCAGCAATTTTTTTCCCTCTAACAATAACGGCTGCTTCTGCCAAATCTTCAACTCTTGAATTAACACAAGAAACTAAATAGGCTTTATCAATTTTTATTTTTTTGTTTTCTAACTCTGAAACGGGTAACATTTTTTTTACTGAGTTTGGTCCAGAAACAAAAGGGGAAATTGATGATAAATCTATTGAGATTTCCTTTGCATAGAAAGCATCTTCATCGGCTTTAAGAAACTCAAGACTCGCTTCTAATTCTTTCATAGTTTCTTTATTGATACGCTTATGCTCTTTATCTCCAAACTTTATAATTCTATTTCGATACCACTCCATTACTTCCTTATCAACAGGGAATAATCCTGCAAGAGCGCCCCACTCTGTAGTCATATTTGCAATTGTTAACCGTTGATCAATTGTTAAATGCGCTGCTCCTTCACCAACAAATTCTATTGCATGGTTAAGAACCTCATCTTTATTAAGCAATCCGCAGAGAGCGATAATTACATCTTTTCCTGTTACTCCATTTCGTAATTTCCCTTTGAACTCAACTTTAGCTATTGGAGGAACTTGCCACCAAGTTTTACCCGTTGCCCAGATCGAAGCGGCGTCTGTTCTTACAATCGGAGTTCCTAAACAACCAATGCCGCCATACATATTTGAATGGCTGTCTGATGCAACTACAAACTTACCTGGAAAAGCGTATCCTTCTTCTACCATAATCTGATGACCAATTCCGCGTCCGGCTGGGTAAAAATAAGCGCCATTATTTTTTGCAAACTCTTCAATCTTTCTGTATTTCTCTAAATTTTTTTCACTCTTGTTTTGAATATCATGATCGAGCGTTATTACAACTTGTTCTGGGTTTGCCAGTTTTACTGCACCAATAGATTTGAATTTTGGAATAACAGCGCCGGTATTATCGTGAGTCATTACATAAGCCGGCTCTATTGTTACATAATCCCCACAATGGATTACTTGATTTTCTGCTAACCCGATTGCATACCTTTGTGTTATTTTCTCTATTAGTGTCTGATGCATTAAATCTCCGAAAAACGTCAAACGAAAGAAGCTCAAGAAAATTTTTTAATGAGGCTGCTTAACATAGCAAAAGTCTTATTTAACAATTCGTCTGCAATTTGATTTGATTCGAGTTTCATAGATCAAGCTGCATTGTCAATTCTAACTGTGCATCAATTTCAACTAAAGATGATCTGGCTATTTCAAGGAATCTTTTCTTTTCAGGATTTGAATATCGAGCCAAATCTTCTGACAAGTTTGAAACAACAGAAATCGAAGCTCTTCTAAGCTGCGACGTTAATCCAAATTGTTCCTCTTTTGGAAAGTTTTGTGTAACAGAATATATTTCTTTAGCTAATGCTGTAGATGAAATCCACACATCAAGCTTTTTATGTGCCAAATTTAACATTTACGTCTCACGTTTTCCTATTTACGTTTTTCGTGTAATAGCTTGCGTTTGCCTTTACACTTTTATCGTGTAACAACTCCCGTCTTACTTTTTTCGTTTTACGTCTTCCGTTAAAGCTTTCCAATCACTGCATTTGCTATTTGCTGAGTGCTTGCCGCACCTTTTGAAAATACATCAGAACCGCCGCGGAGTTTCATCATATCGTAACTTTTAACTTTTCCCTCTTCTACAACTTCAGAAATTGCCGATTTAATTTTTTCGGCAGTTTCAATTTCACCAATGTGTTCCAGCATCATTACGGCGCTCATAAACATAGCAATTGGATTTACAATTTGGGGATTTAACTTTTCATACTTTGGCGCAGAGCCATGTGTTGGTTCAAATACTGCAACAGTTTCACCAATATTTGCACTGCATGCAAATCCAAGTCCGCCTACTAATCCTGCAAAGCCATCACTTATAATATCTCCGAACATGTTTTCGGCAACAATAACACCATAATCTTCTGGATTTTTTGTAAGCCACATCATTTGAGCATCAATGTTGGTATCCCAAAGAGAAATGTTTGAATATTCTTTCGAAATAAGTTTGGCAGTTCTCAGCATCATGCCGGAGGTTTCCCGGAGCACATTTGGCTTTTCACAAATTGTAACATTCTTGTAACCAAACTTCTTTGCATACTCAAATGCAGCTTTAATTATTCTTTCGCTTGCCTGCTTTGTAACAATTCTTGTTGAAACAGCCATATCTTCTGATGGAACATTCATGAAGTATTTCATCTTTGGATGGGTTTCTAACGCATCTCTAACTTGCGGCGGCGGATTGGTCCATTCAACACCGGCATAAAGTCCTTCGGTGTTCTGCCTGAAAATAACCGTGTTAATTAGCGGTTCTTCAAAGCCGCCGGTAGAATTTTTGCGTATAAAGTTCAGCGGATTGCCTTTAAAAGAAATACAAGGGCGGATGCAAATATCGAGATTGAACAACTGGCGTAAACCTACAATAGGTGAGAAGTAAACAAATCCTTTGTCTCGAAGTGAAGGAGCCAGTTCTTTAACTGCTTCATCATTTGGCTTGCTTGTAATAGCGCCGAACAAAGCAATTTTATGTTCGGCTATCAAATCTATTGTGCGTTGAGGTAAAGCATTTCCTTCTTTGCACCAGAATTCCCAGCCAATATCTCCATAAACATAATTGGCTTTGAAGCCTGCTGCATCTAAAAGTTTAATAGCTTCGGGTAATACAATTTTACCAATACCATCCCCAGGTAAAGCTGCAATAGTTCTCATATTCTCTCGGGTTTTGGAAAAGAGTGAAAAAAACTGCCGTGAATATAACTAAGCGTGGAGTTTTATTTCATCAAAAATTGTTTTAGTCTTATCCAAAACCACGCTCAGTTTTTCACCATGCTTGCTTTCTTTTACTGCCTTTTCAAAAGCAGCAAATGGGAAAGGTTCATTCATTAAAATCCATAATCCAATGCTGCAAATAGCGGCATTCTTTTTACCGAAGATGGCTTTTAAGTCATAACTCAAAACAATATTAATTTGATTGTGGCGGACAGCATTATCAACAACAATTGAAGTCTTTTCGCCTATGCGGTTTTTAACGTAATCAAATCCGTTCTGAGAAATAACAAGTATAACATCCGGCTCGTTAATTCCAGTGTAATATATTTCCTCAGGCGAAAAAATAAGTTCAGAAACCGAAAAGCCGGTGCCAACTGTAATTGGGTAATCGCCCTTCTTTGTAACATGCAAGCCGGAGTACATTGCAGCTTTTGCAAATAACTCTGCGGCAGATTGAATTCCCTCGCCAGCAGAACCAGCTAAAATTATTTTAATATTTTTTTTAAGTCTATGATTGAATTCGACTGCATCAGAATCTGCTTCTTTTATAACAAATGGTTTTTGAGAGGCTGCTTGTAATGTAAATGGATTGAATGCGTTGACAAAAGACTTTTCTAAATAACCAAGCTGCTCGATATCCGAATATTTTTGAATTCCATAAGAAGGGCATACTTCTAAAATTTCAATTAGAGAAAATCCTTTAGTGGATAAAGCTGTTTTTAATTTTTCCGCAATATCACCTTTAGCTATAATTCTTGCCGAATAATTTGCGCCGGCTTTATGCGCAATGTCCACTATATCAAATGGACGCACAGCATCAACCAAGCCATGATCATTTTGAAATGTTTCGTTTGAGAGACCGCTAAACTGCCCGCCTGTCATACCATAAATTTGATTGTTGTTAACAATCAGAGTGAGATTAAAATTTCTTCTTGCAGCTTCAAGCAGGTGAGCAATACCTATGGTTGCGCCGCCATCGCCTTGAATTGCAATAACTTTCTTCTTCGGATTATCAATTGCAATTGAAATTCCGGCAGCAAGCGCGCAAGCTCTTCCGTGCAATCCGTGAATTGTATGGCAGGCAAGCATAGGATCGATTAATCCGCAGCAGCCAATATCGCTTGCAACAATTACATCAAGCGGATCGTAATTTAACTTCTCAAGAGCTTTAGCCAATCCTAAAGTAATTGATTGATGACCGCAGCCGGGACAGTAAGGTGAATTTTTATCAACTAACATGCTTGAAGACATCTTTCGGTTTCCTTAATTATTTCGAGAGGAGAAATCATTGCGCCAATTCTATTTACTTTGGAAACATTCTTTGGCGAATTGTTTCCATAAATCATTTTAACCAATAGTCCGGTTAAATTTTCTTCAGCAAAAATCACATTTTCATATTCGTTAATAATTGCCATCAATTCTTTTGCAAACGGAATTATAGTCTTTAGATATAGCGCCGAAACATTTACACCACTGCTTCTCATCTGCTTAACGGCTTCTCTTGTAGATTCGGCGGTAATATCATAACTAACAATCAATATATTTTTGTCTTTACATTCATCATGTTCATAAATTAAAAACTCATTAATTCTTCGCTGAATTTTGTTATGAAGACGAATTGTATTCCCGAGTGCAGCCTTTGTTGCCTTTTTTATCGTTCCAGAATCATCGTGAGTAGAAGAATTAATTCTTACCTGATGCTCGTTATTAGTTAGCGGCAAAAATGGAGGTACAAGTTTATCGTTGGCAGCATACGGAACATACGGCTTGGAATCTTGATAATAATCATACCGAGCCCTTTTCAATTCCGGAAGCAATGCAAGATCAATGCTTCTGGATGTCATTACCATTTCTTTTGAAGTAAGAAGAACTACCGGAGTTCTAAGCTCAACAGCAGCGTGTACTGCTTTTTCTGTTACTTTCCAGCAGTCGGCTAAACTTGAAACAGCAAACACAGGAATATTGTAACCGCCGGAAATCAAACTGTTGAGAAGCAGTAAATCACCCTGCGCTCCAACTGTTGCAGAGCCTGTGCTGGGCCCAAGCCGCTGAACAATTACAATTATCATTGGCAGTTCCATCATAAAAGACATATTAAGAGATTCTACCATCAATGCCAATCCGGGAAATGAAGTAGCAGTTGCAGAAAGTTTTCCGGCTGAAGAAAGCCCGGCTATCCACTGAGCAACTGTTATTTCATCCGGCGCAAAAGTCATTGTGGGAAATCTCTGAGAGGCATACTGATTTATCCAGTTTGCAGGAGTTATTGGATAGCTTACAAAAGCTTCAACACCAGATAGAACCAAAGATTCAACAATAAGTTTGCTGCCATCAATTAAGGAATAGTTTTGTGCCATAATTATTCTTTTTTGTTAAACGAAAATTAAGAGTAGTTTTTATGATTTCCACATTAAAATTAAAGATTATAATCCATCTGAATACTAAGCCTGTTATCAAGGCTGCCTGGAATAAATGATGAACCGCTTCCTAAAAACTTCACGTTTGGTTTATACAGCTCAGAATACTTTGCAGAGAATGAAAATCCGTAAGGAGTATTGTATTTAACTACTATGTACCACCTCATACCTTCGCCGAATAAACCGGTATTTGTCATTACGCCGGTTAAATCATTTTCAAATTCGTAAATGCGCGAGTTGTATGAATCTGTATTAAAAAAAATAAATCTAGTTGAAAAAGAAAAATAATCTCTAAACGAATATTTTACATCTTGAAAAATTAAGTAGCCGTTATCCCGCGTTAAAGGAACAGTTGGAGTAGCAGTTACATATTCAATTCTGGATTGAAGCTGCAAGTTTTTCAGCGGTTTATAAACAAATTCTCCGCGAAGATTTTGCTTGCGGATTGATGCAAGACCGTAAACATCATTTGCCATTGTCAACTGCTGTTTTACTTCGTTTTTATATCGCCATCTAAGTTCACTATTTTTTAACGGTTTGTATATGTAGTAAACAAGAAAATCATTTCCCTGAGCAGGGAAACGGTACATGTCGCTTAAATAACTAAACTTAAACTGGTCGAAGTAAATATTAAAAGTGCCGTAAACAGATTTCCATCGCGCTCCTATATAAAACCCATTTTCGTTCTGTGTGTTATCTCGCTCGCCAAATCCGTTTGAGTGTAAATTCCAGTAGTCCTCGGAATAATTTCTGTAAGAAACTAACAAAGAAAAATTTTTATCGACAGAAAAATCCAGTGTGTTTATTGTAGCATAAGATTTCTTCCTAAAAGCTGTCTCACCAGTAATACTTACTTTATCGAAAAAGAAATTGTAGCTTGAAGACAAATAAGTGAAAGAATTTCCTCCAGGCTGAAGAGCAGGTTTGCTTTCAAAATTATGGTCGTACTTTGTGTTGAAAGCAAGTAGTCCAATATTTCCAATTTCGCCAAAGTTATAATTAAATGTAACGCCTGCTGCTCGTTCGTTAACTCTATCTTTTTTATTGATTTCGGATTTAGTGCGGTGCAATCCATCAATTACAAGAGCAGATATTTGCTGTGTTGAAGTATCAACAGCAGCATCTAAAAATCTGGAAGAAAAAAAAGCGCTTAATGAATAATTTTCGTAATTAACTTCGGCAGAAACACCTCTAAAAAATTGGTTCTCACCAGCACTCAAATAAGGAACTAACCCGCGGGAATTTCTTGGTAAAACTTCTACTGCATTACTGCCTTTAGAGAATGAGTAACTGCTCCAAATTGCCAGACCTTGTCCAAATTCAAAAATATAATCACCAATTACAAAGTTTTCAATTATGTCAAGGTCTTTCATCTGGAAATGAAATGTAGAGAAATCATTTAGCTGTTTTTCACCCGGGTCTTTTTCAATTAAAGCGCCTAAGCGTATTTTATTTTGCCTGCTTATAATTAATCTGTTGTACAACTTCCATCTTGAGTTTGGAAATGTTCCATCTTCAAATCCTTTATCTTTTTGAAAGTCATACAACCCGCGAGTTCTGAAATTGAGATTTAGCAGCTTAAATTTTTTGTCGAATATTTCATTAAATGTTATCGGCTGTTCATCGCCTAATTTTAAAAAGGGAAGTATTTTTTCTATCAGATCAAATCCAACTCTATCTATAAACCTAAGCTGGTCAACATTGTAAATGCCGCCAAGCATATTTCTGTGTTTAATTATTGCAGAAGCATTTACTCTATCAAGAAAAGGAATTTTAAGAAGCTCATTAATAGAAGCATTGTTTAGCTGAATGGGATTTTGTGTAAGATATTCTATATTGTCGTATAACTGAGAATCGTCAACACCTTCGCTGGCGTCTTCAAGCAGTGATTCTAAATTCTGCTGCACGTTTGTTGTATCTGCCTGCGAATAGACTTTACAAGAGAAAAATATTAACGAAATTAGAAATATCTTCTTCATAGTTTACTTAGCGAAACGAAGTATTAATCCAAATTGGTGAGTTAAACCCAAATCTGGATGAGATGACGCTGCATAATCTACTTGTAAAAACTGATAGTTAACTCCAAACCCGCCCGAAAAAACATTTGGTTCGTTATGAGCGCCAAATCTTAGCTTAATAAAATCCAGCATCGAGTATTCTGCACCAAGTCTTAAAGAAGTATCATAACCAACCTCTTTACTTAAAGCTGCGCTGAATGTAAATTCTTTAATTACTTTTAGATGAACTCCGCCCCAAAATACTGTTGGCAGCTGACCTGTTTCTTCGGAGAAAGTTGAACGTGTAATGTTTTCTATTGCAAAACCAAAACCAACTTGTTCGTTTAGATTTGCTATTCCGCCAAGATTTAATAGCAAAGTTCCTTTGGTTCCGTAATTTTTTATAGCAAGGTTTTTGTATAAAGCAGTTCCGCCTACATAAAAATTATTTGTAATCTTTTTGCTGTAACCAATTGCAAATTGCGTTTCTTTATATAGCTCAAATCCATAAATTGAAAAACCGGCGCTAAAGGTTCCGTAGAGTGTCGGTTCACAATAAGCTGCAAATGCGTTAGACATTTCCTTAGTATCAAATGGTGCGGGCGAATAATAAATTCCAACTTCGCGGTATTTTGTAAATGCTAATCCAGCCGGATTATTAAATATCTGAAACACATCGCTCGTATATGAAAAATCCGAGTGAGCTAACGCAATTTGTCTTGCGCCTGGATTTATCTGTCCGAAACTTTGTAAAGTTAAGGAAAGTAGAAGAATTGTAACTAAAGAGAGTTTCATAGGTGCCAACTTAAAGGATTGTATTATTTTTCTCAAATATATATCTTAAAATTAAGATAATTACCGGAGTTTACAGATGAAGAAATTATTATTTCTGGTTCTCGTTTTAGGCGTAGTTTCAAAACCTTCCTATGCCCAAGAATTAGATGCAAATGTAATTGTTAATACGGAGCAGCTGCCTAACGCTTCGCGCGATAGGTTAGAGAGCTTTGCTAATCAAATTCAAGATTATCTAAACAATAACAAGTACACAGGCAAGCCCTGGGAAGGTGAAAAGATAAAGTGTAATTTTAATATCTTTTTTACCGGTGCAAATGATGATGTAAACTATTCTGCTCAATTAGTTGTTACAAGTCAAAGACCTGTTGAAGGCTCTCGCACAAATTCTTTAATGCTTACAATTATGGATAACGCCTGGTCTTTCCGTTATGAAAAAGGGCAGGCTATGTATTTTAACCAAAGTAATTTTGATGGGCTTACAAGCTTTCTTGATTACTATGCTTACATCATTATAGGATTCGATACAGATTCATACTACGAACTTGGCGGAACGGATTTATTCCAGAAAGCATTAGATACTGCCGTAAAGGGAAGCTCGAGCAGATTTGGCAAAGGCTGGGCTTTCGAAACTGCTGCTTTTAACAGAAGAGCTTTGGTGGATAATCTGCTTAATTCTAAGTATCAGCAATTCAGAATTGATTATTTCAATTACCATTACAATGGTCTTGATTTACTTAACAGCAAAAGCCCGAACGAAAGAAATACAGCTGTACAAATTATGAGCGCGCTTATAAGAAATCTTGAAAAAGCCAAAGGTACAATTGATTGGAGAAGTGTTTTGTTAAAAGTTTTCTTTGATGCAAAAGCAGGCGAAATTGTAGATCAGCTAAAAGGAAAGGTTGATCCATCTTTGTTTGTAAGTCTTAAAAGAATTAATGCTTCCCACACTACAAAGTATGACGAAGCATTAAGGTAAGTTTTGCAGAATCTATCAGATAGATTTCTGATAGATTCTATATTTTTTATAAATCTCTCCATTCATAACTTGTGCGCCGCGGTTCATCATATCATTATCTTCCAATATCCAGCTTGCTTCGCCTCTTAATATTCCAACATTTGCGGCTCTATTTACAATTTCCCAATAAAAAACTGCATCAAGACCACGCTTCTGATATTCCGGTATTATACCAAGTGTTAGAACACGCGACCAAGAAATTTTCTTTTTCTGAGTGAATAATTTTAAAAAATTGAATGGCAGTAATCTTCCGTTGAACGATTTAAATATTTGATTGTAATCCAGCATTGCCAATGCAAAACCAACCAGCTTATTATTTATCTCGCCAAAAAGTACTAAAGAAGGTTCCACTAACGGTTTAAGTTCTTTTGCCATTGCATCAATTTCTTCTTCGGTCATAGGCACAAAACCCCAATTCTTTTCCCACGCCTTATTGTAAATAAACTTTACTTTATCTAATTCTGCTTTGAACTCTTTAATGTTCATAGCATAAACTTTAAGACCAGATCGTTTTTGAGCTATTTCTGCAACGCGTTTCAGTTTTTCTGAACTTACTACCTTACTGTTTTCGAGACTATAAGCGTATAGGTCTTTAGCCTTTTTGAAACCGTAATTATCACAAAGATCAAGGTAATACTTTGGATTGTAGGGCATAAGAAGGCGGGGTTCGTCATCGAAACCATCAATGAGCATACCGTATTCTTCGTTTGAAGAAGGATTAGCCGGACCGAGCATCAGCTCACAGCCGTTATTCTTGAGCCAGTCTTTTGCCGCATCAAAGAGCATATTTGCCGCATCCTGATCATTAATACACTCAAAAAATCCCCAAAAGCCGGCTTTATCTTCATGCACCTGGTTGTGAAGATCGTTCTTAACAGCGGCAATTCTACCAATTATTTTTCCGTCTCTTTCGGCAATAAATAATTCTGCAGAGGCATGTTTGTAAAATGGATGATTTGCTCTATCAAGCATCTTCATCTTATCAAAAATGAGCGGTGGAACCCAAAAAGAATTTCCTTTATAAATTTCCCACGCAAACTTGATAAAAGATTTAATTTCTTTTTTTGTATGAATAGTGCGAATTTTTATTTGAGACATGCTCTCTCCTTGGTAAGAAAAAGGTTAATCACCTTTTAAGATGATTAACCTTGCACGAAAGATTAGATTAATCCTACTTCTTTTCCGGCTTTTCTGAAAGTTTCGATAATGAAATCAAGGTGTTCATCTTCGTGAGTTGACATATAGCTTGTTCTCATCATCTGCCTTCCTTGCGGAACGCCGGGAGAAATAAATACGTTTACAAATACCCCATAATCATAAAGCTTGCGCCACATTTGAAATGCCAAGCTATCATCACCTACAATAACCGGAACAATAGCTGTGCGCCCTTCAATAACATTAAAACCGGCATCGGTTAAACCTTTTCTCATTTTATTAGCGTTTTTAATTAACATTTCAACACGCCAGGGTTCTTCTTCTAAAATATCGAGTGCGGCTAATGCTGCTGCAACAGCTGCAGGAGTTGGAGAAGCGCTAAATATCAAAGCCGGAGAATGATGCTTTAAGTAATTGATTACGCGTTCTGGACCGGCAACAAAACCGCCTAAAGAAGCAAAAGTCTTGCTGAAAGTTCCCATAGTTAAATCAACTTCTTTTTCTAAGTTAAATTCGCTTGCAGTACCTCTTCCCCCTTTACCAATAACGCCAACAGAATGTGCATCGTCTATCAAAGTTCTTGCATTATATTTTTTTGCAAGCTCAACAAGTTTTGGAAGATCAACAATTTCGCCGCCTGTGCTAAAAACACCATCGCTTATTATTAGTTTTGGTGCATCAATCGGAAGTTTTGATAGTACTCGTTCCAAATCATCCATATCGTTATGTTTATATCTTTCCAAATTTGCGGTTAAACCTTTTGCCATTATCTGCCCTGCTACAATACACGCATGGTTATCACGGTCTGATACTACATATTCACTTCTTCCTTGAACCAGAGTAGGAATTACACCTTGAGCAGATTGATATCCGGTGCTGTAAAGCAGTACAGATTCAGTTCCAAAGAAAAGAGCCAATCGGCGTTCTAATTCTATGTGTAAATCGAGAGTTCCGGTTAGATAGCGTGAGCCTGAGCAGCCTGTTCCATATTTTTTTACTGCTTCTAAAGCTGCTTCTTTTACTTTTGGATGTGCCGTTAATCCCAAATAATTATTAGATCCTGCCATAACCACTTTTCTGCCCTCTATCTGAACTACAGGCCCTTCATTTTCTTCAATTGGTCTGAAATAAGGATAAAAACCTAGTGCCTTTATATCATCGGCACGTGTAAATTCATAACACTTGTTAAATAAATCCAAAATGCCTCCGGTGTTTATAAAAAACTATAATATTTTTTGGTGAGTTAATTCCTTTTAACGAAATTTCGGTTGGGAATATAATTAAAAATGGACGAAAATTTACTTATGAGCACTAAAATTATTTCTGTTGTTACTGGCGCATCCGGATTTGTAGGCAGCCATCTTGTTGATAAGCTTATCGCCGAAGGACATCACGTAAAGTGTATTTTACGTTCTTCAAGCTCTCGAAAATGGTTAGATGGAAAACCGATTGAGATTGTTGATTGCGGCTTGTTCGATAAAGAAGCTTTGAAGCCGGTTCTAAAAGATGCAGATTTCGTTTATCACGTTGCCGGTGTGGTTAAAGCAAAATCAGGAGTAGAATATTATAAAGGAAATGTAGAAAGCACTAAAACACTTTTAGAAGTTGCTGCAGAAGTAAACCCAAATCTCAAAAGATTTATTGTTGTTAGCAGTTTAACTGCATGCGGACCTTCGTTAGATGGGAAACCTTGCAGCGAAGAAACTGTTGAGCACCCAATTACTACTTACGGCAGAAGCAAATTTGAACAAGAACAGCTAGCTCAAACTTACTTTGATAAACTTCCTATTACAATTATAAGACCGCCGGCGATTTTTGGAGAGCGCGATACTGAGATCTTTTTGATCTTCAAAACCTATAAAGCCGGTTTAATGACTTTAATTGGCTTTGATGATAAGAAGCTCAGCTTAATTTATGTTGAAGATTTAGTAAGAGGAATTTACCAAGCGTCTATTTCTCCTAATACAGTAAGCCAAAAATATTTTCTTGCTTCGGAAGAAATTTATACTTGGACTCATGTTGGCAGTGCAATAGGTAAAGCATTTGGAAAGCGGGCTTTAACTCTAAGACTTCCACATACTTTAGTTTATTCTGTTGCCGCGGTTGCACAATTCTTTGCGATGTTCAGTTCAAAAGCTGCTACTTTTAATTTAGAAAAAGCCCGCGATTTTGTTCAGCCCGGCTGGACTTGCGATGTTTCAAAAGCCAAAAAGGATTTTGGATACTCTCAAAAAGTTTATTTGGAAGAGGGAATAAAACGAACTATTGATTGGTACAAAGAGATGAAGTGGTTGTGATCAATCTTCTTTTTTGAATACAAAAGGTGACTGTTGCAGCTATCGCAGTCACCATTCCCAAATTTTTCTACTGCTATCGCCACTTCAAATCTACTAAGCATAGTTCCTATTATTTCACATTCAAGATTCTTGGCGGATTCGTTAGAAATAAAAATTGTTCTAACCTTTACCAATGAGTTAGCTGTTAGATGATCTATATGCCAACAAATAATTTTGTTTTTACGAAGGTGCCTCTCTAATCTTTGTCGTAAATTTTTTTGTGCACTTCCTGAGTAATAGTAAAATCCTTTAGGGAATTGATTACCCAAAAACTTCTTCGCTTTAATTTGAAGAGGTTTTATGGTTTGAAGCTCTAAAACGTAAACACCGGAATTTTTCTCAGTTGTTTTTAGCACCTTCTTTAATCCAGGTTCTAATTCCATTAATCTGATTTTTTGTTAAAGGAGGCAAACCAATAGGCGGCATAGGCGATGTTGTTCTCCCTTCAATTGCCCAAACTAATTTGCTGTTATCAGGCATCCCCGGAAAGACTACCAAAAAATTACTTGTTGCTTCAGCATGATTATCTAAGCTTAACTTTCCGGCTCTATCTTGAGAGTTGTGGCAATTTGCATTGTTGCATTTTAAACGGAAAACAGGCTGAATGTACTCTCCGAAACTTACATTTGAAGATGGAATTACTTTGCTGTCAATATCCTGGTATGTTAAAGTGTCATCACACGCAAAAAAGATAACACTAACAATAGCAGAAAAAAGTAAGATTACTCGTTTTGGGTTCATTTCACTTTTTTTGTTTCAAAGATATTCTCATTGAATATGGAATTCAATACTAAACTTTACCCTATTCAATTTTAAATCATACAAAGCAATAAAAAAACAGATTTCGCTTTAAGCATTGTTTGAAATAAAAACATTTGTTCGTTAACTTTGCACAAGTTTTTTGAAATGAAGGGGCTATAGCTCAGTTGGGAGAGCGTTTGAATGGCATTCAAGAGGTCAAGGGTTCGAATCCCTTTAGCTCCACAAATTTTCCTACATATTTATGTTTTACACATATATTCTGTTTAGTAGTACTACAAAAAAATGCTACTGTGGTTCAACAGATAATCTCGAAAGAAGAATAAACCAGCATAATTCTGGTTATTCCAAATCAACAAAAGGCGGTGTTCCTTGGGAGCTAAAATACTTCGAGGAATTTACTGGTCGGGCTGATGCAGTTCGTAGAGAGAATGAAATCAAAAAGAAGAAGAGTAAAAAGTATATTGAAGAGTTGTTGATAGGAGGAGAGCGTCCCGAATGAAATTCGGGAAGGTCAAGGGTTCGAATCCCTTTAGCTCCACAAATTTTCCTACATATTTATGTTTTACACATATATTCTGTTTAGTAGTACTACAAAAAAATGCTACTGTGGTTCAACAGATAATCTCGAAAGAAGAATAAACCAGCATAATTCTGGTTATTCCAAATCAACAAAAGGCGGTGTTCCTTGGGAGCTAAAATACTTCGAGGAATTTACTGGTCGGGCTGATGCAGTTCGTAGAGAGAATGAAATCAAAAAGAAGAAGAGTAAAAAGTATATTGAAGAGTTGTTGATAGGAGGAGAGCGTCCCGAATGAAATTCGGGAAGGTCAAGGGTTCGAATCCCTTTAGCTCCACAAATTGTACTTTGTGCGAAATCGTAAGAAGTTGCCTCGGTACAAAGCGCAGAGGTCCAACCTTTATTTTTCGAAATGTGATTCTTGGCGGTCGTTTTTGATTGATGTTCTAGCTTTTTTTGAGCAAAACCCCCAATAAGGAAGCAAGCTCCGCCACTGCTCGACAAGCTCGCCACACCACCCGTGTGCGCGTTATGTCAAATGAACTCCATAACTTTATTTGATGAAATGCTAAAAATTTTATATACTAATCAATGATAAGTAATGGTTTTGATACTGTCAAAAAAATCGCGGACGCTTTCGGCGTTTCGCTTGATGATTTAATGAAATAAAACTATGGCAAATTCTAAAGAAGCAAATGCTCGAATAAAAATCAATAAACTGCTTGAACAAGCGGGCTGGAGATTTTTTGATAATGAAAAAGGACAAGCGAATATTTCGCTTGAACCGAATGTAAAACTTACCCAAAAAGACATTGACGCTTTCGGTGAAGATTTTGAATCTACAAAAAACAGCTTTATTGATTTTTTATTGCTTGATGAGAAAGGTTTTCCACTCGTTATTTTGGAAGCTAAAAAGGAAGATAAAAATCCGTTAGACGGAAAAGAACAAGCGAGAAAATACGCTCACACTGAAAACGCCCGCTTTGTTATTCTCTCAAACGGCAATCTGCATTATTTTTGGGATTTGGAACGAGGCGATCCCGAAATTATCACAGAATTCCCAACGCAAGAATCTTTGAAACACAGACAGGATTTTAAACCCGATAATCAGCGTTTGGCGGGCGAGGAAGTTAAAGAAGATTATATTGCCCTCACACAAAACCCGAATTTCAAAGACGACCCTCGTTTTCAAAAAGAAGAAACTTGCGAACAATATCTTTGGGAAGAAAATTTGCGAATTTTGCGCCCGTATCAACTCAAAGCAATTCACGCTTTGCAAAAATCAGCCGAAGCTGGAAATGATCGTTTTCTTTTTGAGATGGCGACAGGAACAGGTAAAACCCTAATTTCTGCCGCTGTTATCAAACTATTTTTACGAACAGGCAACGCCAAAAGAATTTTGTTTTTGGTTGATCGTTTGGAATTGGAAGACCAAGCACATAAAAACTTTGTCCGCTATTTGAGCAATGACTTTTCTTCTGTTATCTACAAGCAAAACCGCGACTACTGGAAAAAGGCGGAAATTGTCATTTCAACGGTTCAAAGTCTTTCGGCGCAAGATAAATACAAAAAACTTTTCTCGCCGACTGATTTTGATTTAGTTATTGCCGATGAATCACACCGAGCAATCGGCGGAAACTCGCGCGCTGTTTTTGAATACTTTATCGGCTACAAATTGGGCTTAACAGCAACGCCGAAAGATTATTTGAAAAATGTTGATCCGCAAAAGTTATTGCAAAAAGACCCGCGGGCTTGGGAAAGACGGCAACTCTTGGACACTTACACGACTTTTGGCTGTAAAAACGACGAGCCGACTTTCCGTTTTAGTTTGCTTGACGGTGTGCGAGAAGGATTTTTGATCAATCCTATTGTTTCAGACGCACGAACCGACATAACCACCGAATTACTTTCAGAAAAAGGTTATGCGGTTATGGTTGAGGATGAAGAAGGCGGAGAAAGCGAAGAAACATTTTTCCAAAAGGATTTTGAAAAGAAATTCTTTTCCGAAAAAACCAATAGCGTCTTTTGCCAGACATTTATTGAAAACGCTTTCAAAGACCCGATAAGCGGTGAAATTGGCAAAAGCATTATATTTTGCGTTAGCCAAAAACACGCTTCCAAAATAACGCAAATACTCAACCAAATGGCGAGCCAACTTTGGCCCGACAAATATAATTCTGATTTTGCCGTGCAAATCACCTCAAATATTGCCGACAGCCAGCAATTCACAATCAATTTTGCAAACAATAACCTAAACGGACACACCAAGTTTTTGGAAAATTACAAATCCAGTAAAACAAGGGTTTGCGTAACTGTCGGAATGATGACGACTGGTTATGACTGCCAAGATATTTTGAATCTTGCGCTTATGCGCCCCATCTTTTCGCCGACTGATTTTATTCAGATCAAAGGACGAGGCACAAGAAAATTCACCTTTGAATATACTGATGAGTACGGCGAGAAACACAAAAAGCCAAAAGACCATTTCAAATTTTTTGATTTCTTCGCTAACTGCGAATACTTTGAAGAAAAGTTTGATTATGACGAAATTTTGCAATTGCCAATTAAACAAAAAGGAACTGGCGGTGAAGGACCTGTCGGCGTTGATATTGATGAAATAGAAGTTTTCAATCCCGATAAGGTAAAAACGCTCACCGAAACACCTGTCGGAATTGAGGGAATGAAAGTTGATCGTAAACTTTTTGAAAAAGCCCGCGAAGAACTGCAAAAAGACGCAGGAGTAAAATCTGCCGTGGAAAACGAGCAATGGGACAAAGCCGTGCAAATAATGCGGGACAAATACGAAGACAAACCGCAATTATTCCTTAATCTTGAAAAAATCCGCAAGAGCGAAAACCTTGATCGCCGTATTTCTTGGCGTGAATTTTTGGAACGAGTATTCGGTTTGATTGATGTTTTCAAATCCAAAGACGAAAAATTGGAAGAAGAATGCGAAAAATTTATCTCAATCTACAAGCCCGAAAGCAAATATGTTCCACATATCAAAAATTATCTGAAAGCGTATGTTACGAGCGAATATTTTAGAAATGAAATAAACAATCAACGATTTCCGAGAGAATTTGCTGGATTTACAATGGCAGAATTTAAGCAATTGAACGGCTGGCGGGAAACTGTTCCTACTTATGTGAAAGATTATGTTCCCGTTAATGTTTATATGAGGTAACCAAAAAATACTATGAAAAAAAAAGATACTAAAATATCATCGGAACAAATTACACAATCAAGTACAGCGCAGTACTTAACATTTGTGTCAGCTTCAGGAAATGATACTGAAAGTATAGAGGTTCG
The DNA here is from genome assembly GCA_964575995.1 of uncultured Melioribacter sp. Taxonomy (GTDB): domain Bacteria; phylum Bacteroidota; class Ignavibacteria; order Ignavibacteriales; family Melioribacteraceae; genus Stygiobacter. The sequence goes on along the minus strand of CAZNTN010000004.1, from coordinate 129,366 downwards.
CTATGAAGATGAAAATATTTGGATGACCCAAAAAATGATGGCAGAGTTGTATGGGGTATCAGTACCAGCTATCAATCAACATATCAAAAAATTAACAGAAGATAATGAAATTAATGATTCAGTTATTAAGCAATACTTAATAACTGCCAGTGATGGAAAAAACTATAATGCTACTCATTACAATCTTCAGTCTATCATCTCCTTAGGATTCAAAATAGAAAATGAAAGAGCTGTGCAATTTCGCAAGTGGGCAAGACAGATAGTAAAAGATTACACTATTCAGGGCTGGACTATGGACAGTGAGAGACTCAAAAAAGCAAGCCAGTTTGATAAAACTTTTTTTGATCGTCAGTTACAAAAAATTAGAGAAATTCGACTCAGCGAGAGGATGTTCTATCAAAAAATAACTGATATATATGCAACAAGCGTTGATTATGATCCGTCAGCCTCTATTACAATAAAATTCTTCAAGATTGTGCAAAATAAATTACATTATGCGGTTCATAGACATACAGCATCAGAATTGATTGTTAAAAGAGCGGATGCAGAAAAAGAGTATATGGGGTTAACCAGTTGGGCAGATTTTCCACATGGTAAAATCCAAAAATATGATGTTGCAATTGCCAAAAACTATTTGACGATCGAAGAAAGCAATTTTCTTGAAAGACTGGTTTCCATGTATTTGGATTATGCAGAACTTCAAGCGGAGAGAAATATTCCAATGTCTATGGAAGATTGGAGCAAAAGACTTGATTCTTTTATCGAATTTAATGGCAGAGAAATATTGATGGATAGCGGAAAAATTAGCCACGAAAAAGCAAAACTTCATGCAGAAACACAATTTGAAAAATATAGAATCATCCAAGACAGACTTTTTGAATCTGATTTTGATCTTGAGATGAAAAAGTTTTTAGAAAAAAATAAATAAAAATATGCTTAATCAAACTACAAAACGAAAACTCGACTCTGCCCGACAAATCCTTGTCGGGAAAGTGCCAGACCCAAAAGCGCAGGTGGAGCAAATCACCACTGCTCTTATCTATAAGTTTATGGATGATATGGATAAGGAAAACGAAGAAGTTGGACTCAAAACGCAATTTTTCGTTAGAGACTTCCAAAAATTTTCGTGGACAAAACTTTTGGACAACAAACTTTCGGGACAAGACCGCCTTGATTTGTATGTTCAAGCAATTACTAATATGTCTAAGAATCCGCATATTCCGCAATTGTTCAGAAATATTTTCAAAGGTGCTTTTTTGCCATACAACGATCCCCGCACGCTTTCGCTATTTCTTAAAGAGATCAATGAATTTAATTACGAACACAGCGAAAATTTAGGAAATGCTTTTGAATACTTGCTTTCAAAGTTAAGTTCGCAGGGAGATGCCGGAATGTTCCGCACGCCTCGGCACATCATTGATTTTATAGTTGATGTCGTTGATCCAAAGAAAAACGAAACAATCCTTGACCCCGCTTGCGGAACGGCTGGATTTTTGATCTCTGCCTACAAGCATATTTTGAAAACCAATTCTTCTGTCATTCCCGCGAAGGCGGGAATCCAAAATGGTCTCACGCCAGACGAAAAATTAAAACTGATGAATAATCTCGCTGGCTATGATATTTCTCCCGATATGGTGAAATTGGCGCTTGTGAATATGTATCTGCACGGATTCCCAGAGCCAAAGATCCACGAGTATGATTCGCTTTCGAGCGAAAAAAGATGGGACGAAACTTTTGATGTGATAATGGCAAATCCTCCTTTTATGACACCAAAAGGCGGAATTGTTCCGCACAAAAGATTTTCTATTCAAGCCAATCGAGCTGAAGTGCTTTTTGTGGATTATATCGTTGAGCATTTAACGATAAAAGGGCGGGCTGGGATCATCGTCCCTGAAGGAATAATTTTTCAATCAAACAATGCTTATACGCAACTCCGTAAAAAATTGGTTGAAGACGGACTTTTTGCGGTTGTCTCACTCCCCGCAGGCGTTTTCAATCCTTACGCGGGAGTAAAAACCAGTGTTTTACTTTTTGATAATGAAATTTCAAAGAAAGCAAAAAACTTTTTGTTTGTGAAAATTCAAAATGACGGTTTTATCTCGGTGCGCAAAGGCGAGAACATAATAAAAACGATTTGCCTCTGGCGTTGGAAATTATCAAAAAATATAAGCAAGCATTAAATGATAAAAATCTTGAACTTAATGAAGCTGAAAAACAAATCGCTCATATTGTTGCCAAAGAAAAAATAATTGCAACAGGTGATTACAATCTTTCAGGGGAGAGATATAAAGAGGTTGTAAATTTTGCCAATCAAAAATGGGAAATGAAAAAAATATCTGAATTGATTGATACAATTATTCCTCCAACTAAAATTCAAAAAAGTAATTTTAGCTCGATAGGGAAGTATCCAATCATTGATCAGTCGCAGGAAGAAATTTCTGGGTGGACTAATGATGAATCGGCGATTATTAATGAAGATAATCCTCTTGTGATCTTCGGTGATCATACTTGTGCTATTAAGTATTTCGACAAGCCCTTTGCTCAAGGAGCAGATGGAATAAAAATCATTAAAACGCATGATGAGCTTTTGCCAAAATTTTTATATTTTTATCTTCGAAGTAACCCTATAAAATCTGATGGTTATAAAAGACATTTTAGAAAACTAATGGAAACAAGGGTTCCCTTTCCGCCTCTTTCTGTCCAAAAAGAAATCGTTGAACAGATTGAAGTCAAGCAAAACGCTATAGACCACGCCAAAGCCATTATCCAAAATCTAGAGAGAGAGAGACGATATTTTGGTCAGGCACTTAGAAAAATAGAGGGTGTTGAATGGGTGGAATTGGGCGAGATTATAAAAACAATTACACCACGAAAGAAAATTCAAAAAAGTAATTTCGGACATTCTGGAAGATATCCAATCATTGATCAATCCCAGAGTGAAATAGCTGGCTGGACTGATGATGAAAAAGCGTTGATAAAAAGTGAAAATCCAGTAATAATCTTTGGAGATCATACTTGTTCAATAAAATATTCTGAAATTCCTTTTGCACAGGGTGCTGACGGAATAAAAATATTAACTACTAATGAAAAATTATTACCAAAGTTTTTATATTTTTTCTTAAAAAGTGGAGTAGTTGAAACGGCTGGCTATAAAAGACATTTTTCAAAATTAAAAGAAACAAAAATCCCGCTTCCGTCTTTAGAAATCCAGAAAAAACTTGTTGCCGAAGCGGAAAAAGAGCAAGAAGTAATCAATGCAAACAAGCAATTGATTGAAATTTACGAACAAAAAATTTCTGATGTGTTAAGTGAAATATAACTATGATCAGTAAAATTTCAAAACTCAAAAATTTCGGCATATTTCATGATTTTACTTGGAAAACAGAGCTTTCTGATTTCAAAAAATTCAATCTGATATATGGCTGGAACAGAAGCGGAAAAACAACCATTTCCCGTGTTTTTGCGAGTTGTGAGAAAAAATGCACTTACGACAAAGATAAATTCAAACAATACCCCGCTATTTTTGAGGAAAGCGGTAATTTGGAAAGTGAGGGAGAGTTTGAAATAAAAATCGATGACGGAACTACTGTAAAAAATACTGACGTTGCTACTAATCTTTTGCCGATAAAAGTTTTCAACCAAGATTTTATTGATTACAATATTTCCTTTGATCCTTCCGATTCATGCAACCCGATTATTTATGTGAGCGAAGAAGACATCGAGAGCAAAAATCGTCTTAAGCAGTTGAAACTGGATAAAATTACTCTTGGTAAATCATACGAGCAGACGAAAAAAGACAAATCGGCAAAAGAAGAAACAAAAAATACATTTTTAACTGGTTTAGGACGAGAAATTGCGAACATTCTTTTTGACAAGTCGTATAACAAGACAAAAGCAGAAAATAAAATCAATGCTATCGGTATTGATAATTTTGCCGACAAAATCCTATCTGACGAAGAAAAGAAAAAGTACGAGGCTATAAGTAAAAGCGAAGCGGGCAAAACGCAAACCGCATTTTCAGAATATAATTTTTCTTTTTCTTTTGATGATGATGCTGTTGATAGTTTTCAAAAGATTTTTGAAAAAATTGAAGCCTTACTCGGCAAAAAAGTTGTTTCGGAAACGCTGGACAGATTAAAGGACGATCAAGTTTTGAATAATTGGGTAAAGCAGGGTTTTGATTTACACAAGACAAAAGAAGAAGAAAAAAAATGTTTATTTTGCCAAAAGCCACTAGATAATGACTTTTTAACTACACTTTCAAAACATTTCAGTAAAGACTATGAAGACCTGCAAAGCGCAATCACAAGTTTGAAAAATGAAATTTCGAAAATAAAACGACCAGAGATCACAACGAAAAATGACGAACTTTATCCTGATCTAAAAAACAAACACGCGAGTAAGGCAAAGGAATTAAACGAGTGTATCAAAAAAATAAATACTTGGATTGACGAAGCGACAAAATCCCTTCAAGAAAAACACGACAACCCGCTTGCTGATATTTCAAGCATTTCAAGTCCCACACAGCCAGAGGATTTTTTGTCGTCATACAATGGCGAAATCTTAGAACTGAACAAAATTATCAATGAGCATAACGAAAAGGCAAAAAATCATGTAAGCGAAGTATCGAGTGCTCGCGAAAAACTCGAATTAAATTCAATCGCAACTGCTTTGACAGGTCAGGACTAAAAAAAAATGGGAACTGATTTGGAAGAAGCATTGAAAAATGAAAAAGAAGCCCTAAATGCCGTCAATAAAAATAATTCCGATATTTCAGAGCTTGAAAAACAAACTTCAAACATTGGCAAAGCGATTATAGCTATCAATAAACATCTGGAAGAATTTTTTGGCAGAAAAGAAATTGAACTCGCACTGGACGGAGATAACAAGGGCTACATGATAAAAAGAGACGGAAAACCTGCAAAAAATTTGAGCGAGGGAGAAAAAACCGCAATCGCTTTTTCGTATTTCGTCGTAAAAGTCGGCGAAGGCGATTTTGATAAATCAAAAGGAATAATTTTTATTGATGATCCAATTTCTAGCTTTGATTCAAACTTCATTTATCACTGTTTTTCAATGATAAACACACACTTCAAAGAAGTCGGACAACTATTTATCTCTACGCACAATTTCCAGCTTTTCAACTTGGTAAAAGATTGGTTCGTTGGGAATAATCAAAACAGAAAAAGTAAAGGCAAAGATGAATGTTGCGAGTTTTTCATGGTAGAAAATTTTACTGAATCAGATGTGAGAAAAGCAAAAATTATTGCGCTTGATAAAACTCTGCGAAATTATAAATCCGAATATCACTTTTTGTTTACCAAGCTCAAAGAATTTTCAGAAAAACAAGATATGCAATATGAAGATTTTTATACGATTGGAAATATGGCGAGAAGATTTTTTGATATTTTTGCAGATTTCAAGATACCGACAACGGGTAATCAAAAGTCTAAAATGGAAGTATTGATCAAAAATATCAATGATCCAGATGAGAAAATTAGCATTGTGGACGCGGGTAAAGCATACAAGTTGGTCAATGAATTTTCTCACAATTCTGACCCAACAAGCACAATCGAGCATAAAGATAAAAGCGAAAGCAAAGACGCAGTCAAGATTTTATTGAACATCGTGAAAGAATCAGACCCGAAGCATTTTGAAATTTTGGAAAAGAATTTAGTTTCATAGTCCCGCCGTCCTGCTCGTTCAGAGCAGAACCCCGCACAAAAGTTTTCTTTTCCTTTTAGAAGAAAAAAATCGGTGCGCGCAAATCAAAAATTGTGAAGAAAACTTTTTTGCGTGGTGGCGAGGTTCCCGAGCGTCGGCGGGGCTGGCTTCCTTATTGGGGGTTTTGCTCAAAAAATGTTCGAACTTCGTTCAAAAAACATCACAAATTTTTTTAAGTTATAGTACAGTTTCAGTTTTTTGCACAATAGTATGAATCTGTGCGAAACTGTTTTGTAGTCTTCTCAACTCACTTTCCAGTTTAAAAATTTTATAAGATTCAAGCGGTTCCTTTCCGCCGAGGAGCCAGTTTACATCGCAGCCGAGCCTCAAAAGTTTAGTAAGTATTCTCGAGCCCGGTTCTCTTTTTCCACTAATATACTGCTGGAGCTGCTGTGGAGACATCTGCATTGCTTCAGCAAGTTTTTTTAATGTACCATATTTCTTTCTAGCAAAAAGCCTCATACGCTCGCCAATACCAACATATAGCTTGTCATCTGTAAACAAGTCTAAATTGTCAGTGGGTTCAACTTCAAAGAGATTTAGCTCAAACTGATAGTCATCAATTATTTTTTTGATTTTCTTATAAAGGTCATCATCAAACTGGGGACTTTCGTTGATAAGATAGTAGAGAGTTTGAGCTTTCATATCAAGCTTTTCTGCAATCATTGTGTGCTTGATACCGTGAGTGTGAATCAAATATTTTAATTCTTCCTGCTTTGTCATATGCACCTTTTGTGTTTAAGCAGTTTTCTATTACAAAATAGTAAATTTTAAGAAAACTTTTTCATACAAGATTATTTTCGATATCTTTAAGCATATGAGTTTATTAACCTTATCTAAAGACCATAAATACATACTAAGGATTGCCCTGCCCGCTATAGCCGGTTTATCCACCCAAATGATAGTATCTTTGGTAGATACTGCGCTCGTTGGCAGGCTTCCAGATACAGAGTATGTACTTGCTGCTATGGGAATTGGTGTTTTAGCTACTTGGGCTGTTGTTAGTTTATTTTCTTCTTTAGCTACTGGCACACACGTTTTAATTGCCCGCAGATATGGAGAAAACAAATATGAAGACTGCGGCAAAGTTTTGAACACGTCAATTATGCTTACATTTCTTATAGGTTTGGCAGTTAGTCTTTTAGTAGTAACATCGTCACATTGGATAGCATCGTTTTTTGCCGCAGATGACAAGGTAGGTTTTTACGCCGGCGAGTTTTTGTATTACAGATTTATGGGAATTCCATTTTTCCTTATTACTGTTTCGTATAGAGGATTTTTCTTTGGAATTGGGAATACAAAAATTTTTATGATCTCCGGCATATTAGTAAATCTGTTAAACATAATTTTCAATATAATTTTAATTTACGGTGCTTTCGGAATTAAAGGAATGGGGCTTGCCGGTTCCGGTTTAGGCTCAACACTTGCAACAATCTGCGATGCAGCTTTTTATTTCGGTGTCTCTTTGCTGCCTGCTTACAGAAAAAAATTCCACTATTTCAAAAACCTAAAATTTGTTAAAGAGATTGCTTCTTCTATTATTAATATCTCTTTACCGGTTTCGCTTCAAAACATATTTATACTTGTCGGATTTCTAAGTTTTATTTCTATAACGGGACTTATCGGTACTGTTGAGCAAGCAGCTAGCAATGTGGTGTTTTCTTCGTTGTTAATTTCTCTTTTACCTTGTTTTGGTTTTGGGATAGCAGTTCATACTTTAGTTGGAAACTCAATTGGAAGCGGGGATATTCAGAAAGCAAAATTCTTAGGCTTTGAAACAAGCAAATTGGCTACAATATACACTATTGCTGTTGGTTTATTGTTTGTAACCGTTCCAAGATTAGTTTTGGCAATTACTACGAATGATCAAAATGTAATTGAAACGGCTGTGCCTGCATTAAGAATTGCTGGGCTTGGGCAAATATTTTATGGAATTGGAGTTGTATTGGCAAATGGATTGCAAGCTTCCGGCGCTACTTTTTTTGTTATGTTGGCTGAAGTAATTGTTAACTGGTTTATTTTTGTGCCAATCGCTTATTTCCTTGGTGTGTTCCTTAAATTGGGAGTTATTGGTGCTTGGTTTGCTTTGCCATTCTATGTAATTATTTATGCAGTTGTTATTTTTGTTAAGTTTAAGTTTGGCGACTGGACTAAGTACAAAAAAGTGTAAGAAATTTATCTTGACAATGAAGATGTAGAAAAATATATTTTGACCAGGAAACAATGAAAAATGTACTCGTAATAGCGTTTTTATTTTTTGCATCGGCAATAACATTTGCTGGTGCTTATATTATTAAACTTTCTGCCAGAAGCCAGAACGGTTCTGTAGTTGTTTCCTGGCAAGCCTCAAACGAAACCAACTTAAAACACTATGTGGTAGAACGCAAAAATGTGAATGGTAGTTTTGGTGATGTTGGTGTTGTGGAAACTCGTTCAGATAAGAATTATGAATTTGTTGATCAATCAGCATTTAAGAGCAAAGACGTTTTATATGTTTACCGCCTGCGCATAGTTGATAATGATGGTTCAATAAGCCACTCTTGGGAAGTATCGGCGCGTCATAATGTTTCCAGTGTAAAGCGAACATGGGGAAGCATCAAAGCTTTGTTTCGTTAATCTTTTTTCTTTTCCTATAAAAAATTTTATAACTAAATGATTACTACTAATCAGCCAATATTTCTTGCGTCAAAATCACCGCGAAGAAGAAAATTATTAAAACAAATTGGACTCAAGTTCAAATCGTTCTCTCTTAATCTTAATGAAGAAATCTTAGATGGCGAACATCCCGTGCAAACTGTTAAGCGGTTGTCTCATCTCAAACTTATAGAAGCTGCAAATAAAGTTAGAGATGCAATTATTATTACTGCTGATACAATTGTTGTACTCGATAATGAAATTATTGGGAAACCGAAAAATGAAAATGATGCTGTTAGAATATTGAACAAACTAAGTGGAAGAACCCACAAGGTTTATACAGGTTTTGCAATTCTAAATCAAAAAACGAATATGAAAATTGTTTCATACGAAAAAACATTCGTTACATTCCGCAAACTAACTAAAGATGAAATATCAGATTATATAAAAACCGGAAGCCCGATGGATAAAGCAGGAGCATACGGAATTCAAGATGATTTTGGCGCTGTGTTTGTTGAAAAAATTAACGGTTGTTATTACAATGTAGTTGGCTTACCAATTCAACAACTTTACTGCAGGTTGTTGAGCATTATCTGAAACTCTAAGAGTTTTTAATCTCATATTTCTACATTCTTTTCACAGTTAACTATTAATCCGCAAGGATTCAGTTTCAAAATGAATTTTTTGGTTTTACCTTTCTGCTAAATCTTGCTTATATTTTGTTAGTAGATCTTATAATTAAAATCAGAGTAATAAATGCAAATTGGTTTGGTCGGTCTTCAATATTCTGGAAAGACGACGTTATTTGAAACATTGGCAAACGGGGGTTCACATTCACAGGCGGGCAAAGAAGAAGCATCTATAGAGGTTGTAAAAGTACCAGATGACCGTTTAGACAAGCTTTCGGCAATTTTTAACCCTAAAAAGCAAGTTAATGCTACTATTGAAGTTTACGATATTCCCGGACTCAAAATGTCTGATGACAATAAAGTAAAAATCACTTCTACTTTTACTAACGCAGTAAAAAATAACGATGCTCTTTTTTTTGTTGTACGTGGATTTCAAGACGAATCTGTTATGCATCCTATGAATTTAATTGATGTCGTGCGCGATATAGAGTTTTTGGAAACAGAATTTCTTTTTGCAGATTTAGCATTTCTTGAAACACGTATGGAGAAAATTAAAAAGGAAATTCTAAAATCTAAAGATGAAAGAATGAAAAGGGAGCTGCCTGTAATTGAAAAATGTTATGCACACGCAGAAAAAGAATTACCGCTCCGTTCTCTCAAACTTTATGATAATGAAATGAAACTGCTTTCGGGTTATCAATTATTAACTTTAAAGCCTTTGGCAATTGCAATTAACTATGATGAAAACTCTATAGCTGCTGTTGATGCCCAGGTTGAGGCTGTTAAATCTAAAGTTGAAAAAGCCCGCGCCGTAATTATTCCATTCTTCGCCAAAATTGAACTTGAACTCTCGAAAATGAGTGAAGAGGACCAAGCTCTGTTTATGCGTGATTATGGAATAAGAGAATCGGCGCTAAGCAAAATTTTGCGTACAAGTTACGAAATGCTGGGACTTCAATCTTTCTTTACAGTTGGCGAGGATGAATGCCGCGCATGGACAATTAAGAAAAATTACACTGCTCAAATGGCTGCCGGTGTAATTCACACAGATTTCTTTAACCGCTTTATACGTGCCGAAGTTGTCGCTTACGAAGATTTTATAAAACATGGCTCCTTTGCAAAATGTAAAGACAATGGTGCTTGGCGGCTCGAAGGAAAGGAATACATCGTATTAGACGGTGATATTTTAAATATCCGACATAATTAAACTAAGTTAGGAGAAGTTATGCCTTTAAAAGCAGTTGATGGTTTGTATCCATCTATAGTTTGGAAAAGATTTTATGAAATATGCCAGGTTCCGCGTCCTTCTAAATCTGAAGAAAGGATCCGCCTATACTTGCGCAACTTTGCTGGACAAAACAATTTCGATTTCCGCGAAGATGAAACAGGCAATATTGTTATTCTTGTTCCGCCAACTCCCGGCTGCGAAAGCAAACCAACTGTTGTAATTCAGAACCATGTGGATATGGTTTGCGAAAAGAACAAGGGAACAGAACACGATTTTATGAACGACCCGATAGAGTTAATACGCGATGGTGAATGGATTAAAGCAAATGGAACAACACTTGGAGCAGATAACGGAATTGGCGCCGCTGCCGCATTAGCTGTTGCAACAGAACATGATTTTGACCACGGTCCACTCGAACTTTTATTTACGGTTGATGAAGAAACCGGATTAACAGGCGCCAATAATTTGAAGAAAGGTTTTATCAACGGAAAGATTTTACTCAATTTGGATACTGAAGAAGATGGTGCTTTTTATGTAGGCTGCTCTGGAGGTATGGATACTGCTGGTACTTTCAGAATTGAGTATGAAGATATTGTTACAAGTTATCATCCTTATCTGCTTTTTATAAACGGCTTAAAAGGCGGGCATAGCGGTTTAAATATTTCTGAAGGGCGGGCAAACTCTATTAAACTTATTGCTCTTCTCCTTGAACGTATGCAGAAAATGGATTATCAATTGGTTTATTTGCAAGGAGGTTCTAAAAGAAACGCCATAGCGCGCGAAGCCGAAGCAATTATTTTTCTTAATGAAGCAAATGAAGCTAAATTCCGTGAGCTAATTAACGAATTTGCTATCGAATGCTCGCTTGAGTATAAATATACAGACCCGGATATACGTGTTCAGTTCGAAAAGAAAACCAATGCCTCGGTTACTATTCTTAATGCTTACAAAGATGATTTCAAGAAAAAAATTATTAATACTATTCTTGCTATGCCTCACGGAGTTGTTGCTATGAACCCTAATATTACGGGGTTAGTTGAGACTTCTACTAATTTGGCAACACTTAATACTACATCTAATGAATTAACAATTGGAACGAGCCAGCGCAGTTCTATTGAAAGTGCTAAAAGAAATACTGCGCAAAGTGTTGTTTCTGTATTTCAACTTGCAGGCGCTGCAGTTTCTAAAGGCGATGGATATCCTGGCTGGCAGCCTAATTTAGATTCGCAAACTCTTAAACTTTCCAAATCGGTCTTTAAAAGATTATTTGGTAAGGAACCGGAAATTAAAGCAGTTCATGCCGGGCTTGAATGTGGAATACTTGGCGATAAATATCCTGGACTCGATATGATTTCTTTCGGACCAACTATTGAAGGGGCTCACTCGCCTGAAGAAAGAGTTAATATTCAAGATGTAGATAAATTTTACAGGTTACTTAAAGCGATCTTAACCGAATTAGCAGAAAAATAAATTGAAAATCCCGGGCTTTTCGGGATTTTTAGTTTACAAAGATTTGTCAAAAGCACAAATTTCTAAAGACTGCAACAGAAATAACTTACTACTACTGACATCATCCGGTAGTTGTAAGTTAAGTTATAATGTTCTATTACAAAACGATAAACATTCTTTTTTTACGCAGAGCTGAATTTTAGAGTAAGAAAAGCAGAAAAAGAAAGTGAACCGTTGACTTAAGGACGATAACATCATTTGGTTGAACGGTTTTAAGCAGAAGCTAAAGCAGCAGCGGATGAAAATTCCTAATGACAAATTTGAGTTTAAGACGAATTATCCACAAACAAGATAAAAGCCATGAAAAAAGAACTAAAACTGTATGATGTTCCAAAAATTGAATCCTTGCAAGATATGGTGCTTCAATCTGCAAGAAAATATGGTCCCAAAATTGCCCTCGAAGATTTGAATGACACACCGCTCAAAAGTTTAACTTTCCGGGAACTGTTAGATAGTATTTTGCTTTTAGGAAGTGCGCTGAAGCAGCTCGGAATTAAAGAAAGAACTCACATTGCGTTGATTGGAGAAAACCGTGTTCAGTGGTCGCTTACCTATCTTACTTTAATGAGCTTTAACTATGTTGTTGTTCCTATTGATAAAAACTTGAACACCAACGAAATAATGAACATCATTCATGAATCTAATTCTGAAGCGATAATTTTTTCTGGTAGTTTTGCCGGTATGATTGCAGATGCAAAAAATTCGCTTAAGAATTTGAAGCATTACATTTGTATGGATGATACTAAAGAGGATAACGAATTTTATTCTATGATGGAGTTGGTAAGAAAATCTTCTCCATTAGACCCAAGTAAAATGCCAATCATTAATCCAAACGATTTAGCAGAGATAATCTTTACCTCAGGGTCTCTAGGAAGAGCAAAAGGCGTAATGCTATCGCAGCGAAATATTGCTTCCAATCTTATGGCTATGACAAAGATGATAGAGATAGTTGAAACTGACCGCTTCTTATCTGTATTACCAATTCATCATACATATGAATGCACTTGCGGAATGCTCTGTCCATTATATGCAGGAGCTAGCGCTCACTACGCCCGTTCATTGAAAACTGTTGTTGATGATTTACAAAAAGTTAATGCAACACTCTTACTTGCTGTACCACTTCTGTATGATAAGATGTTTAAACGAATTATGAAGGGAATAAAAGAGGACAAAGTAAAATCAGTCATTGTTCCTCCTCTAGTAAAGTTTACCAATTTATTTACGAGTGCAGGCTTTAAAGAGGTTAAGAAAAAAGTATTTCATGAACTTCATGCAAAGTTTGGCGGCTCAATCCGCTTATTTATTGCCGGAGGTGCAGCTCCAGACCCAATGGTAGCAAAAGGTTTAAGAGAATTTGGTTTTAACTTTGTTCAAGGTTACGGATTGACAGAAACCTCTCCAATTCTAGCCTTAAACCGTTTAGATGCATTTAAAGACAACGCTGCTGGTATTCCGCTGCCTGGTGTAGAAATAAAAATTAATAAACCAGATGAATTTGGAAGCGGTGAAATTTGGGCAAAAGGACCTAGTGTTATGCTTGGCTATTACAAAAACGAAAAAGCTACAAGCGAAGCATTTGAAGATGGCTGGTTTAAAACAGGTGATATTGGGTTCTTTGATGAAGATGGTTTCTTGCATATCAACGGCAGAAAGAAAAATGTTATTATTAGCAAGAGTGGCAAAAATGTTTTCCCGGAAGAGATTGAAGATATTCTTGTTCGCAGCCCGTTTGTGCTTGAGTGCTTAATCTTTGGTGAAGATGACCCAAAACAAGGTGAAATTATTTCTGCCCAAATTGTTGTTGATGCCGAATCTTTCATTGAACTTTCGGAAACACAAAAAGTGCAAATTACCGAAGAATTAATTCATAAAAAGATTTCGGAAGAAATTGAGAAAACGAACAAAGAGCTTTCTGCTCATAAACAGATTAAGAAATTTTACATACGCGAAAATGAATTTGAAAAAACTACTACTCAGAAGATTAAGCGATATCTTGTAAATAACCCAAATTGAGTACCGATGGCGTTAAGTGAATCTTTAACGGAGTTCATAAATGGCATTCCAAAAGCCGAACTACATCTTCATATAGAAGGTACGTTAGAGCCGGAGTTGATGTTTGAGCTTGCTAAAAGAAACAACATCAAATTAAAATACAACTCCGTTAAAGATCTTAGAAACGCTTATAACTTTAAAAATCTTCAAGAATTTTTGGATATTTATTACGCTGGCGCATCTGTTTTAATAAACGAGCAAGATTTTTATGATATGACTTTAGCGTATCTCGAAAAAGCACATTTACAAAATGTACTTCATACAGAAATATTTTTTGATTCTCAAACACACACAAACCGGGGAATTTCTTTCGATACGGTTATAAATGGAATCTACCGTGCGCTTGATGAAGCTAAATCAAAGTTTGGATTGACATCAAAACTTATTCTTTGTTTGTTACGCGATCTTGATTCAGAATCTGCTATGCAAACTCTAAACCAAGCTATCGGATACAAAAGATGGATTACAGCAATTGGGCTTGATTCTGCCGAAGTTGGAAATCCACCATCAAAGTTTCAAGAAGTTTTTAATGAAGCGCGCAAAAATGGTTTTTTAACTGTAGCTCACGCCGGAGAAGAAGGCCCGGCAGAATATGTTTGGGATGCCATTAATCTTCTTAAAGTTTCCCGCATAGATCATGGAAATGCTTCACTCGATGATGATAAACTTGTTGAATTTTTAAGTAAGAAAAAAATTCCCCTAACAGTGTGTCCACTTTCCAATCTTAAGCTGAATGTAGTTACCAATCTCCAAAATCACCCGCTAAAAACTATGGCTGAAAATGGACTGATAGTTACAATTAATTCCGATGACCCAGCTTACTTTGGCGGTTATGTAAATGAAAACTATTTATCAATAGCAGATTCGCTCTGTCTGTCTCGCGATGAAATTAGTATGTTAGCAAAAAATTCTTTTAGTGCCTCTTTCTTAACGGAGCAAGAAAAAATATTTTTTAACAAAAAAGTAGAAAAGTTTAACAAGAACTTCCCCGAGGTAAGTTATGAGCAAAATCTTAAAAATTAAAAATGTAGAAATTTACAAAGCAGATATTCCTTTTTACGAGCCTTTTAGAATAGCAATTATGGAAATAACTGCAGCACAAAGTGTTTTTATAAAAATTAATACAGACGATGGAATTTACGGAATGGGTGAGGCTAATCCTTATTGGGGAATTACAGGTGAAACACAATCCATGAACTTAGCCGCTTCGGTTGATCTTGCCAAAATAATACTTGGTAAAGATGCTCTCAATATTGAAGAACGTAACAGAGAAATGAACAAGTATTTGGCTTTCAACAGCACAATAAGAAGCGCATTTGATATGGCGCTATATGATATTATTGGAAAAGCTGCCGGGCTTCCCTTATACTCTTTACTTGGCGGAGGTAAGAGAAGTTTTTGGACTGACAATACAATTAGCATTGGCGAGCCGGAGTATGTTGCTAAGAAAGCTGTTGATTATAAGAATCAAGGTTTCCAGGCAATTAAAGTGAAGCTGGGTACTACTAAAGAGCTCGATGTTGCAAGAATACATGCAATTAGAAATGCTATCGGTGATTCACTTCCGATTAGAATTGACGCAAACCAAGGATGGGATTACCATACGGCGCTAAACACTCTTAAGGCTTTAGAAAAATACAGTATCGAATATTGTGAACAACCTATTGCTCATTGGGATTATGAGAATATGAAAAAACTTAGAGAAGGTACATCAATTGCAATTATGGCAGATGAATCTTTATTCGATCATCACGATGCTTACAAACTTGCAGCAGGAGGATGCTGCGATTACTTCAACATCAAACTTTCTAAATCCGGCGGAATACACAATGCGCTCAAAATTAATGCAGTTGCAGAAGCCGCTGGTATTAAATGTATGCTTGGCTGTATGACTGAAACCCGGCTCGGGCTTTCGGCAGCCGCACATGTTATTTCTGCAAGACCTAATATCAAATATGCAGATCTCGACGGCTATTTATTTATGAAAGAAGACCCGATAATTGGCGGTGCGCAGTATAATGTTGGTGAGATTACTATTACAGATACACCTGGACACGGAGCCGATGTTGATCCGGAATTCTTAAAATCTTGCCAGGTTATATTAGTTAACTGAGGTTACGCATAAGTTGAAATTTATAAATTATTCTTAGTGTAACTCGGTGGCAAAGTTCTTACCGCCACAAAGACACAAACCTGCAAAACTAAAAGTTACTTGATATTTGAATAAGTAATTTTTTCGTTCTCTAATTTGAAGGCAACTCGTGTCAGAACTTCTTTTACTTCAAATACTTTGTTCTTAATCTTAATTATGGTTCCAGGGTAAACTTTATTGCTGATTGCAACAACTGGATTCGTAACATTATAATAGGCTGCTTCAATTTCCTTTAATTCGTTTTTAATTTTTATAGTAGAAGCGGTACACTTTGCCCAAATTTCTTTATAATTCATAAGCTGCATTTTTTTGGCATTATTATCAGGTTTATAAGCAATGTATGATATTTGCTTTTTGAGTTCTTCAATTTGTCTGTTCATTTCAGTTTCTTCTAAACACTTTTTCAAGAACTTCTCTTTGTGCTTTAATACAACACCAACTTCTAATTCAGTTGTAACATTATAATCGTTGCCAACTACAGGCGAAGTTATTTTGTTTGAAGCTGTAATTTTGCCGCCTATAATTACGCCATTATTTCTAACAAGAGTAACTTCGTTATCACACTCTATTATAGAGTTTCTAATTTCAAAAGAAGCGAAAACAGACCCGTTGCATTTAATAACTTGGTTGGAGATATAGCCTGAGTATAGCTCTTTTCCAACGGTAATTAAAGTTTTTCCATCTCCGTTGATACCTTCTTTAACTTTTAGAACACCGCCGCATATAACAAGAGCGTGTTCAATACCTCCTTTTACATCAATGTTATATGGTGTTTCTACAGAAAAGCCAGATTTAATGTGCTGCTTAATTTCCACAGAGCTTTTTACATGAAGATTTCCGGTTGAATAATCTACCGATTCTGGCACAACAAATAATTTTTGAACTTCGAGTTGATGGGTTTTCTCATCGTAAAAAATAATTCCATCAATAGCAGCTCTAATTAGTGTGTTTTCATGAGCATCTCGGTAAGTACCCTGCCCGGGTGTAAACGGAAAGTCTTTACCAAAAACTCCGGGTGTTACATTCCCAAAAACATCTGTGCCCGGCGAACCAACTGTAGCAATAATCTTTCTTGCAATAGGAGCGTCTTTATCTACGCTTTCTACCATATTTACTTCTTTATAATCAATGCGTCCATCTGCATCTTCCTGCGGCTTAAGAGATTTGTCGTTTTTGAAATACAGTTCAATACTTGCATCGCTGCCCGGTTGAGGGTATTCACCTTGCGCAACTAAAACTCTATCATCATAACTTTTTCCTTCAACTATATCTTGTAATACATTAAACATTATACCATGTCTAACACCAGCAGTGTTCAGAATATCTTTTAAGTATTCGGTAGATAAAGGAATTGCTCCTTCGTCCTGAACGCTTTTAAGTATCAAAAACACCTTCATCTTTTTATCAACTACTTCAACTTTGGCGGTTTTGAACACACCTTTTGGATTTTTTTCATTCATAGCATTTATTTTATGGCTGCTTACACTATTTTTAAAAAAAATTATTGCTATCTGTTTTTTATAATCGAAAATTTTCTTCAAATTTTCAGCTAAAATGTAAAAATCGTGCCAAAATATCTTTTTCGTTGCTAAACGGAGCTTATTCCCGTAAATTTGAAACCGAAATGGAAAAATACTTTTTTACAAAAATGAGCGGCTCCGGAAACGATTTTATCCTTTTCGATTCCAAAATTAACCCGGGACTTAATTTTTCTAACGAGAAGATTGCTCAAATATGCAGCCGAAGAACCGGAATTGGCGCAGATGGTATTTTGATAATTGAAAATGCAGCAGGTTACGATTTTGAAATGAAGTATTATAACGCTGATGGCACTAACGGTTCTTTATGTGCTAACGGTGCAAGATGTTCTTTACAATATGCAAAACTAAGCGGATTGCTGAACTCAGCAAAAGCGCGATTTGTATTTAACAACAAAGTATACTCCGGCGAAGTATTATGTGATGGAAGAGTAAAGTTCGATTTACTTCCACCTTCAAAAATTAAGTTTAATTTTAAGATAAAAACTGCTGGTCAGTTAGTTAATTCTTGTTATGCAAATACAGGCTCTCCGCACGTAGTTATAAAAATTGAAGATGTTCTCAAAAATCCTATGGATATTAATTCTTCCTACGAGAAGATAGAAGTCTTTCCGGTTTATGATATTGGCAAGGACGTTAGATATCATCCCGATTTTACTCCTGAAGGAACAAACGTAAACTTCGTTCAAATTGAAGAAGGGAAGATAAAAATAAGGACCTATGAGCGAGGAATAGAAGATGAAACTCTTTCTTGTGGAACCGGTTCGGTTGCATCTGCTGTTATAATGTTTTACAACGGCTTGGTTAACAAGCCCGTAGAAATAGTAGCTAAAAGCGGAGATCAACTATTTGTTGATTTTAATTTTGACGGACAAAATTTTACAGATGTTTCTTTAACAGGTCCGGCAGTTGTAGTTTTTAATGGTGAGATAACAACATAAGAGGAAATAAATGAGTAGAGTAGTTTTTTCTATCAAATACAGCATTCAACCGGAACGCAGGTTAGATTATTTAGATGTTGTACGCGAACTAAAAAACTTGGTTAAGGCAGATGGTTTGGAAAGTTATTCGGTATTTGAACAAAAGAACAAAGCAAACAATTTTGAAGAAATTTACATCTTCAAAACACAAGATGCTTATGATAGATTTGAAGAAAACACCGATGAGAGAATTGACATTTTGATGACAAAACTCTCTGATATGATAAAAGAACAAACCACGCAGTACACTACTTTGTTCGAAGTTAATAACGTTCAATAATTTTTGTATTTAAGGAGACTGTCTCAAAAGAAATCTTAAAATAATACGCTAAAACATACCAATCCGGTTCTTTTGAATTAGCGTTTTAGTTTTATTAATATTTACTTTCTTAGACAGCCTCAATTAACCCACCATTTAAATCTTAGGCAAAATATGTTTGAATACACTGGCGTAATACATATTCATTCAATTTTTTCAGATGGCTCCGGCG
This sequence comes from uncultured Melioribacter sp., assembly GCA_964575995.1. Lineage (GTDB taxonomy): Bacteria > Bacteroidota > Ignavibacteria > Ignavibacteriales > Melioribacteraceae > Stygiobacter. Next base: position 110,429 of record CAZNTN010000004.1, on the reverse strand, counting down.
AAGTGCAGGATATTGCTGCCTATGGTAAAGAGTGCGGGTTAGATTATCTTATTCTAACAGATCATAATACATTAAGAGCTTTGCACGAAGGTTACGAAAAGTGGTATGATAACACACTCTTGCTTGTTGGCTGTGAAATTAACGATAAACAAAACCAGAACCATCTTTTGGCAATGGGGATAGAAGAAACTATTTCTACAAGAATTCCTGCTATTGAATACACTAAAAAAGTTAAAGAGCTTGGTGGAATCAGCTTTATAGCTCATCCATTCGAAAAACGAAATTCGATGGCTCAGCATCCGCCTTATCCTTGGATAGAATGGAACTCCAAAGATTTTGATGGAATTGAAATATGGAATCATATGTCTGAATGGATGGAAGGTTTAACAGAGCACAATAAGTACAATTACATAATTCATCCGCTACGTTCTATAATTGGACCTACAGAAGAAACGCTATCGATGTGGGATAAACTAAATATCGAAAGGAAAGTTGTTGGTATTGGTGGAGTAGATGCTCACGCGCATAAGGTAAATCTTCTTGGTTTTTTTGAGATGGAAGTCTTTCCCTACAAAGTTCTTTTCAAATCGATTAGAACGCACATAATTGTGAACGAAAGATTAAACCGCTCTCAAGAAGATGGCGATATATTACATTCCAAGAAATTGATTTATACTGCTCTAAAAAATGGAAACTGCTTTATTTCAAATTATTATCACGGAGATGCAAAAGGGTTCAGATTTTTTGCAGAAGACGGAGAGCATATCCATCAGATGGGAGAAACGCTTCCCTTTGCAGAGAAAATTAAGCTGCGGGTTATTTTACCAAATATTTCTGCAACTATTAATTTCGTTTGTAACGGAGAGTGTTTAAGAAGCATAGATGGCTCGGATGCAGAGTTTGATGCAGATAAACCCGGGATTTACCGAGTTGAAGTTTATCTTAACCAGAATGCGTGGATTTTTACAAATCATATTAGAATAGGTGTATAATTTTTCTTAGATTTTCGCCCGAATTTTATTCAAAATTATCAAAACACGAGGTAAAAAGTGTTGGAAGCAAGAAAAAAGATTACCAAAAAAGAGTTGAAAGAGGACAAACTAGTAACAAGCTATTATAAGTTTCACAATTTTTTTATGGAAAGCCAAGCCAAAATTTTGATTGGTTTAGGTGTTATTGCTGTAATTGTGGTTGCCTATATACTTTACACAAACAAAGTTCAAAACGATAACCAAGCTGCATCTGCAATGGTTGCCAAAGTAATTCCTTTATTAGAAACGGGAGCTTATCAAGTTGCTATAGATGGGGTTCCGGCTCAAAATATTACTGGCTTAAAGAAAATTGTTGATGAATATGGAAATACCGAAGAGGGCGAATTAGCAAAAATTCTATTAGCTAATGCTTACTCTATATCTGGTAAATCTGAAGAAGCGCTTAAATTGTACGATGATTATTCCGGCGCCAATACATTATTAAAAGCGAGCGCTTTAGCCGGTAAAGCAGGCATTCTCGAATCTAAAAAAGAATATGAAGTAGCTCTCAATCTTTATCAAAAAGCTGCTAAGTTAGATCAAACAAATCCTTCTAACCCGGAATTCTTACTTAAAGCAGGAATAATTTCCTTGAAGATGGGAAATAAAACGGAAGCTAAAGCACTTTTTGAAACCATCAAAAAAGATTATACTACTGCCGTTCCTTATATTGAATTAGAGAAGTATCTTGTTCAAACAGAAAATTAAGGGTACTTCTAAAAACTATCTTTTTTAATATTTATCGCTGAGAACGCAAAGAAAAACCAAAGTTCGCAAAGGGTATTGAGGTTTTTAGAACTACCCATAATTAAAGCTCCAGCCTGCTTTGATAGCATGCTGTAGTTATTTTTTACAAAGTTTAGAAGGTGAAATATGGCTGATACCTCCGATTTCAGAAATGGTCTTATTATAAAATATAAAGGTGATCCATTTGTAATTACAGAATTCCAACACGTAAAACCTGGCAAAGGCGGCGCTTTTGTTCGTACTACATTAAAAAATATGAGAACCGGAAAAGTTTTAGATAACACTTTCCGTTCCGGCGAGTCAGTTGAAGTAATTCGTGTAGAAAGAAGAAAATATCAATTCCTCTATAAAGAAACCGGCGGTTTAGTTTTGATGGATACTGAAACTTATGAACAGTTTACAGTACAGGCAGATCAGTTTGGTGATGGCGCCGATTATCTTAAAGAAGGTGATGAAGTTGAATTGCTTAGAGATAATAACGATCAAATAATATCTGCCGAAGTTCCGATCTTTGTGTTCTTAAAAGTTATTGAAACCGAACCGGGATTTAAGGGCGATACAGCAAACAGCGCACTTAAACCGGCAAAACTTGAAACCGGTGTAAAGATTCAAGTTCCACTTTTCATCAACGAAGGCGATGCTCTTAAAGTTGATACCCGCACGGGACAATACGTAGAACGAGTTAAAAACTAATAGAAGAGAAAGATGGATATTAACCTAATTAAGAGGCTCATCAAAATAGTTGAACAGAGCGAGGTTACCGAGTTTTCCGTTCAAGAAGGTGAGCTAAAAATAAAAATTTCTAAAAATGCCCCTCAAACTTCTGCTCAATTTCAGTCTGTTCATACAGAAGTTGTAAGACAGGCAGTTCCTACTCAGCCAGTTACAGAATTACAACAAGTTCCGGCTGAACAATCAAAATCGAATCATCATGAAATACGCTCTCCAATTGTTGGAACGTTCTACCGCGCTCCTTCTCCAGATGCCGATGTTTATGTTCATGCGGGAGATACTGTTTTGCAAGGAACTGTACTCTGCATTGTTGAAGCGATGAAACTGATGAACGAAATTGAAAGTGATTGCAGCGGCAAAATTGTTAAGATTCTTGTTGAGAATGGCACCCCTGTTGAATATAACCAACCGCTCTTTTTAGTAGAGAAAAATTAGTGTTATCACATATTAAGAGGAAATCTTGTTTAAGAAAATCCTAATTGCTAACCGAGGCGAGATAGCACTAAGAATTATTAGAACCTGCAAAGAAATGGGAATTAAAACCGTTGCAGTTCATAGTGAAGTAGATAGAGATTCGCTTCCTGTCATTTTTGCAGATGAAGCTGTTTGTATCGGTCCAGCCTTGAGCAGCCAAAGCTATCTTAAAATTTCAAATGTATTATCTGCTGCTGCTATTACCGGCGCAGATGCTATTCATCCTGGATACGGCTTTTTGGCAGAGAACGCAGATTTTAGCGAAATCTGTGCAGAAAGTGGAATTAAATTTATTGGTCCTTCTGCAGATGCAATACGCAAAATGGGAGACAAAGCATTTGCTAAAGAAACTATGAAAAAAGTTGGCGTTCCAGTTGTACCAGGAAGTGACGGCGTAGTTAATGATGTTGATGAAGCAAAAAAAATTGCTGCCGAAATTGGTTATCCGGTTATGCTAAAAGCCTCTGCCGGCGGCGGCGGTAAAGGAATGCGCATCGTTTGGAAAGAAAAAGAGATTGAAAAAGCATTTCAAACTGCGGGTTACGAAGCTAATTCCGCTTTTTCTAATGCTGATCTTTACATCGAAAAGTATATCGAGAATCCGCATCATATAGAAATTCAAGTTATGGGCGATTCCTTTGGGAACGTCTATCATTACGGAGAAAGAGATTGTTCAATTCAGAGGAGGCACCAAAAATTAATTGAAGAATCTCCATCTCCATTTATAAATGCAGAAGTGCGCGAGAAGATGGGACAAGCTGCAATTATAGGAGCCAAATCTGTTAATTACGAAGGCGCAGGAACGGTAGAATTTTTGGTTGATAAACACATGAATTTTTATTTCATCGAAATGAATACAAGAATTCAAGTTGAGCATCCGGTTACAGAAATGGTAAACAATCTGGATCTAATTAAGAATCAAATTATTGTTGCGGCGGGTTTAGAGGTTGCAAACAAACCAACTACTCCTCGCGGGCATGCCATTGAGTTTAGAATTAACGCAGAAGACCCAGATGCAAACTTCCGCCCATCACCTGGCGCAATCGAGTTTCTCCACTTCCCGGGCGGATTTGGTGTGCGCATAGATTCTCATATTTATAATGAGTATGTAATTCCTCCAAACTATGATTCTTTAATTGCTAAAATGATTGTTTGGGGAACAGATAGACATCATGCAATTAAACGCGCAAGAAGGGCTTTAGAAGAATTCAAAGTGGAAGGCATAAAGACAACTATCCCATTTCATCAGAAAGTTCTGCAAAACGAAAAATTTCTAAAAGGTGAGTTCGATACATCGTTTATAGATCAACACTTTAAAACAAATTGATGAGGCACTAAAATGAACATTCCTGCTAATCTAAAGTACACAAAAGACCATGAATGGATTAAAGTTGAAGGCAGCGTTGGAACAATTGGAATTACAGAGTACGCTCAAGGTGAGCTTGGCGATATTGTTTATATTGATATAAAACCAGATTTGGCTGAGATTACAATGGGCGAAACATTTGGAACAATTGAAGCTGTAAAAACCGTAAGTGATTTATACGCTCCTATTTCGGGAAAGGTAATTGAGTTGAACAAAAAATTAAATGATGAACCTCAACTTGCCAACTCGGACCCTTTTGGAGAGGGCTGGATAATTAAGGTTGAGCTATCTGACACAAACCAATTGAATGACCTTTTAGATGCTGATGCTTATCAGGCACAATTAGCTCAATAATTAGATGTTAAAATTTATGGGCAGAAACTCATCCGTTAGGAGATTTTGCCCTTTTATTACAAGACCATCCCATGTTGCATCAACAAAATATTTTAATACTCGATTTCGGTTCCCAGTACACGCAATTAATTGCACGTAGAATCCGCGAAAGCAAAGTTTACTCCGAAATACACGCGCATGATTTTTCTATTGACAAAATTAAAGCGCTAAAACCAGCGGGAATTATCCTTAGCGGCGGACCAATGAGTGTTTACGAGGAAGATTCTCCTAAAGTGAATCTCGAAATTTTCGGCTTAGGCATCCCTGTTTTAGGAATTTGCTACGGGCTTCAGCTAATAACTGCAAACTTTGGAGGAAAAGTAGAGCCGGCAAAAAGCCGCGAGTATGGAAAAGCTAATATCGAATTAGTTGATGATGATACTCTGCTTATGGGAGTTAGCGATAATTCTGTAATTTGGATGAGCCACGGAGATTATGTAACCCAAATCCCAGCCGGTTTTCAAGTTACAGCCAAAACAGAAAACTCTCCCCTTTGTGCTATTTCGGACCCTAAAAGAAAAATTTACGGAGTTCAATTTCATCCAGAAGTGGCTCACACTCAATTTGGTAAAAGGATTTTAGACAATTTTGTTTTCGAAATTTGCGGGTGCAAAGCAGATTGGACATCAGAGCATTTTATTACTGAAGAAATTGAAGAAATAAGAAAAACTGTTGGAGACAAAAAAGTTATTTGTGCTCTCAGCGGCGGTGTTGATTCTTCTGTAGCTGCAATTCTACTACATAAAGCAATTGGAAAGCAGCTTGTTTGCATACACGTAGATCATGGTTTGATGCGCAAGAATGAAAGCCAAGCAATCATTAAAATGTTCAATGATAATTACGATCTTCAAGTAATTCTTGTTGATGCATCTGAATTGTTTCTTACACGTTTAGCCGGGGTTACCGAACCGGAAAAGAAAAGAAAAATTATTGGTAATTCATTCATAGAAGTATTTGAGAAAGAGGCTGAGAAGTATCTAGATGCAGAGTTTTTAGTTCAAGGCACACTTTATCCAGATGTTATTGAATCTGTTTCTGTTAAAGGTCAATCTGTAACTATTAAAACTCATCATAATGTTGGCGGATTGCCGGAACGAATGAACTTGAAATTAATAGAGCCGTTCCGTGAATTATTTAAAGACGAAGTTAGAACAATTGGAATAGAACTTGGACTTCCGGGAATGTTCATTAAACGTCATCCTTTCCCAGGACCTGGTTTAGCCGTACGAGTATTGGGCGAAATCACAAAAGAAAGATTAGACATTCTTCGGGAAGCCGATGACATCTTTATAAGCGCACTGCAAGAGTTTAATCTTTATGATAAAATTTGGCAGGCATTTGCAGTGCTTCTTCCGGTTCAAACAGTTGGCGTAATGGGAGACAGCCGCACTTACGAAAATGTTGCTGCTTTGCGTGCAGTAACTTCTACAGATGGAATGACTGCCGACTGGTTTCGCTTTGATGGTGATTTTTTGGAATATGTTTCTAACAAAATAATCCGCTCTGTACGCGGCGTAAATAGAGTTGTATATGATGTAAGCTCTAAACCGCCGGCTACAATTGAATGGGAATAAAATCGTAAGCAGGCACAATGAAAGTAAAAGAACTACCACTTGATGACCGTCCGCGTGAAAAATTAATTTTACGAGGAGTACAAAGTCTTTCTAACGCAGAATTAATTGCAATTCTGCTTAGAACCGGAACAAAAGGGCAGTCAGTAATTGAAGTTGCTCAAAACCTTATTAAAAAGTACAACGATCTTAATTTTCTCGCATCTCAAACACACGATGCTCTTCAAAATTTTCATGGAATTGGCAAAGACAAAGCCGCAACACTAATTGCTGCCTTCGAGCTGAGCAGAAGAGTTGATTCTGAAAAGAAATGGCTTTTGGCTAAGAAGATTACTTCTCCAAAAGATGTTGCCGAAATATTCATTCCATTGCTTAGAGATGAACTTAAAGAGCAATTCATTGTTGTGTGTTTAAGTTCTTCCAACCGGATAATTAAATTCCAGAAAATTTCCGAGGGTAGTTTAAATAGCAGTGTAGTTCATCCAAGAGAAGTATTTAAGGTCGCGATAGAAAACAGTTCTGCAAACATAATTCTAATTCACAATCATCCAAGCGGCAATCCGGAACCAAGCAACGAAGATATTAGTATAACCCGCAAGTTATCGGAAGCCGGCAAACTCTTGGAAATACAGGTTTTTGACCACATCATTCTTGCCGGAGATTCTTATTCAAGTCTTGTAGAAAAAAGAATAATCTGATTCATCAGATATCCTTTTTCAGTTTCTCTGGACAAAAAAATCTTTATATTACGCCCTAAGATAAACTCATTAAATAAAGGAGATGCTAATGAAGAAACTAATCAACAAAGCCCTAGTGGCAGTGCTGATTGCAGGCGCTGTTGGATTAACAGCATGCAGCGGTGTTTCTGAGGAACAAATGGCTCAGCTTGATGCCCTCCGTTCCGAAGTTAAAGCTTTAGAAAAGGAAATTAATGGTTTGAAAACTGAAAAGGCAGGTCTTGAAAGAGAAATTGCTGAAAAGAATTCAAGGCTGGAACAATGCAGCAAAGAAAAAGCTGAAACAAAAAAGAATCTTGAAAAAATTGGCTTGTAATTAGAACAAAGGAGAAATTATAATGAAAACATTTAGATTATTACTACTTGGCGCTTTCTTCTTTGTTTTTGCAGCAAATATTTTTGCTCAAGAAGAAATGACAAAAGAGGAATGGCAGAACGAAATTAACCGTTTAACAGAGAAGAGAATTGCGCTTACAACTGAATTAAATTCTCTTAAAAGCGAAATTGCTAATCTGAAAAAAATGCGCGATGCTATTAAAACAGTTGAACAATGTACAAATGAATTATATACGATGATCAGCGCTACAAAAGCTGACATTGATAATTTTAGAAAACAATTAGAATCTTTGAGCGGAAAGATAGATGCTATGGAAGAACCTAAAGCTGACCGCCAGGCAGAACTCGATGCAATGAAGAAGAATAAAATATCTGCACTGCCGGAATTTTTTGATAAAGTTCATAATCAGCTTCAGAGGAAACTTGATGCTTGGCAGGAAAAACCTAAAGAAATCTCTTACGAAGTTGTTAGAGGCGATCACCTCTGGGGAATTGCTAAAAAGAAAGAGCATTATGCAAATCCATTTGCTTGGCCTATAATTTATAAAGCAAACCGCGATCAGATTAAAAATCCGGATTTGATCTTCCCAAAACAGATGTTCCAAATTCCTAACTTAACAGAGGAAGAAAAATCTAAATACGAAAAGATTAGAAGAAATTATAAACCTGCTCCTGCAACTCAAACACAAGATGCGGTAAAATAAGGAAGTATTGTTAACTTGTTTAAAGTATTGTAAAGATAAAGCCCTTTTCATTTCGGTGAGAAGGGCTTTTTGTATTTTTAGATGTAAAAGTGGAGGTTTTTACGCAGAACGAAAAAGCAATTAAACTTGAAGGCGTTGATATGCTTTCGTTTTTGGGGTTTAAGGATTGCAATATTAAACCGCTTGAAGAACGATTTTCTTCTAATGTAACTGTACGAGGCGATAACGTCTTTGTTCAAGGAGCTGCCGAGGAAGTTGAAGCGATAGACAAAATTATTAAAGAAATGATTTTTGTTCTGAACACAACCGGCAAACTTTCTCCTAACGATGTTTACACAATAATAGACCTTACTCTGCAAGGTAAAGAAATTATTAATGGAAATGATTTTGACAGCATTGTTCTTTATTCGAAGAAAGATGTAATAAAAGCTAAAACGCCAAATCAAATTACCTACTGGAAAGCTGTTAGAGAAAATGATATTTGTTTTGCTATTGGTCCAGCAGGTACCGGAAAAACTTATTTGGCTGTGGCTTTTGCAGTTGCCTCACTCAAAAAAGGTGCAGTTAAGAAAATTATTTTGGCAAGACCTGCAGTAGAAGCTGGCGAAAGCCTCGGGTTTTTGCCAGGTGATTTCAAAGAAAAAATTGATCCTTATTTACGCCCACTTTATGATGCTTTGGAAGATATGATTCCCGGCGAGCAGTTAAGAAATTATCTCGAAAAAGGAGTTATAGAGATTGTTCCACTTGCATTTATGCGAGGCAGAACTCTGAATAATGCTTATGTAATTTTAGATGAAGCTCAAAATGCAACTGCTATGCAAATGAAAATGTTTTTAACACGGCTTGGTCCAAACTCTAAGGCTATTATTACAGGCGATATTACACAAATTGATTTACCTAGTTATTCTCAGAGTGGATTAGTGCAGGTAAAAGAAATTCTAAAAAATGTTGATGGCGTAGCTTTTATTTATTTTGAAAAAGTTGATGTAGTTCGTCATAGATTAGTTAAGGATATAATAGAGGCATACGAAGAACATTACAACGGAAATAAAAACTCTTAACTTAATTTTTTACTCTCTTCCCAAAATTTATCCATTTCGGCAAGGTTAGATTCCGAAAGCTTTTTGCCTTGCTCAGTAATTTTTTGTTCTACGTAAGAAAAGCGCTTTATGAATTTTTCATTTGTTAATCTAAGAGCGTTTTCTGGATTGACACCTAAAAATCTTGCATAATTAGTGAGCGCAAAAAAAACATCGCCAAACTCCTGCTCAAGTTTTTCACTGTTACAGTCTGCTTCCATTTCGTGCATCTCTTCAATTTCTTCTATTACTTTTTTCCACACATCTTCTTTCTTTTCCCAATCAAAACCAACCTTAGAAGCTTTCTCTTGAAGCCTGTAAGCACGCGCTAAACCGGGAAGTAGTTTTGGTACACCTTCCAGTACAGAATCGCGTCCCTCGCTTAGCTTTATTTCTTCCCAATTCTTTAAAATCTCTTTTGTGTTCTTAACTTCTACATCGCCAAAAACATGCGGGTGGCGGCGAATTAATTTATCGCAAATTGTATCTATAACTTCTTCGGCAGTAAAAGATTTGTTGTCTTCACCAATTGCAGCGTGAAATACGATGTGAAGCAGTAAATCGCCAAGTTCTGTTTTAAGTTCTGTGTAGTCCTTCTGGTCTATGGCTTCAATCAATTCGTAAACTTCTTCTAGTGTAGCGGCTTTAATTGTATCGTGAGTTTGTTCTTTATCCCAAGGGCATTCTTCGCGAAGCCTTCTCATTATATCGTAAAGTCTTTGGAATTTTTCTCCTACCATTATATCTCCATAATTTTTGCGCAAAGATAAGTCATTGTTTTCATCTGTAAAAGTAAAGATAAATCACTTGCTCGGGATTTTTCCAGTACAATAACTTAGTTCACTCTAAAATGCGGAATCTCATTTAAAGTTTCTTTTTTGGTTGATAATCAAGCAATAATTTTGCAAAGACACCGTTTTAGAGAGCTAATAATTGAATAATTGTTTGTTTTCTTGATTTTATTCTCGTTCGTGATCTTACTCGCTTTCGAATGATTCTTTGTAAACAAGATCAATATTAAGATTATGCCCAAGGCAGTAATAAAAATTGATATATTTGCTGCAAAAATTGGAGAGAGAAATGTTTGAAGAAAAGATTAAAGAGCTAACCGGAGTTGAACTTCCCGCAGCGCCAAAACCGCTTGCTGCATACATTCCCGCTCAAGTAAACGGAAATCTTGTGTTTACTTCCGGTCAGCTTCCGTTTAAAGATGGAAAACTATTAGCTGAAGGAAAAGTTACTGAAACAGTTTCGGAAGAAATAGCAGTAAAATGTGCCCGACAGTGCGCTGTAAATTGCCTTAGCGCAGTTAAGAGCATAATTGGTAATCTCGAAAACGTTGAACAAATAATTAAACTGACTGTTTTCGTTAATTCTGCAAATGGTTTTATCGGGCAGCCAAAAGTTGCCAACGGAGCATCGGAATTTCTAGTTCAAGTTTTTGGTGAGCCTGGTAAACACGCGCGAAGCGCTGTTGGTGTAAGCGAATTACCGCTTAACGCTCCGGTTGAAATTGAAATGATTGTTAGAATTAAAACATAAAATTGACTTGAAGACTTTGTAAAAATAAAATATTTTCGTGGTGCTGTTGGAAACCTTAAGTTTAACATCATTGTTAAAGAACAAAATTGGTGAGTAAATGAAAAAGATCCTGTTATTTATTCTGTTATTTTCAGTTTCTATTACTTTTGCACAGTTTAGAGATGATCTAAATAAATCCATTGATGTGAAAAGTGGAATTTTGAATAAGAGCGGGTTTGGATCATTGTTCGGCTTATTCGGCATCGAAGATTTCCAGATGAAACATAGCTTCGGTCTTTCATACTCGGCTTTTGGCGGCGGCGGATTGGCTCTTGGGAATTATACCAACAGCATGTTTTTCCAATTTAATGATAAATTGAATTTGCAAGCAGATATAAGTGTGCTCAACTCTCCTTATAGTTCTTTTGGAAAAGATTTTGCCAAACAGATAAATGGTGTTTACCTTAACCGTGTACAGATGAATTATAAAATTAGCGATAACATGAAAGTTTCGCTTCAATACAATAGTTCACCGTTCGGATATTATTCTCCGTATTACTCGAACGGCTTTTATTCCGGTTTTAGAGATTATTTCTTCAATAACGATGAATACGGGAAAGAGTAACTCATTTTTATTAAATTTGGCTTGTAAGTACTATAAATTTCGCAATAGGAAAAATTGGAAAAAAATAATAGGGCAAAGCCAAAACAAAAGCAGCCAAACCTAAAGTCTCCTACTCTTAACATTCTAATTAATGTTACAGTCTTTTTACTAAGCGCATTAATCATTTTTATGACTTACTCTCTTTACTTAAAATTATCTTCTAAAGGAGATACAGAGTTTATTACGCCTGAAACAAAGGGAGCAGAAGATATTATTCAAATTGATGTAAGAAACGGCTGCGGTGTTAGTGGAGTTGCAGACCGTTACACAGATTATTTGCGAAGCCAAAGTTTTGACGTAGCCGACACAGGCAATTATATTTCATCTGATCTTGACGAAACATTGATAGTTGATAGAATTGGAAATATGGCTAATGCGTACAAAGTTGCATTGGCTCTCGGCGTTAGAAACGAAAACGTTATTCAGCAGCTTAACAAAGATTATTTTATAGATGTTTCGGTTATTATTGGTAAAGATTATTTTTCATTAACACCATTTAAGTGAGGAAACTTTGGACGCACTAAAATTTGCTAAACTAATAGCTGAACTTTGTAAAGAGAAAAAAGGATATAACATTAAGATTCTGGACCTAAAAAAAGTATCGGGCGGAATTGCAGATTACTTTGTTATTTGCTCTGCAGATTCTGATAGACAGGTTAAAGCTATTGCCGATGATGTAGATGAAAAACTCCTTGAGCGTAGAATTAAATGCTTTCACCGAGAAGGTTTTGAAACACTTAACTGGGTTTTGATGGATTACTTTGATGTTGTGCTACACATTTTTAGAAGCGAAGCACGCTCTTATTATAATTTGGAAAAACTATGGGGCGACTCTCCGGTTATTTCAATTGAAGATGAAAAATAAATTTAGTTGGAGAAAAATTTGAAACAGTATTTATCGGAACTGTTTGTAAAGACAGCTGAAAAGTTAACTTACCTTAAAGAAATTGATTACTCTTTTAGCGTACCGAATCAGAAAAGCCATGGCGATTACTCAATTAATGCGGCTATGATTCTTTCAAAAATGTTAAAGAGAAATCCACGTGAAATAGCAACCGAAATAATAGAGAACCTTGATTATGATAAATCAATAATTGAAAAGATAGAAATTGCCGGACCTGGCTTTATAAATTTTTATTTCACACAAAACTATATTTCTTCAATTATCAAAGAAATTCTATCCGATAAAGAAAATTTTGGGCGCTCTCAAAAATATGCCGGCAAAAAAGCTATGGTTGAATTTATTTCCGCTAATCCAACGGGTCCATTAACTGTTGGGCATGGAAGAAATGCTGTAATTGGCGATACTGTTGCTAATCTGCTCGAATGGATTGGTTACGCGGTTGACCGCGAATATTATTTCAACAATGCTGGAAGGCAGATGCGGGTGCTGGGAGATTCTGTTCGGCTTAGATATTTAGAACAGTTGGGAAACAAAATAGATTTCCCGGAAGATTATTACCAAGGCGAGTACATCAAAGATATTGCCGCTAAACTAATTGCTGAACATAATGATAAATTTAGCAGCCAAGATGCCGAAGGAATTTTTAAACAGTCAGCAGAAAAAGAAATCTTTGCCGATATAATAAAGACGATGAATGCAATAGGCATTAAGATGAAAAATTTTTACAATGAACATACTTTGTATGAAGAAGGCAGAATTGCAGCTTTGCTTGAGGAGTTTAAAAATAAAAACTTGTCTTATGAAAGAGAAAATGCTGTTTGGCTTAAACTAGCAGAACTTGGCAATGAGCAGGATAAAGTAATTGTAAAATCTACAGGTGAACCTACTTACAGACTGCCGGATATTGCATATCATATCACAAAATTTGAACGCGGTTATGATTTGATGATAGACTTGTTCGGCTCGGACCACAACGCTGCTTACCCGGATGTTCTTGCCGGCTTGCGCGCACTCGGCTACGATACCAACAAAGTAAAAGTTCTTATTCACCAGTTTGTTACAATTATGCAAAAAGGTGAAGTTGTGAAGATGTCAACTCGTAAAGCTAATTACATAACTCTAGACGAATTGGTTGAAGAAACTGGCGCTGATGTTGTAAGATACTTTTTCAACATGCGCAGTATTACAAGTCACTTAAATTTTGATCTTGAGCTTGCTAAAAAACAATCTGATGAGAATCCGGTTTTTTATTTACAATATGCCCATGCTAGAATTGCTTCAATATTGAGAATGGTAAAAGAGCAAGGCTTGGATTCGTCTCTCGAACATTTGGTATTACTTAGCCAAACAGTTGAACAGGAGTTACTCAAAAAGCTTTTTGAGTTTCCGAATGAAGTTCGTTTAAGTGCAGAGAATTATGAAGTTCACAGAATCGCAATTTATCTTGAAGAATTAGCATCGTTATTCCATAGATTCTATACCGAGTGCAGAATTATAGGCAGCGAAAAGAATTTAGCCGAGGCAAGAATTGCTTTGTGTATTGCAGCGCAAACAACATTGAGAAACGGCTTATCTATCCTTGGAGTTAATGCACCGGAGAGAATGTGATTAATCTGCAACAGCTGCAGAAAACGCAAAGATTTCCTTTGCTCCTTTTTCTTTTAATACTCTCGCACATTCTGTAATTGTTGCTCCGGTTGTTATTACATCGTCAACAATAATTATTCTTTTGTCTGCAATGGCTTTTCCCCTTTTTATCTCGAATGCTTCGTGTACGTTTTGTTTTCTTTCTTCTAAAGACATAGTTGTTTGTGAAAGAGTAAATCTTGTTCGTTTTATGATATTTGTTTTGTAAGGAATTTTGAGAACTTTACTAATGCCGTTGCTAATAAAATCCGATTGATTATAACCTCTTTCAGCTTTTTTCAAAGAATGTAGAGGAACGGGCAGTATTAAATCTGCATTCCAAGTTTTAATGTTATCCAAAGTTTCCTTAGCAGCAATTTCACCAAGAAACTTACCAAGTAGAAACTTTCCGTCATATTTTAACGAGTGAAGGATTGTCTGGAACTCTTTTTCTTTTTCAAATACAAAAGCAGACTGTAAGCCGGAGATGATTTGTCTATTCAGAAACTTGCGCTGGCATTCATATTCAATTCTTTCAGGTGAAGCATTTTGAATCTTTGAGAGGCAAGATGGGCATACAAATCTTTCTGTGCTGTTCAATTTAGTTTTACAAGCCGCACAGAAACTGGGAAAGAAAAAATTCAACAGTTGTGTTGCAGAAGAATATACTTTTTCAACTAATTCCGCTCTTTGCAAAATGCTCACCACACTTTTTATCGCTTATCTCTATGTGATTATAAAACCAGCTCTTTACATTATATAATTCTTCCAAAGTAAGTTTAGGGTCTTTATCAACATAAGACTGCCAAATGGCTTCAATTTTTTTATAAAAGCGGTCATGCTCAAGTTTGTGAGAGTAATAACCTTGAAACTTAGTTTGTTTCATCAAACCCTCTTCATAATCGAAATGGTTACGCAAATGCCCTACAAGAATTTTCAATTGTGCTTGAACAGTTCTATTCTTCTTCAGAATGAAAGCTGAGTAAATTTTATTTATGATATGCGTCATTTGCTCATGTTGTTTGTCCATCATGCAAATTTTTACTTCTTCAGCTTCTGTAAATGTTACAAAATTCATATCTATCTCAGTTTGTTAAATCATTCCAAAGCGCTTACGTAAAAACCACTCAGAAGCAAAGAGTAAAATTATAGTTATCAACACCCACGAATAATTCCACAATTCATATTCATTCTTTACGGCTGCACCACTGTCTCGCATTTTGTTTGCAAGTTCAAGTTGTTTAATTAACTCGTCAACTTCATCGCTTGAAAAATACTTACCATTAGTTGAATTAGCCAGAAGTTTTAAATAATCAACACGCATTTTAGTATCAATCAATTCAATAGAAGATGAAGTAACCGAAAATCTTGTATTAGGCGTTGATGATGAAGAACTGCTTACTGAGCTGGCAGTAACTTGAAAATCACCTTGATCCTCTGGAATAAATGAAGTTGTGTAAATTCCATTTCCCTTTGGGGTCATCATAATATTTTGACTACTGTAAGCATGCGATATTGATAATGCGATTTGAGCAGTATCAACAGGGTTGAATGAATTATCATACAATTCGGCATGAAGCTCAATTTGTTCTCCTGGAGAGTAAATTTTTTTGTTAGTTGTAATACTGAACTGCTTTTTAGTACCTGAAAGATTTAACCATTTAGTAGCTTCACTGATAAAGATTCTGAAGAATTCTGGGCTCCTTTCGGCTGCCTGCAAAGACCAACGCCAAAAGCTGCCAGCATTTACAGCAAAAGATCTTTGGTTGCCAATTGACCTAAGAACCACAAGAGGTGAGTTTAAGATTGCTTCTCTTACTTTTGCTTTTACTATAATAATGCTCTCCGGTTTCGGCAAAATTTCGGATGCAGATTGAATTACCGGCGGCAGATTATTCCATACATTTGCTGCACTGCCAATTTGTGAGAAGCTGGAAACGAACTCACTGATTTGAAGTTCGGCTTGTACTTGCAAGGCTGCTTGAGAAAAACTTTTAACATAGAATGGAAGAAACGTCTCTAATTGTTTCAATTTTTCAAAATCTGTTGCAGATGAAACCGAAATAAAAAATGGTGTTCCTGTTTCAATTTTTGTTATTACTTGATTTAGTAACTGCTGCGAGGTATTTGTTGAAGGAAAATCAACTAAAAACATAACAGAAGAACTATCGAGAGCGCTTGCGTTTCTGCTGTCCCATATTCTTTCGCGCGAAACCTGAATAAACTTGTTAATTCTCAGGTTCTTGTCACTTTCAATTATGTTAGCAATTGCAGAAACATCTGCCGATGGAGCGCCGGCAATTAGTGCAGCTTTTATTTTTGTATCAAGTACAGAAACAAAAAATGTTTTTGAGTTATTAATCTGTGTGTGTTCACCAGCAAGCGGCAAAATAGAAATGCTTAACTTCTTTTCACCGCCTTCATTAGGCTCATAAGAAAAATCGAATTGATTGACTCCAGAAGAATTTAGTTGAATCTCTTTTGAATCAATCAATTTCCCTTCTTCAAATAAGCTGGCTCTAATTTGTTTACCATCGAAACCATTTTGCCGAATAACCGTTTGAATTTTTGTTTTAGTGCCGGCATAGATGAACTGATTATGAGTTACATTAAATATTTCCACATCACGCTTAGTTGTTGTGTCTCCTATTCCAACAGTGTAAATAGGAAATTGCAGTTTTTCAAATTGGTAAGTCGGGTCAAATCCTTCAGTGATAATTCCATCGCTTATAATTACAGCAGATTGAATTGCTTCTTCATTCTTCTTAAAAAAATCTAAAAAGGAGGAATAATTTGTTAACTGCTCGCTAAAGGTAAATTTTGGATTAGATGCAGAAACTGAATCAATTTTTTTGCCGAATGAATAAATTTTTGTGTTTAGCCCGGATTTAGATACTAAACTGTTAATTAAAGAAGCAATAGTTTCACTTCTTTGCATGCTGTCTTTTACAGAAATAGATTCTGAATTGTCTATAAACACGAGAGTATTTTTCTTAAGAAACGTACGGCTTGTTAAACTGAGCAGAGGTTCAAATATCAAAAAAAGAATTAGGGCAAATAATAAAGAGCGGATGATTGTTAAACTTAGCTTTAATGCGTTAGATACTTTTGGAAGTGTGTATCTATAAATAAAAATTGAAAACGCAGTAAAAAGAATTCCTAACAGAAGATACAGCCAAAAACTGCCGTCAAGAGAAAGCTGTATATTATTCAAACCAAACATTGCTCAGTTTATTTCTTATTCATCGAAGTTTCTAAGTTCCATTTTTTCATTTCTTCAAAAGTTGCATAGTCGGTCAAATCAAAATGGATTGGCGTAACAGAAACATAATCGTTCTTCAACGCAAAGTAATCTGAATCAAGAGAGTTATCCTGCTCAATTAAATTTCCGGTAAGCCAGTAATATTTGTTTCCGTAAGGATCGCGCCTTTCTTCATAAACATCATCCCACTTAGTTTTACCTTGCTGAGTAACTATAATACCTTTAAGCTTCTCTTCTGGTAAATCGGGTACATTTAAATTGAGCAAAGTTCCAGCAGGCAATCCGTGTTTAACTATCATTCTGGCAAGTTCGCCAGAGTATTTTGCTGCAAAACCGAAATGCTTTGCAGTGTGGCTTGTTACAGAAACTGATATTGCCGGTATATCCATTATAGCTGCTTCTCTTGCGGCAGAAACAGTGCCAGAATAAATTATATTTATTGCAGCGTTGGAGCCAAGATTGATACCAGATATTACTATATCCGGCGTTTGCTGAAGGATATTTCTTACACCCATCTTGATGCAGTCGGCAGGAGTTCCATCAACAGCGTAGCCAAAAAAATCCCCGTTCTTAAAATACTCGGAAACGCGTAGCGGATATTTCATTGTAATTGCATGCCCAACGGCGCTTTGCTCTGTTAATGGTGCAACTACTGTTACCTCACCAATTTTCTTTAAAGCTTCTACAAGTGCCGAAATTCCCGGGGAGGAGATTCCATCGTCATTAGATACAAGAATTTTCAATTTTTTTACCGTGGTTGTTAAATAATTTTGCACAAATATAGTTAATTGCCGTTAAGATTGAAGATGAATTAAGTGTTGTAAGTGAGAATTAATTCAAAAAGAACTATTTTTTGCCAACAAATTTCTTAACGAATGAATAAGATATTTTCAATTATACTGCTCGGGTTAACTTTTCAGATTTTTGCCCAAAATGAACCAACAGAAATTTATGTTATTGATTCTTATATAACGCCGGAAACACCTCACAGATTAATTGTAACTTTTTCTACAAGCGAAGAATGTACGTCTGTAATCAAAATAAAATCCGGAAAAACTTTCAACGTTTCCGATTCGCTTACCGAAGATCACCGTGTAGAAATTGATATGGCTGATCTGTATGGGCTTGCAGAAATAAAGTACCGCTTGCTTGTAAAGAATAAACAAAGAATAGAAACTCTAAGCGATGAATATGAAGTTACGCTTCCAAATCAGGTTCTGCTTACTCCAACTACAGAAATCAATTGGTATCGAATGTGCATTGGCGGTTTAGTTTTTGCAATTCCAGCTGTAGAATATTTAGTAATTGATGGCAAAGAATATTGGGGATTGAGCAAAGAAATTCCTCTTTTCAATTTTTATGGCAGTGGTTATAATTACCCAAACGGATATATCGGCGTTGAGTATTCACATTATATAAAAGCTCCAACAAAAAATTTTTTGCGATTGGGTTACAAGCACATGTTTCAGTTTAGAGAAATTAAGTATATCTCGCCGGGAATTTCGTTCTTCGGAGATTTTAAGGGTTACAACGGGATGAGCGCAGAAATTTCGCTTGGTCTTTTCCAGCTCAAAAATATTTTTACAGTTTACACAAGGTACAGATATAATTTTCAGCCTAAAAGCGGTGGAAAAGATTTCTATGAATTCACGCTTGGGCTATATTCAAACATTTTTTCGATTAACCTGTAGGTGCTAATGAGTAAAAAAAATGAGTATGTAGATTTGGGAGATCGTGGTCGTTACAATACTAACAACAAGTTGAATGGACTAACCGGAAAAGAATGGCTAAAGTTTACAAAGAGCTGGTTTATTCATCGCCCGCCAAGAAGAAATGAAAATGAAATACTGCATCCGGCAAAATTTCCGGAATCACTTATTGAAGAGTTTATAATTTTTTTTACAAAAGAGAATGCTTGGGTTCTTGATCCGTTCTGTGGAACTGGAAGCGTGTTAATTGCTTCTGCATCATTAAACAGAAAAGCTGTAGGCATCGAAATAAACGATAAGTATCATAATCTGACACAGCAGAGAATTAGCAAACTTGGCAGTACCAAAGATATATATCCCATTTTAGGAAATTCTTTAGATCTTAAAAACAGCTTGCAATTAGGGGAACTTCCCAGCGTAAAATTTGATTACGTTATTACTTCTCCGCCATATTGGAATCAGTTGATACGAAGCAATATTCGCCAAAGTGAACGAACACAAAAAGGTCTTGATACACGTTACAGCAGCGACAATGATTTGGACATAGGAAATTTGGAGAGTTACGATGAGTTTATAGAAAAGCAATCATTAGTTTTCGATCAAGTTTACGATGTTACTAAAACGAATAGTTATCTTACTATAATTACTAATAATGTTTATGCCGATAGTAAGCTTTATCCGCTTGCATTTGATACCGCTTCTTCACTTACAAAGCGCGGTGATAAAAGCTGGGTTTTGAAAGATGAGAAAATTTGGCTTCAAGATGATAAAAAACTTATTGCACTTGGTGTTAATAACGCATGGATAGGCAACAGACATCATCAATACTGTTTAATTTTTAGAAAAGAAAAATGAGCGAGATACTTTCTGTTAGTGAAATAACCGGATTGATTAAGCAAACTTTAGAAAGCGAGTTCGACGATGTAAGCGTTGTTGGAGAAATCTCCAATTTCAAAGCTCACATTTCCGGGCATTGGTATTTCACTCTAAAGGATTCAAACGCTCAGATAAACTGTACAATGTGGCGCGGACTTAACAGCTATGTTTTCTTTACACCTCAAGATGGAATGAAAATAATTGCAAACGGAAAAATTTCTGTTTACATGCCCAGAGGAAGTTACCAGCTCGATGTTCGCTCGATGAAACCGGCTGGTGTTGGCGAGCTTCAAGCAGCTTTCGATAAATTAAAACAAAAACTTTTTGATGAAGGTCTGTTTGACGAAGAGCATAAAAAGCCGATACCGAGATTTCCTCAAAAGATTGGAGTTGTAACTGCTATTGATGGCGCAGCTTTTCAAGATATGAAAAGTATTGCATCAAGAAGATATCCACTTGTTGAGCTGGTTATTGCTTCAAGCCGTGTACAAGGAGAAGGCGCTGCTCAAGAAATTGTAAAAGGCATCAAACTTCTCAACAAACAAAACGATATTGATGTAATTGTTGTTGGAAGAGGCGGTGGCTCGCTTGAAGACCTTTGGGCTTTTAATGAAGAAATTGTTGCACGCGCAATTTTTGAATCTAGAATACCTGTTATAAGCGCTGTTGGACACGAAATTGATTTTACGATAGCTGATTTTGCTGCCGATTTACGCGCCGCCACTCCTTCGGCAGCAATTGAACTGGCTACTCCTAACACAGATGATCTGTTGAGTTATGTAAGTGATTTTTCATATTATAACTCACAGAAAATATTTGAAATTCTTAGAAGTTACCGCGATGAAATTACTTCACACATTACTTCTTATGGTTTTAAACTCCCTCAAGATTTGGTAAAAAATAAAACTCAACAGTTGGATAGTGCCATCTATAAATTCTCTAATTTTGTTGTAAATAAAGTTTTAACTTGTAGAACACGAACAGAATTATTAGAAAGCAAAATTAAAGCTATGAGTGTTGATAGCGTTCTGAAAAGAGGGTTTACTTTTATAAAGCAGAATGATAGTGTTGTACCTAGAATGATAAACTTTAGAAGTGACATTGCTTATACAATTAAATTTTATGATGGAGAAATTAACATAGATGTCAAAGAAAAAGGAAAATAATTTCGAAAATTCACTTGCAAGACTCGAAAAGATTTCTGAGCAGCTTGAAAGTGGAGAAGTTGGTTTGGAAGATGCAATTCGTCTTTACGAAGAAGGTATTGCCCTTGCTCAAACATGTTACTCTACTTTAAAAAACGCCGAGTTAAAAGTAACTGAGTTAAAAAAACAGCTTGAAGAAAGCATAAAACAATAGCAAGGAAAATTTAATGGCAGATCAATCAAAGTACCAAGTACTATTCAAAGTTAATTCGCCCAAGGATATTAGAGCACTTACCGTAACTGAATTAAAAACACTTTGTACCGAAGTTCGTGAATTTATGGTAGATATTATTTCGCAAGTTGGAGGGCATTTTGGCGGCGGACTTGGAACCGTAGAATTAACAGTTGCTTTACATAAAGTTTTTGATACTCCTAACGATTTGATTGTTTGGGATACAGGGCATCAGGCATATCCGCATAAAATTCTCACGGGAAGAAGAGACCTTCTTCATACAATTCGCCAACTAAATGGATTAAGTGGATTTCTTAAAAGAACTGAAAGCGAATATGATGCCTTCGGCGCCGGACACGCTACAACTTCAATATCTGCAGCCCTTGGTATGGCAGAAGGAAGTAAACAGCAGGGAACAAAGAAAAAAGTTATTGCCGTAATTGGTGATGGAGCAATGACAGGCGGTATGGCGTATGAAGCAATGAATAATGCAGGTGTTAAAAGCAGCAACTTAATTGTTGTTCTCAATGATAACAGAATGTCTATTGCTCCAAACGTCTGGCAGATTCATAATTATTTCAACGAAATGATTGCTCATCCAGAATACAACAAATTTAAAGGCGCGGTTTGGGATTTAACAGGCAAGCTCGATCAATTTGGAGACAGAATACGCAAAGTTGCAGCACGGCTTGAGCGTGGAATAAAATCTGTAATAACTCCGGGTATTTTATTTGAAGCGCTTGGATTTCGGTACTTTGGTCCAATCAACGCTCACAATCTTGTTCAAGTTGTAAAAATTCTCGACCACATTAAACAACTAAATGGACCAATTCTTGTTCACGTGCTTAGTGAAAAAGGAAAAGGATATACACCAGCAGAAGAACATGTTCAACGTTATCACGCTGCTACTCCTTTTGATAAAGTAACAGGTAAAGCATACAAAAAATCAATCTCTGCACCTTCTTACACTTCAATTTTTGGCAGCGCTCTTGTTGAAATTGCAAAGCAAAATGAAAAAGTAGTTGGCATTACCGCCGCTATGCCAGATGGAACCGGTATGGATTATCTACAAAACGAATTTCCGGATAGATACTACGATGTTGGAATTGCAGAAGAACATGCTGTTACTTTTGCAGCAGGACTCGCTACTCAAGGTGTTATTCCCGTTGTTGCTGTTTACTCAACATTTCTGCAGCGCGGGTTCGATCAAATTATCCACGATGTTGCCCTGCAAAAGCTGCATGTAGTTTTTGTGTTAGATAGAGCTGGACTCGTTGGCGCAGATGGTCCTACTCATCATGGTTCATTTGATTTGAGCTACTTGCGCATGATACCCGGTATTGTAATTATGTCTCCAAAAGATGAAGCCGAATTACGCGACATGTTATTTACAGCAGTTAATTATGGTAAAGGACCGATTGCCATACGCTATCCGCGCGGCTCTGCTCTTGGGGTTGATGTATCTGAAAACTTTAATACTCTCGAAATTGGAAAAGCCGAAATTATATATGAAGGTAAAGATGCCGCTTTTCTTGCCATTGGCAACATGGTTGAATATGCTAAATCTGCTCAAGAGATACTAGCTTCCGATGGACTTTCTATAGAATTAATTAACATGAGATTTGTAAAACCATTAGATACTCAGATGCTGGATTCAATTGCCTCACGTTTTAACAAAATTGTAACTCTTGAAGAAAGTACTATTGTTGGCGGATTTGGCTCCGCTGTTCTCGAATACTTTGCGGAAAAGAATTATAAAAATGATATACTTCGTATAGCTCTTCCGGATAGCTTTGTAGATCATGGCACTCAAGAAGAATTACACAAAATTATTGGTATTGATTCCAATGGGATTGTTGAAAAAGTAAAAAAAATGATGGTGAACAATTAACTTTTTGCTTATGGAAAAAACTAAAATTGCAGTTGTAGGTCTCGGAGGTATAGCACAGTTAGCTCATCTTCCAATATTAACTAAACTTCCTAATGTGCAAGTTGCTGCTGCAGCCGATACTAACAAAGCCCGCTTGAAAGCTGTGGGAGATAGATATTCTCTTAAAAATTTATATCAAGATTATAGAGAGATGCTCGATAAAGAAGAAATACATGGCGTTGTAATTGCAACACCAACTGATACTCATGCTGAAATAGCTGTTAATTGTTTAAAAGCCAAGAAAGATATTCTCATCGAAAAGCCAATTGCACGCAACTATGAGGAAGCTAAAGAAATTCAAGCGGCTTCTAAGAAGTATAAAAAGCAAGTTATGGTTGGAATGAAACTTAGATACAGACCCGATGCAATGTTAATGCGTAGTTTGGTTAACAGCGGAGAACTGGGAGATATATTTTACGTTCGCTGCGGCTGGCTCAGAAAGCAAAGCAGTGAGCAAAAATGGTTCTTGAACAAAATCCAATCCGGCGGCGGCGTTTTGATTGACTTAGGTATTCTTGTCCTGGACCTTGCTTTATGGATAATGAATGGACACAAACTAAAAAGCGTTTCTGTAGAAACCTTTTCTCATACTACAAAACAAGTTGAAGATACTGCCATTGGAATGATCCGTTTTACCGATGAAAGAGTAATATCTTTTGAAGTAAGCTGGGGTTTACATTCCGAGTGGGATAAATTTCATTTAGCTGCTTTTGGAACTAAAGGCACTGCACACCTAAATCCGCTTAAAGCATATAAGCGTTTAGAATCCGGACACATATATTATACACTGCCAACAAGTGCTAATCCATCCAATCTATACAAAAAAGCATTTGAAAATGAATTAAAACATTTTGTAGCAGCCGTTAGAGATAACTCTCCTATGGTTTCTTCTTGCGAAGACGCTGTTATGCTTATGCAATTACTTGAAGCTATTTATAAATCAGCAGAACTTAATAAAGAAGTAAACTTATAATGAAAGCAAAAATTCTTCTTGTTGATGACGAAAAAGATATAGTCGAGTTTTTAGAATATAACCTTGTCAAAGAAGGATTTGATGTTATTACCGCCTACAACGGACAAGAAGCTTTAGAAAAACTTTCCGAAAAACCCGATTTAATTCTCCTCGATGTTATGATGCCTAAAATGGATGGTTACGAAACTTGTTCTCGTATTAGGGCTAAAGATGAGTTCAAAAGCACTCCAATTTTGTTTTTAACAGCTAAATCCTCAGAACTCGATGAAGTACACGGCTTGAATATCGGGGCTGATGATTTTATCCAAAAGCCTATTTCTCCCAAAAAATTAATTGCACGTGTTAAAGCAAATTCGCGCAAATTAGAATCTTCTCAAACCGAAGCAAGCAGTATCAAAATAATTAAAACAGGCACTATAATTATTAACCGTGAAAAATATGAAGTAACAATTAAGGGAAAATTAGTTTTCTTTCCGAAGAAAGAGTTTGAAATATTGTATTATCTTGCTTCGAATCCGGGTAAAGTTTTCGATAGAGAAAAAATACTAAGCGATGTTTGGGGAGATGATATCTTTGTAGTTGCACGCACCATCGATGTTCACGTAAGAAAAATACGCGAAAAGCTTGGTAAATATTCCGAAATGATTGAAACAATTAAAGGCGTTGGCTACCGGTTTAAGAACATTGAATAGATGAAAACGATTATTTGGATACGGAATTTTTCTGCTCTCATAACTTTATGTTTATTTATAATATTAGCAATTACTCTGCTGTTTTTTTCTCCAACAAACACTCAAGCCATACTACTGTTAGTTCTATTTTTATTTCTAAACATATTACTGTTAATTTTCAACAGCAAGGCGCGAAGCATTGAATTACAAGAAATCAGAAATGTTATAAGAAAAATTAGACTTAACGATCGCAATGGTTCTATTGATATTTCTCTGAGCAAAAATCTGCAGGATCTTGAAGATGAAATTAAAGCAATGTTTAACAGAACTCAGAACGATATTCAAAATCTCAAAAAACTTGAGCAAATAAGAACAGAGTTCTTAGGCAATGTTTCTCACGAATTAAGAACACCAATTTTTTCAATTCAAGGATATATAGAAACCTTACTTGATGGCGCACTTGGCGATACAAAGGTAAACCGTGCTTTTCTTCAAAAAGCAAGAAACCATACTCTTAATCTCAATAACCTGCTAAACGATTTAATAGACATTTCTATGATTGAATCCGGGCAGATGAAAATGAGCTTTCGCTATTTCAACATTCACGAGTTTCTAAAATCAATTGAAGCAGAGTTCCGAGTGTCGGCAGAAATGAAAAATTTAGTATTTAGCTTACATTCTCCAAACCCTAAGTTGGATTTGTATGGAGATAAGCAGAGATTGAAGCAAGTTATGTCCAACCTAGTAACAAATTCTATAAAATATACCGAATCTGGTTCCGTTGAGATTGGTGTGATTGAAGAGGGTAATTTTGGAAGAGTTTACGTAAAGGATAGCGGATTAGGCATTCCCAAAGCAGATTTAGCTCGCATCTTCGAGCGTTTTTATAGAATTGAAAGAGACAGGTCGAGAGAAATGGGCGGTACCGGGCTTGGTTTAGCAATTGTAAAACACATTGTTGAGGCTCATGAATCGAAAATTGAAGTTAAAAGCCAGCTTGGAGCAGGCAGTGAGTTCATTTTCAGGCTAAAGAAGTAGAAACCTTCTGGTAATCTTTCTAAAATTTTAATTCCATTTTATTGACTACACAGGCTCATTTCTATATATTTACGGCTCAAAATTTGACACATCGGAGGAATGATGTTTGCTGTTGTTAACATAGCAGGACAACAATTTAAGGTAACCGAGAATACAAGGTATTACGTGCCTCATCTTAAAGCAGAACCAAATGCTGAAATCGTTTTTGATAATGTACTATTATATTCTGATGATAAAGCTACAAAAGTTGGTGCACCTAATATAAATGGTGTTAAAGTTCACGCAAAAGTTCTCGAACATATAAAAGACGATAAAGTAATAGTCTTCAAGAAAAAAATTCGTATCTCTTATAAGAGAAAAAGGGGACATAGACAACAATTAACAAGAATAGAAGTTACTAAGATTGCTTAGTAGCTGGAGGTAATTTTAATGGCACATAAAAAAGGTCAAGGTTCATCTCGTAACGGACGCGATAGCAATCCACAGTTTCTTGGTGTAAAAGCTTTTGGCGGAGAAAAAGTTTCTGCCGGTTCTATTCTGGTTCGTCAAAAAGGTACAAACTTTCATCCAGGTAAAAATGTTAAACTAGCCGGAGATCATTCTTTGTTTTCTACAATTGATGGTTTTGTAAAGTTTGAAAGAGGTAAGAACGACCGTAAGTTTGTTAGTGTTTTAGACACACGCGCTTAAAACCACTTTAAGTATAGTTGAGATGTAAATCCCGCTTTTGCAGCGGGATTTTTTTTGCTTGCAATTACTTGGTTAAAGAAAATGAATCAAATAAGTTTCCATCTGCAGTAAATGATTGGTATTTCAATTGGTTATTTTCTACAGTAATAATTTGGTATAAAGAAACGTTTGCTGCGGTTTTTGCCATCAAATCTTTGTAAAGCGGGTTTAGTGAATACATTTTTGGTCCGCTTACAGAAACAACATAAACTGTTCCATTTGCACTATCATGCACAACCTTGCCATTGAATATTTTCTTGGATCTCCCATAAGTATGATCGTGACCGGTTAAAACTAAATCAACTCCATATTTATCGAACAAAGGCATTAATGGTTCTCTGGTTACTCTGCTGTCTCTATCGCTTCCCATCGAATAAAAGGGAACGTGGAAAGCAGCAACTGTCCACTTATTGGGGTTGTTCTGTAAAACTTTTTCTACCCAAACAGATTGCTCGCTAACATTATAGTGAGAGTTGAGCATAATAAATCTCACCCCTTGATAATCAACAAAATAGGTCGATTCGCTGAATTCTTCAGGTCCGTTTTCTGGTAAAGTAAAATGAACATTCCAGCTTGGATCGAGTATCTTAGATCTTTGGTTTTTGCCATTAATTTTAATCAGCTTATGCTCGTGATTGCCAGGTGTAAGAATTGAAGGAATGGTACGAAAGATGAAACTTCCGGCATCAAAGAACTCATTCCATAATTGATCTGTAGTAACGGTTACTAAATCTCCTGTAAAAAGAAGGAAGGCAGCATCCGGAGCTGTTTTGTAAGCCTGTCTAAAAACACGCGAGCAATGTTCTTTAATATCATTTTGCGGATCGCCTATGAAAATAAATTTGAAAGGAGTGTTTTCTTTTGAAGCGGTTGTAAATTGGTTCCATTCGCTCCAAATTGAATCATGACCAACTCTATACAAATAATTTGTTTTAGGCTGTAAATTTTTTAAAGTAGCAGAATAATGATATACTTCTTTACCATCTTCGGTTTTAAAGTTTTCTTCGAGAGCAGATATTTTTAATAAATTATTCTTAAACTCTGTCCAAGAAGTTGATTGAGCGTACTGAACTTCGGAATTTGAAAATCTGTGTTCATTACGCCAGGTTATTGCAATTTCTGTGCTAGGGTTTTCCGTTAAGTTCAGAATAATTCGTTCCGGTGCAACAGATTGCTGTGGATAAATATTTATTTGTAAAAAAACTGTTAAGCCGAAGAAGAATAACAAAAGTTTTTTCATAGAGTCTCCTTATTGATTGTTAGAAAGTTTTCATTTTATAAAGCATAAGTTCCTACAGAACCAGCATTAAGAATAGATGAATAGGTATTTGTCCCGGCTTTAATCTTAAATATTTGTACCGATTGCGTATCGTTAAGTACTAAAAGAACAGTCCTTCCATCTGGAGTTTTAAAAGCTGCGTTTGGCAGATTGTTTAGGTACGTTGAAGCAATTCTTACCGAACCTGGTCTAATAAACTTAGAAGCATGTGCAATAATGTAATAAGCCGGATTACGTGTAACTGTGTTTCCGTTAAGAGTTATGGCGCCTAAACATTGTGTGCAGCCGCCAACAGTATGTGGTCTCAAGTTTGGATCAGAAGCTAAATTCCACTCGATAACATTTCTGCACCAATTGAGAGTGCCTCCAATAAATAAATTTTTGATATGCCATTTCAAATCTTGAGCAAAATTACCGGGCGCACCAATCCATTGTTCTGTAAAATATATTGATTTATCAGGGTGAGCTAAATGTACTTTTGAAAGATCGCTTATCGAGCCGGCATAAAGATGAAAAGCCGAACCGTCTATATATTTTTTCGCTTCAGAATCATTAAGCACAGTTATTGGATAATCTGTTCTATCGGCATTGTGATCGTAAATAATGATTTTTGTATCGATGTTATTGGATACAAATTCTGGACCTAAAAATTTTTTAATAAATAAAGCCTGTTCTGCTGCCTGCATCAACATGCTTGGGTTATTACCACCGTGCAGCGGTTCATTTTGAATTGTAATTGCGTCAATTCTTATTCCCTCTGCTTTCATTTGCTGAATGTATTTAACAAAATATTTAGCGTATGCGGAGTAAAACAACGGCTTCAAACTACCGCCAATAGAAGAATTATTTGTTTTCATCCATACAGGAGCAGACCAAGGTGAGCCAAGAATTTTTATGTTTGGATTAATAGCAAGAATTTCTTTGAGTACAGGTATTAAATCTTTTCTTTCTGGTTCTATGCTGAAATTTACCATTGCTGTATCGGTTTGCCCAACAGGCAGATCGTTATATGAAAAAACTCTGTCGCTCAAATCTGAAGCGCCTATACTTATACGCAGATAGCTCATTCCAATATTATTTCCATCGGCAGCAAATAACTCATTGAGCAGAGCTGTTCTGTTAGAAGCATTCATTTTATTAAGCAGTATTGCACTCCCACCTGTGAGAGCGCATCCAAATCCATCTATCGATTGAAATTTTTCATTCTCATTTATCTCAATAGTTTGTGTATTTGCATCTGTAGTAATATTCTGCGGAAATGTCTGCTTATTAAACATTGCGGATTTATCTGCATTAGAAAGCCAGAGCTGAGGTGTGTTTGCTTTATTGTTTTTGTTTTCCGGTTCGATTGAACAAGCTGCGTTTACCAAAACAATAAAGACAAAACAAAAATACTTAATAGAATGCCAGAGCATCTTTATCCTTTTACAATTGTTGATTTGATAATAATTATTGCAACTAAGATTGGCATAAAACTGATAAACCAATTTGTGATTGAATATTAGTGCCTTATAAAAATAAATACCCCAGCATATTTGCAAGGGCATTTATCTTAATTTTTAGAAGCCCAATCTTTCCATATCGGCAACTAATCCTTTAACAGCGTTAACAGAATTATCCAAAGCGGATTGTTCTTCTGCATCGAGAGAAAATTCGATTATATTTTCTACACCGTTTGCACCAAGAATAGTTGGAACGCCAACATAATAACCGTTTACTCCAAACTGCCCTTGTAAGAAAGCACAAGTTGGCAAGATTCTTTTTTCATCATAGAGAATTGCTTCTGCCATAGCAATAGCAGAAGAAGCGGGCGAGTAAAAAGCAGAGCCGGTTTTTAGTAGTTCTACAACTTCGCCTCCCGCCATTTTTGTACGTTTAACCATTGCAGCCATAACTTCCTTGGCTTTAGCTGTGTCTTTGTATTTGCGCTCTAACAATTCCATAACAGGAATTCCATTAACGTTTGCATAGCGTACAATAGGAACCATTGTATCACCATGCCCGCCAAGCACCATAGCGTTTACATCTTTAACAGAAACACCAAGTTCCCAAGCAATGAAAGTAGCAAATCTTGAAGAATCTAAAACGCCGGCTTGGCCAATAACTCTGTTATAATTAAACGCAGATACTTTTTGGAAAAGAGTAACCATAGCATCTAGCGGGTTAGATATAACAATTACGATGGCGCCTGGTGCATACTGTTTTACATTTTCTGCAACAGATTTCATAATCTTTGCATTTACTGTAAGAAGGTCATCGCGGCTCATACCGGGTTTGCGAGGCAAGCCTGCTGTAATGATAATTAAATCAGAGCCTTCCAAATCTTTATAATCATTAGTCCCTTTAATAGATACATCAAAGCCATCAATGCGGGATGCTTCAGCAATATCTAAAGATTTGCCTTGTGGTAATCCTCCAACTATATCGAATAATAAAATATCTCCAAGTTGGCGCATTGCTAAAAGTTGTGCCAACACACCGCCTATCTGCCCGCCGCCAATAAGCGCAATTTTATTTCTTGCCATGGTTTTCTCCTAAAAAATTTTGATAAATGTTTTCCGTATTAAAATAGGAAGTTTGCCTGCTATTTCATAAAAAAAATTATGAAAAATTAATGAAGTGCAATTTCGAGAATAATTTCGGTTCCTTGAGGAGTAAAGTTATAGCGGAGACCATCAACAAAGTTTTTCATGATGTGTATGCCGCGCCCGCTGTCCTTAAGAATATTTTCGGGCTTGGTAGGATCCGGAACAGAATTTATATCAAATCCTTTTCCCTCATCTTTAAGCAGAATTGTAAGATTTGAATCAGTCACTGTAACAACTATAGTAATAGTTTTTGATTTATCGAAGAGGTTGCCATGTTTCATACAATTTGAGATTGCTTCGGAAAATGAAAGAGCCAGGTTATTAATTTTGGTACTATCCAAATTAACTTCTTTAGCAATTTGAATTACATATTCTTGAAGTTCCGGCAATAATTCCGGATCGCTTGAAACAACTCTCTTGTAAATTTTTTCTGCCAATCTAGTAGCCCGTAATTTCAACTTAGTGTAAAATAAAACTACATGTATTTAGGTGCAAATAGATGAAAAATTAATTTAGAACTGATAATTCATACGAATACTCAAACTTGCCATTTCGCGGGTTGTGTTATCTTCGGCTTTGATGTACTCTATCCAACCAAGAAATTTTAGGGATATTCTGCCGTCTATAATAAATGTAAGTTCGGCAAGCGGTCCTATGCTCTCATAATTGGAAGCTTTGGTTTTAATTGTACCGTTCTTGATATTAAATGTTGATAATGAGAAATATCTAGCGCCGATGCCCAAAATGAAACCGAAGTAATCGTAATTAATTTTTGGTTCTGCAAATATTTCTTGTAGATAACGCTGAGGTTTACCTGAAAAGGTTGACCACTTAAAATCTCCTTGCTCGCTTAGTTTTACGTAGCCGGCAAGCAACATCTTTGTGGTTTTATTAAATATGAATTGCGAAGAATCCCGGAATGCAAATTGCCTGAAAGAATAACTCCTGAAATTTGGATTGAGTTCTTCGTAATCGAATACCGTATAATTGGCAGAGACCTCGGCAGAGTTCATAGATGTAAGTTTACCGGTTTGAAAAAAAGCACCGGAAGAAAGTTTTAATGTACGCTTAATGTTGTTATTAGCGCTTCTTTCTGCAAAGATGTAAATAGTTTTATTCAAACTGCTTTCCAAATTTACAAAAGCTTTGAAAAAAGAATTGAACTGATGCTCATACCTAATTCTGCCAATTGAAAGCAGTTCATCTCGGTCATCAAAGTTTTCTATACCCGGAGTATCATACTTTAGCTTACGATGAAAGATATTGAAAATCACTTTGTCGTTTCTGCTTAAGCTCCACATACCGCTTAAAGAAAGATTAGCAAGCTGCGAAGTATTGTTTTTCTGATCTTCAAGCCTTTCTTTTTGCTCAAAAATTATAGCGCTAAGTCCATCGTAACGAACCGGCTGATGCTTCTCATCTTTTTCCGAAAAAGAAAAGCGGAGTGAAAGTAAAAATTCGTTTGAAGTGTATTCTGCCAAAGATGCGAATTCGAGTTTAAACTCTTCTATCTTGGTATCGTAATTTGTATTTGCTACACTTTTAGCAGATATGTACCTGGTCTCTCTATCAATTCCTCTCCAAGCTATTCTTCCTTGTAAGTCGAATAAAAAAGGAGAATCATGCGGCAAAAACCTAATTCTATCTTGAATAAAATAACTTGATTCAGTTCGGCTCTGAATATTATTAGTAATATCAAACTCGTTTGCAGTTGCTTGATCTGCAGGAAAATAAAAATCTCTGCGCTGCTGAGAATAATAAGCAGAAATAGTGTTAGTAAAGTTTTCTTCAAAATCGTTTTTCAAATCGAAACTAAAGAGGCTCAAAGAATTTTTTCTGGGACTGATATTTTCGTTATGTATTTTAAAAATGGAATTAATTTCAAAATCGCCGGTTTCATAACGGTTGATATTAGCTTCAGCGCCGTAAATAACACCAACATCTCTCACCCCAATTTGATTGTTTTGTTCAAACCCTGCAAAGGGGGTTATCTGAATTTTTTCTGCAGGCATATATTTTACAAAGACAGATGAAGTAAGAAGCGATGCTTTGTTTAATCCAATATTCCTATCATCGGAGTAAATGTTATTGTTAAAATGAAGCCCAACTTTGAACTGCTCGCTAAAAGTATATTGCCCCAAAGCCCAGAGATACTGTTCATCTTTAATATTTGTTGTGCTGGTTTTAATAACAGTTGAATTGAAGTTCTCTTTTATCCCAAAAAACAAGCTGCTGTTCGAGATGAAATACTTTGCAAGAGCGCTAAAGTTGTGGGTGTTTAACATCTTTTCGTAAGAGTTTGATATTTGCTTATCGGTATAGGTTTGCGTAGAAAAAATAAGACTATCTTTGCTTATCTGTGCAAAAACAGTAGTTGAAACTATTATCAACAAAACAAATATTTTCCTAATCATTCAGTTTTTTCATTGAGTTATATTGCTATAACAAAATTTCTGTCTGTCCGCGTACAGGAATTATTACTTCTGTAAAGCCAGAGGATACCAGCCTGAGTTTAAATAAACGCTGCTGTTCTAAATCGCCATGAACTAAA
This sequence comes from uncultured Melioribacter sp., assembly GCA_964575995.1. Classification (GTDB taxonomy): domain Bacteria; phylum Bacteroidota; class Ignavibacteria; order Ignavibacteriales; family Melioribacteraceae; genus Stygiobacter. Next base: position 77,558 of record CAZNTN010000004.1, on the reverse strand, counting down.
AAGATTTTTTTCAACAGCGTTTTATCGAAGTAGTTTGTATAAGCGAGCAGTTCCTCAGAATCTGCGTGAGCGCTGAAAGAATTTAGTACAATCACTTCGGCTTTCACTTCGTAAGGTTCGCCAAAGATATTTACAACTGGTTCACCATCAATTAGTTTTCTGGCAAGAGTGTGTTCGGCGGCGTAACTAACCATCAGAATAATATTATTTGGGCTGCTAATGTTATTGGCAAGATGATGAAGAATTCTTCCTGTTTCTGCCATACCGCTGCTGGAAATTATAATACAAGGTCCATTTATTGAATTTAAGTTCTTAGAATCTTCTACATCTTTGATATAGGTAAGTTTATTAAAACCAAGCGGGTCTTCATTCTTTGTTAAAAAATCCATTGTTTCACTATCGAAACATTCTGGGTGCAGGCGGTACACTTCGGTAGCGTTTACAGCAAGCGGGCTATCAACATAAACCGGCATTCTTTTTGCTTTCTTCTTTTCAAAAATTTTATGAAGTGCAAATACAATTTCTTGCGTTCTGCCAACGCTGAAAGCTGGTATAATAATTTTGGATTTTTTCTCAACAGCTTTATTCAAAACAGCAGCAAGCTGATCTTCAGAATCTACTGGGTTATCGTGGTCTCTTCCACCGTAAGTGCTTTCGCAAATCCAATAGTCTATGTTAGGTATTTGTTCCGGGTCTTTAAGCAAAGGCAGATTAGGTCTTCCTAAATCGCCGGAAAAGCCAAGTGTAATTTGTTTCCCGAATTCCCAAATCTTTAGAAAGACTATAGCAGAGCCAAGTATGTGTCCGGCATCGAAGAAGGTTAAAGAAATCTCGGGAGTAATATGTAATTCTTTACGGTAAGAAAGCCCAACAAATTTTTCGAGGGTTTCTAAAGCATCATCTTTAACATAAAGAGGTTCGAAGAGATTTTTGCCATCACGTTTTCTTTTCTTGTTTACAAATTCAACATCTTTCTCTTGAATGTGTGCGCTGTCCTGAAGCATTATTGTGCTAAGGTCTCGTGTAGCAAAAGTTGAATAAATTTTTCCGTCAAAACCATTCTTAACAAGAGTAGGCAAATTTCCGGCATGATCGATGTGAGCGTGAGAAAGAATAACAAAATCTATTTCGGAAGGTGTGAAGTGATCAAAGTTTCGGTTTATTTCGAACGCTTCTTTACGTTTACCTTGATACAATCCGCAGTCCAAAAGGAACTTTGCTTTTTCAGTTTCTATAAGGTGCATAGAGCCGGTTACTGTTTGTGCTGCACCAATAAATTTAATTTTCATATTTCTCAGAAGTTGTTATACAAAGAATAGATATAGTTAAGTGTGTGCTAAAGGTTAATAATTTTATAATGCTTGTATCCAAAATAAATTTCTTTAACGGCAGTTTTAAGAACAGTAGCAATTGGAACTGCCAGAAGCATTCCAAGCATACCGAGAGTTTCGTTGCCTACCAAAATCAGTATAATTATTACAAGCGGGTGCATATCTGTACTTTTCGAAATAATGTTAGGCTGAATGAATCCGTTATCGATAGTATAAATTACAGTGAATAAAATTAATACGCTTGGCAGCATCGATAGATCGCCAAACTGAAGTATTGAAATTATGATTGCCGGAATTCCGCCTATTATTGGTCCAAAGTAGGGTATTAAATGCCCGGCGCCGGCAATAAATCCTATTGAAATAGAGTTGTTAATACCTAACAGAGCTAAACCTATACCGGCTAAAATTCCAACAATTGCAGCATCTAAAATCCATCCGCGCACGTAACGGCTTAACTGGAAACCGATTTTTGTAAGAACATTATACGAGACTTCGAGATATTTGTTAGGAACAAGACTGATAATTCCGTGCAGCAAATTCTGTGTGTCTTTCATAATGAAGAAAGTCATAAAAGGGATAATTACAATTACAGCCAAAAACGAAAAGACACCTTGCACAATACTGCTTAGATTATTTATCCAGCCTAATATTGTACTATTAAAAACAGATGAAATTCTTTCTGTTAGATTTAGCGAAGATAGAAAAGGGAATTTTGCTTTTAAGGTTTGTTCAAATTGCGTTAGAGATAATTTTATAGATTCATTATTAAGCGAGTTAGCTATAGCTTCAAACTGGTTTACAATTTTGGGCAATAGAATTGAGACCACAGTAAAAAGTAGTAAACCGGTTATAACAAAAATTGAAAGTACGGCAACAACTCTAGAAATTTTCCGCTGTTCCAAAAAATCTACTACGGGGTTAAATATCATGGAAATAAGAATTGAAACAGCAAGTAAAGCAAGAACATCAATAAAAGAATAAGAAATAAGAACAACAAGAATTGAAGCTATTCCTAAGCCGTAAAGAAATTTGTAGTTAATATTTTCTTGTTTGTTCAAAGTAGTTCCAAAACTTACTGCCAAAATATTCCTAAATCCGCAGCCAATTTCAAACTAATAATTATCTGTTTTCTGATATAGGCATTTTGAGGGAAGGAAATAGATATAGAAAAACAAAAAAAATCAACGGATATCCACTCCAAGTTTCTGCAATCAGTCCCTTTTGCAATGATATATAATCAGGATTAAGTAAACTAAACAAACTATAGTTTTTTTTGGGGAATATGCTCATAGGGAACAATACATAATGAATTGCATTAATAAGATTGTACTTATTATTATTCTAATCTTATTAGTCAATAATTCAATTGTGTATAATCAATCCAAATTATTGTTTAATCAGAAGGATGTTATAGTTTATATTCACGGCAAAGGTGTATTTCTAAACAATTTAGAAGATTATAACAAAATTACTGTGTTGCCCAATTGGTTATACAATTCAATTATTGATACCAATGGAAATTTATGGGCAAGCGGCTTCGATGGGGTAAAATACGTTGGTCTAATAAAATACTCTCCATCTGGTGAAGTCAGCTATTACGATTTAACACTAATGGGGTTGCCATCAAATTTTATAAATGCAATAACAATAAATAAAAATAAAATTGCTCTGTTAGTCTTTAATAATTTATATGAATCTGATATTAATATGGTTTATTTCACAAAGATTGAATTAAACCCTAACGCACACGTATCTGATATCAAATATTGCGATGAGAGATTACTTGTATTATCAGAAAATGAATTAATTGTAAAGTCAAATTCACATATGAATTCAATAAAAGTGAATTGCAAAAATAACGGCAAAATAATCGCAGCTTTTAAATCTAACATTACCATTTCTACCAATGACTCACTATATCAATTTGTAGAAAGTTCAGAAGGTATTGTTGTTAAAAACTCTGTTAAGATCCCAGAATTTCTGTATGGGTTTCTCAGTTTTAATTTTTATCAAAATAATGAGTCTATAATTTTCTTCACCACAAGAGGCGCTATTACATATTACAAAAATGAGTTTTTGTTATTTAAGGGGCTTAAATGTACAGACTTAGTAATCCGTGATTCTGAAATTGTAATGCTTTTTGATGATTATTTGTCGAATAGTACCAATAGTAAATTAAACCAAGCACGTTATTTAGATTTTAGCTCAGGTAAATATTCCCTTTGTGTAAATGAAAACAATAGTATAGAGTTAAGATTAGTTAATGAAATTAAGCAGAGCAGTTCTTACTTAAAATTTCAAAAGGAACAGTACAAGAAATTAGATACAATACCTTTTAACAACTCTCAATTTGCGCACCAATTAAATAAAAACTACGAAAGCACGAGTCTCTTATTAAATATCAGTGTTGGAGCTATCGCGGTTTTATTTTTTTCGTTTAATTATTTATCTGTCCGGAAGAAGATGTTTTATTTACTGCCATGCTCGTTATTGCCATTATTTTACATTTTTATTCTTCCCATGACTCAAATTCAAGAACTTATTTCATTTGGATATATGCCTGTATTTGTTTGGCTTTCAAGCCTTGCCTTGTTTATTGTAGTTAATAAAATAGATTCTGTGGATATCATTAAAAACGGAAGTTTCATTATCTTTTTACATGAATTTTCACATGGGAGCATTGGAGTAAACAATTTAGTCCGGCTTAGTATGTTTATTAAAGAAAGAAAAAGAAATGCAGCAGAATTTAACTTCTTTGACAAAACCATTGCCTGTATAATGCAGCAATATTACATCTACACATTACCTTCATTTCGTAAATTAATTGTTATCCTTCCGTTTAAGTGGTCATTGTCCTATCTACAGTTAAATATTTACTTCTTAATACTAAGTATTAACACACTAATGCTGCTATATAATCTGAAAGTAGCTCAAAAGTATATTTTAGAAAAAATCCTTCAGTATTCAGCTTCATTCATTGAAAATTTTGAAAAAACAAAGTGGAAATATTATTCACTGGTTAAGACTAATGTTAGTAACGTTATCAATGAACTTATAGAGCATAAGAAGAGTGAACTGAAAGAAAACAAAATTCAGATCATAAAAAATAATTTAGATGATTATTTACCATCTGTGATAATCCCTCAGAATAAATTATACACCATCATTGACAATATACTTTCCAACGCAGTCGAAGCTTTGCAACACTCAAAAATATCCAGCCCGGTTATCGAGATTAATGTGCCAAAATCAAATTTGCTAAATCTAACGCTGCTCATTAGTAACAATGGGGCTAAAATAGAAAGTGATATTGCGTCACATATATTTCAACCGATAACCACAACAAAAGAACAAGGTGGTTTTGGCTTATATGAAGCCAAACAAATTGCCAATTCATTTCTAGGCGATGTGAAATTAGTTGATTCAACAGAATATAAAACTACTTTCTCCATTACATTGAGGACATATTATAATGCTTAGCTTAACGAATTTACTAATTGTAGATGATGATAAAAATTACCTTAATGATTTAGCTATTCTATTAAAAAGTAAGTTCAATATTTATACTACTACCGAACCGGTTCAGGCAATGATTTTGTTGAAAACAAAAAAAATTGATTTAGTGATTCTGGATATTGAATTGAAGAGAGAAAAAAGCGGATTAGACTATATAGAAGATTTCTTATCGTTCGACCCATTTTTGCCAATAATAATCATCAGTTATCATAGCAACCCCAAAATTGTAATCGAGGCAATAAACAGAGGCGCTGTTGATTACATTCATAAAAGCAACATATTAGAAGAAATTGAAGCGGCACTTCAGCATTCTATTTCTAAAACGAATAAACTGAAAGTTCAGAAATACCAAGAGTCGCTACCAACAAATGGTGTAATGATTTACAAATCTAAGCTGATGGAAAAAACATTTAACGAAGCTGAACGTGTTGCCTCAACCGATTGCAGCATTTTATTAACAGGTGAAAGTGGTGTCGGTAAAAGTCTTTTTGCAAAGTATATACACAAGATTAGTCATCGCAAAGAAAAAAACTTTGTGTTAATACACGCTCCTTCACTTTCAGATTCATTATTTGAAAGCGAGTTGTTTGGATACGAAAAGGGTGCCTTTACAGGTGCTGATTCATCTAAAATTGGTAAAGTAGAATATGCCGAAGGTGGAACTCTTGTTTTTGAAGAGATAACTGAAACATCCCTGGTTAATCAAGCAAAACTTTTACGTTTAATAGATGAAAAAGAATACGAAAAAGTTGGAAGTGTTAAAACAGCAAGTGCTAATATTCGGTTTATTTCTACCACTAATAGAAATCTGCTAAGCAGAATTAAAGATGGATTGTTCAGACAAGACTTATTCTTCAGAATTTCTACTTACCCAATAGAAATACCACCATTGCGTTACAGAAAAGAAGATATTATTCCTCTAGCAGAACATGCTGTAGAAATATTCTGCGGTAAAATGAACAAAAAAACTTTGGGTTTGAACGACAGCGCAAAACGATTATTGCTTGATTACGATTGGCCCGGAAATGTTCGTGAATTATTTAACGTAATTGAAAGAAGTATGATTAAAGTTACTAACGAAAGATATATATCTTCTTGCCATCTGGATGAACAAATAAAAATAGAATCCGTAGAATTTAATTTGCCGTACCATGAAGCAATCAAAATTGTTGTTCATGATTTTAAAAAGAAATACTTTGAAAATCTTATGCATAAAACCGGTGGAGTTATAACCAAGGCAGCAGATACTGCAAAAATACCAAGACAAAGTTTTTCTCGAATGATGAAAGAAGTTGGACTACATAACGGCGATCTAAAAGTGTAACATTAATGTTGCATGCATTCCTAAGTAAAAAATGAAAAAACACACTATTTCAATTTAATAGCAACATTTATATTGCACATCAAAGAAAAAATAATCACGCTATGTTTAATTATATGGTTATCTAATTCTGAAACAAGAAGTTATAGCATCCAAATAAAGGTATTTAAGATAATCACTATATCTAATTGAAATTTAAGGAGTTGTATGTAGAAATACTGATGGCACACTAAATGAGCTAATATTAGTAAGTGCTACTTGGTAGCAATATTACTAACTAATTTATTGGAGTAAAATTATGAGAAAACTCGTTTATCTACTTAGTGCCATAATTCTTTTTTCTTTTGTTACAAACACTTTTGCTCAAGAATTGCACTTAACAACATTTGATGCAAAAAGTGTTGAACAAGTTAAAAGAGGTGACAACGTTAGGCTGGAAAAAGCATTTGATGGGGATAGAGCTTCAAACCCAGATCAAACTGTTTCCAAAAGCAACAAAGTTTCAAAGTTCCCTATTATGACTCCTTTTTTACTTGTTGCAAAACCAAAAGGAAATCCAACTGAAATTGTTTGGAATATCAATTCTAAGAATGTTACAGTAGTTTCTGCACCGCAAGGTAGTACATTCGAATCATCTTCACATGTTAGAACACCTGTGTTAAAACAATCACAAACACTAACCATTGAAAATCCAGTTGTTATTAAAGAAGGTGTGCCAGTATTAGTAAACGGTTGGGAAAGAAATTCTTTCAATTATTCCAGCATCTTTGAGGGTGATCTTCAAATGCGCACAGCAGATAAAAAGGATTTAATTGTTTCTGCTGGTTCTTCATACATTGTTGTACTTGCAACGGTTGAAGATTATGTTCATATCTCAGCAGTATCATATACAAATGGTGATGTTGATGGTAATGCTTCTGTTGTTGGTCATGTTCAGTTTATTCCTACCCCATACATTTCTGGTGGAAGTGAATTTGATTTAACACTTACTGGAGGTCCAGTAGTATCACCAGTGTCTTGTGACGATGATGAAATTCAATTTGTCCTTTATGTTGAAAACAAGGGCAGAGATGAATTAGACCTATCTCAAGTGGCATTACAAGTAAAACCAAAAGCTGTTTGGATTGAAGGAAAGGGTTTTGTGTCAGTTGAATGGATGTCTATTTATAAAAATGAATTAGGTAGTGGAATTTTGAAAAGAGGTGAGACAAAAGAAATTCTTTTACCTAAAATGAAAGTCAATTGGCCGTCGATATTAAAAAATACCGCAAATGCAAAAGTTGGACTTCTAAAAACTATTGCAACGATACTTTATCCACATGAAAAGGAAGGCAAATCTGTTGATTTGGATGTATCGTTTACATGTGAAATAAAAACTAAATTCTTAGCTGGTATCGAAACGAAAATAACTAAAGGCGTTTTGTGGATTAAAAATACAGCTAATAATGAACCGGCTGGTAGAATATTAACTATAAATTCTATCACGGGTGTTGCCAATGCTTCGGAAGACGTTTCTGCGCAAGATTGGGTTCGTTTTGATGAACCATCAAATAGTACTATTACTGTAACTTATACTTTGTATGAAGAGAATAGAAAAATTGGGCCATTCGAATTGATAATCAAAAAGTAAATAATAAACTTGTACTCGGGAGGAGAAATCTCCTCCCAATTTTATAGGCTGAATTATGAATTGTTTAGGCGTCATATTGATAATATTACTTGTTAATAGTTTTTGTTATGGACAAGAAAAAGAATATACACTATATGATTTTACTAAGACGAAAAATCTTAAGAGTGAAAATCTACACAGTGGTCAAATTGAATTTACTTTAGATCTACAAAGAAACACGAGTCTCAGAGATTTCACAATTAATTTTGACCTACCCTCAAATATTAATCTATATAACAAAAAATTACTCAATCGTAGCGAATCAAAAACAAGTTATTTTCAAACAACGCATGGAAAAATAATTGATGACAAAAAAATAATGTTTTCATATCCCGCGATTAATAGCGAAAAGGGCTTATTAATTTATTTTCATGTTGTTCCAGTATTGTCTGATTCTGAAAATATTATTGCTGAATTTAACTGGGTTGATTCTCTTGGTAATAGAAGAAATGAATCTGTTAAAAGTGGAATGATTTATAGCTTAGCTCCACCAATCGAAAAAATAATTGCATTAAAAGAAAGCGACGTAAAATACCGCCTTAAAGCTAAACTAAAATATGAACATGATTATGAAGGTTATGTTCCGGATGGAGCTAATTACTTTCTTACTTTCAAATCTGCCGAAGGAAAAGAATATAGAGTTCACAGCTCAAGTATAAGTGTTGTTAGCGGACAGCGAACTGAATATAATGTAACCGGAGAAATTAATTATGGCAGTACGGCCTGGAAGAACATTAATCAAAACATAGTTCTTGATGGCCGCATTTCAACTGAGGAAGTTATTGCAAGTAAGACTGAAGTAACAAAAACTGCTGCTGCAGAAACTCCTAAATTTGTTTTCAAGAATGATTTTTTGGGTGGCGTTAGTTTATCTAAAGGCATCTTTCAAGAATATATGCTTGGGTTAAATATGTTTAAAGTGAATCTGGTTGATTCTTGGCTATCGCTTGTTCCTTCAAAAGTAACACTGTATCAGAGTTTCAAAAAGAAATCTACTTCACTTGCTTTTGGGCAGGAACTATTAATTAGTCAACCTTGGGTTAATAATCTGAAATTTAGTCTAGGCATAGAAGAAAATGCATTACTGTTTCCAATAAATCAGCATGCAAGCGCCACATCCATAAACTTTGGGGTTTATTATGAGGTCAATGAAGATTATTCAATGCATCTGCTGGTTAAGAAACATGATCGAAGGCTAATCAATTCGAACATATTCTTTTGTTTAGCTAAAACATTTTGATTTGATGCTGAATTGAATACAACAATATTTTCTTAAAAGCTGTAGATTATTTTCTAAGAGATCAAATCTTTATGAATAATACAGTAGATGAATTAATTCATGATTTTTATAAGAGTTTTGAAATTGTATGGAATTCATTAAGTATAATTATTCTGATAACAATTCTAACTTTTTACTTCCTTTCCGAAGCGGTCATTCTTGAGTTCGCACCTACATGCACAACAAAAATGAATAATGAATCTCCATGTGCTTTATGCGGAATGACGCATGCATTTATTTCTATTACCCAAAACAACTTTTCACTAGCTGTAAAACAAAACTCCCATTCAATTTATCTTTTTGTGTTCTTTATAATTAATTCAATTACGTTTTTATTTTCTATTCTAAAAAGAGGTAAGCATGAGAACTGTTAGTTTGGTCTTTGGAATATTATCAATACTTGGAATGATAGTGGCGGCATTTCCTTGTCTTGGTTCATTAAATTGGCTGAATATACCTTTTTCTGTTATCGGATTGATAATTAGTATAGTAGCGTTAAATCAACCACAAAGTGAACAAAAAGGTGCCGCAATTGCTGGTCTTGTATTGTGTTTAATAGCAATTGTATTAGGCTTTCTAAGATTAGTTGCCGGCGGCGGGGTTATTTAAGGATTTCATATGAAATTTAAATTGTGTTTCCTTTTTACTTTATTGTTTGTAAAAGTCTTTATCGCACAAAACACTTTTGTCAGAATAGACCTTTCTCAAACAAAATACCGCCTATTTGATCCGGTGGTAATTGATTTTTCCTTTCAACCGGCTTCTTCAAATACACAATACAGATACAAGCTAAATGTTCCTTCAGATTGGCTAGGCGGGATAAAATATGCAGCTAATAAATGGACAGAATGGCAAAATGGAAGCAGCGGGCATGTTGTTTATAGTAATTTCAAAATAGAAGGCAAATATAAATTTTTTGTTGAGTTTCGAGATGCGAACAACACCAGATTCAAAAGCAGCTCGCTAAAAGAATTCAATATGTATTTGGAATATCCGGAAATTCAATATGCTGAATTGAATATTGATCTTAATAGAATTAATGCTGAATCAGATATTAATAAAAAATACAGCATTGCTGCGGAAGAATTTAAGAAGAGCTATTTGGCTTGGTACAAAAAATATGAATATCAATTTAAGCTGCTAAAATTAACAAGTGAACCAAACTCGTTTTTTAATACAATAGCAAGCACTACTGTAGAAGAAACAGCCTGGAAAGCTGCTGAAGAAATTGTTAAAAGCGGGTCAAAATCTGTATTAGCAAAAGGAGCAGTTCCTTGGCTGCAAAAAGTATTCCTCTCTAAAACAATTTACGATATAGTTAAAGAGTTTTCAGTTACTACTATACTTCTATTCAGAAATTATGAAGCGAATAAAGCTTTAATTATGGAGGCAATTAATTACCGGCTTTGGAAGTATTTTGAAGAAAGAGCCAAACAAGTATTAAAAGAGAATAAGAGTGAAAACTTCATTGTTTTTATCGAAAAATTTTTCAGGATAAAGAATTTCAAAAAAACAGAATAATTTTTCCAATACAAGTATATAATAATGATCATGATAATTCACCAGTAGAAGTCTATAATATCAACAATTGGAAGCATAACGATAACAACTATGAATGTTATAAATATGCTCATAAGGAGAATGAGTATACATTATTTACATTCTGCTATGAAGGAAAGAATCCATATGAAGATGGGTGTGGTAGTGGATTTTCTAGCGATTATTATTTCAAGAAAATAAGAAATGAATATTTTCTTTGTAAAGTTGTGCACTATAATCTTTAAACCAAAATAATTATTAATATGAAAACATTTATCATTAACATTAATTTTAAAATAATTTTCATTTTGATCTTTCTTTTTTTTGTTGCGGGTTGCGGCGGATCAAAAAAAAGTGAAGAAAAGATTGAAGCCAAAAACACTTTTGGATCTGGCGGGGGAACATTAGAATTAAAAAACATTAATTCTCCAATAAATGGAACTAAAATTGTAATTCCGCATGAAGCTATTGACGCTTCAGAAAAAGTTACTATTTCCATCGCATATCAAGACAGCATTCCAGGTTCATTGAATACTGGTGTTGTTGCAGCAAGTAAAGGTATAATTTTAACAAAAGATGCTGTTCGTTCTTTTAAATTTCCTGTTGATGTAACAATACCATACTCAGATAACAATTTAGATTATGGTGATGTTCCGGGAGTATTCTATTGGGATAAAGATTATAACAAATACGTTTCCGTAAAAATTAAAGCAATAGATACTTTTAATAAAAAGATTACGTTTTCAACAATTCATTTTTCTTTATTTGTTGCTTTAGCTGTTAAAGGATTAGCTAGGTCAATCTCTAGTATTGATACAGGATTTCGGTCTGACCAAGATGGTTTTTATCATCCAAATTTTGGTTCATATGACTCTCCCGGCGGAAGTTGTCTTGGTATGGCTAACTTTTCAGGTTGGTATTATACTTTTGCTAAACCCAATAATAATAGCGGTTTGTATTTTAGGTATAAACAAGATGATCAATTTAGATGGGAAGACGATACTAATGCACGAGAATTAATTTCGCGGGCGTTTATGTCATCAAGTCAAATATGGGCTAACTTATGGATGCTTACAGATTATTTGTTGGGCGATAGTAAAACTGGACTACTACTTCTTACAACGATGATAATAACTAAATCGCCGCAAACATTTCTTTTTAGAGGGCAAAATTTTGCACACGCAGTAACTGTTTATAAATACGATTTTGAATTGGAAAAGTTTTATTTATATGATAATAATTTCCCCGGAGAAGAAGTAACACTTGATTGGAATACTACTAATGGTTTTTCAAACTATAGTAAAGAATATGCGTACCCAAAAATTTATAAATTTGGTTTTGAAGCATTCTCATCTGCCTTTGAGAGTAAAACTTTTGAAACCCTTTTGTATGGTGCTGAAAACGGTTGGTCATCATCGAAGTTTCAGACTATAAATATTACAAATCCAGAATTAAACCGTAGAAATCAAACAATCATTCCATTTAGCGGTGAGATAACAATTACTGGTTATGTAAGCGGCGGTACCAAAAATGCTTCTTTCTTAGTATATAATTTAAATGGAAATGGAAATTTTGGGGGAAAATTAATTCGTCTGGATAGTAATGGCGGATTCTCTTTTAAAATAATTCCAAATAACTATACTAAAAACACGTTGCTGTTAATGAGTACTGATGATTCGTTAGATGCCAAAAGAAGAGTTCCCAATGCATATTCTGGCTTCAAAGAATTTGAACTAAAAATACAAGGGCAAAACTTTTTTAATAACTTTGGATTCGAGAGCGGAGATTTTAATGGATGGGAAGAAGAAACTCACACTTGGCAAAATTCTTTTGAATATTCATTCCCTTCGTCTAAGAATGAAATTGTAACAATAGAAACTGATTACGTTTCAAGATATTCAGGTTCATCGTTCTTGCCACAAGTATATAAAGGAAATTATTCTGCTAGGATTAACAATTCAGATAAAGATAGTCATATTAGCACAGTATCTCAAACTGCAATTGTTCCTAAGGTAACTAGACCCGAATTAAGATTTTATTGGGCAGCCGTTCTTGAAGATCCTTTACACCAGCCAGAATACCAGCCATATGTTGAGGTTTTACTTCAAGATAATTATACTGAAGAATACTTATACCATAGACGTTTTTACGCTAACGACCCTTCTTACTCTGGCTGGAAAACAGTTTATGGAGTTCCATTTAATATGAAGGGTGAAAATGGGGAGGAAATTACATGGAGAATTATTCCTTGGCAGCCAGTTTTTATTGATCTCAGTGAGAGGCAAGGGCATTTTATAACATTAAAAGTAACCGGTTCTGATTGTGGGCACGGCGGTCATGGTGGATATGTTTACTTAGATGGCGATGAATAAACAGATGAATGTTCAGAATATGCAGAAACAATTTACTAACTCATTTTGCTAAAGAGCGCATCCATATAAAGAAATAGCTGGTAATTATTAAAACTTATGTATCAAAAAGGTGCAAAATGCAATTCTTCCTCAATGCTCTATTCTTAACATTATCTCAAATGTTGAGTTTATTCGGTATTATTTTTGGCTTAGGTTTTTCCATTTATTTTCTCGAAAAACAAATCTCTTCTTTGTTGGGTTGGAAAAAATTAATGTGGACTGCATGGTTAGGAACTCCATTACACGAAATTGGACATGTGTTTTTTTGTATAGTTTTTAGACATAAGCTATTGGAAATAAAACTATTTAAGCCAGACCCAAAAACAGGAGTATTGGGTTACGTAAACCATGCTTATAATAAAGACAGCTTTTACCAAAATTTGGGAAATTTATTTATTGGGGCTGGTCCGCTAATATTGGGTAGTATAGTTATTTACAACTTAACAATTTTAGCAATTCCAAATGCTTCCAGTCTAATTACTGATTACACAATGTTAGCTCAAAAAAGAATAGAATTTGATTCGGGGCTTTTTACTTATTTAATCTCACTTGCTGAAATATCTACTAAAACACTTTCTGTAATTTGCACTATTGAAAATATTTCTTCTTTTAAGTTTTGGACATATTTCTACGTTGTTTTTTGCATCTCGACACATATGGCGCCTAGCCCAACTGATTTTAAGGGTGGCATCACTAACGGAATAACTACTTTTTTCCTTCTTTTGTTATTTGTAAATATTATAAATGAGCCAATTGTTGATTTATTTGGAATTAATGTCTTTAACGATTTTTTCATAAAGTTAATGGGGTATCAAGCTATTTTGTCTGGGCTGCTAATATTTTCATTACTGATTGTGTTGCTTAATTATTTACTTACAGTAATCTTTAATAGAGTGACTTTGCATATTAGTAAAGGTAAAAGTCGAACTTAGTAGAAATTCCATATGAGTTGATATAGCGGTTACCAATATTCCGCATCCTTTTGTACGGTACTTGTGTCGTGTCAACCTTATTCGGGCGCATATAGTATTGCAAAGTAAGTTGATATACAGAGGAATCATACGTCTCATGTTTGACGCAACACTAGGTGGGAAATTTTCTGCTGAATTTTGGGCGTTAAACTTTCGTAAAAAATAAAATTGGGTGATAAAAAAATCCCGCTTTTAGCGGGATTTTTCTTTTACAGCAATTCATTCTGATTAGTTAATCGTATTTAGTTTGCTGATATCGTCAAGTCTTACAAATTTTTCGTTGAATTTGTAGCTTCCGTTAGATGTCTTTACAGTCTTAACAACCTTAACGTTAACAACTGTAGATTTTTGCTTTTTAGTCTTATCACCAAACGACTGGGTTTTAGCCATAATATACCTCGTTAAATTTTGCTGCCAAATCTATAAAAAATCTCTAAAACGGCAAAGCTGTTAATCAGATTAAATCGGCAAATACAGCTTCGGTAGCAGCGTATAAATCCAACGGCGAGATAAGGATCTGCATTACTCTAATTCCAGCGCTGCAGTAAATTTTATCATTAAGCTGTGCGGTTTCATCAATAAAAGTAGGAAATAGTTTTTTCATTCCAATCGGCGAGCAGCCGCCTCGTATGTAGCCTGTAAGCGCCTGGAGCTCTTTAACTTTTATCAAATCAATGCTTTTGCTCCCGCTTGCCTTTGCAGCTTTTTTTATGTTCAATTCAAAATTGCCAGGTATAACGAAAACCAAAATGGAATTGGCTTCGTTTTTTGCAACAAGAGTTTTGAAAACTATTTCCGGTGCAGCGTTAATTTTATTTGCAACAGAAACTGCATCAAGTTCATCTTCATCAGTTTCATATTCAAGAGTAGAATGCACAATTTTTTTCGATTCTAAAATACGCACTGCATTGGTTTTCACTGCTTACTCCAAAACAACTAAGGGCTTGTAACAAGTTTTAATCTGTTTTGGGAAAGAATAAAATCTGCGAGAATTCTTCCGGTTTCCCGCAAATCATAATCGGCATGTTTTTTTGCTGTTTCTGAAGAAACTTCTTTCTTGTCTTCAATCTTTAACCCAAGAAGTTTAGCTCGTTCATCTTCTCTTTTCTTTCTTTCTGCTTCAGCATTCTCCCGTTCAGTCTTTCTGGTTTCTATATTTAAAGAAAATTCTTTTTGTTCACGCACTTTTTTGAAATTGTTTATTTCATCCAATTCAAGTTGGAATTCTGGATCATTCTTAGCCCTTGTTTCATGCTTAGTAATCAGTTGTGGAATTATAGTATTCAAATTCATAAATGGAGTGTAATCCGAAATTGGAATTTGATCCCAAGCCAATGCGCTTGGTCTTGCATCTTCTCCAAACTCATCAATTTCGTATCGTGATGGAAATTGAATATCTGGTGTAATGCCTTTTCTTTGTGTACTGCTTCCGTTTACACGGTAAAACTTTGCCTGCGTAAGTTTAATTTGTCCTGCTTTTCTTCCTTCTGTACGAATCATCATTCCAAGATCAACCATATTCTGAACAGTTCCTTTGCCCCAAGTTTTTTCGCCAATAATAATGCCGCGTCCGTAATCTTGGATAGCACCGGCAAAAATTTCGGAAGCTGATGCGCTCGAACGGTTTACAATAACGGTTAGAGGTCCATCATAAAATATAGTTGGATCGGGATCGCGGTTAACTTCAATTATGTTGTTTGTGTTTTTAACTTGCACAACCGGCCCATCTTTAATAAACAAGCCTGTTAACTGAATTGCTTCTTGCAAAGAACCGCCGCCGTTGCCTCTCAAATCCATAATTACCCCATCTACTTTTTCTTCTTTTAGTTTTTCAATTAAAGATTTTACATCGCGCGTTGTTGATTTATAATCTGGCTTACCGAGACGCTGTCCTTCAAAATCGGTATAGAACGCAGGTAAATTAATTATGCCGACTTTAAACTGCTTTCCATTATGTTCAAAATTAAGAATATCGCTTTTAGCTGCTTGTTCTTCAAGCTTAACTCTATCGCGTACCAATTTAATTTCTTTTGGAAGCGCATTATCTCCTTCTTCTTTCTTCAAAATTTGAAGTCGAACAAGAGTACCCTTTTTACCTCTTATTAATTGAATTACATCATCAAGCCGCCAGCCAATTACATCAACCATTTCTCCATCTTCTCCTTGTGCAACACCAACAATTCTATCTTCATTATGAATTAAATTACTTTGCTGAGCAGGTCCGCCCGGCACAACACTTGCTACCGTAGTATAATCTCCATCTTGTCTAAGTGTAGCTCCAATACCTTCTAAAGAAAGCCTCATGGCGATATTAAAATTATCCGAGTTTGCCGGAGAAAAATAATCTGTATGCGGGTCAATTGTTTGGGTAACAGAGTTAATGTAAATAGAGAATACATCCTCAGCTTCATATTGAAGAACAACCTTGTGAAAATTTTGATAGCGCTTTAGTAAGTCGGGGTTAACTTTCTTTGGGTCTTTGTTGGATAAAACTAAACCGAGTGCATCATTCTTTAATCTCAAACGCCAAATTTCATTAAGCTCTTCATTTGTTTGAGCCCATTCAGCTTTTTCTCTATCCGGCTTAAATGTTTCATTTACATCGAAAGCGAACTCTTTCTGCAAAGCATTCTTTACATATTCGATTCTTTCATTGACTCTTCGCTTAAACACATCAAAAATCTGGAAAGGAATTTCTAGGCTGCCGTTGTTTAGCATATCGTCGAACATATATCTGTATTTTTCAAACTGACCCACATCGGCTTTAAGAAAGTAACTTTTTGTAACATCTAAGTTCTTCAAGTATTCATCAAAAATCTCTGAAGAAAGTGAATCGGTTAGCTGAGTTTTTTTAAAATGGTAAACCCGCAGCATATTGAGAATTATTCTACTTTGTTGTTTATAGAATTCATCCGGCACAATCACTTTTGCAGTATCTATTTTATGATCTTTCTTAAGAACAAGACTTGGGTCTTGTGCAAAAGCTGAACCGGCAAAAACAAAAAACAAAAGCAGTAAGAAAATCTTTTTCATTAATAAACCCTTCTTCAATTAACTTATTTATTCAAGTTACGCATACATTCAAAAAAATTAGACACGAAGGCAGAAAGAAATATTGAAAAATAATCAAATTGCAAATTTACACAGTGCCTTTGTGCCTTCTTGGCAGGATTCTTTGCCTGCGTAGCGTGCATTACTAATACAAAAAAAAAGAACTTTTAGTTTCATATAGCAAAGCGCCTGAACGATTACACGTAGAGGTACCGTTTAATTTTTTGAGTAGGCGTTTTTTCAAACGGTTCTGGCTGCTCAACTATTTTATTTATTCGCGAAAATGTATTTACACGAGAGTTTACCTGCTCTAATAAATCATTTAGAATTTTAGTTTTGATCTCTCTTGTTTTGGGTTCGCTCAGTTTTTGCATCCTAAACTCTTTATCAATTTCTTCGTTGTTCAAATATACCTTAGCAATCAGTTGGTCACCTTTATCCAAAACAAGAGATTCTGCAGCAAAAGGGAACTCATTTATTATTGCTTCAATTTCTTCGGGGTAAATGTTTTTGCCATTTGAACCAATAATTACATTTTTAGATCTTCCCTTTATGTATAAATAACCATCGTCATCAATTAAGCCAAGGTCTCCGCTTTTGAACCAGCCATCTTCTGTAAAAACAGCTTCTGTCTTTTCAGAATCTTTGTAATATCCCATCATTACGTTTGGACCTTTGATTAAGATTTCGCCTTCGCCGGTTTTTGGGTCTGGGTCATCAATTTTAACTTTCATCCAAAGCATAGGTTTGCCGGCGCTTCTCATACGAACTTTTTCAGGCACAGTGCCTGTTACCAACGGAGAAGTTTCTGTTAAACCATATCCAATTGCAAAAGGGAACCCGGCTTCTTTCAGAAACATTTCTACATCAGCAGCAAGCGAAGCGCCTCCAATGCAAAACATTTTTAGTTCACCGCCGAACGTTTGCATTAATTTTTTACCTGCAATTTTGTTAAGGCTTTTTCTAATAGTTGGAATTTTATACAATCCGCGTACAATGGCTTTCTTGTTAAATTCAGGTAAAATTTTATTGCGGTAAATTTTTTCAATAATAAGCGGTACAGCTAACATTACAGTTGGTTTTACTTTTTGAAGAGCCGGAAGCAAAGCCGCTGCTGTAGGCGGTTTATCTAAATATGTAACAGAAGCGCCAACGGCAAAAGGAACAACTAAACCGAGCGTAGATTCCATTGTGTGAAATAATGGCAGCAGAGAGAGCATTCTATCATTTTCACCTAAAACAATCATATCTAAAGTAGAAAGGGCATCGGACACAACATTTTTGTGTGTCAGCATTACTCCTTTGGAATGCCCGGTAGTTCCGCTTGTGTAAAGTATCAGCGCAAGATTATCTTCTTCCACTTCATCCGGAATTAGCCCAACAAACTTCATAGCTGCTTCTTTAATCTTTGCAAACTCTTTCTTTCCGCCGGTAATAACTTCTTTGAGCAGATCGTTTTTTGTGTTTGGCGGAATTACAGAAAAATCTTCCAGAAGAATTCTTGCTTGAAGTGAATCATATTCCAAATCATCAATCTTATTAAAATATTTTGCAGAAATAAAAATTGCCTTGCTTTCCGAATGGCGTATTATATGATGTACTTCCGATGAGTGGAACTCCGTCATAATTGGAACTGCAATAGCTCCTACTGTAGTAATTGCAAAATATGCAACACCCCAATTAGGCTGGTTCTCGCTTAAAATGGCTACTCGGTCTCCAGCAATAACTCCTTTACTCTTTAAGAAGCGGATTACTTCATCAACCTTTGCTTTGAATTCTCTGTAAGTTATAGCTGCATGATCTACAAACGAAACAGCCGGACGGCTGCCATACAATTCTACTGAATTATTTAAAAGGGAGTGCAAAGTGTGCTTGTTTAGATTTATCATGTTAACTCATATTTAGTGAGGTCAAGATAAGGAATCTGTCATCTTGTTGCATAAAAGAAAAGATATCGAATTATACTCTTCATCTTACACCGGATCCACATGAACAAAAACTTTTTGGACTTCATCAATTTTTTCGAGAGCGAAGCGTACTTTGTTTCCAATATCGTGTGATTTTTGTGTAGTCAGCATTCCATCAACTTCAACATGAATTTCTATGTGGAATTTATCTCCAACGTACAAAGACCGTAAATCATTAACTCCTTTTACACCATCAATTGAAAGAGCAATTGTTCTTACGTTCTTATCAAAACCGCTGTTGGCAGATGTGCCCATTAAGTAATCTATGTTCTCCTTGGCAACTTCGTAGCCAGATTTGAAAATGAACAATGCAACCATAATTCCGGCGGCGCTGTCTAAATAGTCGAAATTAAATGATGCGCCTATAATTCCAAGCAGAGCTATTGAAGAAGCCAGAACATCATTTGTGCTGTCAACAGATGCGGCGCGTATTGCAGGACTGTTAAACATCTTTGCAACTCTAACTTGATATCTATTCAAGATAATTTTAGTAATTATTGTAATGATAAGAACTACATACACAGCTGGAATTGTGTTAATCTCTTTGGGTTCTATGAAGCGTTTTATAGATTCTTCTATAATGTTTACTCCCACAACGAAAGCGAATACGGAAAGAATAAATGCTGCAAGCGGCTGTGCAGCGTTATGCCCAAATTGATGTTTGGAATCCGGCTTCTCGCGCGACATCCTTACAGAAATTTTAATTCCTATCGAAACAAGAACGTCTGTAAAAGAATTAAGCGCTTCTCCAATAACTGCTATCGAGTTTGATATTACTCCAACAACAGCTTTAATAAGAAACAAAAAAATGTTTATTCCGAGAGCTGTATCTGCTGCGCGTTTAAGTGTCTGAGGCATTTAATTAGGTTCAAGGTTCAAGCAGCAAGGAACAAGGAAATTCCAAACTGCTTGAACAGATAATTTTTCAATTTGTTTATTAAGATTTCTCTTCCCAAACTTGAGCGAGAGTTACAATCATTTTTACAGATGCTTCCATATCTTGAACCGCAACATATTCTAAATAACCATGAAAATTATGCCCGCCGGCAAACAAGTTAGGAGTAGGCAAGCCCATGTAACTTAAGCGCGAACCATCTGTTCCGCCGCGTATTGCAGATTGTATCGGCTTAATGTTTAAGCGTTTAAGAGCTTCCACCGCAAATTGTTCAACTTGTGGATGTTCATCCAGCACATATTTCATATTTCTGTACTGTTGAATTACATCAAAACCATACGCTGCGCCAGGGAATTGAACAACAGTTTTTTCGCACAAGTCTTTTAAGATGTCTTCAAACTCTTTCAGCTTGTCTGCATAAAAATCTCTTATAATGAATTTAATAGTTGTAAGTGTTTCATTCCCAGTAATAGAAGTTGGATGAACATAACCTTCCCGCTTCTCGGTAGTTTCCGGTGAAAGCGTTTCTTTAGGCAGCATTTCTAAAAATCTGGAAGCAATTTTTACAGAGTTAATCATTTTATTTTTTGCATATCCGGGATGAACATTTTTCCCATGAAATTTTATTACTACTGCATCGGCACTAAATGTTTCTGTTTCAACTTCGCCGCGTGTAGAGCCATCAATTGTATAAGCATACTTTGCGCCAAACTTTGCAACGTCAAATTTTTCTGTACCGCGCCCTACTTCTTCATCAGGCGTAAAGCAAACTCTAATTTTTCCATGTTTAATTTCGGGGTGCTGAATTAAGTAATTCATAGCATCAATTATTTCTGCAATACCGGCTTTATCATCTGCACCAAGAAGTGTTGTGCCATCTGTTGTAATAATGTCCATTCCAATCATGTCTTTTAACTCTGGATTGCCGGCAGCATCAATCACTTTGGCTGGGTCATTAGTAAGAACAATATCTCCGCCTTGATAATTTTTATGAATTACCGGATTTACATCTTTACCGGTTACTGCCGGGGATGTATCAACGTGCGCAATAAATCCTATTACCGGAACATCTTTATCTGTGTTTGCAGGCAATGTTGCCATAACATATCCATACTGGTCAATTTCTGCATCAGTTAAACCAATCTGCTTTAATTCTTCTGCTAATTGTTTGGATAGTTCCAGCTGTTTTGGGTCACTTGGAAAAGTAGCAGAATCTTCACTCGATTTAGTGTCAACTTTTACATAATTAAGAAATCGTTCAACACAGGTGAATTTGTAATTAGGATCGAACATATTTTCCTCTTTTAGTTTAATTTTGGAAAGCAAGTTAATAGAGTTGGCTTCATTCTTCAAGCCGGCAGATTTATGAATTTTAATACGGAACGCAAATGAACACTGTAGAACTTATCCGCAAAAAGAGAAATGGAGGCGAGCTTACCGAACAGGAAATTCAATATTTAATTACAAACTTTACCAGCAGGAAAATACCCGATTATCAATTTTCCTCTTTCTTGATGGCGGCATTTCTAAAAGGAATGACTAAAAAAGAAACTGCCTCTTTAACTAAAGCTATGCTTTACAGCGGAAAAGTTATTGACCTTGCGGCAATTCCGGGAACGAAAGTTGACAAGCATTCCACCGGAGGAATTGGTGATAAAACCTCATTAATACTTGCTCCAATTGTTGCTGCCGCTGGAGTAATTGTTCCTATGATTAGCGGCCGCGGGCTTGGACACACTGGAGGAACGCTGGATAAATTGGAATCGATACCCGGTTTTAGAACAGATTTCGACTTAAAAAATTACAAACGAATAATTAAAAAGTGTGGAGTTGTGTTAATTGGGCAAACAAAAGAAATTGCCCCGGCAGATAAACTTATTTATTCACTGCGCGATGTTACGGCAACAGTTGAATCTATTCCTTTAATTACCGGCAGCATAATGAGTAAAAAACTTGCTGAGGGAATAGATGCCCTTGTTTTAGATGTTAAAACCGGTTCCGGCGCTTTTATGCAAAAGTATGAAGATTCTCTCGCGCTTGCAGATTCACTTGTTAACACTGCAAAAGCGTTTAAGAAAAAAGTTACAGCTATGATTACAGATATGAATCAGCCGCTCGGTTATTACATTGGCAACTGGTTAGAAGTTTATGAATCCGTTAAAGTTCTTCAAGGTGAAAAGGTAAAAGACCTTTTAGAAGTAACGCTTAATCTTTCCGGCGCCATGATCTATCTTGGCGGCAAGGCAAAATCAATTAAAGAAGGAATTGAAATTTCTCAAGAGTTGATTGATAACGGCAAGGCTTTCGATAAATTTTTAGAAATAACCAAAATTCAAGGCGGTGATGTTAGTTATCTAAAAAATCCCGGCAAATATCCTAAATCCAAAATACAGGTTGAGCTTACTGCAAATAAATCCGGCTACATCGAATCGTTGAACAATTACGAAATTGGAATGGCTTCGCTTGAACTTGGAGCAGGAAGAATTACAATGACAGATAAAATTGACCCTAAAGCCGGAATAATTTTCCATCATAAGATTGGTGATAAAATTACTAAAGGGCAGGTTATTGCAGAGTTATTTACAGATAAAAAAGAAAAAGTTGAAGCTGTTAAAGAAAAGTTAAACAACGCAATAAAATATTCTTCCACAAAAGTTAAACCGGTTAAACTGATTCATAAAGTAATATAAGTTTACAAACAACAAAGGAGTAGATATGTTATTCTTATTAGCGCTATTAATTATTGCCGTTTCTTATTCGGTTTACACAAATTTGAAGAAAGCCGGAAGGTACAGAGAATCTAAATTTGCATTTGCAGGTTATGCAGTTGCCGGTATTATTATTCTGCTAAAACTTTTTACTATAGTTCCTGCCGGAACTGTTGGCGTAGTAGATTTTCTTGGCAGTGTTAGCGATAACACTCTTAAAGCCGGCGTAAACTTTGTTAACCCTTTAGCCAACGTAATAAAGTTCAGCATCAAGACTCAAGAAATGAAAGAGACAATGAACGTTCCATCTAAGGAAGGATTAAGCGTTCAGCTCGAAATTAGTTTGCTCTTCAGTCTCGATCCCGAAAACGCATCTAAAATTTATAAAACGGTTGGAGAAGATTACACAAATATTATTTTGATTCCGCAATTCCGCTCGGTGGTTCGAGGCGTTACTTCAAAATATGATGCCAAGGCATTGTATACCGCCTCGCGTGAACAACTTGCAAATGAAATAAAGATTGAACTCGAAAAGTTAGTTATGCCAAGAGGAATTATTGTTGAATCTGCGCCAATGCGCCACATTATTCTTCCGCAAGGTTTAACGGCTGCAATTGAAGAAAAACTGAAATCTGAGCAAGAAAGCCAGCGTATGCAGTTTGTTCTTAAGCGCGAAGAGCAGGAAGCCGAGCGAAAGAGCATTGAAGCTAAAGGTATTGCAGATTTTCAGGCAATTGTTTCGCGTGGAATTAACGATCAACTGCTTCAGTGGAAAGGTATTGAAGCAACTGAAAAACTTGCCAATTCAACCAACAGCAAAATTGTGGTTATTGGCGCTGGAAAATCCGGACTGCCGCTTATTCTAAATCAGAATTAATTCCAAATTTTCGGTTAGGATAATTTGTCCTTCGGGCTGACAAGAATGAAACTATTTATAACAGCGAGGCTTTTTTCATGTCAGCCCATGCGTCAGTTGACGACAGCGATGACGAATTGAAAAACTACCGCCAACTTATCCGCCGTAAGTTTGGTGGGTATGTTTTACCTAATTTAACTTTAGAACAACGTTGTGAGTTTGCTAACTTTTACTCCAAACCCAAAACCTCAGTGCTTGAGATAATTTCTTTAAGTATTTGTCTAAAACTTTTATAAGAACAAACAATATTTACTTTTCTATCTCAAGCCCTAAACAATGCCGTAATAAACTTGCCGGCATGAACGCGGTCTCGGGTTCATTCATTAATCACTAAAGGTTAAATTCCCCGTCGCTTGCGGCGGGGAGCTTCATTAAAACGATTATTCCTCCAGCCAAATATCAATGTCATAAGAAATATTTTTTAGCAAGTAGTCTGTTTTCCCAGTTAAAAAATCATGATACAGTAAATCAGCAATAAATTCTTTGTTACTATCATTTTTTACAGTAAAGAATAAAAATCTTTTATCCTTAGTCAAATATTTGGGATGCAATATTTTCAAGTTTGGCATGCTGAATAATAATTCAGTAGTCATCTTTGTATTAATATCAAGTCGATACAATCTGCCATAATTAGGGTTTAATAAACTGTAAGTAGTACTATAAATTATTTCCGATTCATCTCTGCTTAATAACGGTCTATTAAATAAGCGTTGTGGAGAAGTCATAATTGTATCTACTTTTCCAGTTGTTATATCAACAAAGTAAAGCCCATAATTGCCATGTCTTTGTATTCGAGCGCTTAATAATATCCTTTGATTATCCCTTGCCCACGGATTCGGCCCAAAATCACTTGATTCAGAAGTTTGAACCAATAGTTTTTCTTTTCGATCAGAAATGTTAAATAGAATTGGCCTTGAAGGTGCAATATCCTCACGATTATAAACTATAAACTTCTCATCATGACTGAGTTTGGGAGTGTTGGCTCTAAGAGGTGGATTAACATATAATCTTCCAGTTCCATCACTATTAATTACTAATAGATTTAATGCAATTATATATAAAATCTTGCCACCATTCCTTGACCAGCTTGGTTCATATATATAAAACTTTTCGTTTGTATCAATTACTTTCTTATTCGTTCCATCAATATTCATTATTGTAAGCTCTGTTTTGGGAGAATCATCATAACGAGTTACATAAACAACCTTTCCTTTAAAATTTGGTTTGTCTATTTCATTTTCAACTGTATCGCACGCTGTAATGAAAAGTATCAACCCGGCAGCAATAACTAATAACATTATTTTATTCATAATCACTCCAACTTTTTCTCTCGTTAAGCATAGATACATTTTTTATTTTGCAAGCATTACTTTTAATGTTCTTGCTGCACTATTGGTCTGTAACGTAATTATATACAAGCCGCTCGAATATTTTGAGCCATCCCAAATAGCATTGTGTTTGCCAGGTAATACTTTTCCGTCAAAAATTGTTTCTAATTTTTGACCAAGTATATTGAAGACTTCTATTAATACGCTGCTTTCTTCCGGTATCGTAAATGATATAGTGGTAACAGGATTAAATGGGTTAGGGTAATTTGAGATGTTTAAATCATATAGTGTATGTTCTTTCGATACTATGTTTTTATTCTCTATTGAAGCATTATTTATAATGTTCCGACTCGCCCAAATATCTAAAACATTTACATAATTTGATTCGGAAGAAAGATTTCCATTATTATCGACTGTTTTAACGTAATAAAAAATGTCGTCTTCCATAAAATCATACTGAACTGTAACATTATAGTCTATAAAACTTGTCCCGGAAGTTGAACCAACAAGTGTAAAACTACCTTCATTATATTTTTTTCTGTAAATCTTATAATGGTTTATGTCGGGATCATTAGGCGGTGTCCATTGAATTGTTGGATTGCTGCCATGGCTGCCGGAATTACTTACATTTGCTGGCGGCGATGGTGGATTATCTGCATAATCACCAACTCCATGGTCTGCAAAAGTATTTTGTATCGTGTTCTTTGTAGAATGATCTTGATAGCCATTTATTAGCCTATCGCGAAAACTAAGAAATGCCGAATTATAGCTGTTAAAATTATTCATTTGAGCAAACAGAGCATTTTGAAAACCGGGAATATTCTTTAAGTGTGAAAGTATATGTGAGAATAGCTGACCAAAAGGATAGATGCCAAGTGAGGAATTATATGTACTATGATTATAAATACTTCTTGCTTCATTTGGTAGAGAATAAGTTAGAATATCTGGTACTCCGGAGTATGAATAAGCAAAGTAGTCTGCTAATCCCTCTAACACTCCTTTATATTCTGGTTCTGGTGTATTCAAATAATAACAAGCTCTATCATATTGAATTTTATGCACATATTCATGATAAATTACATTTGCTTCTCGCGAAAAATTTGGATCAGTAGGAATCCCATTATCAAAATATATAATGTCGGAGCCAGAATCATAATATGCTTTTCTTTCTGATAAATTCCACCCAATAGAAACATTTGTTTGATTAAAACTTGGAGTATAGAGGTTGTTTATGAAATCTTGCCGGAACTTCGATAAGTGATAATAAACATTAATTTCATCAAAGTTTTGTGTGTAAGGTGAATAAGTAAAATTATTGGGGTCATCACTTATGTTAGTTGCCCGAGACCCAGACATTTTATAAACATTTGCATAAGTGCCTTGTAAATAACCGCTTGAATTTAGTAATGGCAACTGAACTAAGGAAGTTTCAATTTCTAAACTTGATGATTGTGGATATGTATTGAAAATTAATCCATGAGGAGTTTGGTAGTTTAGTAACGAGTTAGATTTATTATTTTGAATTGGAAAATCATTTATTATAGTATTACTCTCAGAAGAATTTATTCGTGTATTATTCTTGGAGATTATTTTACCATTAGATGCAGAAACTACATATTTCCATCCTTCACCAATTCTTTCATTAACAAGAGTAATTTCCCAAACTAGTTCAAATCCATTTTCTTTTGATAATATATAAAGTCTTTTATTTTTTTGAACGAATCCAGCTTTGCCAAGATTAGTTGAAGCATTGGATAATGCTGATTCGAAAGAAACTGTTGGTGTTATTTCAAGGTCTAGTAATTCAGAAAAGTATGTACCGCTAAAATAAAATATCTCACCGTTTTTAGTTACACCAAAAAAACATTGCGTTCCGTTGATGGGAATATTTTTATATTCTTGATGATAATCATAATAATTGCCATTAATGGAGTTCCTTTGAGAGATAAATGAAAGATTTGATTCCTGCAAATTAGATTTAACTTGACCAACCTTTGAGTTGCTTTTTCTTTCAAATAATTTATTAACATACAATAGAAAATTTAGGATTGCTGATTCGGGTGTTTTCCCTAAACTCTTTGTTTTGCTTCCATACATAGAAGCGGGAGTCCCAGTTACTTTGTCCCAGCAAACATACCAGTCGGGGTTCTCTTTCCAAAATTTATCTAATGAGACTAACTGAGATGAATCGGGTAGTATTTGTGCATGCGTAATTAAAGATAAAAACGTTAACCATACCACTAAAGTTATGAATGAACGTTTCATCTGCACCTCTTTTTTATGAAATATAACTAAAATCTTAAATAGAAAAAATGCAATTAGCTATCTATTGCTTCTTATAGTTCTTGCTTGTTAATACAGTATCGAAGAAACTGCGTGAAAATAGTAACCCACGAATTCAAACGTGGGAATTTGGAATAAAAACCAAATGCCTTTAACCGTTTCTCCATAGGAGTCCTATGGACAACGGTTTATAAGGAGTTATCACATAACCTCCGAAGCTCGGGTCTGCCTTCTGCACCCCGATACATGTAAAGTAGTGGCGTTTTTCTGATGAGTTTTTGGGGATTTAATAATTCCAAATGTGCGGATAATTAAGTCCGCACATTTTTAACTTCATTCATTCTATTAATTCGGAAACTTTTCTCGATACTAATGTGTAAAAATTCTTACTTTTACATTGTGAAAAAATTATTACACATATTATTCATTCTGGTTTACTTGCTGCCCACTGTAGGTTTAACAGTTGCCAATCACTTTTGCGGAGATACTTTAGTATCTACAAATGTAGTTTTAACCGAAGCATTAAAAGAACCTGTTAATTGCTGCCCCGATGAACCCGAAGATGATTCCTGCTGCACAGATCAAATTGTTACTTACAGGTCAGATGATTCACACTTTGCCTCATCTAAAATTAGTTTCGAAAATATTTTTTTAGACTATACATTAAACCAGACCGAGACAGCATATAGAAATAATTTTGTTAAATCCTTCTCATTTCAATCAACAATTCCTCATTTCCCGCCGGGAAACCCAGCATACATTATAAACAGAACTCTCCTTATTTAATCCAACTCAAAAACTTTAGTATTTAGAAGTTAGTTGGTTCATTTTATCATTTTAAATTTTATTGGAGAGTTATATGAAAAAGTTACTTTCATTAGTTGTTGCATTATTGTTTGCTTCATCATTTAGTTACGCACAAGAAAGCAAGATTGTAGAAGCCGAATTTAAAGTTGCCGGTAATTGCGGTATGTGTAAATCTAGAATTGAAAAAGTGATGAAGATAAAAGAAGTTCAGTTTGCAAAGTGGGATAAAAGCGCCAAGATTCTTAAAGTTTCTTACTTTTCTCCGGATATAACAGTTGATTCTCTAAAGAAGCGCGTGGCAGAAGTTGGGCACGATACAGATAAGTTCAAAGCTGCCGATGCAGTTTATGCTAAACTACCAAAGTGCTGCTTGTACAGAAATAACCCTAAAACACACTAATCAGCTAAAATTTTGGAAAAAGCTATGAATTATAAATTAAGTTTATTTCTTCTTCTTGTTTTTTCATCTCTTATTTATTCGCAGCAAATGTTGAATGGAAGAGTTGTTGAAAAAAATGAAGCAGGAAAGATAGTTCCACTTACAGGTGTAAACATTCTTTGGAAAGGCACTCAAGTTGGAACTATCACAGACCTCGATGGAAAATTTTCCGTACCATATAAAAATGAATTCAAAGAAATAATTGCAAGTATGGTAGGATATAAAACCATCTCTTTAAATATTAAAAATGCTGAAGAGCCGGTAGAAATTATTATGCAAGTAGAGGCAGCCCAACTTGGTGAAGTTGGAGTTGTTGGAAAGCAGAATACTACTTTTTCAGATTATCTCTCGATTGAGAATAAAGGTATAATGACTGATAAAGAACTATTTAAAGCCGCTTGCTGTAATTTATCCGAAAGCTTTGAGACAAATCCTTCCATTGATGTTTCTTTTACAGATGCTATTACTGGCGCAAAGCAAATTGAAATGCTCGGACTTTCGGGCGTTTACACTCAAACCACAATGGAGAACCTGCCTTACATACGCGGACTTATGTCTAACGTAGGTTTAACTTTTATTCCCGGAACGTGGATTCAATCAATAAATGTGTCTAAGGGAATTGGTTCTGTAGCAAACGGATTTGAATCTATGACAGGACAAATAGATGTTGATTTGAAAAAACCTTATACAGCGGATGCTGAAAAAGTTTTTGTTAATATGTATGCTGATTACGATCAGCGCTTTGAAGGAAATCTAAACTATAGAGCATCGTTGAGCGAAAAAGTTTCGGTTATAAATCTATTTCATGCAAGCTCGCGCAAGCATGGTTTTGATAACAACAACGATAGGTTTATTGATGTGCCAAATTTTAGAACTTACAATGTTATGCAGCGCTGGCAGTTTTATACAGAAAATGGCTGGGAAGGACAATTCGGCTTTCAATATTTAAGCGATGCCAAAGATGGCGGAACACTTCACAAATCAAACCTGCCAGTTGAAGGGTATGATTACAAATATTCTACAAAGAATAACCAGTTAAATATTTACGGTAAATTAGGCTATGTTTTTCCGGAAGCAGTTTATCAATCCTTTGGAATACAATGGTCTTTAAACAGTTACCGTAATTCATCTTTATTTGGCTTGCGAAATTATGATGGCAATGAAAAGACCGGTTATTTCAATTTCATTTATCAGTCAAATTTTGGCTCACCTAATCACAAGTTTAGAACCGGGTTTAGTTTCTTGTTCGATCAGTTTGATGAAATTTTTATTTCTAATCAATACAAAAGAGTTGAAAGAATTCCAGGTGTGTTTTTTGAATACACTTACACCGTTGATGATAATCTCTCTTTCATTTTCGGCTCTAGAGCTGATCGGCATAATTACTATGGATTTATGTTTACACCTCGCTTTCATATGAGATGGGCGCCTCAGCAGGATTGGGTTTTTCGTGCCGCCGCTGGTAAAGGTTACAGAACATCTAACATTTTTCCGGAGAACTCTTCGGTTTTTGCAAGCGCGCGTAAGCTTAATATTTTATCTAACGAATCTTTCGGCTATGGTTTATCTCAAGAGATAGCTTGGAATTTTGGACTAAATCTTACTCACTATTTTTCATACAATTACCGAAATGGAACTGTATCTGTTGATTTATACCGAACTCAATTTGAGCAATCTACTATTGCAGATTTAGATTTTAGTCCGCAAGCAGTTAATTTTTATTCTGTGCAAAACGGAAGCTATTCAAATAGTTTGCAGATTGAAGTGAACTATCCAATAATTGAAAGACTTGATACGAGAGCTGCATATAGATTTATGGATGTTAAGCAGGAAATAAGCGGAAAGATGCTCGACCGCCCATTTACTTCGAGGCACCGTGCGTTACTCAATTTTGCATATTCAACAGAACGCGAAGATAAAGAGGCTCCGCAAATGAATTACGATTTAACAATTCAATGGTTTGGTCCAAAACGCCTTCCTTCTACTTCGGCAAACCCGGCAGACCTACAAGCCAGAGAACAATCTCCAAGTTTTGCAGTAGTTAATATGCAGGTTACACGCTCTTTCTTTTTAGGGTTCGATTTATATCTTGGTGTAGAAAACTTACTTGGTTTTAAGCAGAACAATCCAATTATTGATCCCTTGCATCCAAACGGTAACTTTTTTGATGCCTCTATGATTTGGGGACCAATTAACGGCACAATGGTGTATGCCGGATTTCGTTACAAAATGTAAGCTGGTTTCTTTCTGGATGCTGGATACTGGATACTGGATGCTGGATACTGGGTACTGGATACTGGATGCTGGATGCTGGATACTGGATACTGGAACATGAATTAGCTAAGCAGCCGCAACTTAAAGCTGCCGGCTGCTTAGCATTCTTAAAGTGAGCGCTTAAATCCAATAATTTCGTATTGTAAAATGATTGCAGTGACTATTTAACCCTAATTTTCATTAGGTATTTACTTTCGGCGTCAATAATAGCTGTTTGCCAGCCGGCTTTGGCACGATAATATACTTTCAAATGAATTTTTGAAGAGAAGCCTCTTAACGCGGCTTTTATTATGAATTCTGTTGGTCAAAGAAAAGGTTAATGTTCTTTATTCCGCTTACTTTGTTTATTTCTGTAATTAATTTATTTACATCTTTGTTCTTTTTTACTCTTATATAATAAGAGTATTCCACAGTAGCTTCTGCTTCATTAGAGCGAACGCTGATAATTTCATAACTATTGCAGTACGAATAGAGCAATTCCGTAACAGTATTTACTACTGGTTCATTGTTAGAGTAAATACACTGAAGCATATACTGGTTGCTTAAAAACATACTAAAATTACTTTTAGAAAATAAAATCAAAACAGTACCGACAAAAAGAGTACCTGCTATAGCAAGTTTATAATAAGCAACGCCGCAAGCCATCCCAATAGCTAATGCTAAGAAAATGTAAACTATATCCATTGTATCTTTAATCGCTGTTCTAAAACGTATAATTGATAAAGCGCCAACCAATCCAAAAGCTCTGGCAAGATTATTACCAATAATCATTATTACCAAAGTTGTTATTACAGAAAGAAAAACAATAGAGTTTACAAAACTTTCTGAGTAACCGGGTCCGCGGTAAGTAAACCTATAAATCAATGATATAATAAAACTGCAAACAAGACTAACAGTAACGTTTGCCAGTACTTCCGAAAAAGAAGGTCCAAATACATTAATAGTTTGTAGATTTTCTAACACAGCAATTCCTTAACTCATTTTTAATAATTTCTTGTTTGCGCCGGAAGCAAAAATGCTCATTGCATATTTAGGCGAAGATACTCTTATGATGTTGTATTTCTGCAAAACCCTTGGCAGCCAGCTCGGCAGAACTTTAAGAAATTTAATTTCGAGAACAAAATGATCTTTTAAGGCATTCTTAAATCCTTCATCAGAGAATAGATCATTAAAGCCGTTTGTTTTTTTTGCCCTCACGTTTTTATCTAAGGTTAATCTTAAACCGGAACCAAATTTGCATTCATAGGCTTCACGCTCGTAATTTACTATAACTGCCGGCTGCAAAACGTGATAGTGATAGTAGTATAAAAACTTATTTGCATTTTCTGTTTTGATTGATGAACTGCTGCCAGATGAAAGCAGAAGAGACAGATCGCTGGTTTTAAAAAATTTTTCTAAATTGCAATACTTCAGTACGGCTCTATCTTTGTGAATATGCTCAGTGTCTTTTCTTTTAATCTCTAGAAAAACCTTTGAATCTGGAGTTATATTATTATAACCGCGTATTCTAAATTTTTTTCTATTTCGCACTCCATCGAGCTTTTCGTAAAACGTTAAGAGTTTGTGAGAATCCAAATACAAACTGTGAACTGTATAATCTTTATTAGCGCTATGCTTTGCAAAAGAATCGGAAACTAAATAGGGAAGTAAATCGTGACGTATAGAATCAAGATATTGTACCGGAAGGTTATATTTGTACTCGTAACGTGGCATTTATTGAACAAAAAATCTTACTAACTGCTGAAATAGACTAATTTTTGTGAGCTTAAGAGTAACTTCAGGAATCATACCCGGCAGCATATTAACAGAAGAATTATCAACTACAACCGAAACCAAAACCACTTGCTGTTGATTAAGAATTTTTACTTCACGGTCAATCCATACAACTTCGCCCCGAAAAGATTTATTTTCACCATTTGATGAAAGTACTACTTTCTGCCCAACGTAGAAATCTTTGAAGTTTGCAGCCTTTATAGGAAGCTGGAGAACTATCTCCCTTGTATTAACTACGTTCAACAGTGTATCGGGCGAAAGGGAAGTTACTGCCTGCCCGGTTATTGGCGAAGTAATAACCATCTGCGATTCTCTCTCTCTTAGAAAATTCAATCTGGCGTTAATTAAGTTAATTTCTGACTGCAAATAATTCAACTCTGCCGGTTTAACACCTGTTTTCAAATTTTCAAACTGCGAAGTGTAGATTTCTTTTTCAATCTTCAGGAGATCTAAATTCCATTTTAGCAAATCGAACTCCTGCTGAGAGGTGTATCCTTTATCTAAAAGTTTTTGTGATCTTTCAACAAGAACTTTTTGCTCGCTGATTTTTTCATCAATATATACAAGCCTTGCAAGTGCTTCTTTAATTACCGGTTCTTTTTCTGCAGAGCTAAAAGATTTTAACCTCGCGGTGGCAACTTCAAGCTGGCTTACTGCTTCAACAAATTGATTTTTTACATCACTCGAAAGCATTGTGAGCACAGTATCCCCTTTTTCAAATTCTCTTTTTGATGAAAGAAACTTAGCAAAATTTAGAGCTACAAATTCGCCGCGTTCAAACTGTGTTATGTTATATTGTACGGTCTGCCCGCCGGCATAATCTATCAGATTAGAAATAACCTGTCCATTTCCTCCAATTGTTATAAGCCATTTTTCTTTAGGCAGTACAACCGAATATGATCTTATCCTCACATTTGTATAAATGTAATTACTTGCAATAAGCGCTGCGGCTGCCAACACTACAAACATTAAAAACAAATGAACAGTTTTTCTATTTCTATAAACCATAAGTAATTTTGCAGGTAACTTGATTATTAGTATTCTTAATTATCCCTGTAAACAAGGAAACAAAACAATCTTTAGTACGCCATTCAGTTAATTTATTACATGCGAAAAATATAACATCAACATCTCTTTTCATAGTAAAAGGGAATTTATTATTTCTTAGGTAGAATCATTTCTATACAAATGCTAAAACCATTTCAGATGAATGAAAATAACCTCGAACAATATTGCTGTAAGGAATTATTGCTTTAAATAATAGTATCAGCAAAACAAAAAAACCCGCTAATGTTAAGCGGGCTTTATGTACACTCTTAAAAGTTTTGAAAAGCTATATTATCAATGCAGGTGTTACATTTAATTCTGCTTCAATAATTTTTTTGAACTGCTCCTTTGGAAAAGCGCCTGCTGCCATTTTAGGTTCACCTTCTGCCGGAATAAAAAGGAGTGAAGGAATGCTCCTTATACCAAAGGCTGCAGAAAGTTCATGCTCGGCTTCTGTATCAACTTTGTAAAAGTTTACTCTGCCTTTGTATTCTTCTGCTAACTCATCAATTATTGGGGCAACCATTCTGCAAGGACCGCACCACTCTGCCCAAAAATCTACTACAGCCGGAATGCTGCCTTCATACTTCCATACTTTATTTTCTTCGTAATTGAATACCTTCTTTAAGAATGTATCTTTTGTTAAGTGTTCTACCATTTTTGCTCTCTCTTATTTATTGTTTTTACGATTATGAGATGCGGATTATTGAAGCAGGATTCAACCCAAATAGATGATTTATTGCATCGATTATTATCTTTTGAGAAATGTTTTTTTATGCACGAACAGTTTCAGCTAAAGTATGGAATATTTCAGGCTTCATAAATAGCTCATAAATTCACTAATATTTTTTTTGTCTTAAACCAAATTGATATATTTGACAAGCAATGTTCTCAAAAGGTTTGGCAGTTCAGCGAGCCTAATAAATTTCCTTTAGGTAACTAAAAAATCATTCTATTCTTTAAAGGAGTTTTTGCATGAATGTTCAAATCCGTCTTTCAATAATGATGTTCCTTCAATATGCTGTTTGGGGCGCTTGGTATGTAACTGTTGGTAATTATATGGGCTCTATTGGAATGTCTGATGTAATTCACTGGGCATATACTGTCAGCCCAATAGCGGCAATTGTTTCTCCATTCTTTCTTGGCATGGTTGCCGACAGATATTTTGCAACAGAAAAAGTCTTGGGTGTACTTCACATTGTTGGCGGTTTGGCAATGTTTATAGCGCCGTTTGTTGCAGAAGGGGAAAATGCTTCTGCAACGCTATTTATCCTGCTTCTGCTTCTAAATATGCTTTGCTACATGCCAACTGTAGCATTAACAAATTCACTCGCGTTTCATCAAATGACAAACCAAGAAAAACAGTTTCCGGTTATTAGAGTATTTGGAACAATTGGATGGATTGTAGTAGGAATTTTTGTAAGCAAAGTTTTGGGTGCCGATGAAACTTCCACTCCGTTAAAGATTGCCGGCATTTTAGGAGTGCTTATGGGATTTTTCAGTTTTATGCTGCCGCACACACCGCCATCTGGTAAAGGAGAAAAAGTTACAGCGCGTCAAATTCTTGGCATTGATGCTTTAAAGCAGCTCAACACAAAACCTTTTATAGTTTTTATTGTAAGTGCTTTCTTGATTTGCATTCCTTTATCTGTTTACTATGCTTATGCACCGGTTTTTGTTAACGAAAGCGGAATTGAAAACCCAGCTTTCAAAATGTCTTTCGGACAAATGTCTGAAGCTTTGTTCATTCTTGTTATGCCGATGCTCTTTTCTATAATCGGTATTAAGAAAATGCTCTTAACCGGAATGGCAGCTTGGGTGCTTCGTTATGTTTTGTTTGCTCTCGGTGCACCGGATACTGTTGTTTGGATGATTCTAACCGGAATTATTTTGCACGGAATCTGTTACGACTTTTTCTTTGTTGCCGGATTTATTTATGTTGATAAAAAAGCTTCCAACGAAATACGCGCGCAGGCACAAGGATTTGTTGTTCTTGCTACCTACGGCTTAGGTATGTTGATAGGCTCTCAAGTTGCCGGATTTTTATTTAATGGAATGATTACAGCTACTGGCAAAGAGGCTTTAGTACAGTGGCAAAATTTCTGGTGGGTGCCAGCTATTCTTGCAGCTGTAGTTTTAGTTTTCTTTGCAATCTTCTTTAATGATAAAGAAGTGGATAAGAAAGCAGCTTAGATATAAGTATCAGTTAATAATTGCTTATTGTTTCAATAATAATGGTATAGCTATGAAAGAAGAAAGCGAAAAAAAGAGTAAGTATTATTTCAACGAAAAGCATCATGAACGTTTAAAAACCGCATCTAGAGAAAGGTATCATAAAGATCCAGAGTATCACAAGGCAACACTTGAGAGAGCTAAAAAGCGCTATCATGAAGATGCCGATTATCGTGAAGCAACAATAAGGAGAGCTAAAGAACGTTACCGCCGGTTAAAAAATGAAGATAATTAGCTTATCTTAAAAAAATCCTATTCACAATTTTGCTAAGGAAAATTTGAGTTTATAAAACTAAATAAGACTATAAAAAGAGTTTTTCGGCATCCGTTGTATTGTATATAAGAGTGCGGTTAAAAAAAATAGATTCACTCTAAATTTTTAAGGAGGTTTTAATGGCAGAAAGAATTGGCGTGGGTATAATTGGCGCTGGTTTCAATGCGCAGTTTCATATTCGTTCTTGGGTTTCAGTACGCGATGCAGACATAAACGGAATCTTTGATAGAAATACCGAAAGAGCGCAAGAAGCGGCTTCGCTTGCAAAAATTTTAAAAGTTGGTGAACCAAAGATATTTAACTCGGTTACAGAAATGGTTGCCGATCCAAGCATAGATGCAATCTGGATATGCTCACCAAACTTTACACGCATCGAAGTGATGGAAGAAATTGTAACAGCTGTGGTATCGGGCAAAGGAAAATTAAAAGGTGTTGCCTGCGAAAAACCGCTTGGAAGAAATGTTGCCGAAGCAAAGAAAATGGTTGAGCTTGTTAAACGTGCCGGACTTTTAGACGGCTATCTTGAAAATCAATTGTTTGAGCCGGCTGTTCAGCGAGGCAAAGATATTATTTGGAAACGCGGAGCCTTTTCTGCCGGCAGACCATATCTTGCACGCGCAGCAGAAGAACATGGCGGACCGCATTCCCCTTGGTTTTGGGAAGGAACTTTGCAAGGCGGCGGCGTTATGAACGATATGATGTGCCACTCGGTTGAAGTTGCTAGATTTCTTTTGACTGACCCTGCAAAACCAAGAACTTCTTTAACTCCTGTTAAAGTAACGGCTCACGCCGAAAACTTGAAATGGCAGAGACCACACTACTCTGATATTTTGAAAAACTCTTCTGATGGAAAATTAGATTATATAAACCGTCCCGCTGAAGATTATGCACGTGCAGTTGTTGAATACAAAGATGAAACCGGCGAAAAGCTGATTGTTGAAACAACTACATCTTGGTGCTATGTTGGTGCGGGTCTCCGTTTAAGTATGGAATTGCTCGGACCAGAATACTCGATGCAGATTAATACACTTGATACCGATCTAAAAGTTTTCTTCAGCAGAGACGTGCGGGGAAAAGTTGGAGAAGATTTGGTTGAAAAGCAAAACGCTGAAATTGGATTGATGCCTGTTGTTGGCAACGAAGAAAACACTTACGGCTACGATGTTGAAAACAGGCACATGGTTCGTTCTTTTATAGAAGGAAAGAGACCGATGGAAAATTTTGAAGACGGGTTAAACGTAACCGAATTATTAATGACCGGATATATGAGTGCCGAACAAGAAAAGACAATAGTTTTTCCTCCGCCAAATCTGGATACCTTTATTCCAAAAGTTGCCAAGGGAGAGTGGAATCCACGTTCAAAAAAGTGATGAATTAACAAACAATGAATTCTTACAAAAGAGGTTTACATGTTGAACTTAAAAAAAATGCTGGCAGTAGTTCTGGTTATAATTATGGCAGGCAGTATTTACGCACAGCAAGTAAAAGACGAAATAAACTACAATGAGGTAAAGATTCGTGACTTTAAAATTGCAGTTCAGTGCTGGACTTTCAGAAAATTCACATTTGTAGAAACGCTTCAAAAAGTAAAAGAGCTTGGCGTTAAATATTTACAAGCCTATCCAGGTCAAAAACTTGGAGGCGATGACCCAAATGCTTTTTTCAATTACGATATGAGTGAAGTGAACATTGCTTTTGTAAAAAAGAAATTAGATGAATCTGGAATTAAGTTAGTAAGCTTTGGTGTTGTAGGTTTTGATAATACCGAGTCTGCAACAAAAAAAGTTTTTGAGTTTGCTAAGAGAATGGGAGTTCAAACAATTGTTACAGAACCAAGCACTGATGATTTTTCTTTGCTCAATAAATTTGTAAAGCAGTATGGAATTAATGTAGCCATTCATAATCATCCAGAGCCTTCAAAGTATGCAAAGCCAGAAGCAGTTGCAGATCGTATCAAAGGAATGGATTCGCGTATCGGGTCTTGCGGAGATACGGGACACTGGATGAGAACCTCTGTTAATCCGGTTGAAGCTCTCAAGATGCTTTCCGGCAGAATGATTGAACTTCACTTGAAAGATTTGAATGAGTTTGGGAAAAAAGATGCTTACGATGTTCCTTTCGGAAGCGGCAAAGCAAACATTCACGATATTCTTGCTGAACTTACTCTGCAAAATTTCCGCGGTTACTTGGTAGTTGAACATGAAAATCCAAAAGAAGCCGATAATCCATCTCCATCAATAAAGAAAGGTTTAGAATACATTGAAAGCATTACTTACTACAAAGGGTTTCAAGAATTGTTAAGCTTCGCTTGGGGAAGATACGAGAAGCATGGATGGAATCATTACGGACCAGGTTACTTTGAGATAGACCCTAAAACCGGAATATTAACAAGCAGCGGCGGAATGGGATTGCTTTGGTTCAGTCAGAAAAAGTATGGCGATTTTATTCTCGATCTTGAATACAAATGCTTGGCACCAAAAACAAACTCCGGTATTTTCTTGCGTGTGCCAGAATTTGTAACAAGTGATGATTACATCTATCGTTCGTTTGAAATTCAGATTGATGATGCTTCCGAAAAGAAACACCAAACAGGCGCAGTTTACGATGCCGAGCCGCCAAAAGAAAAAGCATTTAAGCCAACAGGCCAGTGGAACCACTATAGAATTTCTTTCATTGGCGATGTAATTACTGTTGTGTTAAACGACAAAGAAATTATTAACTGGAGAGCAGAACCAAAAGGAAAGATTAAAGATTTTGCTAAGAGCGGTTATGTTGGTTTGCAAAATCACGATAGCGATGCAAAAGTATCGTTCAGAAATATTTTTATTAAGGAAGTGAAATAGAACAATTCAAGAATTTGCCTTGTGTAGCTCGCGCTGAACTAAGACGGTAGCAGGCAGCTATAAGTTGTAAGCTGTAAGTTGCCAGTCATTTTTGGAAAGACCCCGACTTCTCGAGATTCTTAACAGAATATTCGACTATTAAATATTATACTTTAGTGCAGCTTTTATGTTTTGTATCGTGGACAAAAAGCATAGGGTATGGACAGTTATAGTTTACATAGACTACTTCTCTGACTTTTTTGTTAAGCAGCGACAAAAAGTAAAAGATAAAATCAACTGGACCTTTGACCTGATCGAAGAACTTCACCGAGTACCTGAGACTTATCTCAAGCATCCTGAGGCACCGACGGACTTTATGAAATCAGAGGTCAATAAGGCATTGACATTTTTCGGATCTGCTTTTTTGACCACGAACAATTAGTTGCGGTTACAAGTGGCTTTCAAAAGAAAATTCAAAAGTCCCCGCAACAAGAAATATAAAAAGTATTAAAAATTAAGTAGGAATATTTCAATGAAAAAAGTAAGACATTAACTCTCGCCAATTTAAAGAAGCTCATTATGGTAAGCGTGGAACTTCAAAACGCGGCAAACTTGAAAAATGTTACGAGACTTTTAAACTCGGTGCTTTAATTCACGATGCAAGACTTGAAAAAAGTTTGACCCAGTACGAACTCACCGACTAATGAAGCACGACAGAATCGTATATTTCAAAAATCGAAATTGAAATGGAGGCAGTTCCTAAATCGAAGAGACGG
Organism: uncultured Melioribacter sp.; assembly: GCA_964575995.1. Classification (GTDB taxonomy): domain Bacteria; phylum Bacteroidota; class Ignavibacteria; order Ignavibacteriales; family Melioribacteraceae; genus Stygiobacter. Next base: position 37,929 of record CAZNTN010000004.1, on the reverse strand, counting down.
GTATTTATCTATAAAATTTCGGGATAATTTTTACGCAACGTTAATTAAAGATGCTTCAGCGAGGATAGTTAACAACTCGGCGAGAAAAAAGGAGGTTTCTCGCTAAGACGCAAAGACGCAAAAATTATTGAAGTTACGTTCTGTAGTAACTTGTTTTAAGGCGTTAAGTCTTTCTTGCGTAAGGTATGTTGCTAAGGTAAAAAAAAACAAAATAAAGTTTTTGATTAGCCGGTATATTTTAATTCAATAGAAGGAAGAAAGCCTTATTCTTTTGAGAAACCTTAGTAACTATAATAAACGGTTATGAATTAACCTTATTGCCTTATGTGAATGCAATGAAGCTCCCCGCCGCAAGCAGCGAGTAATTTAACCCTTAGTGTTTAAACTTATCAGATACCTTCCAACATAGTGTAGTTATTAGGGTGACAGAACACTAGAATTATCAAACAAACGTAAAAAGCGTCTGGCATCAACACCTTGCCGTAGTGCAGGTTGATGTACAATTTGAAAGTGTGTGCAATAAATTATCTTTGTATCGGCTTGATAGTTTTGTGCTCCGATATCCCGCACGAACGGCAGGCCATGACCGTTATAAACTGTAAGATTTGCAAAGATGAGAACAAATCACTTTTGGCTTTTCATTTATATTTTTGTTTCTCAGCTTAAAGCTGAAGGCTTATGGCTATAAAGTTTTTCTTGCACCGTGCGCCTGAGTTTAGTAAGGAATTTATTAAAAGAGATTTCCAGAAAAATTAGAATAGAACTCGGATGACACTAATTAAACGCCTGCCCGTCTCCTCGTCTCGTTTTGTCGGTTCACAAAATGTACAAGACAAGCCCGTGAAGCGGATTTACGAAGATCATAATCCGCCAGTAATTGTTTTAATCGTGTAATCTGCTATCTATCAATGCCTATTTAGTCTTCACCATTTCAATTTTCCAGATCCCTTAAACCAAAGATTATTTCTATTTTCTCTTAGGCACTCAGATACTACGCGCTGCTCCTCGAAAATTCTTTTTCCATAGAGCCTATTTAGATTCAGATTTTTTCTACGATAATAATGTTGCGTGTACCCGATAATGGCAAGGCAGCTCATCTTTATCCGGCAGTCAAAATGAACAATGGAGCTGCTTTCTATTCTAATTCCAAACTTTAATCTGATTATAGATTTTTAAATTTATTTGCTGTACAATTACACTAAACTGATAATCTTTGTTGGGCGTGAGAGCATTTGATATGACAAATACTGTGTTGAAAATCCGGAAAATGAAAAACCGAAGCTGGTTTGTAAGTATTGCCTTACTCCTTTTGTTTTGCGTTTATCTGTTTTTTTATTTCTACCAAACAGAAAAGGAAAGGAAAACAACCGAAATAGTAAGCCACCAGAAAATTCATGCTAAACAAGCCTCGAGAAGTTTTAATGAATTGATAGACAAATGGAATAGTGTTTTACTTTATCTTTCTAAAGACCCTAACGTTATTAAACTAAATGAGCATGGGAAAGAAGACCTTAATAACTTGCTGCTCGCTTTGAAAGATGAAATTGCTGGCATAACAAGAACCGATGAAAATGGAAGAATAATCTATACTATTCCTTATAATGAAAAATTGATTGGGGCAGATATTTCTAAACAGAAGCACATGATCAAAATACTTGCAGATCATCAGCCTGTTATAAGCGATGTCTTTATGGCAGTTCAGGGCTTCCAAGCAATTGTAATTCATTACCCGATTATTGTAAAAGGAGAATATAAAGGCTCCGTTGCACTGCTTCTAAATTTTGAAAAAATTGCTCAAGAAATTTTAAAGGATATTTCTGAAGTAGCTGCTACCACAAGAGCATGGATGATTAGCGCCGAAGGTATTGAACTGTATTGTGCTAATAGAAACCATATTGGTAAATCTGTATTTGAAATAGCAGGAAACTCCTCTGAAGTGAAATTATTGGCTGAGTTGATGATGAAAGGAGGGGAGGGACAAGAATCTTTCGTTTTCAAAACTCAAAACAACGAACAGATGAGCGCTATAGTTTACTATTTACCAATTAGAGTAAATAATACTTTTTGGTCGTTAGCTATTACTTCAGCTGAAGATGAATTAAGCGCCCCGCTTTTTATTTTTTCTTTAAGGCTGTTTATTGTTTTCTCTTTAGTGTTTATAGGCGGCGTTTTGCTTTCAAACTATGTACTTAAAGCCAGGGCAATATTTAAAGAAACAGAGGCAAGAAAAAGAGCCGAAGAAGATTTAAGAATAAGTGAAGAAAGGCATAGGCTTATTTCTGAAGTGGCATCGGATTATATTTTTGCTACAGGTTTGGGCATCAATGGAAATCTAAGACACGATTGGGTAAGCGGCGCTTTTTCTACTATGACTGGATATACTTTTGAAGAATATAAAGAAATGGGTGGATGGAATGCTTTCATATACGAAGAGGATAAACATATTGATGAAGCCGCACTTGTTAAACTTAAAAATAATCAGCCCGTCGTTTTAGAATTAAGAACAGTAGCCAAAAGCGGAAAAATTCTTTGGGTTAGAGTTTTTGCTCGTCCGGTTTGGAATGAAAAAGAAAACAAACTGATTGGAATATATGGCGCAGTTCAAAATATAACTGAAAGCAAGAAAGCAGATATTGCATTAAAAGAAAGTGAAGAAAAGTTTAGAACCATTTATAACTCTGCAAACGATGCTATGTTTATACACGATCTGAATACAGGTGCTATTATTGATGTTAATTTAACAATGGAAAAAATGTTTGAAGTTACAAGAGACGAAGCCTTGAACATGTCTGTTGGTGATTTAAGTGCAGGCATTTCTCTAAACACACAGAAAGAAGCAATGGAATGGATATCTAAAGCGCGCGATAAAGGTCCACAAACCTTTGAATGGCTTGCTAAAACTAAAACGGGCTCTATCTTTTGGGTAGATGTTAGTATGAGCGTTGTAAATCTTTCCGGCGAAAAAAGATTGTTGGCTTCCGTAAAAAACATTACGGAAAGAAAAAAGTTTGAAGAACAGCTGCAGACACTTTATTTAGCTATGGATCGGAGTCCAGCTTCAATTGTTATTACAGATTCTAATGGATTTATAGAGTATGTTAATGCAGGTTTCTGCACTATATCGGGTTATACAAGCAAAGAACTATTAGGCATTCAACTCAGAATATTGAATGCCCAAAAAGAAATGGATGTTGATAGATGCGGATTATGGAATTCACTTAGAGAAGAACGGCAATGGAGAAGTGAACATAAAAATAAAAGAAAAGATGGAACATATTATTGGGAATCTACTCTTATTTCGCCGGTTAAGGATAAAGAGGGCAATGTAATACACTTATTAGCAGTACAAGAAGATATAACAGAGCGAAAGGAGTTTGAGAAAAAACTAATAGATGCAATATCCAAAGCAGAAGAGATGAGCAGGCTCAAAAGTAATTTCCTTTCTAATATGAGCCACGAGCTTAGAACGCCGCTTGTTGGTATGCTTGGGCTTTCAGAACTGCTTTATGATGAACTTGAAGGGGAAAACAAAGAGTTTGTTGAAATGATAAATAAAAGCAGCAACAGATTGCTGGGTACGCTTAACACTCTGCTTAACTATTCTAAAATTGATTCTGAAGATGTTAAGCTGAATATCTCCAAAGTTTCTGTATTCGATTTAGTTAAAGAAGAAGTGAAACTGTTTACTCCGCTTGCAAACAAAAATGGTTTGTATATTAAAGAAGATTATAGGTGCAGCAGCTTTACTGTAGATTCGGATGAGATTATAATTAAAGAGATTCTTGATAACCTTATAAACAATGCGATAAGATTTACATTTAAAGGAGGAATAACTGTTAGTGTTGAAAGAAATGCTTCGGATTTTTGTATCTCGGTTTCCGATACAGGAATTGGAATTCCAGAAGATAAAGTGAATATAATTTTTGATGAGTTTAGACAAGTTAGTGAAGGTAAAGGAAGAAATTTTGAAGGAACAGGTTTGGGTTTAACTATTGTGAAGAAATATGTTGATGCAATGAATGGAACAATACATGTATTTAGTAAAATTAACTTAGGCACTACTTTTAAAATATCTATCCCAACAACAGATTTATTGGAAGAAGTTTGTGCAGAAAAAACTAATCCGGTTAAAATCATTACTGAACCACTAAACAATGTTGTAAAAAGCAATGTATTACTTGTTGAAGATGACGAAATAAATATTTTTGCTATTACTCACATGCTAAATGATGTATGTATAGTAACGGCGGTAAGCAGTGCAGAAGATGCTATATTTTTGACTAACAAAACTAAGTTTGATATAATTTTAATGGATATAAATCTAAGACGCGGTAAAAGCGGAGTTGAGGCAGCTAAAGAAATTAGACAAATTCCAGAGTACTCAAATACACCAATTGCAGCTTTAACGGCTTATGCAATGAGCGGCGATAAAGTAGAGTTTTTAGAAGCAGGATTTTCTCATTATTTATTAAGCCTTTTACACGCGAGCAGATAATTAACTTGATTCAAGATATCAACAAAGAAATAAACACCGGCTGATAGGCAGGTTCTCTAAAAAATTTTAATAGATTCCAGATGACACTTAAAAACGTATTTACACGCAACTTAATTAGCATTTATCCGCTAAATCCGCGTAATCAGCGTTCTATTAAATTTTGTTATAATTCTTCACCAGCAGTATTAAAAAGCTACAATGTAATTAACAATTTATAACTTAATGTCACCGCGAGAAAAAAGAAGTTCTCGCCAAGGCGCAAAAAAAGAATAGTCATTCACCGCATATTCAGCAGAAGTTTAAGTTTAGTAGAAAATCTTTTCTTGGCGTCTTAGCGTCTTAGCGAGAAATTTTTCTTTCTCCCGCGAATCAGCCTGGTGCAGGCATGTACACAAAGCCTTAAAAACAGCAAAGAAATTATTTTACACAGAAACTTGTTTTATGGTGTAAGCCTTTTTAAAGCAGTGCGGCAAATTCAATGAACACAATCTATTAATTCAGATTTTTGCGGTAAAACTTGAAATCATTATTAGAACAAAAAAAGCAAATAGTTGAAATAGGAAAAAGAATATATGCGCGCGGTTACGTTGCTTCCAATGATGGAAATATTAGCCTGCGCCTTTCTGATGACACTATTCTTATAACTCCAACTGGTGTAAGCAAAGGATTTATGCAGCCACGCGATTTAATAGTTCTTGATCTCGATGGAAATGTACTAGAGGGAAAAAGGAAGCAGTCATCCGAATCTGATATGCACCTGCAAATATATAAAGCGCGCAAAGATGTTATCAGTATTTGCCATACTCACCCGCCATACGCAACCGGATTTGCAGTTGCGGGCATTCCGCTAAATAAAATGGTACTTCCAGAAGTAATAATTGTGCTTGGCACTGTTCCTTTAGTAGAATACGGAACAACCGGAACCGAAGAACTTTATGGTAATATTTCGAAATATGTTGATGATTACGATGCCTTTTTACTTGCAAATCATGGAGTTGTTACGTTAGGCAAATCAGCTTTAGATGCTTACCACAAAATGGAAACAGTTGAGCACGCTGCTAAAATACAGTTCATATCTAACCAGCTTGGAAATGTAAATACGCTTGCAAAAAAACAAAGCAGCAAACTAATTGCGCTACGCGAAAATTTTGGAATAAAGAAAAACGTAGGTTTTCCTAATTCTAAAAAACCAAAATAACTTTTGCTTTTAGTTAGACCCAAAATTTCCGTTAAGAAAATTGGTTTAAGTTTTATAGAAATATTGCTATGAATTATTGGTGCAAATAAGAAACTCAAATGGGAATTGGAGTAAGATATTTATAATTTTGCCACACAAAAAATGAGATATGGTTAGTCAAAGTAAATGCTCGATTCGATAAAAATATTAAACACACTGCTGCCGTTTCTTTATGGAGCGGCGTTTAGTGTTTATCTTTTCGATTTTTTCAACGAGAAGAAAACAGCAAATAATTCCAAAAGAGTGATTCTGTTTATTACCTTGTTTTTTCATGCTTTCTACCTTGTTGCAAGAATGATTGAATATAATCATCCGCCAATAACCAACAAGTTCGAGATTTTTTCAATTATAGCCTGTTCAATTGCTTTTTCTTACTTTGTACTTGAGCTTCTTACGGATATAAGAGGAACCGGCGCTTTTATAATATTCTTTTCGCTATTATTTCAGTTAGTATCATCGTTGTTTGTTGCAGATACATATATAGTGCCCGATGTTTTGCGAAACAGACTTCTCGGTTTGCACGTGGTAAGTGCACTTCTGGGTTACTCTGGAATTACAATCTCTGCTGTTTACGGTTTATTGTTTATGATACTTTATAAAAATATTAAGACCAATAAATTTGGATTGGTATTTGATAGACTGCCGAGTTTAGAAATTCTTGAAAAGCTGAGTTTTTATTCTATGGTAATTGGTTTTGTGTTACTTACAGTTGCAATAGTAATTGGAATAATATGGCTTCCGGCTGCATTTCCAAACTATAGTTTTGCTGACCCAAAGCTTGTTGGTACATTAATTGTCTGGGCTGCTTATGGTGTAGGTATAGCAATGAAACTGCTTGGCAATCTTTACGGCAAGAAAGTTATTCTCTATTCTTTAATTGGATTTTTGTTTGCAATTGTGTCTTTGATTGTAACGAACTCTCTTGCTAAGACGTTCCACTCGTTTTATTGAAAGAAGTAAAATGAATTTAATAGGCATTTCGATTAATCATAAAACCTCGCCGCTCGAACTCCGAGAAGCCGTTCATCTTACTCGTGATGAAATAGTAGATTTTATTCCATCACTAAAAAAATATTTGAGTGATGGTGTAATTATTTCAACTTGCAACAGAACCGAAATATTTGGCTTCCCACAATTTCAGGGCTTGGATGCAGCGCCGCTTGTAGAATTACTAAGCGGCTTTAAACCAAATCTTGGAATTAGAGCCGACCACTTCTCAAAATATTTTTCTTGCGGCGCTGTAAAACATATTTTTTCTGTTGCTTCAGGAATAGATTCTTTAATTATTGGCGACAGCCAAATACTTGGGCAGGTAAAAGAATCGTTTGAAACAAGTGAAGACCTGGATTTTTCCGGCTCTGTATTGCGCAGAATTTTTGAAACCGCCGCTAAAGTTGGCAAGCGAGCTATAAAAGAAACAACTATTGGTGAAGGAGCTGTAACCGTTAGCTATGCGGCAGTTCAAGTTGTAGAAAAAATATTTTTTAGCTTAGATAAAAAATCTGCCCTTGTAATTGGTGCCGGAGAAACCGGTGAGCTTGCCGCTGTTCATCTGCGCGATAAAGGTGTAGGAAAAATTACTATTGCAAATAGAACAATAGAACGAGCTGAAAAACTTTCCGCAAAAGTTCATGGTGAAACAATTCCATTTCAACTTCTAAATGAGCAGCTTCACAATTACGATATTGTAATCAGCGCAACAAGTTCTCCTAATTTTATTATTACGTTTCAAGATGTTCTTACTGCAACAAAGAAACGCCGCGGCGCCCCTATTGTTATGATGGATATCGCCGTGCCGAGAGATATTGACCCCGAAGTGAAAAAAATTGAAAATGTTTTTTATCACGATATGGATTCGCTCAAGATTATTGTTGATCAAAATCTCCAAAAGAGAAAAGACCAGCTTCCATTAGTTGAAAATATTATTATTGAAGAGATGATTGGCTTTTTCGGCTGGTACAATTCGCTTGACGTGGTTCCAACAATTAAAACTATGCGCTCTTTTTTTGAAGATATTAGACAAGATGAACTTGAGAAAATCAAACATAAGCTTAGCGAAGAAGATTTTTCAAAAGTGGAAGATATGACACGCCGAATGATAGGCAGACTTTTGCATAATCCAACTATCAAACTCCGCGAGTATGCCGAAACCGGTTCAAACATTAAAGAAGTAACAAACAACACTGTAATTCTAAAAGAATTGTTTAACCTAAATGATAAGAAAAGCAGTGTTGAAGAATATAAAAACTTAGAGGAAAAAGTTGAAGAAAGATAAGCTGGTTATTGGTTCGCGCGGCAGCGAGCTTGCTCTCTGGCAGGCAAATTACATCAAGAAGGAATTGGAGAAAAAGAATAAAAATCTTTCTGTGGAAATAAAGATCATTAATACGAAAGGTGATAAAATTCTTGATGTTGCTCTTTCCAAAATTGGCGATAAAGGTTTGTTCACTAAAGAATTAGAAAATGAATTGCTCTCCGGTTCCATTGATATTGCAGTTCACAGCTTGAAAGATTTGCAGACTGAAATTCCCAAAGGATTAAAATTAGCTGCAGTTACAAAGCGTCATCCGGTTGAAGATGTTTTGATTGCCAGAAAGAAAGGAACGAAGATTAAAGATTTACGCGATGGTGCAGTAATTGCAACTGGTTCGCTCAGAAGAAGTTCTCAGTTGAAACATATTCGCCCCGATCTTATTATTGAAGAGTTACGCGGTAATGTTCCTACAAGAATTAAAAAGTTTTTAGAATCAAACTGGGATGCAATTATTCTGGCGCGTGCCGGCGTTGAACGGCTTAAACTGAACAAGCATATTTCTTCTATTATTTCTAAAGAAGAAATACTTCCTGCAGTAGGGCAAGGCGCTTTAGGTATTGAAACTCATAAGGACAATAAATTTGCAGAGATAATTGTTAAATCAATCCACGATGAAGCAGCTTATTGCTCTGTTAGGGCAGAAAGAGCTTTGCTCAAAAGTTTAGAAGGCGGATGCCAAGTACCGATTGGCGCTTTTGCCGAATTGAAAACTAACGGCTTATATCTTGAAGCTGTTGTTGGTTCTATCGATGGCTCAGTAACTTTCAAAAAGAAAATGAGAGGAACGAAGAGAAATCCGGAACAACTTGGAGAGAAATTAGCTAAAGATTTACTGAAAGCAGGCGCTTCGGCAATACTAAAAGAAGTTTATTCAACTTCGAGAAGTAAAAAGTAATGGCAGACAAAGTTATTTTAGTAACCAAAAGTAAAACAGATGCAGAAAAGCATTTTAGTTCTTTGTTGGCTGCGGGCTTTAAGATAATTTACTTTCCAACAATTCTTATTACGCCGCTGCCGCACTCTCAAGAATTTATAAGAAGCTTGGAAAACTTCACTGAATTTGACTGGCTGATATTTACATCTGCAAATGCAGTAGAAGTATTTAACGGAATAGCGGAAAAGAAAAACATTAATCTGGACAAAATTAGTATTGCATGTGTAGGAAGTGAAACCGCCGAAAGATGCCGCCGGAAAAATATTAAAGTAGATTTAGTACCGGATGAATTTAGCGCTGCCGGTTTAGTAAAAGAGTTTGCAAAGAAAAATTTGATTGGCAAAAAAGTATTCATTCCGTGCAGCAGTTTGTCTAGAAGTGAGCTAAGGTTACAACTTGCAGAGCTTGGCGCTGAAGTTACTTCCGCACCAATTTATGACGCAGTAGTTAATGATGAGACAAATCTGTTTAGTGAAATAGCGGCCATTAAAAAGAGGAAACCAGATGTTTTTGTGTTCACGAGCCCATCTTCTTTTAATAATTTTCTGGCATTGATGAATATTGAAACTCCTGCAAAATATTTTGAACACTTGGTAGTCTGTTCAATTGGCAGGACAACAGAATCTGCAATAACTGCAAGTAATGTAAATGTAAACATAGTGCCGGAACACTTTTCTTTGAGCGGAGTTGAAGAAGCAATTAAAAAATTTTTTAACACAGAAAAAAATTTCGCGTAAGCGGAGGAAAATTGAAAAAAATTAAAAATGATTTGTTCTTACGAGCTTGTAAAAGAAAACAAGTTGAACGGACACCTATATGGATAATGAGGCAAGCCGGAAGATATTTGCCGGAATATATGGCGGTACGTAAAAAATCGGATTTTATTACAATGTGCAAAACACCAGAGCTTGCAGCGGAAGTTACAATTCAACCAATTGATTTAATTGGCGTAGATGCTGCAATTATTTTTTCTGACATATTAGTGATTCCCGAAGCAATGGGAATGAAACTTGAAATGATTGAGAGCAAAGGTCCAAAACTATATGAGCCGATTCGTTCGGCATCCGATGTTGATAAGCTAAAGACAATTGATACTTATAAAAATCTTAGGTATGTGCTTGATGCTGTTTCTTTAACCAAGAAAGAACTTAACGGAAGAGTTCCCTTAATTGGTTTTGCCGGCGCTCCTTGGACTTTAATGACCTATATGGTTGAAGGCGGAGGCTCTAAGAATTTTTCTGAGATAAAGAAGTTTATTTACAACCAGCCAAAAGCTGCACATAAACTACTTGAGCGAATTGCTGATGGTGTTGCAGAGTATCTTTCCGCTAAAATTGAAGCCGGTGCTAATGCCGTCCAAATCTTCGATACTTGGGGCGGAATTCTTTCCCCTAATGATTTTGAAGAATTTTCTTTGCAGTACATTCAAAGAATTATCTCTCAAATAAAACGAAAAGATGAACCTGTAATTGTTTTTGCAAAGGGTGTTCATTATAAATTAAATAAACTTGCAGATTCCGGCGCCGATGTAATTGGGCTAGATTGGACAATGGATATCGGTAAAGTAAGAAGCAAGATAGGAAAGAAAGTTGCTCTTCAAGGAAATTTAGACCCAACAGTTTTGTATGGAAGTGAAGATAAAATAAGAAGAGAAGCTGCAAGTGTTTTGAAATCTTTTGGCAAACATAATGGTCACATTTTCAATCTTGGACATGGAATTTTACCCGATATTTCTCCTGATAAAGCTAAGTTTTTAGTTGAAGTAGTTAAAGAAGAAAGCGTAAAGAACCGTCTCTGAGACATAGAGAAGCAATGATAAATAATGAACTCTTGAATAAATCAAGCACATCCATTTTGGATTGTTCAACCAGTGTTCATAAAGATTTGGAACTGGTTTCTTGGAAAGCGTTTATGAGATTTGCTTATTTAAAGACTTAGATCGAGAGGAATTTTTGTTGAGCGACAGGTTTCTTTTCCAATTGTTTTAAAGGAGAGAAATTGGATGCAGACTTTAGAATTGATTTACTATTTGAACGTGAAATTATAATTGAACTTAAAACAGCCGAAACATTATTACCAGTACACGAAGCTCAATTATTAACATATATGAAATTAGCAGAAAAGAAATTAGTGTTTTGTCACTAACACTTCTGTACATACTTTTAGCACACAATTTTGCCGAAGGTTGTAAATCATAATGCTATTTTGTCAAATAAGGTAATACGGTTAATTAACTTGTGGTTATGTATGGTACTAAGGTAAAAAGAGACAAAATAATTTTTTTGATTAACCGGTATATTTTAATTCAAGAGAAGGAAGAAAACCTTATTCTTTTGAGAAACCTTAGTAGCTATAATAAACAGTTATGAATCAACCTTATTACCTTATGTTAATGACAATGAAGCTCCCCGTCGCAAGCAGCGGGGAATTTAACCATTAGTGATTATTTATCAGATGCCTTGCAACATAATGTATAGTTATTAGGGTGACAGAACACTAGGGCATTAATAAATTTTAACGCAGCGAAACTCGTCGATGGTTTCAAGCGTAAGGTGTTAAACATTTGACTTTGCGTCTCTTTGCCTCGGCGGATAACAGGTGACAAAAATGAAAATTGATGTAGATTTAATTAAAAAATATGATAAACCCGGACCGCGATACACAAGCTACCCAACCGCTCCGCATTTTACCGAAACTTTTACACCAGAAAAATATCTGGATGAAATAATCTGCACTAACAACGAAACTGATGCGCCTGATCTTTCACTTTATTATCACCTTCCTTTCTGCGATACACTTTGCTATTTCTGCGGATGCAACATGATAATTTCACGCAACCGCGATAGAATTAAAGATTATATAAAATATTTGAAGTATGAAATTGAGTTGCTTCGAAAATATTTGAAGGCTGACAGAAAAGTAGTTCAGTTACATTGGGGCGGAGGAACTCCAACTCATCTTAATCCGAATGAGATTACAGAACTAATTTCATTTATCAATCAGAGTTTTGAAATTAGAAAAGATGCAGAACAAGGATGCGAAATTGATCCTCGCGGTCTCACTAAAGAACACTTAGAAGCATTGCGTTACGGCGGATTCAATAGAATTAGTATGGGCGTACAAGATTTTAACCAAGCCGTGCAAAAAGCAGTGAACAGAATACAGCCGGAAGATATGACACGCCAAGTTGTATCATGGATTAGTGAACTTGGCTTTCAAAGTTTAAACCTTGATCTGATGTATGGTCTTCCTTTTCAAACGGAAGGAAGTTTTGAAAAAACGGTTGATGCTGTAATTGATATCTCTCCAGATAGAATTGCAGTGTTTAATTACGCTCACGTTCCGTGGATGAAGAAACACATGAACTTGATTAATCCAGAAGATTTACCAGGCGCTGAAGAAAAGTTGCAAATTTTAAAAATGACTATTGAAAAACTTACTAACGCCGGATATCTTTTTATAGGAATGGACCATTTTGCTAAACCCACGGATGAGCTTTCGATAGCACAACGCAGCAAAAAATTGTACAGAAACTTTCAAGGCTACAGCACACACGCCGGAACTGATTTATTTGGAATGGGAATTACCAGTATAAGTCAAGTTGGCAAATGCTACGTTCAGAATAAGAAAAAGGAAAAAGAATATTACGATCTGTTGAATGACCAGACTTTACCGGTTGAACGCGGCGTTTACTTAAAAGAAGATGATATTCTACGGCGTTATGTAATCACAAAAATAATGTGCGATTTTGAACTTGCTTTAAAAAATGTAGAAGATAAATTTGGAATAGAATTTAATAAGTACTTCAAAACTTCTATTTCGGCTTTACAAGAATTTGTTGATGATAATTTAGTGATAATCACAAACGATAAATTGGAAGTAACCCAAATGGGAAGACTTTTAATACGAAACATCGCTATGAATTTTGATGGTTATATTGAACGCAGCGAAGATAAAGCCCGTTATTCAAGAACAGTGTAATTGCATAGGTCAAATATGAAAATTGCGGTAGTGTTGTTTAATCTTGGCGGTCCAGATTCTCTCGATGCAATTGAGCCTTTCTTGTTTAATCTATTTTCCGACAAAGACATTTTTAAAATTCCATTTGCTCAAAAAACATTTGCAAAGATAATTTCTTCCCGCCGCGCTCCAAAAACTGCTGAAGAGTATAAACTCATCGGCGGAAAATCGCCTATAAATATGTGGACAGAAGAGCAGCGATTAAAACTGCAAAAATTACTTCACTTATATAATAAAGAAATAGATGTTTACACGGCAATGCGTTATTGGAAGCCGCTAACGCAGGAAGTTGTGGGTAAAATTGAAGATCGAGATTACGATAAAATTATTCTGCTTCCTTTATATCCACATTACTCAATTACCACAACTGGTTCATCTTACAACGAATGGATGAGACATTACAACGGAAATAAAAATATACTCAGTTTGATTAAAGATTATCCAACTCAGCCAAAATACATTGCTGCAATTAACCATAGAATTGATGAAGCATTAGAAAAATTTCCTGTGAAAGTTCAAGAAAAAGTGCAGTTAGTTTTTAGCGCGCACGGAACTCCCATTAGTTTAGTAAAGAAAGGCGATCCGTACAGTAACCAAATTAAGGATACTGTTAATGCCGTAGTGAAAGCAAGAAAAAATTCTCATCCGCACCATTTATGTTTCCAAAGTAAAGTCGGTCCTATGAAGTGGCTCGAACCGGCAACTGATGATATGATTAAGGATTTATCAGCTAAAGGAATGAAACATCTTCTAATTATTCCAATTAGTTTTGTTTCCGATCATATAGAAACTCTTTTCGAGTTGGACATTGAATACCGGCACATTGCCGATGAATGTGGTATAGAAAACTATATTATAATGCGCGGGTTAAATGATTCTACACTTTTTATAGAAGGTTTAACAGATTTAGTTAATCAAGAAATTCTAAAAGATTCAAGAGTTGATTAAAAGTATTATGAATAAAAAAAAGGTTGTAATACTTGGAGCTGGTATTTCCGGTCTAGCAGCTGCTTACTGGCTTAACAAAAATGGATTTGATGTTACCGTTCTTGAAAAGCAAAGTTGTTCAGGCGGTGCGATGCAGACTTTACGTGATAATTCTTTCTTAGTTGATTTTGGACCTAACAGCGGACTTGAAACCACTCCTTTAATTAGAAAGTTAGTTGATGAAGTTGGTCTTTCAAACGAAATGATTTATGCAAATGAGGCTTCAAGCAAGCGTTACATATTAAGACAAGGAATATTGCACGCACTTCCAATGGGGCTAATTCCTTTTATTAACACAAAATTGTTTTCGTTAAAAGGTAAACTGCGTTTGTTCATAGAACCTTTTGTAAGAAAGTCCTCAGATGGATATTATCAAAGCATTACTCAATTTGTTGAAAGAAGACTTGGCAAAGAATTTTTAGATTATGCTGTAGATCCATTTGTAAGTGGAGTTTTTGCCGGAGACCCAACTAAACTCAGCGTTAAATCTGCCTTCCCAAAACTATATAGATTAGAAGAAGTTTACGGCGGTCTTGTAAAAGGAATGATTAAAGGAGCAGGTGAAAGAAAGAAACGTGCAGAAGAATCAAAGCAAAGCGCAAAAATGTTCTCGTTCATTAATGGAATGCAAACATTTCCACAAGCAATTGCCGATAAACTTGCAGGGAAGATTATTTTAAATTCTTCTGTGAGAACTGCCGCCAAGAAGAATGATGATTGGATTGTTACTTTTGAAAAAAATGGTTCACTCGAAAATATTGAGTGCAATAAGGTCATCTCAACTGTTCCAGCATTTGCTGCTGCCGGGATATTTGAAAATTTAGATGCAGAATTATCTAAACGCTTGAATTCTATTTACTATCCACCTGTAATAGTCTTGTACCTTGCATTCAATAAAAAGGAGGTCGGAATTCCGCTTGATGGTTTTGGCTACTTAATTCCTTACAAAGAAAAGAAAAATTTTCTTGGAGCAATTTGGAGTTCAACAATTTTTGTGAACCGTTGCGATGCTGTTAAAGCTGCATTTACCTTGTTTATCGGAGGCGCCAGAAATCCACAAATTCTTGAGCAAGATGCTCTGCTGCTAATTGATAAGGCGGTTACAGAATTCAAAGATATTATGAAAATTAAAGCCGAGCCGGTTTACCTAAATAGCAAACTGTGGAGTAAAGCAATACCGCAGTACAATCTTGGCTATATCGAACACGAAAACTATTTTGAAAAATTTGAAGAGAACAATTCCGGAATATTTCTAAGCGGAAATTACCGCGGAGGAATTTCGGTTGGAGACTGTGTAAAAAATTCGGAACAAGTTGCCCAAAGGGTAATGGAGAATTGAGAATTTAGAATGGAGAATTGTTTTGTCTCTGACACGGTAGTGAGTTATGGCTATCGGCGGAACTGGGAAAACTGAAAACGTAAGACGGACAAGCAGTAAATGTGAAAAGTCAGGCGCCCCATCAACAAACAAACGGCTGACAGGTTCTCAATTATCTATCCGCCAAACAACTGGCGGAAAAGTTATCAATTATCAAATACGAGGTTACAATGGCAGACTATCCAGAAAAGAGATTAAGAAGATTAAGATACAACGCAACAATCCGCGATATGGTTCGCGAAACTGTGTTATCAAAAAACGATTTAATTTATCCACTCTTTGTAGTACCAGGCAGTGGAAATAAAAAGGAAGTAAAATCTATGCCCGGCGTTTTTCAGATGTCTATTGATGTTCTAGTTCAAGAATGTAAAGAAGTAGAATTGCTTGGAATTCCGGCGGTAATTCTTTTCGGCATACCAGAGCACAAAGATGAAGCTGGCTCCGGAGCTTACGATTCAAACGGAATTATACAGCAAGCGGTTCGTGCAATCAAAAAAGAGACCAATAAGATTGTTGTAATTACAGATGTATGTCTATGCGAATACACTTCGCACGGACACTGTGGAGTTTTAGATGGAGAAAGAATTTTGAATGATGAAACGGTAGAGCTTTTGGTTAAAGAAGCCGTGTCTCACGCAGAAGCAGGTGCAGATATTATCGCTCCCTCTGATATGATGGATGGCAGAATTGCCGCTATAAGAAAAGCGCTGGATGAAAAAGGATTTACTGAAATTCCAATTATGAGCTACGCGGTAAAATATGCTTCCGGTTATTACGGACCTTTTAGAGATGCAGCAGAATCAACACCAGCTTTTGGAGATAGAAGATCTCACCAAATGGATATTGCAAATTCAAACGAAGCTATGCGTGAAGCAGAAAGTGATATTGTAGAAGGCGCAGATATTATAATGGTAAAACCGGCTGGCGCTTATTTAGATATTATTTGGCGAGTTAAAGAAAAATTCCAAATGCCTACTGCTGGTTATCAAGTTAGCGGCGAGTATGCTATGATTAAAGCCGCCGGAAAAAATAATTGGATTGATGAACAACGCGTAATGATTGAATCTTTGATTGCAATAAAACGCGCCGGAGCAGATATGATTCTAACTTACTTTGCAAAAGATGCCGCCAAATATTTGGATTCAACTAAATAAAAATTTAGAGGAAAAAATGATTACACGCAAAAGTGAAAAACTTTTTGAAGAAGCAAAAAATTTTATACCAGGCGGAGTAAATTCGCCTGTAAGAGCTTTTAAATCTGTTGGAGGAACTCCACGTTTCATTGCAAGCGGAAAAGGTTCAAAAATTTTTGATGTTGATGGAAATGAATACGTTGATTACTTAGGAAGCTGGGGACCACATTTATTTGGGCATAATCCGAAATTCATTTCATCTGCATTATTGAAAGCAATAGAAAACGGAACCAGCTTTGGTGCACCAACCGAAATTGAAGTTGAAATGGCAAAACTCATTTCAGAATTAGTTCCTTCGGTTGAAATGGTAAGAATGGTAAACAGCGGAACAGAAGCTACTATGAGCGCCATTCGTGCAGCCCGTGGTTTTACAGGCAAAGAAAAAATTATAAAATTTGAAGGCTGCTATCACGGGCATGGTGATTTCTTTTTAATTAAAGCCGGATCCGGTGCTTTAACTTTTGGCGTTCCTACAAGTCCCGGCGTTACTAAGAAAAATGCAGCAGATACATTAGTTGCAGATTTCAACAACATCAATTCTGTTAAGAAACTTGTTGAAGAGAACAAAGGCGAAATAGCTGCAATAATTATTGAAGCCATTGTTGGAAATATGGGAACTGTTAGCGCAAGCGATTCTTTCATTAAAGAACTCCGTAAACTATGTGATGAAGAAAAGATCGTTTTGATATTTGATGAAGTGATGACAGGATTTAGAGTTGCAAAAGGTGGAGCGCAGGAAGTATTAGGTGTAACTCCAGATCTTTCTACATTTGGAAAAATAATTGGAGGCGGTTTGCCCGTTGG
This sequence comes from uncultured Melioribacter sp., assembly GCA_964575995.1. GTDB lineage: Bacteria > Bacteroidota > Ignavibacteria > Ignavibacteriales > Melioribacteraceae > Stygiobacter. The sequence continues at coordinate 20,567 of CAZNTN010000004.1, read as the reverse complement.
CGCTTACGGCGGCAAAAAAGAAATTATGCAAATTGTTTCTCCAAGCGGGCCCGTTTACCAAGCCGGAACCTTAAGTGGAAACCCGCTTGCTATGAATGCCGGATTTGCAGCATTGAGTTATATTAAAAATCACCCTGAGATTTATCTAGAGCTTGATGAAAAATCTTCTTATCTAGAAAAGGGAGTGAGAGAAGCAATGAAATCTGCCGGAAAGAATTTTTGGATTAATCGTGTCGGCTCGATGATGACTTTGTTCTTTACGAGTGAAGAAGTTAATAGTTATGAAACAGCGGTTAAATCAGATACAGTTTTGTACGGAAAATTCTTTCACGAGATGTTAAACAGAGGAAACTATTTGCCGCCTGCACAGTACGAAGCTTTCTTTGTTTCTACTGCACACACAAAAGAAGATTTAGATAAAACTATCAAAGCCGCAGAAGAATCGTTCTTAGCATTCTAAAAAATTCAATATCCTCTGCGAACTTTTCTTTATCCCGCCTTTTCGCCAATAGCGGGATTAAATATTTAAAAAGATAGTTTTTAGAAGTACCATAAAGTTAAAAGTGATAACCAATTTAATTGTTTATCACTTTTGCAATAGCTCCTCCATCGCCAACAACAAAACAAGTTCCATCTTTTTTGGAAATACCTACCGAGTTGTAACTTTTTGTGTTTATTGCATTCCAAGTTTTACCATCATCAAGAGAATAATCGCTGCCCGAAGTTCCTGTAGTTAAAAAATATTTGTGAATTGGATTCCAAGCAACAGAAGAACGAAAACCTACTGGTCCGCTTGATGAAACTGGCTGCCAGTTTAATCCGCCGTCATCAGTAATAGCACAGTTGCCATCTTTATTTTTATCATTCTTATAATCTCCGCCAACAGCAACACCGTAAAGATCGTCTCTAAAGCTGATTGAGAAAACACCTGAGGAGGGATTTCCGTTTTTAATTGGTGCTTCAACAGTGCGCCAGTTTTTAGCGGCATCCTGCGAAAAATAAATTTTAGTTTTTTCAGTACCTCCAGCGCCAAACCAAACCAAATCTTTACCTTCCACGCTAATTGATGTGCCGCTTGCTGCAAATCCTTTTTCATTTTTCTGCACTGGTGGAATGTTTATCTGTGGAACTTCTTTCCAGATTTCTCCTCCATCATTTGTAACTACTATAAAAAATCTGTCGTCAATTGGATCGCTAAATGCTATACCGCTTTTAGAATCCCAGAATGCCATTCCATTAAAGAAAATTTTTGGATTTCTGTTCATGTACTTTCTTTTCCAAGATTTTCCTCCATCGGTAGTTTTAAAAAATAATGCAGGCGCATCAATACACATTACTATTGCATTGTTTTTATCAAATGCTTCTATGTCTCTAAAGTCTAACGTTTCGTAACCTTTTACTTTACTGCTTTGCCAAGTTATGCCGCCGTCAGTAGTGCGTAAAATTGTACCTTTAGCACCGCTTGCCCATGCAGTTAAAGAATCTACTACGGAAATACCACGCAAAGATGAATTGGTAGTAGATTTTTGTATTTCGAAAGTAACTTGCAAAGTTCTCGTTTTTTCTACTACAACACTGTCTCTCTTTATTTCAGGTTCTTGTTTCTCTATAACTTTTCTCGATGAACAAGAGTAAATCAGTAAAGCAGATATAATAACAAGAGCAAATTTTTTCATGTATTCTCCAATAAACAACTTTCTTTTGTAAACAACGGGGCGAATTTTACAAATATTTAAGCTGATTATGAAGTTCTACATTAGTTTTTCGATTAAGTTAATGCTGAGTGCAATTCAGATTGGCTTACTATTAAATACATTAGTAATTTCGCTTTGGCAAACAACTTCAATCCGAGAGACAAATATGAAATTACATATCAAAACAACTCTAATTGTCTTCATTTTACTTGGAACTTTACAAGCACAAGGTAATTGGAAAAAGATTTTTAATGAAAAAGATTTATCCAATTGGGAACAGTTAAATGGGCAGGCTAAATTTTCTGTTCAAGATGGAATTATTATTGGAGAAACTGTACTTAACACACCAAACAGTTTTATTGCAGCAAAAGAAAAGTATTCGGATTTTATATTGGAGTTAGAATTTAAGTGTGAACCTGGAATGAACTCAGGAGTTCAAATAAGAAGCGCAAGCATTCCAACATATAAAAATGGAAAAGTACATGGCTATCAAGTTGAAATTGATGCTTCAAAACGTGCTTGGACAGGCGGAATTTATGATGAAGGAAGACGCGGCTGGATTAACACTCTGGATGAAAATCCAAATGCACGTAAAGCTTTTAAGCAAATTGAATGGAACAAAATGCGTGTAGAAGCAATCGGTAATTCAATAAGAACTTGGATTAACGGAATACCCTGCGCCGATGTAATTGATGATATGACAAAGGAAGGCTTTATCGCTCTTCAAGTTCACAGCATTGGAAATAATAAAGCTGAAGAAGGTAAAACAATTAGCTGGAAGAACATTCGTATAATAACAGAAAATGTTATGAAGTTTGCTACAAAACCAAATTATAAAATTCCTCAGTACAATTTAATACCTAATGAATTATCTGAAAGAGAAAAGAAAGCCGGATGGAAACTGCTTTGGGATGGGAAAACAACCCAAGGCTGGCGCAGTCCTAAATCTGAAATGTTTCCTTCCGATGGCTGGACAATATCAAACGGTGTTCTAAAAACAGTTAAGTCTAACGGCGCTGAATCTAGAAATGGCGGAGATATTATTACAACAAGAACTTATAAGAATTTTGAGCTGCTTGTAGAATTTTTAGTAACAGAAGGTTCAAACAGCGGAATAAAATATTTTGTTGATCCTAATTTGAATAAAGTGGCAGGTTCTGCAATCGGCTGCGAATATCAAATACTTGATGATGAAAAACACCCCGATGCAAAACTTGGCGTAAAAGGAAACAGAACAGTTGCATCTTTATATGATTTAATACCCGCCGCAAACAAAAGGTTTAACGGAGCAGGCGAGTGGAACAGAGCAAGAATAATTGTTAGAGATAATCATGTTGAACATTGGCTTAATGGCTTTAAAGCGGTAGAGTATGAAAGAGGAACACAAATGTGGCGTGCTTTAGTTGCTTATAGCAAATACAATGTTTGGCAAAATTTTGGCGAACTGCCAGAAGGTCATATTTTACTTCAAGAACATGGCGATGAAGTGTGGTTCCGCAGTGTTAAAATCCGCGAACTTTAAACATGAGTATTGATATGAATGAATCTAGAAGAGAATTTATTAAGAAGGCTGTCTTAGCATCTGCTGGTGTTGCATTTGCAAGCAGCGCCAAAAGTTATGCGCGCATCCTTGGCGCAAATGATAGAATAAATTTTGGATTAATTGGTTTGCATGGAAGAGGCTACGCTCATTTAGAAGGTGTTATGATGAGTGATAATGCTTTTGTTACACATATCTGCGATGTTGATAAAAGAGAACTTGTAAAATTTGCAAAAATTGCTAAAGATAAATTCAATACAGAGCCTGTTCAGATTGTAGATTTTAGGAAACTTTTAGAATCGAAAGATGTTGATGCCGTTACAATCGCAACTCCAGAGCATTGGCAGGCACACATTGCAATTTATGGAATGCAGGCAGATAAGGATGTCTTTATAGAAAAGCCAGGCAGTCATAATCCTTACGAAGCTGAAATGTTAGTTAAGGCACAGAAAAAGTTTGGCAGGCTGGTTCAGCTTGGCAATCAACAACGCTCCGCACAATTTACAATAGACATAATTAAAAAAATTCATGAAGGATTAATTGGTAATGCATACTTTGGTAAATCCTGGTACAGCAACACGCGTAAATCAATTGGTGCAGGCAAAATTGTTCCGGTTCCTGCAGAGCTTGATTGGGAATTGTGGCAGGGTCCCGCTCCAAGGAGACCGTATAAAGATAATCTGCATCCATATAATTGGCATTGGTTCTGGCATTATGGAACCGGCGAAACATTGAATAACGGAACGCACGAAGTTGATCTGTGCCGATGGGCGCTTCAAGTTGATATGCCAAAGAGAATTACTTCTGCCGGCGGTAGATTTCATTTTAAAGACGATTGGGAATTTTACGATACTATTGAAACTAGTTATCAGTTTGATGATAAGATGATTTCTTGGGAAGGAAAAAGCTGCAACGGCAAAAAAAATTATGGAAGGGATAGAGGTGCGGCAATTCACGGAACTGATGGAACTGTTGTTTTGGACCGCGGTGGATATGAAGTTTACAGCTTAGATGATAAAATAATTGATGAGTTTAAAGTTAAGAGTACATCTTCTACACAAGATTTACGAAGTATTGATAAGATGACCATCGATCACTTCAAAAATTTTGTCGGAGCAATTCGCCATAGTGAAAAACTAAACTCGCCAATAGCAGAATGCAATATATCCGTTACAATTTTACATCTTTCAAATATTGCCTGGAAGGTAGGACGCTTAATTAATCTTGATAAAAACGGGCACATTGTTAACGATAAAGAAGCGATGAAATTCTGGCAGAGAGAATATGAAAAAGGCTGGGAATTAAAATACTAAGCAGGAGTTGAATTGGGCAAATTTTATCATAATTCATTTTTTGCAATGGGAACAAGGTTTAACACGGTTATCCCAAATGCCGATGAAGAATTATGCGAACGACTTTTCAGAATGATACAAAGTGAAGTGAAGCGTATCGAAGCCAAACTGAACTACTTCGATACAGGAAGCATAGTTGCTCAAATAAATGAGCAGGCATTCTTAAGCGAAGTTAAACTTGATGATGAAATGTACGAGCTTTTCAGCATCTGCCTTGATTATCACAATCTGACATTTGGCGCTTTCGATATTACTATGCGAAGAATAGTCGAATACTACAATCAGAATCCAGAAGCAGCTGAATCTAAACTTGGTTCACGAATGAATTCCGTTATTCTCAATCGTAATTCAAGATCAATTCGTTTTTCTGATAAAGAAGCTAAGATAGATTTTGGCGGCTTTGGTAAGGGTTATGCGCTCAGCAGAGTGAAAAAATTACTTGATAATTCACCAATAGAAAGTGCATTCGTAAGTTTTGGAGAAAGCTCAATCCTATCAAAAGGAAATCACCCAAATGGCAGAGGATGGAAAGTTGGAATAAATGATTATTGGACTGATGATACGGCATACAGTTTTGATTTGTTTAATGAATCTATTTCTACTTCCAGTAATTATTTTAAAGATGATACCGGGCAATTGATTTTCAAAGTGAATGTAATCAATCCAATTACCGGAGATTTGAAAAGAGTGAGAGAAATAGTTAGTGTAAAATCAGTTTCGCCGCTCGTGTGTGAAATCTTGTCCACTGCTTTTATGAATTTAACAGATGAACAAATAACTTCAATAAAGAATGAATTAAAGAATATCGAGGCTGTAAGAATAAATTATAGTAATGATAGAAAAATTATCACTTACCTTAGCAAGGAGCCGGTTTTTATTGATTTTGAAAGTAAAAACCCATGTTCGTCATCTGTTATTGCTACACGTTCTGGAGTGCTATAATGGCTCTCTTTCGTAACGTGAATTATCATTTACTTTTAGTTATGGTGCTAAATGGAAAAAGAAGAAAAAACACTGTTTGAAATTAACCGTCGAGAATTTTTAAAGAAAATTACGATTGCTGCCGGGTCATCTTTAGTTCTTTCATCAATGCCTTGGCTTAAAATTCTTGGAGATGAGCAGATTGGCAGGTCTGTTAACAATAAAGTTAGATTGGGATTTATAGGAATTGGTGATCGCGGAAGCGTATTGCTTAAAAATGTTCAAGCATTTGAAAGCATACTAAATGTTGAAATAGCCGCTGTATGCGATGATTACGAACCTAATTATCAGCGGGCAAAAATGTTTACCAACGGAAAAGCAAGAGCTTTTTATGATTACCGTGAATTGATTTCGATGAAAGATATAGATGGAGTTGTTATAGCAACACCGCTGCACGAACACGCCCGCACTACTGTTGATGCGCTAAATGCCGGTAAGAATGTCTTTTGCGAAAAAGCTATGGCGCGTAATCTTGATGATACAAAGTTGATGTATGATACATACACTAGATCAAAGTGTATCTTGCAGATAGGTCATCAGAGAATGTTCAGTCCCGTGTTTATTGAAGCGTTAAAACAGATTCACGATGGAGCGATTGGACAAATTTCACAAATACGCGCAAACTGGCACCGAGCCACAAACTGGAGAAGGCATGTTCCTAAACCTGAGTTCGAAAGAAAAATTAATTGGAGATTATACGAGAACTATTCAGCCGGACTTTTCACAGAATTACTTTCGCACCAAATTCAAGTTGCAAATTGGATTAATAAAGCCACGCCTGTTTCTGTAATTAGCAACGGCAGTATTAATTATTGGAAAGATGGCAGAGAAGTTTACGATAACATTGCCTGCATTTTTGATTATGCCGATGGCTCAAATTTTATTTACGATTCTCAGAACTGTAATAAGCATTATGGCTGCGAAGAACAAGTTATTGGAAGTAAAGGTACAATGGAATTGGAGATAAATAAATATTATTCTGCACAACCGCCGCCACCTCCAGCTATTCTTCAATTAATAAACAATCTTGAGAAAGATATTTTTGATGTAATTCCAATAGGAGGCGCAAGCTGGGTTCCAGAAACTGCTGTTAAATATAAAGGAGTGTATATTGCCGGTAATTATAAAATGGACGAGACTAAACTTCAATTAGAAGCATTCACGCGGTATATAAGGAATGGAAGTGCTCCAGAAGAATTAACAAAGGAAGGCTACAATGCTTCAGTATGGTCTTTGTTAGCAGAAAAAGCTGCCAAGACTAGAGAAAGAATTACTTTAGATGAAAAATACCGGATATGAAATGAAAGATCTTGTAATAAAAAATAGTACAATAAAAAGAGAAATAATTATTTGGTGCATCTCTTTTGTAATTGCAATTGCAGTCAATATTTATGCAATAACTAAATATGATACTCCGTGGGGTGAACTATTAACACAGCTTCATATAGTAGTTCTGCTTTCGATTCTAATCTATCTGTTACTTCTAATTATTAGAGGGTTTGTTAAGACTTTGTTGAAAATTATAAAACTGCTAATACGTTAACTATTTCTTTCTGTTACGGAGTATTTCTATAACTCCAGGTAGAACAGAGATAATAATTATTGCAAGTATGATAAATGAAAAATTATTTTTAACAAACTCGAGATTACCAAAAAAATAGCCTGCGTAAATAAAAGAAGAACACCAAACCAAAGCACCAATTACATTGTATTGAAAAAATTTAGAATAATTCATAGAGCCTACACCGGCAACAAAAGGGGCAAATGTTCTAATAATTGGAATGAAGCGGGCAATAATTATTGTTTTGCCGCCATGCTTTTCATAAAACTGCTGGGTTCTTTCTAAATATTCTTTTTTCAGAAAGCGAATATTCATATTAAACGCCTTAGGACCAATGTAATGCCCAACCCAGTAATTAAATGTATCGCCCACAATTGCAGCAATGCTTAACAGAATAAACAACAAGTGAACATCGAATGCGCCCTTTGCTGCAAATGCTCCTACTGCAAATAACAACGAATCGCCCGGCAAAAACGGTGTAATAACTAAGCCTGTTTCTGCAAAAATAACTGCAAAAAGAATTATATAAGATAAAGTGCCATACTGCTGTATTAGTACAGCTATGTGCTTATCAAGATTAAGAAACAAGTCAATTATATAGCTGATAAATTCCATTAACTTTCCAATAAATTGTTTTAGAAAAAAGGCTCGAAAATTTAAGCACTTTAATCCATTTGAAAAAATTTGAGGGCGTAAATAAAGTTTTTATGAAGGGAAAATATATATTACTTGACATTAGCTGCATGGTGTATTATGTTAAAAGGGCTAATGTAAACGTTTTCATCTCAATTATAAGAGTTGGTTATGGCATCAACTATAAAGCAAATAGCTCAAAGAGCTAATGTTTCTATTGCAACGGTTTCACGCGCACTTAGTAACAGCCCCAAAGTGCAGGAATTCACTCGCAAAAAAATATTAAAACTTGCCAAAGAGTTAAACTACAATCCAAACATTATAGCACGAAATTTTGCTAAGCGTAAATCTAATATGATTGGCTTAATACTACCGGATATCTCTGATGAATTCTTCGCTGAGATAATTCACAGCATCGATGAAACAGCTTACGAACACGGATATTTCACTTTGGTAGTTAGTTCGCACAAGAACAGATCTATGGTTGAATCAATCAACACAATGATGCACAGTGGAATAGTTGGCGGTTTTATTCTACTTGCTCCTTTTATGAGCAATGAAATATCAAACGCACTAAGCACTAACACCGTGCCTTATGTTTTGATAAGCGGCGATTCTGAAATTGGCGAGTATGATGTAATTACGGTTGATAATTATAAAGCTTCTTTTAAATTAGTTGAATACTTAGTAAGCAAAGGATTTAAAAAGATTGGTCACATTGCTGGTCCGGAAGAAAATAATGATGCCTTCTTGCGTAAAAAAGGATTTGCAGATGCCTGCAAGAAATTTAAGCTGGAGGTGAAAGATTACTGGCTTGCAAAAGGAATATACACAATGGCAAGCGGCGAGCAGGCAACTTTGAAAATGTTGAAGCACAACGATATGCCTCAAGTAATTTTTGCAGCAAACGATATGATGGCGCTTGGCTGCTGTAATGCTCTTAAATCTAAGGGAATTAAAATTCCAGAAGATGTTGCTGTTGTTGGTTTTGATGATATCATCCTTGCCGAGTATTCAAACCCGGCTTTAACTACTATCAAAGTTGATACAGATAAAATGGGAAAAATTGCCGCTCAAAGATTAATCGAAAAAGTTCAAAAAGATATAAGCGGCAAGCCTAAAAAGGTTGTGATACCAACGGAGCTTGTTGTTAGAAATTCATGTTAATCAAATCATAGTTAGGAATAAACAATGCCGAAATTTGAAACAAAGTATGGTTACTTCATTGATAATGGAAATGATTACGTAATCACAAATTATAAAACACCAAAACCATGGGTAAATGTAATATCAAACGGAACTTACGGGCTGGTTATTTCGCAAACCGGCGGAGGTTTTAGTTTTTTAGAACACTCCGAGTTTAACCGCTTAAACCGCTGGCATCAAGATTTAATTCAAGATAATTGGGGAAAGTATTTTTACTTCAAGAATGAAAAGACGGGAGAATTTTGGAATCCTCTTTGGATGCCGAGCAAAAAGGAAATTACAAATTACAAAGCTGTTTATGGTTTCGGTTTTGCAAGTTTTCAATCCGAGTACAAAGAAATACTTGTTGAGTTAGATGTTTTCATTCCCGCGAAAAACAATTTAGAAATTTGGAATTTCAAAGTAACTAACAAATCAAAAGAAGAAATTGAACTTTCTATTTACAGTTATTTTGAATGGTGCTTGGGCTCATCGGCAGATCATCATAGAGAGTTTCATAAAACTTTTATTGAAACACACTTTGATAAGAATCTAAACGCTATGCTGGCAACAAAACGCTTGTGGGAAATTCCACTTGGCGAACGCGGGCACTGGAACGTTGAATATCCTTACTTCGGTTACATTTCATCCAACAAAGAAATAGTTGATTACGAAGGAGATAAAGAAAAATTTTTAGGGCAGTATGGCGATCTCGCAAATCCACAATCGCTTAATTACGAGAAGCTCTCTAATACAATTGGCAAGTGGAACGATTCGATTGCTGCCGTTCGTATCAAATTAAAAATTGATGCTAACCAAAAGGATGAAGCTGCTTTTTATATGGGAATTGATGGAGACAAAGAAGCGCTTGAATCGGAATTGAAATCCATTGATGCAGCAAAAATATATATCGAAGAATCGAAAACGAATTATCAATCCCAAGAACAACTTGCTTCTTCGCTGCAAGAAGTAAAAAGTTTTTGGGAAGATTACAGGCAGGCATTAGTAATAAACACACCGGATGAATCTGTAAACCTGCTTGCAAATGTTTGGCTGCGCTATCAGGCAGTTGCCGGAAGGTTGTGGGCGCGCACGGCTTATTATCAACAGAGCGGCGCATTTGGTTTTAGAGATCAACTTCAAGACTGCATGATTTATTTGTATGGCGATTATGAAAGAGCAGAAAAGCAGATTCGGCTTCATGCTCGTCATCAGTTTGAAGATGGAACTGTTTTGCATTGGTGGCACCCGATTAGTGAAACCGGGCTTCCAACAAAAATGACAGACGATTTACTTTGGCTCCCATATATTTTATTCCATTACTTAGATGAAACAAATAATTATTCTTTCTTAAACGAAACAGAACATTATTACGATAACGCTGATAAGAAAGATTCTTTGTTTAACCACTGCGTTTTAGCAATTGAAAAAGTTTTATCGCGAATGAGCGAACGTGGCCTGCCTTATATTGGCGCGGGTGATTGGAACGACGGCTTAAGCGCTGTTGGTCTAGAATTTAAAGGTGAATCAATTTGGCTCGCTCACTTTTTTTATCTAATCTTAAAAAGATTTTCAGTTGTTTGCGATAAAAACGGCAAGAGTGATCTAAATGCAAAATATGAAATTGAAGCAGCAAAATTGAAAGACTCTATCAACAAATATGCTTGGGATGGTGAATGGTTCTGGCGCGCTACAAAAGATAGTGGAACTAAAATTGGCAGCAAAGAATGTGATGAAGGAAAAATTTATCTCAACGCACAAACCTGGTGCGTAATTGCAGATTCTACAGATGAAGAAAGAAAGAAAACCGCAATGGCTTCCGTTGAAAAACATTTATTGAAAAACAACGGAGCTGTTTTATTTTATCCAGCGTACACAAAAACTGATAAATATATTGGTTACTTAACACGTTACGCACCATCGCGAAGAGAGAACGGCGGCGTTTACACACACGCCGCAACATGGGCTATTCAAGCATTTGCTATGATGAAAGATGCAGATAACGCTTGGGCTGCTTACTCAAGGTTGAATCCAATTAATAATTATGCATACGATCCAGATAAATATGCTGCCGAACCTTTTGTAACCCCAGGAAACATTGATGGACCCGGCTCGATAAATTATGGAATGGGCGGCTGGTCTTGGTACACAGGCTCTGCACAGTGGCTTCAAAAAGAACTGGTTGAATGGATTTTAGGAGTGCGTCCAACAGAAAATGGACTGCTTATTGACCCTTGCATTCCTAACCATTGGAAATATTATTCTGTAAGAAGATTGTTTAGAAATGTTTTCTACAATATCAAAGTAGAAAACCCAAATGGTGTTTCTTTTGGAGTAAAAGAGATTACTCTTGATGGAGAAAAGATCAACGGAAATACAGTGCTGGCTGCAAAGAACTCTGGTGAAGTAGAAGTTATAGTTTTTTTAGGATAAAATAAGAGAAAGGTAAAATGAAAAAGTTAATTACAATTATGCTGCTATTGATTGCCGCAAATATTAGCTGTCAATCAAGAGAAATTAAATACCAACTGCTTCATAAGCTCAATTACAAAATGAGTGCAGAAGAAAAATCTTTTCTCGATACACTTCAGTACAGAACATTTAAGTATTTCTTAGCAGAAATTAACCCGGAAAACGGATTAATAAAGGACCGTTCAACAGATTCATCTCCGGCAACAATTGCGGCGGTTGGTTTTGCAGTACCTGTTTGGGCTATTGGCGCAGAGAAAGGATGGATTACTAGAGAACACGCCGCGATGCTTACTCTTAATATGTTAAACTTTTTTTGGAACAGCGAACAAAGTGATGCAAAATTGGCTACAGGAAAGAAGGGATTTTATTATCATTTTCTTCACATGAAAACCGGGCAGCGCTTTTGGAATTGTGAATTGTCTTCAATTGACAGCGGGTTACTTTTTAGCGGAATGATTTTCGCACGGAATTATTTTAGCGGCAATAACGAAGCAGAAAAACAGATTAGAGATTTATCCAGCAAACTACTTGCACGTGCAGATTGGCGGTTTTGGGTACGTTCGGCAGATCAAACAATGCCTCATCAAATTAATATGGGCTGGGTAGAAGATGGTTTTCAACCGCTTGGCTGGTTTGGTTACACAGAAGCTTTGTTCCTTTACGTAATTGCTGCCGGTATGAATTTACCAAATCCCGAAACTGCATTCGCTTCATTTCAAAGCACTTATCGTTGGAGAGAACCTTACACTCAAGATTTTGGACATGTAGTTTTTCCAGCATTGTTTGCTCATCAATATTCTTTTTTGTGGTTAGACCCAAACGGGCTTGTGGATTCTTACATGAAGAAGAAGGGAATTGACTACGCTGAAAATTCGCGGCGAGCTACTTATGTAAATAGAGAATATGCAATTGTAAATCCAATGAAGTGGGCTGGTTATGATTCGCTTACTTGGGGTTTTACTGCTTGCGATGGACCCGAATCTAAATTCAACCATGATGGTAAAGTTTTCTATGGTTATGCGCCGCGAGGTTCTTCGGGGTTAGATTCTACAGAATTTGATGACGGCACTATAGCTCCAACTGCTGCAGGCGGTTCCATTCCTTTTGCACCAGAAATTTGCATTCCTACTTTAATTAACATAAAGGAAAAATATGGCAGCACCGGCGTTTGGGGTAAATATGGTTTTGTAGATGCTTTTAATCCTACTGTAAACTGGATAGATAAAGACTATTTAGGACTTGACCAAGGACCTATTATTTTAATGATTGAAAACTACTACAATGGTTTTGTTTGGAAATATTTTATGAAAGATGAAATTGTAAAGAGAGGATTAAAGATTTTAGGATTTGAACAAATGAAAAAATAATTCTTAATAAATAAATGATAACTATGAAAGATAAAATTGTAAAGCTGATTGCGCTAATACTTGTACTGCTTTCGCTGGCAATTCAAATATTTGCCCAAAGCAAAACACTCGATAATTTTGAAACAACCAACGGCTGGCAAATTTTTACAAGTGACGGCGTTGAGCTCAAAATATCTGCTGCTAAAGGAGTAAAAGGCAAATCCATTCGCATAGATTACAACTTTACAAAGGGCTCCGGTTACGGCGGAATTCAGAAAACAATTCCAATCGAATATCCAGATAATTATCAATTCACTTTTTATCTAAAAGGCGAATCGCCAAACAACAATCTTGAGTTTAAACTTGCTGATGAAAGCGGCGATAACGTTTGGTGGTTTAATAACCGCAATTATGAATTTCCGACTGAATGGAAAAAGTATGTAATCAAAAAGCGTAGAATTGAATTTGCTTGGGGACCAACAAAAGATAAAACGCTTCGCAAAACTGCCCGGCTTGAGTTTACTATTGCTTCTTACAACGGCGGTAAAGGAACAGTTTTTATTGATGAACTTAACTTTGAACCTGCACCTGATACAAACACCGATTTATCTAAAATTGAACTAAGCTCAAGTTCTTCTGTCTTGGAGTTAAACAATCTTCTTGATGGAAATAAAGAAACAGTTTGGACAAGCGATAAAAAGGAAAAGCAGGAAATACTAATTGATCTTAATGGCAGAAAAGAATTTGGCGGACTGAAAATTATTTGGGATAAAAATAATTTTGCTAAGAAGTTTTCGGTATCGGTTTCGGATAACAATACAAACTGGGAAAGAATTTATGAAGCAGAAAAGAGCTCGGGGTTTACTTCGTATATCCGTTTGCCGGAACAAGAGGCATCTTTTGTAAAGTTAGAAATGCAGGCAAGTTCTGGCAAGAATGGTTATTCTATTAAAGAGATGCAATTGTTAGATGGTGAATATTCAGCAGATCCGAATCGGTTTCTTATAAACATTGCAAAAGATTTTCCGCGCGGATATTTTCCACGTTATTTAACCGAAGAAAAATCTTATTGGACAATTACCGGAGTAAACGCCGATGCTAAAGAGGCGCTAATCAATGAAGAAGGAATGGTTGAAGTTGATAAAGCATGCTTCTCCCTTGAGCCATTCCTTTTTGTTGATGATAAATTAATTACCTGGAACGATCAGCATAATATTCAGTCGCTAGAAAATAATTATCTGCCAATTCCTAAAGTTAAGCGGCTCGGAAATATTCAACTCGAAGTAAAAGCATTTTCGAGTGGTGAAGCAAATAAATCTTCTGTTCTCTATTTATCTTACACACTCAAGAATGTAAGTGAGGCAGATAAAGCAGGCAATTTCTACTTAGCGCTTCGTCCGTTTCAAGTTAATCCATACTATCAATGGCTTAATATTACAGGTGGCGCTGCAAAAGTAAAATCAATCAAGGCAGATAAGAATAAAATTGTTGTTAATAACGAAAAGAAAGTTGTTTCAATAAGCAAGCCTTCAGAAATTGGCGCTTCATCTTTTGATGACGGCGAAGTGATAAACTATCTTTCACTAAATCAAATGCCGGGGAAAAAGTTTGTAGATGATGATGACGGATTTGCTTCTGCTGCAATAAAATATTCTTTTGAACTCAAGCCGCAGGAAGAAAAATCATACTTTGTTGCAGTTCCTTTTTATACAGTGCCGAAGTTTCTGAAAAATGCCAACTCAGATTTTGTTCGGAAAAAGTTTGAAGAGACTAAAAAGTTTTGGAATGAAAAAGTAACACACATAAAGTTTAACCTGCCTTCTTCTGCCGATAAGATTGTAAATACAATCCGCACAAATCTCGCCAACATATTAATCAACCGGGATAATTATGGAATTCAGCCCGGCTCTCGTTCTTACGAACGTTCTTGGATACGCGATGGAGCGTTAACTTCTTCTGCACTTCTTAAGAATGGGATTGTTGATGAAGTACGCGGGTTTGCAGATTGGTACGCTGCAAATCAATTTGATAATGGCAAAGTACCATGCGTTGTAGATCATAGAGGTCCGGATCCGGTTCCGGAACATGACAGCCACGGCGAGTTCATTTATTTAATCCGTCAGTACTTCAATTACACTAAAGACACTACATGGCTAAAATCCAAATATGAAAATGTTAAGCGCGCTGTTGATTACTTAAAATTCTTGATTGATCAACGCTCCACAGATTTCTACAAGAACAGTGGAGATAGTTTGCGTGCTTACTACGGAATTTTACCGGAGTCAATTTCGCACGAAGGTTACAGCGATAAGCCGCGCCACTCATATTGGGATAGTTTTTTTGGGATGAAAGGATTAAAAGATGCAGTTGAAATTGCTGAAGCAGTAGGCAGCGATTCTGATGCGGCTCGCTTCAAAATAATAAGAGATGATTTCAAAACGAATTTATATAACTCTATTAGATTAGCAGCTAAGCAGCACAAAATAAATTTTATACCGGGCTGTGTTGAACTTGGCGATTTTGATGCAACTTCAACAACCATTTCACTTTACCCTTGCAACGAGCGCGGCAATCTGCCAACTGATTTACTCCAAAATACTTTTGATAGGTATTGGGATTTTACCCAAGCGCGTGCTAAGCCGGAAACAGATTGGCTAAACTACACGCCTTACGAAGTTCGCACTATCGGCTCGTTCATTTTTATGGACCAACCGGAACGCGCTCATTGGCTTACTAATTATTTTTTGAATGATCTGCGCCCGCAAGGTTGGAATCATTGGGCAGAAGTGGTTTGGAAAGATATAAGGCTCCCACGCTTCATAGGAGACATGCCGCATACTTGGGTCGGCTCTGATTTTATTAACGCTATGCGCGCAATGTTTATTTACGAAAACGAGTACGATTCTACTTTAGTAATTGGCGCCGGGTTAAAACAAGAATGGATTGACGCGCCGGAAGGAATGTCTATAGAAAATTTACCTGCTTATTACGGAGAGGTATCTTATTCAATTAAGAAGGAAGAAGATTCTTACAAAGTAAAATTGTTCGGCGATGCAAAAATTCCATCAGGCGGCGTTGTACTTAAAAATTTCAACGGTAAAATATTGCCTAAAAAAGTTTTAGTAAACGGAAATGAAATTAAAAGTTATTCGAACAATGCTATAACTATAATGTCGTTTCCTGCTGAAGTAATGATTGATTATTAATATTGAGGGCAGAATGAAAAAATCTCTTTTAGCAATATTTTTCTCTTGCGTGGTAATTTCTGCGCAGGATAAAACTCCGCCTGCAACACCAACCGGCGTTAAGGCAATTGGTTATGAATTACACGCCGATGTAATTTGGCAGTACAATCTTGAAACGGATTTAGCCGGTTATAGAGTTTATAAATTCAACGGCGCTTCGTTTGTGCTTTCTAAAACGGTGAACAAAAATAGATCCTTTAGTTGGGAGTGGTTAGGCGCGCCCGGAATTGCAGTGCGCTACAAAGTTTCTGCTTATGATAATGCTGGAAACGAATCTCCTTTGAGCGCCGAAGTTTCTGCTTCAACTCATATAATGAACGATGAAGAATTTTTAGATATGACTCAGCGTGCAGCATTCAGATATTTTTGGGATTGGGGCGATCCTACTAGCGGATTAGCACGCGAGCGCTGGCATCCAAACGAAGGTGATGTAACCAATACAATTGGCGGCAGCGGATTTGGCGTTATGGCTATTATTTCCGCAGTTGAAAGAAAATTTATTACACGCGAGCAAGCAGCACAAAGATTGTTGAAGATTACAACTTTTCTTGCAACTAAGGCTAATCGCTTTCATGGCGCTTTTCCGCATTGGCTAAATGGAACTACTGGCAAAGTTGTAAACTTTGGTCAGCAAAACGGAGGCGATATTGTTGAAACCGCATTCTTAATTCAAGGAT
Organism: uncultured Melioribacter sp.; assembly: GCA_964575995.1. Lineage (GTDB taxonomy): Bacteria > Bacteroidota > Ignavibacteria > Ignavibacteriales > Melioribacteraceae > Stygiobacter. The sequence goes on along the minus strand of CAZNTN010000004.1, from coordinate 3,881 downwards.
TACTTGCAGCACGCCAATATTTTGATAACAACACTTTTGAAGAAGTTCATGCACGTAATTATATAAATCAAATTTGGCATGAAGTTGATTGGAATTTTTATAGAAACGGTACCGCTGGTTTGTACTGGAACTGGTCTCCTACTATGGGTTTTAATTTTAATGATACTTTTGTTTTTCATGGCTGGAACGAAACTCAAATACCATATCTTCTTGCTGTTGCCTCGCCAACTAAGGCGCCCAACATCAATCTGCAAAATTTTTATAGAGGCGGCTGGGGAAACGGCGGAAAAATTACAAACTACAGAGTTAGATACGACATTCCATTGTATGTTGGTTCAAGTTATGGCGGACCTTTGTTCTTTACTCACTATTCTTATTTAGGTTTCGATCCTCGCAACAAGCGGGATTTATTCACAAACTATTTTGTGCATAACAAAAATCAATCTCTTGTTAATAGAGCTTATTGTATAGATAATCCTAAAAAATTTGCAGGATATGGAGAAGATTGTTGGGGATTGACGGCGAGCTATTCTATACCAGGTGTTGGTTACTTAGCACACGCGCCGGAAAATGATAATGGAACAATTGCGCCAACCGCTGCGCTTTCTTCTATGCCATATACACCTAAAGAATCCTTAGCAGCGATCAAACATTTTTATAGAATTTACGGTGCTAATCTTTGGGGCGATTTCGGCTTTAAAGATGCTTTTAATGTAACTCGAAATTGGTACAGCGATGGTTATTTAGCTATTGATCAAGGACCGATTGTTGGCATGATCGAAAATTACCGATCCGAAATTTTATGGAAATCTTTTATGAGCGCGCCCGAAATTGCCCCTTTGCTGGATTTTTCTAGCGGGAAAGGTTTGTTTTTTCCGGATACAAAAGTTGAGGAAGAAGAAACTATTCCATCAAAATTCTCCCTCGAGCAGAACTATCCTAATCCGTTCAACCCAACAACAGCTATAAGGTACAAGCTGCAAGCAGCAAGCCGCGTAACTCTAAAAGTTTACGATGTATTAGGAAGAGAAGTTGCTGCATTGGTTGATGAGTACAAACAACCCGGCATTTATAATTCTCAATTTTCAATTCTCAATTATCAATTAAGCTCCGGCGTTTACTTTTACCGCTTAACTACACCAACAGCTGCTATAACAAAGAAGATGGTAGTAATAAAATAATTAGTATTGAGTATTCAGTAGTGAGACTTAAAAATCTAAAATATGTTGTATTGTTTTCTCTGATTTTCACAATCAGCTGCTCACACAAAAAATCTGAAAAGATCGAAATAAAATTTTGGGCAATGGGTGTAGAAGGAGAAAAGGTTGCTAAACTTGTTCCAGAGTTTGAAAGACAAAATCCAAATATCAAAGTAAAAGTTTTGCAGATAGCCTGGGTAGCCGCACACGAAAAATTAATTACTGCATTTGCAAGTGAAACACTGCCGGATGTTTTTCAACTTGGCAATACGTGGATTCCGGAGTTTGAAGCGATAAATGCTATCGAGCCGCTGAATAATTTTATTTCCAAATCATCGGTTATAGCAAAAGAAAAATTCTTTGATGGAATTTGGGAAACCAATGTTTTAGATACTACAGTTTACGGCGTTCCATGGTATGTTGATACAAGAGTTTTATTTTACAGGACAGATATTTTAAAAGCGGTTGGTTACGCTAACGCGCCAAGAACGTGGGCAGAACTTTACGATGCATCAAAGAAGATTAAACAAAAGTTTAACAGATACTCTTTCTTTATTCCTACAAATGAATGGCTTCCGTTTATTGTTTTTGCAATACAGAATAATGCAAGTCTGCTAAAAGATAAAGACCGTTATGCAAACTTCTCTGCTAAAGAATTTAAGGAATCTTTAGAATACTTAGCTAAGTTTTATCACGAAAGTTTAGCTCCGGTTGATATGCAGCAAATTCTAAATGTATATCAAGCTTTTGGGGAAGGCTTTTTTTCGATGTACATAACCGGACCATGGAATGTTACGGAATTTCAAAACAGACTGCCGAACGATGTTCAAGATAAATGGATGACTGCGCCGCTTCCATCTCCAAATGATGATTATCCTGGCTATTCACTTCCCGGCGGTTCTAGTATTGTTCTATATGCAAAATCTAAAAACAAAGATGCAGCTTGGAAGTGGATTGAGTTTTTAGCTAATGAAAAAACTCAGTATGATTTTTACAGACTTGTGTCTTCACTTCCGGCAGTAAAAAGTGTTTGGGAAAAACCGGAATTTGTTAATAATAAATACAGCCATGCATTTTACAAGCAATTGCAAAAAACAAAACCGGCTCCCAAAATTCCAGAATGGGAACAAATTGTTTTTCAGAAAATACAGCAAGAGATGGTTGAGCCTGTTGCACGCAAAAGAATTACTATTGATGAAGCTCTGAAGAAGTTAGATAAAAATGTAAATAACGTTTTGGAAAAACGCCGTTACATTATGAGCAATAAGCATGAATAATAAAACAAAAATTAGTGCGGTATTACTTTTTCTGGGTCCGTCACTTTTAATTATAACTTTGTTTTTCTTTTTGCCCGTTATTGCCGCTCTTGCTATGAGCTTTACCGATTTTGATATTTATGCTCTCGGCAATATTGATTATCTACGCTTCGTTGCTTTTAAAAACTATTCAACTCTTCTTAGCGATCCATTGTTTTGGACAGCAATTAAAAATACTTTTTACTTTGTAATGGTTGGCGGTCCGCTTTCGGTTGCTTCTTCTTTAGCGGCAGCGGTCTTGCTTAATTCCAAGTTTATTCGCTTCAAAGGAGCTTTCCGGCTAATATATTTTCTGCCAGTAGTTACAACTCATGTTGCTGTTTCTATTGTTTGGCGGTATATCTATCATCCACGTTTTGGGCTGCTAAACTACTTGCTGAGCTTTGTTGGCATTGGTCCGGTTGATTGGCTTGGAGATCCAAATTGGTCTATGCCTGCAATTATTTTGTTAGTAATATGGAAAAATTTCGGCTACAATATGGTAATCTTTATTGCCGGACTTCAAAACATTCCCGAGGAGTTATATGAAGCCGCAAGCATTGAAGGTGCTTCTGTATGGCAGCAGTTTAAGAATATTACAATTCCTCAGCTTGCACCAACCACATTATTTATAAGTGTAATTACAATGATAGGCTACTTCCAATTATTTGCCGAGCCATACGTAATGACGCAAGGCGGTCCTTTGAACAGTACGCTAAGTATTGTTCTTTATATGTATCAAGAAGGATTTAGATGGTGGAACATTGGCTATTCTACCGCACTTGCATTTATGCTTACTGTAATTATTTTAATCGGCACGGCAATACAATTTAAATTGCAAAAGGAGAGAAATGGCTAAACTGAAAAAATACTTGGTAATAGCTCTCGCAATTTTTATTGCAGTAATAACTTTCTTGCCTTTTCTGTGGATGGTTTCTGCTTCTTTTATGCCAACCGGCTTGGCTAATACTTATCCGCCTAAACTTTTTCCGGAGAAGTTTGATTTATCACACTACCAAGTTTTATTCTCAAGGTTAAATCTTGCACGTTACTTGCTTAACAGTATTATTATTTCGTTAGGCGCTACATTCTTTTCACTCTTGTTAAACTCGATGGGCGGTTATGCGTTCGCAAAATTCCGTTTCTCGAAAAAAGAAAGTCTATTCAAGTTTCTGCTTAGCTCAATGATCATTCCGGGACAGGTAACAATGCTGCCTGTATTTCTTATTCTAAAAAATATGGGATTAATAAATACATACTGGGCTATAATCGTTCCTGGAATGGCAAGCATTTTTGGAATTTTTTTGATACGCCAATACGCATTGTCAATTCCGGATAGTATGATTGAAGCCGCGAAAATGGATGGAGCTACTGAATTTCAGATTTA